>CALWDO010000010.1 GCA_944376715.1 uncultured Lachnoclostridium sp. | reverse complement strand
GCCTCCCCTGCTGACAGAGCTGCCTGCATCTTGGTGCTTGCTTCCGTATAAGAACCCTGATGCACCGCCTTTACATCAATCTCATCCTGAGATTCATTAAAAGCGTCTGTCAGTTCCTGGATCAGTTCTCCGTTGGAAGCGCCCATGCAGTGCCAGAACTCAATCTCAATTCTTCCATCGGCAGTTTCCGCAGATGAAGAGTCCTCTCCCGATCCGGATCCGCATCCGGAAAGCATGAACAGTGACATGGCCGTTACCAGCCCGAGCAATACTTTTCGTTTCATTACAATTTATCCTCCTTAAAACCTTTTGTTTTATTTACTTAATACCAGAATAAGTGAATGAGTTCCTGATCTTTTTGCTCGCTACAATATAGACGATCAGGATCGGCAGTACCAGCACCACGTTGCCTGCCATAATAATGTTCCACATCTGCAGCGTCTCCGAAGATTTCAGCGCCGCTACTCCTACAGGCAGCGTACGGAGTGTTTCACTGGAAGTCATGATCAACGGCCAGAAGTAGTTATTCCATGTGGAAATGAACGACAAAAGACCAATCGTAACCAGCGCCGGTTTCGCCATGGGCATCATAACCTTAAACATGATCTTCATGTTGCTTGCATCATCCAGCTTTGCCGCCTCGATGACTTCCTGCGGAATCTGCATGAAATACTGCCTCAACATGAAGATTCCGAACGGATTTGAAATAAACGGTATGATCAGCGGGATCAGCGTGCCAAGCAGTTTCATTCTGCTGAACATAAAGTAAACCGGAAGAAATGTAATCTGCTGCGGAATCATCTGTCCCAGAAGTACCAGCCCGAAAAACAGCTTTTTACCGCGATACTCATGTCTCGACAGGCTGTAAGCTGCCGGAACAATGATCAGATACTGCAGAACCAGCACTGTAATGCTGACAATCACGGAATTTTTAAAATACTGCGCAATCGGAACTACTTCAAATACATGTGTGAAGTTCTCCCAATGAAAACTGGAAGGAATCAATGTGGGCGGGAACTGCAGCGCCTCCGTCAGATCCTTCAGGGATGTACTGACCATCCAGTAAAACGGGAATATAAAGATCACGATCACAATCGCTTTCAGTATCACGTTCAGCGCCCGTGTGATTTTATTCAAAATAATATCTCTGTCATAAGTCTGCATTTTTCCACCCCCTTATTGATAATGCACTTTATTTCTGCTGACGCCGAACTGTACATAGGTCATAATACATACCAGCACCAGAAGGACTACGCCTGCCGCACATGCGACTCCCGGATTTCCGTAACGGAACGCGTACGCATAAATATAATATACCAGTGTGTTGGTAGAATCTACCGGCCCGCCCTGGGTCATGACATTCACCGCGTCAAAAATCCTGAAAGACGCAATCGACGCCACAACACAGGTAAACAAAATCGTCGGCGAGATCATAGGCAGCGTAATCTTGAAAAATGTACGGATTTTTGGCGTATTATCCAGTTCCGCCGCTTCATAGATGCTTACCGGAACTGTCTGAAGGGCCGCCATCACCAACAATACATAATATCCGACGCTCTTCCAGACCATCACCAGCACCAGTGAAATCATCGCCGTGGACGGACTTGACAAAAACGGGAACTTGTCCAAGCCCAGGGAAGTAAGCACCATATTGAAAAATCCGGTGTCCGGTTCCATAAGCCACAGGAACACAATAGAAACAGATACCATGGAGATGACATGCGGTGTAAATATGCATGCTTCCACCATATTATTCAGCTTTTTCTGCCTGGACCCATTCAGCCATACCGCAATGATGATTGCCAGCACCATGGTAAGCCCCACAAACAGTACTGTATAGATGATCGTATTCATCAGCACTTTATGGAAAGTTTCATCAAATAATATTTCTTTATAATTATCGATTCCCACAAATTCCTTTTTCGTGGAAATCAGGCTTCCCGAAAAAAGGGACCGATAGATCAGATAAATCACAGGATAGACAGTAAACACACATAACAGAATCGCTGCCGGTGAAGCTGTGACTATACCCAGAAGCCTGTCTCTTTTTTCACTTGCGCTTCTTTCTTTTTTCTTCACAGGTATGCCCCCTCCCACTTTATTCTGCAAATACGGATTTAATCTGTTCCCGTGCCGTATCATCCAGTTCTATACGTTTCTCGTCCTGTCCGAACAGATACATGGATGAGAACGGAACATAAATATCGGCTTCTGCGCCTCCGCCGATTTCATAATCCGTTTTGGCCATCAATGTGCCGTATTTGCTGTTCAGAGAATAAATGATCTCCGAACCCAGCATTTCCTTTGTCGCCACCTGTACCCGGAGCGTAATATGCGGTGCCTCCATTTCCCGGAACGACAGTTTTTCCGGCCTGAAACCAAGCATTTTCCCATCCGGAAGGGCATCCCGGAGCACGTTCATCTGTGGTGTCCCGATAAACTGGGCAGCATAGACACTGTTGGGATTGTTATACAGCTCCCTCGGAGAGCTTTGCTGGACAATATAACCGTCTTTCATCAGCACGATAGTGTCTGCCATGGACATGGCTTCCGTCTGATCATGGGTTACATACACAAATGTAGTTCCCAGTTTTTTATGCAGCTCGATCAGCTCCACCCGCATCTGCGCCCGCAGTTTTGCATCCAGATTCGACAGGGGCTCGTCCATCAGGAATACTTTCGGCTGTTTCACCATGGCTCTGGCAAGCGCCACTCTCTGACGCTGGCCTCCGGACAGCTTGGAAGGTTTCCGGTCCAGATATTCCGTCAAACCTACAATCTCACAGATCTCTTTCACCCGTCTGTCCCGCTCTTCCTTCGGCACTTTCTTATTCTCCAGACCGAACGCAATATTCTGACGAACCGTCATGGTCGGGTACAACGCATAATTCTGAAACACCATGGCAATATCTCTTTTACCCGGAGTGACGTCATTCACTTTCTGTCCATCAATATAAATGTCACCTTCTGTGGGATCATCCAGTCCGGTAATCATCCGAAGAGTCGTTGATTTGCCGCACCCGGAGGGGCCTACCAGCACCGTAAAGGAACCATCTTCAATATCCAGATTCAGGTTTTCGATGACAACATCCTTGTCAAACTGCTTTTTCACATTTTTTAACTGAATCGTTCCCATAACTTCATCTCCTTCATTCTGCTTTTCTCTGCGCGCTTTGACTAAATTCAATATAACATTTAAAAACAGCTTTCTCTTTGCTCATTTCTACATTTAAAGTGCTATTTTTTGTCGGAATTTGACAGTATGTAAGATGCAGGTAAAGAATGTGAAGAAGGGATGAAGGGGATGTGTCAAATAGTTCATTGACATAATTGCTATATTTGCACCAATATATTTAGCAGTATTGTATATTTACATCAATAGATTTTGGGGTCATAATCTCTATAAAATAGATGCAGTATATCTATATATTAGTGAAAGTGGGTGGCCAAATGCCTGAAGAATCAAAAATTAGCAAAGCACAGCAAAAAGCAGTAAACAAATATGTAAAGAACAATTATGATAGAATTAACGTTACATTTCCAAAAGGACAAAAGAAAATAATAAGAGATCATGCAAAAAAACACGGAGAAAGCGTGAATGCCTTTATTGTTCGTTCTGTCAATGAGCGAATGGAGCGTGAACAATAATGTTCGAGATTTTTTGGAATGATGAAGAGCAGTCCTCAAGCAACTGTCAACACTCTCACCATGAAAGGATGTGTTACTATGCCATTACTGCAACAGAACAAAGAGTATACCATTGATGATATCTATGCCCTGCCGGATGGACAACGGGCAGAGCTGATTGACGGGCAGATGTATATGATGGCACCGCCCACGCGGAAACATCAGCGAATCACACTGGAGCTTTCAACCATCATCAATAACTATATTAAGGATAAAGGCGGATCCTGTGAGGTAGATATCGCCCCATTTGCCGTATTTCTGAATGCAGATGATAAAAACTATGTAGAACCGGATATAAGTGTTATTTGCAATCCCGACAAACTCACAGACAAAGGCTGCGCAGGTGCGCCGGACTGGATCATTGAGATTGTCTTCCCGGGCAGCAGGCGAACAGACTACTATACCAAGTTGTTCAAATACCGTACTGCCGGAGTTCGTGAATACTGGATTGTCGATCCAGAGAAAAACAGGATCATGGTCTATTCTTTTGAGTCCGACGATACCGCAGAATATACTTTTTCTGAGACTGTCAAAGCCGGGATCTATGATGATCTGGAGATCGATTTCAACTCAATAGATATCTAAGTGAAAAACTGCCACTCCACACTCATTGGTGGGGTGGCTTTCTTTTTAGCTTGATAAAACTATATCTTAGATTATCTCCCGTATCTCCTGCAAATTCCGAATTTCATAATCCACTTTCGCGCCCGTATCGTTCACCTGAGCGCCCGGATTATACCAGCAGGTCCGGATACCGGCGCGGTTGCCGCCGGCAATATCACTGGTGAGAGAATCTCCCACAATCAGTATGCGGTCCTTTTCCGGCGCATGGATTTCCCGAAATACCAGATCAAAAAACTCCTTTGCAGGTTTTTCGTATCCCAACTCTTCGGACAAAAAGACGCCGTCCATCAGCTTGTCAAATCCGGAACGGTCCAGTTTCTTCGTCTGGGCCACCACGGTTCCGTTGGACACCACGTACTGCCGGACTTTTCCCCGCAGAGACGCCACCAGATCTTTGCTGTCATCACAGAACACGATGGTATCTCCCAGGCGCACCTGATAAGCCTCATTGAACGCTTTTCCCAGGGAAGTATCCAACCCCTCCCCACGGAAAAAATCTTCAAACCGTTTCACCAGGATCTGGGACCTCTCCATCTCTCCACGTTCCAGCTTTCTCCAATATTCCCGGTTAATCTCAGAATACCGGGACAACATCTCATCCGAGCACTCTCCCAGCCCGAATTCTTTAAAAAGGCTCTGGATCGCAGCCTTCTCCGCAGCCAGAAAATCCAGCAGGGTTCCGTCCACGTCCCATAATATTACATCAAACTGATTCATCCCTTATCCTCCGTATTATTTCTCGCTTCTTTCTTTTTCTCCCGCAGCTCCCGGAAAAAGTTCGTCAGCATGGAAGAACATTCTTCTTCCAGCACGCCCTCTATGATCTCTACCTGATGGTTGAAAGCCGGTACCTGCAGAAGATTCAGCACCGAACCCGCGCAGCCTGCTTTGGGGTTCCGGCTGCCGATCACCAGCCGGGGGATCCTAGCCTGTACAATGGCCCCGGCACACATCTGGCAGGGCTCCAGCGTCACATAAATCGTGCAGTCCTCTAATCTCCAGTCTCCCGCCGCACGGCTGGCCTTGCGGATCGCCAGCAATTCCGCGTGGGCCAGAGTATTTTTATCTGTATTGCGGCGGTTATATCCTCTGGCGATGATCTTCCCCTCCCGCACAATCACGCATCCGATGGGGACCTCCCCCAGTTTCCAGGCCTTATGCGCCTGCCGGATGGCTTCCTTCATATATCTCTCTTCTTCTGTCAGCGGCATGTTCCATGCTCCTCTCACAATTTCCAAACCAGGGGCAGCGGATACATTTCTTGCCTCCGCTTGGGAACAGCAGAAAGCGTCTCACATCTACCGGATAGTCGTCCCAGTCCGCCACATACTGACGATGATCCGGCCTCCGGACCCAGATACCTCTGGTTTCCGCAAGAGATACCCCTTTATCCTGAATGTTTTCCGCGTCCAATGTTCCCTGCCACTCCAGCGCGCCATTGCGGCTTTCTAAGTCTCCCAGGCAGATGCCTACCGGATGTTTTTGATAATAAAAATAAATATAGGCTTTCCCGGCTTCTTCCCCGGGATGACAGTAGCTCTTTAAATGAATATCGATCCGGCAGACTCCGCCGCGCGCCTCCACTTTTACAAAGCCTGCGCTCTTCATCTGCTCTCCATCTTTATATTCATAAAGGTATGCGATCTTTCTCGTATATCCCTGCATAGAATTCCCTCCTGTTCTTTCAGGGTATTCTATGCCCGTCCGCCCCCGCTTATGACTGCTCTTTCAACAACGCGGCGCGATTGGCGAAATCGGCAAACTGCTCCAGCGTCAATGCTTCTCCCCGCACGGATGCAGGCAGTCCCATCTCCTCTAAAATATGTACCGTCATCTCTTTCGGAATGCCAAGTTCCGGCACATGGCCAAGCCCATTCTGAAGCGTCTTTCGTCTCTGGTTAAACGAGGCTCGGATAATCGCAAAAAGCAGCTTTTCGTCCTTCACCTTCACCGGCGGTTCTTCATAAACCGACAGGCGGATCACCGCAGACCCCACATTGGGCCGGGGCATAAAACAGTTGGGCGGCACATTTGCCACAATCTCCGGTTCTGCATAATACTGGACCGCAAGAGATAAGGCTCCGTAGTCTTTCGTTCCCGGACCTACCTGCATCCGGTCCGCCACTTCCTTCTGCACCATGACCGTAATACTTTTTGCCGGGACATGGTTTTCGAACAGCCCCATGATAATCGGCGTAGTAATATAATATGGAAGATTCGCCACAATCTTTACCGGCTTTCCTCCGTTCATCTCTTCCGCCAGCTTCTTCAGATCCACCTTCATCACATCTTCATTTATCACAGTCACATTATCATATGCACTGAGCGTATCCTGAAGAATGGGAATCAGCGCCCGGTCGATCTCGATCGCCGCCACCCCCTTGGCCGAGGCGGCCAGATATTGTGTCATAGTCCCGATGCCCGGTCCGATCTCAACCACGAAATCAGCTTCGGTAATCTGTGCCGCACGGATAATCTTTTCCAGCACATGGGGATCGATCAAAAAATTCTGGCCGTATTTTTTCTGAAATACAAATTTATATTTGTTCAAAATCTCTATGGTATTCTGGGGATTCCCCAGCGTCGGCGCCGGACGGCTCATAATCTCTCCTCCTGTTCCAGCCGGAAAAATCTCCTGGCATTTTCTTCGGTAATCCGGATCACTTCTTCTGCGGAGATCCCTTTGATTCTGCCAAGTTCCTCCGCTACCAGTGTAAGTTTTCTGGAATCATTGCGTTTTCCGCGATAGGGCACCGGAGCCAGATAGGGACAGTCCGTTTCCAGCAGCAGCCGTTCTATGGGCGCCTCCGCCACGGTCTCTTTCAGCTTCTTCCCATTTTTAAAGGTAAGCACTCCGCCGATTCCCAGGTAAAAGCCCATCTTCAGATATTCTTTCGCCATCTCCGGAGAATAAGAATAACAGTGCATTACCATAGGGAGCTCCGGCGTCTTCTCCTGTTTCAGGATCTCAAAAGTATCAGCCGCCGCTTCCCGGCTGTGAATAATCACCGGAAGCTCCAGCTCTTTCGCCATCCGGAGCTGTCGCACAAACCATTCCTTTTGTATGGAACGGTCCTCCCTATCCCAGTAATAATCCAGACCGATCTCTCCTACTGCCACAATCTTTTTCCGACCGCACTGTTCTTTCAGCCATTCAAAAGTCTCTTCGTTCAGCGCGCCCACCTCGTCCGGATGCACGCCTGCCGCTCCATATATAAACGGATATTTCTCCGTCAATTCCACAGTCCGGCGAACCCCCTCCAGACTGGCTCCCACATTGACCACGGTACCGACGCCCGCATCGGCAAGACTGCTCAGCAATTCCTCTCTATCCTCATCAAACGCTTCATCATCGTAATGCGCATGGCTGTCAAATATCACAATATTTCTCTCCTCACCAAATAACTGATAAAGCGATTATATCAAAAGCGTAAAAAGGACGCAATCTCTTTGATTGAGGCGCAAAAAGGACGCGGAATTTTCCCGCGTCCAATAAAATATCTTATCAACGAAGCACCTGCTGACCGCTCGCTACATAGATCTCATACCATTCATAATGTTCCAGTTTCACATTCAACGCACGAAGCGCCAGATCCAGTCTGGATAATTTATTGCTTCCGGAAATGGGCGCAGCTCCAACCGGATGATATTTCAGCCATGCATAGATGATCGTCGAAGGATCTTCTCCATGTCTGTCGGCAATTTCACGGATCTTGTCCATCGCCTTCCGGCACTGTTCATCTTCTCCTTTGAAAAGACGGCCGCCTGCCAGCGGGGACCAGATCATGGGATGAATTCTGCGCACGGTCAGGTAATCCATCATACCCGTATTAAAATGTTCAAAGCATACCGGGTTCCACTCGATCTGATTAGTGACCAGTTCCCCGTCCATAGCTGTATTCATAGCATCGAACTTAAACGGATCAAAATTAGATACTCCCGCTTCCAGTATCAATCCTTCTTTTTTCAGATCTTTTAATGCCCGCGCGGTTTCCCACGGATCCAGACAAGGATCTTCCCGGTGGATCAGATACAAATCCAGATGATCCGTATGCAGTCTCTGCAGGCTTTCTTTGCAGGAAGTTATTACCCTGTCATAAGTCGTATTATAATATCCAAATGTTTTCTCTTTGAAAATGCCTGTCTTAGATACCAGCTGTATCCGGTTCCTGATCGTCGGATCCGCAGCAAATGCCTCACCCATCATTTTTTCGCAAAGCGTATCGGAATAAATCTCCGCTGTGTCAAAAGTCGTGACGCCTCTTTCAATGCAGGCATTCATAAAAGACGCCAGTTCCTTATCGCTCCATTTCCAGTCCTCCAGTCTCCAAAATCCCTGGACAATCGGAGAGATCGAAAGTTTTTCCGACAGTTTCACCATATTCGTACTCATAACTTTTTCCTTTCGCGCTTTAATTTTCTATTTGGCCTATTATGCATTCTTTCTCATGTCAAGAGCCACCGCAATACAGATGATAAGACCTTTGATAATGAGCTGCCAGTTAGCATTGACGCCAATGAACGCCAGACCATAGCTGATGATCGTGAATATGATAACGCCGATCACTGCTCCGGATACTTTTCCTACGCCGCCGCTCAAAGATACGCCGCCGACCACACAGGAGGAAATGGCGTCAAACTCATACGCATTACCATAGGAACTGTTTGCTCCTCCTGTTCTGGCCACTTCCATGATACCGGCCAGTCCCACCAGACAGCTCTCAATGATAAATACAGCAATAATGATTTTATGCACATTAATACCCGATACTTTTGCCGCTTCCGGACTTCCGCCTACGATATAAATATTTTTCCCGAATACTGTCTTATTCAGTACAAACCAAACGATTATAATCGCCGCAATTGCAATGACTACCAACAAACTGATCTGTCCAAACAGTTTATAACTGCTGAGGAATTTCAGATCATCTCTAATTCCTCCAATAGGCTGAGAATTATTCGGCTCTTTTGAGAAATACAGACAGTTAATGCCATATACAATCGTGGACATACCATATGTAGCGATAAACGGAAGCATCTTCAACTTCGCAATCATAAATCCGTTTGCCGCACCGATCACAGCCACCACTGCCAACGTAATGAGTATTGGAACGATAATCGGAAGGTAGGGAAGATTCGGCCAAAAACGGTTAGAATAATCCATCATCTGGGACATAGACGCTACCAATACTGCAGCCAGTCCTACCTGACGACCGCCGGACAGGTCTGTGCCGCCCAGCAGAAGCGGGAACATCAAGCCCAATGCACAAATCATCTTTACCGCAGACTGGGTAAGAATATCCGTCAATACCCTCCACTGCAGGAAGGAAGGTTCTATGATAATCATCCCGACGATCATGAGAAGAAGAACGATGATCAGGGATTTATCGATAAGCAGTTTCTTCAAATTCACTGTTTTCATTAGGAAATCACCTCTTTCGCTTTATTGGAGAATCTGGTGGCAAATTTCATGACTTCTTCCTGAGTCACTTCTTCCCTGTTCAGGATGCCGGAAAGCCGGCCTTCACACATGACCATCACGCGGTCAGACATTCCTAAGAGTTCCGGCATCTCTGATGAAACCATGATAATTGCTTTCCCCTTTCTCACAAGGTCTCTCATGATTTTATAGATCTCATACTTGGCTCCCACATCAACACCACGTGTAAGTTCGTCCAGAATCAAAATATCACAGTCTGACAACAGCCATCTGCCCACCAGCACTTTCTGTTGATTTCCGCCGGACAGGTTTTTTATCAGTGTATCCATGCTGGCCGTCCGTACGTCTAAGTCTTTACAGACGGTTTCCACCGGTTCATTTAGTTTTTTCTTATCTATAAATCCAATGATATTATTTGCAAGTTTTCGATAGGCGACTGCCAGAATATTATCCCACACAGACAGCATAGGGATGATGCCGGTCGCCCGGCGTTCTTCTGTAAGAAGAGCAAATTTATTACGAATCGCGTCCTGAGGTGTATTGTTATGGATCTCATTTCCATTCATTGTCAGCGTTCCACTGGAAATCTTTCGTAACCCAAATATTGCTTCCATCAACTCCGTCCGCTGGGCCCCTACCAATCCTCCCACCCCAAGGATTTCTCCCTTGTGAAGTTCAAAACTCACATGCTGAAAAGAATGTTCATCGACACTGGTAAAATCATTTACTTTCAAAATTACATCATTTGTAACAACATCTTCGGCTGGAGGAAAACGTTCCTCCATATCACGTCCAACCATCTGATGAATCAATTCATCAATCGTAATGTCCGATATGGCCCATTTTCCCACATACTGTCCATCCCGCATGACAGTGATCTCATCCGCAACTTCAAAGATCTCTTCCAGTTTATGGGATATGTAGATGATAGATCGCCCCTCCTCTTTCAGCCGCTTTATGATCTGAAACAAATGCTGTGTTTCTGCCACGGTCAGAGAAGAAGTAGGTTCATCCATAATAATGACTTTGGCATTATAAGAAACTGCTTTTGCAATTTCTACCGCCTGAAGCTGAGATACGGATAAATCTTTCGCCAGTACATCCGGAGAAATATCGAAATCCAAATCTTTTAATAATTTTTCTGTCATGGACCGCATCTTTGCCTCGTCTACAATGACGCCTTTCTTTTCAAATCTTCCCACCCAGATATTATCTGTAATATTCCGGTAAGGTATCGGGTTTAACTCCTGATGGATCATGGATATCCCCAGTTTCAACGCTGTATGAGGATTATCGATTTCCACCGGTTCACCATCCAGCTCAATTGTGCCTTCTTCCGGATGATAGAGCCCAAACAGACATTTCATCAAAGTGGACTTCCCGGCTCCGTTTTCTCCGATTAATGCATGTACGGAACCTGGTTTCACTTCCAGCTGAACATGATCCAGCGCCTTTACGCCAGGGAAAGATTTTGATATATTACTTACTTTTAATCTGTATTGTTCCAAAGTAATATCCTTCCTTTCTATTATGCGGCGCCATAATCACAGACGCCGCATGGCTGCAAAGATATTTCTCTTTTTCTGTTGCATTATTCAGACAGAGCATTCATCTGTTCCAGCGTTGCATCCAGATTGCTCTCATCCACGATGACATACGGTACCCAGATATATTTTCCATCTACAGTACAGTCAACGCCTACCACATCTTCCGTGATCTCCTGTCCGGCATTGACTGCCTTGATCACGTTGATGATCGCAATAGACTGATTCTGCCGGTCATTCAGGACAGTGCCCAGAAGAGATCCTGCTTTCATAGCTTCCAGTGCATCAATGTTTGCATCAATACCCACGATCGGCACAAATTTTTCCGGATCTCCGGAGTTATAACCATTATTGATACATGCCTGTACAGCTCCCATGGCCATACTGTCATTGTTGCAGAGCACACCTTCGATACCGTCAATGCCATATGCGGTAATCCATGCGTTCATCTTATCCAGCGCCTGGGCCTGATCCCAATTTGCCGTATCCATAGCAAGGATCTCATAATCGATCCCCTGAGCCTTCAGTGTATCTTCATATGCCTGTGTTCTCAGCTGCACATCCTGCTGTCCGATCTCTCCCTGAAGGATAACCAGCTGCAGAACACCGTCTCCGTTTTTATCCGCAATTTCTGTATTCTCGTTCCAATAGTTAATCAATGCCTGTGCACACATCTCTCCAGACTGAGCTGCCTCTGCACCCACATACCAGATATTGTCATAGTTTTCCATCGTGGTCTCCATAGGCTCCATATTGAAGAACACTGCCGGAACTCCGTCTGCATCGCACTTCTGCGCCATGGTTTCTGTACTCTCACGGTCAGGAGCACAGATTGCTACCACATCAGTGCCCTTAGTCAAAGCTGCATCCAGCTTGTTGTTTGCCGTAGATACATCATTCGCTGCATCCTGCATATCCAACGTGATGCCGCCCAGCTCTTCCGCCTGGCTTTCCATAATAATACGGAAGCCGCTCTGGAACTGGTCGTCAAATGCTCTCCAGATCACAGTCGCACTCACATTGTCACCAGTACTGGCAGTCTCTGCAGTCTCCCCGGTATCAGCCGCCTCTTCTGTCGTCGTATCGGAAGAAGTATCTTCCGCAGTCTCTGCCGTGTCAGATGTATCTGACGTCGTCGTAGATGATCCACATGCTGCCAGAGAGCATACCATGGCAGTCGCCAACAGGGAGCTGATTACTTTCCTTTTCATACCTTTCATCCTCCAATTCGTTAGATATATTTACCGGTTACCCGGGCGGCGCCCTATCTCTTCATGATGTCTGTAGCCCAGTTGCGTATAGGACACCGGTCGAGCCATATCATTCGTTTTCAAATCTGAAATCTTTCATCTTACCTTTGATAAACTCTTTTGCAGTATTCTTGGAATTAATAAACATAGCAGTATTGTATTTGAATCCCGGCTGTTTTTTCAGTGTTTCAAAAGAATCCGCTACTGCAGTCAGCACATCCGTTGCCACATTAATCTTACGGATACCGCAGCGGATCGCTTCCTGTACCTGATCCAGTGGAGTTCCGGAACCTCCATGCAGTACCAGCGGCACATCTACAACCTCTTTAATTGCTTTCAGTCTCTCAATATTCAGATGGGGAGCCGCAATATAATGTCCATGCTGCGTTCCAATGCTGACTGCCAGACAGTCTACTCCGGTACGCTCCACGAATTCTTTTGCCTCCTGCGGATCCGTCTGCGCCGCTTCCGGTCCTTTTACGATCAGATCGCCTTCTTCTCCAACCAGCTTTCCTAACTCACCTTCCACGGTGATCCCTAATGTATGAGCATAATCTACAACTTTCTTTGTAAGCGCCACATTTTCCTCAAACGGAAGAGAAGAACCGTCGATCATCACTGAAGAATAGCCTGCCTGTATCGCCTGTACACATTCTTCATAGGTACGGCAATGATCCAGATGAAGCGCAACCGGCACAGTTGCATGAGCCATCGCCCGCTTGACAGTTTCTACAGTTCCCTCAAATCCTCCCATCAGATCGCAGCAATCTGTTCCTGTGATAAAGATAACCGGGCAATCAATCTCACTGCCGGCCTCGATAGCGGCCAGTGCGGTTTCATAAGACACCGTCACAAAAGCCCCGTAGGCAATCTTGCGTTCCTCTGCCAGATCCAGAATTTCTTTCATTGGTGCAAATCTCATAACTTTTTCTTCCTTTCTACTTTACATGCATCAAGAGCTCCTGCTCTACATGCTGTTTTTATGCAAACAGTCTCTCTGCGCGCATGATATCCTGCACGCATTTTATGAAACTGATACTGCCTTTTATAAAACATCTTTCCATTCCTGATAAAACTGAACTGCCTCATCATAACCGGGAATCCCTGCCGTTCCTCCTACTGCTCCCACATTCCTGGTAGCCACACAGGAAGCAAACCGAACTGCCTCAAACGTATCCCATCCTTTCAGCAAAGCACAGGTAAGCCCTGCCATAAACGAGTCGCCCGCTCCTGTAGTATCCACTACCGGCATTCCGGAAGGGCATTTTATATAATGTGTTTTGTTAAAGTCAGTGGCAAAACATCCGTCTCCGCCCAGCTTCATGCCAAAAAGCTTCATGGGAAATTTCCGAAAATAATCTGCTATCCTCTCCGGCTCTGTTTCACCGGTCAGTTTGACCGCCTCCCCCATACTGGGGAAGAATACATCCGTTTCCTGAAACGCCGGTGCCAAAAGATTCATCCAGTCCTTTTCCGGGTCTTCTATATTAACTGCCGCATCCATGATTGTCAGCTTTCCCATACGATGTGCCCTTGTAAATACATCCTGTATTCCGCCTTCATCCATTTTCTGAAGAGCCATCGCAGATCCGATATATACCGCATCTGTATCAGAAATCGCCGCGTCCGATACATCTGTTCCTGATATCCGATAAAATACAGATTTTTCTGTCAGAAAGTGTCTTTCTCCATTTGTATCTATCAAAGCATAAGAAGCAGCCGTTCCGCATTCCTGATCAAAGATCACTCTGGAACTGTCTATATGATTTTGTTGGCATTCTTTCAGGATAAAACTTCCATTGGAGTCTCTTCCAATTCTTCCTATAATAGAGACAGGACATCCCAGCCTAGCTAATCCCATAGCCACGTTCAACGCATCCCCTCCGCAGCAGATCCTGGGTTTATCGATTCTGACGCTGTCCAGCTCAAGAATATTTTCAGGAACCGGAGAAATTAATGTATCGCATACCATCATTCCTATGCAGAGTGCTTTCATGATCTTTCATCCTTTTTAGTCTTCATTTTATTATATTATACGTTTGTTCTTTTGTTCGTACATATGTATAATTGCATAATAAACAAAAAATGTCAACACCCTTTTTGAAAAAATATCAAAAAGTTATATTTTTACTCTGTTATTTATCTATTTTCTGTATATTTTTCTTGTTTCTGATAGCATTCCACTCTTACACCTTTATTTATATCTCTATTTTATTCTCGATTTTCAAAAATATAGTTGCTTTTTTCTTCTATATAGCATATGATAAGTATATATTTGTTTTATTGTCCGTACATTATAATGCCGACAAAGCAAACACAGGGAGAAAATGTTATGCAGTTATTTCACAAAGAGCTGGACAGAAGCACTCCGATTCCTCTGTATTTTCAGCTAAAAAGTATGATCCTCGATGACATCAAAAACAATGAGTTTGCCATCGGAGATATGATTCCCACAGAAAATGAATTGGTGGATTATTACCACATCAGTCGTTCCACCGTTCGCCAGGCGATTTCCGCTCTGGTGCAAGAAGGGTGGCTGACCAGAAAGGCAAGTAAAGGTACATTTGTTACACATCCAAAGCAGGAATCCGGTTTCATTCGTTCTTTCGAACCGTTTTACCAGCAAATCGAAAAGCAGGGAAAGACTCCCCGCACAGAATTGATTGATCTGAATGTCATTACGCCCACTCCGGAGATTGCCAAAGAACTGCAGCTCGAACCAGATCAAAAGGTAATTTCCATGTTTCGGCGCCGCTTTGCCGACGAAGTACCCATTGTAACTTTACAAAATTATATCCCGTATGATCTCTGCTCTTTTATATTAAGCTACGATTTTCGAACCCATTCGCTTTATGAGTTGCTTATGTCCAACCCGGAGACTCAGATCGCCAGCACTAAAACTATCGTATCTGCCCGAAACGCCACGCCGGAGGACCGGGAGTTGATGAATATAAAAGTAAATTCTCCGATACTGTGTTCTCACACAGTGTCCACAACGACACAGGGAAAAATTATTGACTATGCATTCTCACATTACCGGGGCGACATGAATCAGTTTGAATTTGACGAAAGCCCCAAGATACGATAACAAAACAGCCGGGATCCGCGCCAAAGGATCCCGGCATTGTTTTTACACAATTTATTTTACATCCGCGCCTCATACTCCACACTGGCAAAGACAATTCTGCTCCCATTTGCCAACGGATGCAGTTCGTAAGGATTGAGTTGCTCCCTGTCTATCCAGGTACCGTTGGTAGAGTTCAGATCTTCCAGAAAATAGACAGTACCGTCGAATGTAATACGGGCATGAAGTCTGCTGATCGTTGAGGCAGGAATGCATCCGTCCACTCCCTCCTTTTTCTTTCCAATGATAAAATTCTCCTGCCGGATTATAAAATCCGGATACTCGGGATCCAGGCTGTGCAGCATCAGTCCCTCTTTTTTCTGTTCAGACAGGCAGAGGGTTTCTCCGGCAGGCGTCTCCTGCTCCCTGAGAAACAGCAAAGATCCGCTGTTCATGCGTTCCGCTTCCGCCACATAATCTTCTATCTGAGGTTTGCGGCTCTTCTTCCGGAAGAAATTTTTCCAGCTTCCGGTCTTTTCCAGAATTTCCTCCTGTACATCAAGGATCGCTTCCTGCTCTTCGGGAGTTACCATCTGCTCTTCCTCCGTATGTTTATGGAGAATCTCAAGCAGGCTGAAATTTGGCTCCAAAGCGCTCTGATACAGCTCATATCCAAACTCAATGCCTTTCATATCGCTCTTATCTAATTTCCCAAGCAGGTACTCTGTCCAGTCAAGAAATGACTCTCTGATATCTCCCTGATATTCCGGATCAAAGCAAAGATACAATTTTTCCGTCCTTGTATGCAGATACATATACTCCGGATTTAACAGAAAATGCTCCGGACTCAGCAAATATTCTTTGGAAGCCTCCAGAATTTTTTCTAAATCCTTTAAAAGATTCTTTAACTGGTCAAAACTCAATTTTCTGCGCTCATACATCAACGCCATGCTCTGTTTCCCGGTTATCTCGTAGTAATATTCTGTTCGGTCCTCATGCCTCTGGCAGACACAGGGCAAAAATCCGGGAATCCGGTTCTCTGTCACCATCCGGAGCTCATATCCGCCGTCCTCTGTACCGTCTCCGCTCAGAATCATATAATTACTGTTTAAATCTCTTTTGTACCGTACATCCATGACTGCACTCCCCCTATTCTTTCAACCACTTGCTCCTGCGTATGGTTTCGCAGGGCGCTGTCCGATATATCGTTCGTTCTACCTCTATCCGCTCCTCTGGGAAATAATACCCGCCGCCCGAGATTCGGATCGCCACACGGATGGGGTTTACCTGAATCTCTACTTCTTTTTCTCTCATCCACAAAAGCCTCTGTGAAAGTTTCTGTTCCAGATCAGCTTTTATATCCTGCGCCTTCTGACTGTCTCCGACTCCGTCCCGATAGACGCCCTTGATCCCGGATTCCAGTGCCGTATGCGCGCATACTGCATAATCATGCGCATATAAAGTAAAAAACACTATATATACCAGCAGCAGGCAGATCCCCGGTACCAGCAAAGCCGCTTCCACAACAAATCTTCCTCTTTTTTTCAACACCATCTCTCCAATATGTATGCCGCTGTCAAAAACGGAACCAGTGGCAGTTCTTTTCTGTGTGTCAGAACAGCTATACAGGACGCCAGCATCAAGCCGGTCCCAAGAACCCATAACAGTTCATGAATTCCAAGCCATGCGCCCAGCGCCAACATCAAATATCCGTCACCGTATCCGATCCTCTCTCCCGTGAAAAAACCAATCCCTAACAGGACTAACCCCGGCAGCAGCGCCGGACACCTTCCTGATGCCGGCGCGCCCATGAGTCCTGTAATTCCCAGCGCCCCGGCCACAGACATAGACAGCCATCCTGTCCGGATATCCTCTATGGCGAGCACGGTCAGACAGACCAGTACCCACCACCAGCTCAATTCCCTCCACACTTTGAGCATGCTCCTCTTCCGCCCACCCGACTCAGCGGCACCATCATCACAGTTCTTTTCAAACCGCTGCAGGATCTATTGTTATGATAGCGGTCTCCGTAATTTGTCACATATACAGTCCTGGCCGGCGCGGCATTTTTTACGCAGATCTCACAAGGATCATATTTACTTCCCGACTGATTTCTTTCACCGTCCAGTCTTTCTCCTGGAACACTTCGGATACTCAGCCTCAGATAGGTACATCCGGCGCTCTTGTGGTATACAGAACCATCCGGTGTCACATATACGAAGGTTTCACTGATTCCGGAAATGTCCTCTCCGGTGTAACCGATCCACGCACGTACCACCGCTTTCTGCGCTGTCAGGCCAGAATTGAATCCAATCGCCGCATAGGGAAGTTCCATCCGGCTATAATCGTATAGCCGGACATAAGGATCTGATTCCGGCGCTTTCACCGTAACAGCCAAAGTCTGCGCCCGCTCCATCAGACTGCGTGATCTTTTGCCCTGTATGACCGTAAAGGAAAACATCGCCAGCAGCGCGGCCACCGCGCAGAGAAGAATGGGAAGTACCAGCGTCGTCTCCAATGTCAGACTGCCCCGGCAGGGAGCATGCGGGGAAGCCCTTTGTTTCGCACTGCATCTGACTTTGTGGGGTGTCTGGAGTTTCTTTTTCTCATCTGAAGGCTTCTCGCAGGGCTCCCCCGCATGCTCCCTGTCTGTCTTATTCATAGCCGTATGTCCTTTCCAGGTAAATATCCTCAAACCAGATCCGGGCGGTCAGCCGGTCCGCGCAGTGATCCACATGGATCCTGCTGCAGCCGTCCATCAGCTGAAGCTCTCCCTCGATCACATCCAATGTTCTCATAGCCAGTGTTTCCGAAGACAAAAGCGTCAGAAACATGCGCAGATATGCTTCATAACCCATGCCTTGTTGTTTTCTATCCTGGGTATCGTATTTGCCGGGATCTCCAATCAGGGCCAGCAGTCCTGACAACGGCACCTGCCAGTTCTCTTCTGTTTTCCAGACAGATAATTCATATCCTGCCAGAAGCTGACGCAATTCCACAACGCTTTCTCCATATGCCCATCCAAGCAGGATCAGTTGTTTTAGTCCATTGATCAATTCTGCGTTTCCGGTGAGTCCTGCCAAAAGCACTGCCAGCGTCTGCGCCTGATCAGAATACTCCGGATGACTGAGAAGAAATACATAATTCACACCCTCTCTCAAGAGAAGAATCTGCAGGATTACCTGCTCCAGATTTTCCTGATCCGACGCATGTCCGCAAAGCACATACTCCATCTGATAATCCAGCCATCGTTCCTCCCCATATTTCTCTTCGGCTTCGGCCAGGACTTCCTGCGCCTGCGGCAAATATTCGCAAAGATAACTGATAAACCACTGCTTTTCCATCAGGTTCCCTTCCGTCCCATCCGCGTTCCCGCTTCCCACAGATAACGGCCGGACCGAGGGTGCTTCTGTAAGATTCACCGCTTTACCGGATATCTCCTGATGTCCCGGAATCGCCATGGAGCACAGGAAACTGTCACGCAGTCCGTCCCACTGCCAGGCTTCTGCGTCCATCTCCCCTTCCTCACCTTCTTCATAGTTTTGTACAACCCCTTCATATTTCTCACAATCCTCCTGAAAACGTTCGGACTCTTTTTCTGCCTTCTCCCGAAACTCCTGCTGCAGGATCCAGTCCTGCGCCATCGAGATACCGCTTTTTTCTTTCATGATTCTGACCGCCTGCTGATAAAATACCGCCCCTCCGCCATCGGTAAGCCGCTCCGGATCCTGTATAAAAACTCCCTGCAATTCCAATCCTTCGGGAAATTCCCCCGCCGCATCCGCCAGCTGACCGGCCATATGTTTCCACAGACGGCTGCACAGCTGATCGTCTCTCTGAACGCCTCCGGCAAAAGAAAGATCCAGGCAGAACAGATCATACCGCTCCAGAAGATGGGGCTCGTACTCGGAAAACAGGGAAAACATCCCCGCTTCCACCGCCTGTTCTGCCTGCTGTCTGCGATACTGTTTCTGAACAGACCTCAGACATACCAGGTACAATGCCAGAAATACCAGAAAACAAAGAGAGAGCCAGACCGTAATCTGTCCGGATTCATCAAATACTGCTGCTCTGAGAGACGATTTTTTCAAATATATCATTCACTACTCCTGTGATCTGATTTTTAAAAATGATCACCAGCCCGATCAGTACCACGATGATCAGTATTACCTCCACGACCCCCATGCCGCTTTCATCCAGCCAGAATCCGTACCACCAGTTTCTTATTCTGTTTTTCATATTCTCCTCCCTTGTCCTGCAATCTCTATATTTGAAAAGATACTGCAGCCGGATACATCACCATAATCAGAATCGTAACCAGCAAAAGCAGCATAGGAAACAACAGCTTGCTTTCGCACTCTTCTCCCAGCTTTTTTGCCAGTGCTTTCCGGTCTTCAAATGCTTCCCTTGACTCTTCTTCCAGCAGCCATGAAAGGTCTCTGTTGCCTTTTCGAAGGTTCTGACCCAGCAATGTGCCCAACTTTAAATATGACGGAAGCCTGCATCTCGTCCCAAACCGCTCATAGGCTGCAGTCTCGGGAACACCGCTCTGCATCTCGCGCAAAGTCCTGCACATCTCCTCATAGGCCGCCTTTGTTCCTTTTTCTTCCCGCCTTTCATAGCCGTCCACAATTCTTTCCCAGGCTTTCCGCGTGCTCATTCCGGCACCCATATACAGACTCAGACGACTGACAATATCCGGATAATCCAACTGCATGCTCCGTTCTCTCTCTCTTGTTCTTTGCTCCTCCTCTCTGTGTCTGCCGGCAGCCATAGCGCATACGGCGGCTATTGTCAGCAGTCCCATAAGCATCCACCGGTCATCCATTTTCTGATACCAGACTACCGGTTCCCCGTTTACTGTTTCCGGTAGAATCAGTTTTTTATCCGGCTCTTCCTGAGCCTCCTGCACCTGCTGCTGCAGCATTCGGAGCTTTTGTCCGGAATCCGGAAATGTAAGCGGACAGACCTGTACCGCTCTTTCCCAGGACAGTTTCTCCCCCTGAAGACTCAGTACAGCCTGCATCCGGACTGTCGTCGCCTCTTTCACCCGTTCGCTGTATACCGTGCCGTCCGGAGCGATCAATTCCCAGGAATCCAGATACCACTGTACGGTCACCCGCGTCTGCGGGATCTCGGAGGGCAGATAAAGATCTGTCTGTATATGATGTAAATCTTTATTCTCATTTAATATCAACTTTTCCAGATCTTCCGCCGCATCCGCAAGGCGCCCCTGTACTTCTGACTCATCCAGCGGGAGTTCTGTAAGCAGCAGATCTATCGAATATGATCCCTCTTCCAGCTGCACCTGCATACTTTGTTCCTGATCTCCCTCCCCAGGTCCCGGACGTTCCAGCTCCCGGATCTGCTCCCGGTTGTTCCAGGCATACAGGAAAAAGCATAATGTCAATATTCCTCCGGCCACAGCCGTACATAAAAGTTTTTTTCTATATTTCAATATCCACCAGTCTCTTTCCCAACAGGTATGCGGCAAGATATATTACAAGACAGGCTGTCATCACCGCCGCTCCCGGCAGGCAATGGTACAGACCTTCTAAAAACTCTGCCGAACCGATTCTCAGATACAGAAGGATTGCCGCCGGCATAACAGACATGATCTTCTGTTCGTATGCCCGGGAAGAAAGCATCGTTTCAATCTCCCTGCGTGTATCCAGAATCTGCGCGATCTGCGCCGCCGTGCTGCGGATTACCAGATTCAGGCTTCCGCCGCTGTACTTTGCCGCACAGAATACATCCACAAAGCTCCGGATCTCCGGAAGCGGGTAGGAAGCGGCAAATTCCTTCAGCATGACCTCTGCGCCCTGATTGTTTTCCGATCTTGCCAGCATGTCCTTCAGCGCATCCAGCATAGGCCCTCCTTTCGGAAACATTAGCTGCAGTTCCCGGTAGGACTGGCGAAAAGCATTCTCCACCGAATATCCGGCAGACAGTGATGCGGATAAAAGCAGTATCCACTCCCGGAACATCCTGCACAGACGCGCCTGTTCTTTTTTCTTCCTTCCCTCCCGCCGTTCTCTATGCCACAGCAATAACAACGGACAAAGAAACGGTACTGCAATCAAAGAATCGTAAAACAAGACCGCTCCGCCAAGCACCAGGACAGATCCTTGCAGCATATCCGTCAACAGTTCTTTTTTATCCGGCCTCCACACCCGCGCGCAGAAATTTTTCGATATTTTTCATTTCTCCTATCCTTTCCTGTACTCCGGCAACTCTGCCGGAATTCTCTCCGGTTTCCCGGAAGGAAAACAGAGGGTTAAACGCCACCTGTTCTCCTTCCATACCGGTCACTTCCGTGATTTCCAGAAGCCTGCGGCTCTTGTCCCGCAGTCTTCCCAGATAAACGATTAAATCAATTCCAGACGCAATCTGCCTCCGGATCGCCTGCAAAGGCAATTCCATCCCCATCAGGACCATGGTTTCCAACCGGCTTACCGTATCCCGGGTGCTGTTGGCATGGCAAGTACAGATACTCCCATCATGCCCCGTATTCAGACAGGTCAGCAGTTCGAAAGCTTCCGCTCCGCGTACCTCACCGACGATTATCCTGCTTGGTCTCATACGCAGGGATGCCCGGATCAGGTCACGGATCGTGATCTCCTTGCTGTCTTCCACTCCGGCCGCGCGGGTCTCCAGCCTCACCAGGTTCTCCACACTCCGGATCTGCAGTTCCGCTGTATCTTCGATAACAATCACCCGCTCATCCGCGGGAATGAATTCTGAAAGCGCATTTAAGAATGTGGTCTTCCCGGATCCGGTTCCGCCGGCCACCAGAATCGAGTAACCGGCCTGCACAGCCCGTTTCAGAAAAGATGACTCCTCTTTGGATATACTTTCCAGATCCAACAGACGTTTCATCGTCATGGGCTCTTTTGGAAATCTTCGTATTGTGATAATTGGCCCATTGACCGCTACCGGCGGCAGCACCACATGCAGTCTGTCCCCATTGGCCAGCCGCGCATCCACGATTGGCTGCGATTCGTTGACCGTCCTGTTGCAGGCGGCCGTCATCTGCTGAATGATATCCAGAATCCGGTCTTCAGAACGGAAATTTCTGTCATAACGGCTTATTTTCCCATCTCTTTCTACGAAGATGCCGTCCATTCCGTTCACCATGATCTCCGTCACATCCGGCTCCTCCAGCAAATCCTGCAGCACATCCATCCGGCGCAGCGCCTGAAACAAGTCTTTCTTCAATCGGCACCGCTCGTCAAGCGGCAGATGCCTCTCTTTTCCGCAAGCAAGAACCACCTCGTCGATCAGATCCTGTATCTCTTCATCCGGCACTTCCCGGCTCAGATCGATCCTTTCCAGAATCTGCCCCTTCAGGCTCCCGAAAACCTCTGCTTCTTCCTGCTCATATTCCATGGTTCATCCTACTCTTTCAGCAGTCCCCGTATATAGGTCCCCAATGTCTGTTGCGGCAGCGCGAATAATTCCTCTTCACTCCCTATCTTTTTCCCGGGAGAAGGCAGCTCTAAAACCTGCAGTTTTTCCAGAACATCCATTCCGTCTAAGATCTGAATATATCTCTGCCACTGAGCCAGCTTTGCCTGAGAGAACAGATCCTGCCCGGCCGGCACATATATCCCGTCACACTGACGGAGAATCTCCGGCTCATGTCCTGCCATATTGCCCAAATCCAATACAACGACATCGTAATCACTCCGGGTACGGATCCAGTACAGAAGTTTCTGCCATTCGTCCACGGTAATCTGCCGGAAATCCATATAGGAATCACAGGGCGGGATGTAATCCAGTCGATCCCATTTCCGGACCATACTGTTGAGCCGGTAGAGAAATGATGAATTTTTTTGTCTGAAAAAATAAATCAGATCTGAGAGATTCCAGTTACTGTTCCCCGAAAGCTCTGCGAGTCCGGAACATTCTTCCAGATTTAGATATAAAACATTCTTGCTCTCCGCGAGAATCTGCCCTAAAGTCAGGGCAAACACTGTCTTCCCACTACCGCCCGCCGGGGAATATACCCCGATCACTTTATTGTCCCTGCGCGTACCTGTCAGGCAGAAATCTTCTCCGCACTGTTCAGAGTAATAATACAGAATCTCCCGAAGGATATTCTCCGCAGACTGATACTTGTACACTGCCGGATAAATCCGCAGCTCTGACGGGAGGCTGCCATCGGACAGAAAAATCACACACTCCCTGGTAATCCGGTCTTTACAGATCGGGTACCATTCTGCTGTTATCAGCAATATCTCGATCTCTTCCTCGGCAAGCGCCCGGAGAAGCTGCTCCTCTCTGGTGCACATTCGTACCTGAAATAAATGGTTTTCTTTCAGATTAGCATACTCCATGAAAGCCCTTGCATAGGCCTCCTGTGAATCTGCAATCCATAATCCTGCACTTTTCACAATAACCTCCTGCAACACAAAGCTTTTTCTCCACGCTGCAATATTAATAATGGAATTTGGCTCAGAATAAATCATTGAGCCTGTGGCGAACGCCACTTATGGATAAACGTTTATCGTGATTTTAATTATAATAACTCTTTTCCCGCTCGTCTACGGTTTTTACAATTTGTTAACAATTTTGGGAAATACTTACAAAAAATTTCGACGACAGAAGAGGGAGCCCGCATCAAGGGCTCCCTCTCCTTTTCTAATTCATTTTGCAACTATATAATTTCCGCTGTTGACCAGAATCTCAGATTCTTTGTCACAGATTACCGGGACCTCTCCTAATTCGAAGATCTTGCACATGGCATTTTTCCCGATCTTACTGCTATCAGCCAACACATAAGTTTCTGTGGAATTTTCTTTTACGACTCTTTTTTTCTCCGCCTCACTCATAGTATGGGTACTGATACCCGCCCGCTCCGAAACACCGTTTGCTCCCAGAAATGCTTTATCAAAATACATTCCTGAAAGTTCCCGGATAGTCATCGCGCCCACAATTGATCCTGTAGAAAAATTGATCTCTCCACCAATAATGAAACATTTCATCTTCAAATCCTGCATATCGGTAAAGATTAAGGCATTTGTCGTTATAACATTAATATCTTTCCCCTTCAGATGCGGAAGCATACGATACAATGTGCTTCCGGAATCCAGATAGATAGACTCCCCGTCCTTTACCAATCCTGCCGCATAACGCGCAATCTGTTCCTTCTCGCTTACGTTTTTTATGCCCTTAGAATTTACCGGCATCTCATAAGAGCCCTGCTTTAAGCAAGCTCCGCCGCCTCTCAGAAGGATAATCTGTCCTTCCTGCTCCAGTGTTTTTAAATCCCTTCTCACTGTGGATTCTGAGACACCGTTCAGAGCTTTGCAAAAATCACTTAGAAATACAACTTCCTTATTTTCCAGCAACTGCAGCATCTGCAGTCTTCTCTGATATGGGATCATTCTGTTACTTTCACTTTCTGTTCTATAAAACGATATTATCATTATATTGACTATATTTTGAAAAGTCAACAGAACTCGTCATATTTTTTCATTATTTTGCAGATATTTTACATATGTTTTCAACAGGTTTATCAATTAGCTTTCTGAAAGCTCCGGACCTCTTCTAAGGTCGGCATCGAATCCTGCGCACCTAGACGACATACAGTAATAGCGCTGCAACAAGTAGCAAATTCACAAGCTTGTGTAAGATTCATTCCCTGAATCAGCGCATATCCCACACCGCCAATGAAACTATCACCCGCACCAGTAGACTCTATTGCATCCACTTTCTTGGACGGTATAAAAGTCACCTTCTTATGATCTGATACTACAGATCCTGCGGATCCCAACGTGATAATCACATCCGTCCCCAAGCTATCGTCCAATTTCACAGCCCCTTCTTTTGCTTGTTCTTCATTTTCTATAGCGCGTCCCAAATAAAAGGCTGCTTCCACTTCATTAACCACCAGAATATCGCATTTTTTTAAATATTCTTCCTGGATCCTGGTAGCTGGCGCCGCATTTAGCAGGACTTTACATCCGCATGATTTTGCTTTATCTATGGCATATTGATTGATCTCCATAGGTATTTCCATTTGAAGGATTACGATCTCAGCCTCTTTCATAATATTTTCAGCTGCATCAATATCCGCTTTAGTGATCGCAAAATTAGCACCTCTTACGATGCTTGCATGCACGCTTCCATCTGTCAGCGCATTCACTACCCCCAATCCAGTAGGTTCTTCCACTTCTTTTAAATATGTAGTATCCAGACCAAATTTTTTTGCTGATAAAATCAGATCTTTTCCATGGGCATCTTTTCCCACACATCCTACCATATAGGTTTCGATTCCTAATTTTGCAGCCTGAACCGCCTGGTTCGCACCTTTTCCTCCGGCACTGAAGGCCGCGCCATCCACCGGCATAGTTTCTCCTTCTTTGGGAAGACGGCTGCATTTCAAAATAATATCATAATTCAGACTGCCAATTACAACAATTTTATTTCTCATAACTGCCCCTTAATTCTTATGACGTGCCAGAAAGGCTGCAAAATCATCTTTGGCATATTCGAAATAGGAAGCTACGATAATAATCAAACCAGTTACCACATACTGCCAGAAGGAATCTACATTGATAACTACCATACCCACCTTCAAAACTGCCAGCAAAAGAGCTCCCACAAAAGTTCCCAGTGCCGTACCGCGTCCGCCTGCCATGGAAGTTCCTCCGATAGCGGCTGCTGCAATTGCATTCGTCTCATATCCGATACCTGCGGTAGCCTCTGCAGAACCCAGGGACGCCAGCATCACCAGGCCTGCCACTGCAGTACATACACCGGACGCAATATAAGCAATATATTTCGTTTTCCGTGTATTAACACCCGATAACTTTGCCGCCTCTTCATTACCGCCCACCGCATACAAATAGTCTCCGGTTCTGGTTTTGGAAAGGATCACATGCGCAACGATAAATACAACCAGCATAACGATCACATAATATCGAATACCTGACTCACCAATCTGTCCGTTGAAAATATTACGGAATGAATCCGGGACATTAGTAACCGGAACCCCGCCCGTCACTACATAAGCAATACCACGGTAAAGGCTCATGGTACCCAGGGTAGCAATAAACGGCTGCAGCTTCAAATTAGTTACCAAAAATCCGTTAAACAGGCCAAGTACCGCACCTACAACCAAACCAATAACCAGTGCCATTACCGGATTCATGCCCCCTACTGTGCACGTAGCCACTGCAATACCGACTATAGCAAAAGTACATCCAATAGACAGGTCAATACCGCCGGTCAGGATTGTAAACATAATACCGACTGCAAGCAATCCGTTTAATACCATCTGCTGAAAGATCGTCAGAAAATTTCTCCAGGTAAGAAATTGTGGGTTCAGGACTGTAAATACCACGCAAAGAATCAGCGTCGCGACAAATACAAGAATCTCTCTCTTATACTTCACGTAAAAATTTTTCATTACTCATTTCCTCCAATCGCATAGTTTAGGATAGCGTCTGAATCAAACTCCGATCTGTCTGTGAGGATTCCCGTAATGCGTCCCTCACTCATAATTACCAGACGGTCACTGAGCCCGATGGCTTCCGGAAGTTCACTGGATACGACAATCAAACTTTTTCCCTGGGATACCAGTTCCTCCATCAATCGGTAAATCTCTGCTTTTGCAGCTACATCTACGCCTTTTGTTGGCTCATCGAAAATAATAATATCAATATCTGTAGACATCCATTTCGCAAGAATCACTTTCTGTTGATTCCCACCCGACATATTCACCGTCATATACGCAGGCAATTTGGGATTAATATCCAGTTCTTCAAAATAATGCTCTGCATTCTTCAATTTCTTGGATTCATCTGTAAAGAATAAACCCTTCATATATTTTTCAAGTGAAGAGATGGCTATATTTTGCATATTTGTAGCCAACTTGTTGAATCCTGTATTTTTTCGATCCTCCGACAGCATTCCGATCCCTCTGGACAATGCCTTGGTAGAATTCCAATTACGTGGAATCGGCACATTCTTCAAATAAATATTACCTTCCAGCTTCGGATCAGCTCCTACAAGCACACGCATAACTTCAGTTCTTCCGGCTCCTACCAGTCCATAGAAGCCGAGGATCTCTCCTCTATGTAGTTCAAAACTGATATCTTTAAATTTCCCTCCGGTGGTATCCGTCAAACCTTCCACCTTCAAAACCACCTCTTTAGTGGCCTGACATGGAATTGTACGGGAAGCCACAGCAGAAACACTGCGTCCCACCATAGCATGAATCAGTTCATCTTCCGTTGTCTCTTTCACATTTAATGTCTGGACAAATTCTCCATCACGAAGAATTGTTGCCCGATCACAGATCTGGAAAATTTCCTCCAAATGATGTGAAACATATAAAATTGTAATTCCGTCTTTTTTTAGTTTTTCGATAACAGCGAACAACGCTTCCGTCTCTTTGGAAGTAAGAGACGCCGTTGGCTCATCGAAGGAAATAATATTTGAATGATGATAGATTGCTTTTGCAATCGCGATCATCTGCTTTTGCCCTGCCGTCAAAGTTCTCACTATATCCCTTGACTTAAAATTACAGTTTAGTTCTTTAAGGATCGCATCTACATCATTATGCATCTTATTAAAATCTATAAACGCGCCTTTTTTAGGTTCATATCCCATGGTGACATTCTGTCCTACTGACAGTTCCTCCACCACCATTATCTCCTGATGAACCTTGGAGATATTTCCATTTTTAATCGCATCATTGGCGCTTTTAAAATGTACCTCTTTTCCATGAAGCAGCACAGCGCCTTCATATTCTCCATATACTCCATGCAGGATATTTAACAATGTGGATTTCCCGGCTCCGTTTTCCCCCAGAAGCGCATGTACTTCACCTTCTTCCACGGAGAAGGAGATGTCTTTTAAAACGTGCACACCTGGAAATCTCTTGTTAATCTTAACAAATTCGATTGCTTTTCCCATCTATGAAAACCTCCCTTATAGAGGACCGCATCCTCTGTTCCAACAGTGCCAAGAAAGAAGATGCGGTCAATTGTACAAAAGTTTCAATTATTCGGTTACGTAGGTAGGAGCAACCCAGTTGATCAATTCAGCCGGATCCGTGTCAACATTATCTGCATCAATCAGTGCCTGCGGAGTTGCTACCGCACTCGGGAGTTCCTGGCCGCCAAGAGCACGAAGTGTACATTCTGTTGCCACCTGTGCCATATAGTATGGGAAAGAGTCAACTGTTGCATCCAATCCACCATTACGAATGGACTCATATGCTTCGCCGATACCGTCTACGCCTACTACCAGGATATCTGCCTCTGCTTCTCTGACAGCTTCCACAACACCCAAAGCCATATCATCATTATTGCAGAAGATCGCTTTCAGATCCGGATTCTGCTGAATCCAGGTTGCCGCCAAATCTTTTGCCTTTGTACGATCCCAGTCAGCGTTCTGCTCTGCCCAGACATTCAGACCAGAATTATTTTCTTCGATCCAATCTTTAAACCCGGCTGTACGCTCGCGGGCAGCAAATGCTTTTGCCATACCGATTACAATAGCAACATCTCCTTCATCGCCCAGTTTCTCCGAAATCCATTCAGCAGCCAGCTGGCCATTCATATATGCATTCGGTCCCACATAATGCTGTGCCTGCGCGATCAGACCATCATTTACATTTACTGTTAATACACCTGCATCATTTGCATTTTCTACTGCCGATGTCAGGTTGGAGTCAGAAATCGGGCTAAGAAGCAGTGCATCCACACCCTGGTTCGTAAGTGTTTCTGTCATGGTCTGCTGTCCGATCTCATCAGACTCATCTGTAGTAGCCTGGATATTAAATGCGAGGCCCGTATCTGCTGACGCCTGCTCATAACCTTCCTGCAGAGTTCTCCAGAACTCATTGGAAAGGGACTTCATAACAACACCAATTTCCCAATCCGAATTTACTGTTACTTCTGCGCCATTCGCTTCACGGAGCTCATCAATTGTCATAGCATCCTCTGCCTGATCCGGATTAAACTCCAACTCGTCCGTTTCTTCTGCGGACTCACCTTCCGCCACATCAGCTGTCTGCTCTGTGCTGTCTGATGCAGAATCAGATGAGGTGGAACTGCTGGATGATCCACATCCCACAACTCCCAGTACCATTGCCGCTGCTAAAAATGTTGCTAAAAACCTCTTTTTCATTTTCAAATCCTCCTTTATTATCGTGTTCTTAGCTCTTTGTGCAAAACCTCTCCCGTTTTACACATTTTATCTCAACATATCCTGGATCAGCTTATTCGTGCTGAGTCCATCATGCTTTGATACGACCTTGCTGATTTTTTCCACTCCTTCCCGGTCGACTTTACTCTTGATTAATTCAAACGCATCCACATTTGCTTGACATTCACCTCTTGATTCTTCTCTGACAGGAAACGTATCAAAGAAAACAACACCATCATAATTATATTTTTCAAGATAATAAATAAATTCTGCTGACAATGCAAAGTTTACAGATCCAAAAATCAATCCGCTGTCTTTTCTTCCATATCCGTCATTCATATGTAGACCAAACAGTTTTCCTTTAGACGCAGCCAATGCCAATCCATAGGACGGATTATCATGTTTCATCAACATGTGGCAAAAATCCAATGTACATCCCACATTGGGGCGATCCACTTCCTTAATTAAATAAAGCGTCATTCCCGCACTATCTACTAATGCAAATTCACGTTCCTCAAAAGGCTTGTACTCTATACTTATTTTTAGATCCGGCGCATAATCTGCAACTTCCTGCAAGCCTTCTATCAATTTTTCCCAATCTTTTTCATAATCTATCTCAAACGGATAGTCAAAACCGTCATTTTCGAACCAGAGTGTAATCACGCTTCCCCCAAGTTCTCTGCACACATCACATGCATCTTTTGACATTTGAATTGCTCGTCTGCGAAGGTTTTCATCAGGATTGGTGAAATCCCCATGAAGAAAGTCTTTCCTCCATCTTACCGCCAAACCATTAACCTTTAACGGTGCAATAGCGTCTTTCAGCTCTTCCAGATCATATCCCGCAATATGTTCCGGATAGTTAAATTCCAGATGTGTAATTCCATTCATCTCTTTGTAGGCCGTAATAGCATCATATACGTTCTGGCCTTTAAATATAAATGAATTGAAACGTCCTGCATAATTCATTGTATTTGCATACCTCCTTTTTATTTTTTCACATCTTTTCAACTTCTGATATCAGATAATCATATTTATCATTTTCTGTCAATATATTATGAAAAAAATTGGCATTATGCTGAAAATATTTGAAATGAATTGTTGATAATAACCAATAAATTTCACTTTTTCTCAGATCACCCCAAGTTTTATAGGCATAAAAAAAGACGGACAGCGTCCGCCTCAAAAAATATCTTTCTAAAGAACCTGAAATGCCGCAACTGCATAGAGCAGAGAAACTCCACTGAATCCTAATATCCCTGAGGTGCACAAAGTACACAGATTAATACCTACAGCGCAGGATATCCCCATAGATTCCAGCACCAGATTCACAACACAGATAGCAATTCCTCCCATAACTGCCCGCAGGCAAAAATTTAGGATAAATTCTAATTTACGCTTCACAGCAACAAAAAAGATCACCACCAGGCAGGCCCCTACAATCACTGCCATACCTATTTCCTTTTCCATAATGTTTCTCCAATCTCTTTTCTTCTAAAATATATATGTGGACATCCGAAAAATATGTCCTTTCCCTGTATAAATCGGGAATTCACCGACTATACTTTTAGTAACCCGATTTTTGCCAGAACAGGAAGGAAGATGCAGATGAAACGTTCGGAACAGAAAGAAAACATCGACCCTCGCAGGAAACAGCTCCTGGAAGACATCCGGAAAACCAAATATGCGCTGGACTGCGCCTATTCCAACTTTGAAAATGTCGTCGATCCGGATCTGATCGACTGCTCCATCTACGAACTGCAGGCGGTACAGATGCGCTACCGTTTTCTGCTCCGCCAGGCGGAACTTCTGGATTCTGTTTCCGGCTGATTTAGCTTACCTCTGGTTCACCTAGCATTTATTGACTTCTCCTACCTCCTGTGCTAATCTGTAAATAATGGTTTTAAGCGCAGAAATATAAGGAAACAGAGGTAATCAAATGGAAAAAAAGAAATTTTATATGACCACTGCGATCGCCTATACTTCCGGGAAACCTCACATCGGCAATACCTATGAGATCGTCCTGGCAGACAGCATCGCGCGCTATAAACGCTTTGAAGGTTATGATGTCTTTTTTCAGACCGGCACCGATGAGCACGGCCTGAAGATTGAACAGAAAGCAGAAGCCGCGGGGATCACCCCTAAAGAATATGTGGATCAGGTAGCCGGACAGATCAAAGAGATCTGGGATCTGATGGACACTTCCTACGACAAATTCATCCGCACCACCGATCCGGACCATGAAGCGCAGGTACAGAAGATTTTCAAATATCTCTACGACAAAGGAGATATTTATAAAGGATATTATGAAGGCATGTACTGCACTCCCTGTGAATCCTTTTTCACAGAATCTCAGCTGGTAGACGGTAAATGTCCGGACTGCGGACGGGAAGTTCAGCCGGCCAAAGAAGAAGCTTATTTCTTCCGCATGAGCAAATATGCGGACCGGCTGATCGATTATATCAATACTCATCCGGAATTCATCCAGCCGGTCTCCAGGAAAAACGAAATGATGAACAATTTCCTGCTGCCCGGTCTGCAGGATCTTTGCGTATCCAGGACCTCTTTCACCTGGGGTATCCCGGTTACTTTCGATCCCAAACACGTGATCTATGTATGGCTGGACGCGCTGACCAACTATATCACGGGCATCGGTTATAACTGCGGCGGAGAGAGCAGCGAACTGTTCAAAAAGAACTGGCCTGCCGATCTGCACCTGATCGGAAAAGATATCATCCGTTTCCACACGATTTACTGGCCGATCTTCCTGATGGCTCTGGATCTTCCTCTTCCGAAACAGGTATTCGGTCACCCGTGGCTCCTGCAGGGCGACGGAAAGATGAGCAAATCCAAAGGAAATGTCCTCTATGCAGACGAACTGGCGGACTTCTTCGGCGTGGATGCTGTCCGCTATTTCGTGCTGCACGAGATGCCATTTGAGAACGACGGAGTTATCACCTGGGAGCTGATGGTGGAACGGTTGAATTCCGAACTGGCAAACACCCTGGGCAATCTGGTAAACCGTACCATTTCCATGTCCAATAAATATTTTGACGGAGTCGTCACACAGACCGGCGTCACAGAAGAAGTAGATGAAGATCTGAAAAAGACAGTGCTGAACACTCTGACGAAAGTCACGGACAAAATGGACCAGCTGCGTGTGGCAGATGCACTTACCGAGATCTTCGCGCTGTTTAAACGCTGCAACAAATACATTGATGAAACCATGCCCTGGGCGCTGGCCAAAGACGAGGCAAAGAAAGACCGTCTTGCAGAAGTTCTCTATAATCTGGTAGAAAGCATCAGCTACGGAGCGACTCTTCTGGAGTCATTCATGCCGTCCACTTCCCGCCGGATCCTGAACCAGCTGAACGCTAAGCCGCGTACAATTGACCAGATGGATCGTTTCGGTCTTTATCAGTCCGGCACCAAAGTGACCGATAAACCGGAGATCCTGTTCGCAAGAATGGATATCAAGGAAGTGCTGGAAAAAGTAGAAGCGCGCAAAGCGGCAGAAGAAGCGGCAAAAACGCCGAAAGAACCCGTCATCGACATTGAAGCCAAGGAAAATGTTTCTTACGACGATTTCGCAAAATTGCAGTTCCAGGTAGGCGAGATCGTCTCCTGTGAAGCAGTCCCGAAAGCAGACAAACTGCTCTGCTCTCAGGTGAAGATCGGAAGCCAGGTACGCCAGATCGTCTCCGGAATCCGCAGCACCTACTCACCGGAAGAAATGGTAGGCAAAAAAGTAATGGTACTGGTGAATCTGGAGCCCAGAAAGATCCGCGGTCTCATGTCCGAAGGCATGCTGCTGTGCGCGGAGGATGAGAACGGAAACCTTTCTCTGGTAACGCCGGAAAAAGAGATGCCGGCAGGCGCAGAGATTTCTTAATTAATTATCATCAGACTCATATAAAATACCATCAGGGAACAGATTACTCCTTGAAATCTGTTCCCTGATGCCGTATAATACACCCATCCCGGGAAACATTCATCCCACAATCCCTTTTTACATTTTCATATAACACAAAAAGCAGGAGGAGAAAGCTTGAGAAATATTCACGACATCTACGACCGTGCCTGTAAACGTTGTCTCTCGCTGTCCCAAAAAAGTACAATTCTGCTCATCAACGGGTTGTACGACAAAGACTATCCACCGGACAGCACAGTCACTTATCACTGGACAGAACACGAAGACCGGGACCTAAACCGGACGCTGGCAGACACAATCATTACCATATGAAGACGGAAATGCTCCTGAATATCACGAACTGACCATCTATTTTGGAGAGCAGGGACAATTTGTATACCGTGTCCCTACATTTTCATATCTGAAAATGAACCTTGACGAGCTGAACCGGAGAAAACTGATCGTCCTGATCCCATTTCAGCTTCTGCGGCTTCGAAAGGCTATCGAAAAAGAACGAACGCCGGAAAACCTGGAACAGTTGAAGTACTTAATCCAACATGATATAATTGGAACCATCAAAGGAAACATGGCTGCAGGCAATATCACAGCAATCGAAGGGCAGAAACTGCAGCGGATCACTTTACAGCTCTATCGCCATATCTATGAAAAATATGACGAATTAGAAAAGGCAGGTGTGAATCAGATGGCAGAAGAAGCATTAATTCTGGATGTAGACATTGTAGAACAACAACTGACAAAGAAATTGACAAAAGAACTGACCGAAAAATTGACTGCAGAGTTAACCCAGAATCTGACCGCAAAATTAACTAAAACTCTAACTGCAGAATTGACTAAAGATCTGACTGCAAAATTGACGGATAATATCACCGATGAAGTTACCAGAAAATTTATTACCAGATTGCAAAGCAAGGGATTATCAGAAGAGGAAATCCTCTCTCTGACCGGTTTAACAAACCAGGAGATGAAAAGGATATTAGGATAATATTTCATATTCAGGGGGCGGAAGATTTCCTTCCGCCCCCTGAATTCGATATTTTTTACATCTGCTCCCTAAAGAAAGCACATTCCTCATCATTACACTTCTGTCCGATCTCTTCCTGCACCGTCAGGTGGAATACATGATAGAGCGGCGCATCCTCCGATCCATAGATCTTATAGACATGCTTCACTCCATTCTCTTTCAATTTTTCTTCCAGCACCGGCGCCTGGTCCATGCAGAAATCTCCGTAACAGGTCATGAGATAAACCGGCGGGAAATCCGGATTCACATGGTCCGGTACGTTGATCAGACTCTTTTCTTTTTCTGACCCGTGCTCTGCGAGCAGATCTTCCAGGATCAGTTCGCTGTTCATAGTATCCCCTTCATGAGGACGCCCGCCCAGCACTTCATAAGCTCCGCAGTTCAGGCCAATGGCTTTCGGAACAAATCCATCCGGCACTTTAAATTCATAATTAGACGCATACTCTTTGGATGTGCACATGGCGGTATAGAGCCCCAGAAGATGCGCTCCTGCAGAATCCCCCACCATAAATATGTTCCCGGTATCCAGGCCATACTCCCCGGCATGGGCAAATACCCACTCCATCACCATGTTGGTATCTTCCAACTGGGCCGGGAACTTATGCGCAGGCGCCAGACGATATGTAAAATTCACCACCGCGAAACCTCTCTGGGCCAGAGACATGCAGTAAAACTGATAAAGTTCTTTATCTCCATACACCCAGCCGCCGCCGTGGATGCTTACAATCACCGGTATCGTCTTTCCCTCTGCCGCCTTTGGGCGGTATACATCCAGCCTGTTGATTTTTTCGTCCGGACCGTACAGAAGATCGTCATAGCGAACGATATCTTCCGGCGTAGTAAGCCCTGCGTCCCGTTTCGCGTCGTTTACCTTCCATTCCCGATTCATTTTCTCACTTGTAGCCGACATAATTCTTACCCCTTTTTCTGTTTTTCTTTTCTATATTCTCCTATAGTGCTTCCAACCATCTTTTTAAATACTTTATAAAAATAAGTAGTGTTCAGATATCCGCAGCGCTCCGATATATCTTTGATACTGAGATTCTGATCAAGGCAGAGTTCTTTTGCGAAATTAATGCGTATCTCTGTCAGGTACTCTATAAATGTTCTTCCGGTTTTGTCCTTAAAAATATGGCTGAGATAATAAGGACTGATCCCCACATGTTCGGCGCAGTCGGCCAGGGCAATATCCTTGGCAAAATTAGATTGGATATACTGCTCGGCTCTCTGCACATAATCCTTATTCCTGTCCTCGTTTTCTTCCTGCGGTGCCGGAAAAGCTTCCATAGACGACTCTGATTTAAGCTGTTCTATACTTTCCCGGTATGATAGTTTCATATCCGCGAAAGACCTGTAGATTCCTCCTGTTCCGTACAGACATTTCTCTCCGGCCACTTCGTCTATTTTCCCTGCAATCAATTCCGCCACCTCGTCCCTCCAGCTTTCCTGCCGCTCTTCGCTCAGCTCCTCCGGGACAAACAGCATGACAACCGTCCCTTCCTTTGTCACGGTAGCAAGAAAATCACAGATCCCATCCAGCAGACTGCCTACTTCCTGGTTAATCTTTCTGCGGCTGATATCCTTTTTTGAAAGGAACGTCAGAATACAGCCGGCGGAGAACCGGATGGAATTTACCTTCAGATACGCCTGAAAATTTTCTTCGTCACATTTTTCCGAGAAAATGGACAAAAGGATCTCACTGCCAAACACCGGGTTCACCACATCCAGCGCCGCGTCCAGATATTGCTTTTTAACGCTTTCTTCCCGTTCCTCCTTTACCGTTCGCAGAAGCCTTCCTATTGTATCAATCTTCTCCTGGCGCTTTCCCGGTTTCAATATATATCCGTCGGTCCGCAGATCCAACGCTTTCTTCACATACTCAAAATCACTGTAAGCAGTATTAATGATGAAATGTGTTCCCAGATTCTTGTCTTTTAAAAGTTCCATGACTTCTATTCCCGACAGTCCCGGCATACGGATATCCACAATAGCCAGATCCGGCCTGTAGGCTTCCAGCATTTCTTTTAATTCAATTCCATTTTTTGCCATTCCCACGATGTCAATTTCCGGAAATTCTTTCTGGATAAACAATTCCTGACTCTTCAGTACGATTGGTTCATCGTCGGCAATTACCATTGTATAACTCATACCTCTTATCCCTCATGATAGATCCGAATCATGATCTCCAGCCCCGGATGCAGATTTTCTATCTGAAATTTCACCCTTCCTGAATAAAACAGCTTCAACCTTCGGTAAATATTCCGAAGACCGATATGGGTAGTCGACGGATTATTCTTTTCAAAATCCTCATATATCTCCTGAATACGCGCCTCTGTCATCCCGACGCCGTTATCGCTGACTTCCAGGCAGATATCTCCCTCCTGCCCATACGCGCGGATCCACACATGGCCGCCCTCCAGCATCATGGCGATTCCATGCTGAATCGAATTCTCCACCAGCGGCTGCAGCACCATACAGGGCATCTGAAATCCCAGACATTCCTGGCTGATATCAAAAGAATACTGATATCTTCCGTCGTATCTGTATTCCTGAATTGCCACATAATCTTTCAGATTTTCGATTTCTTTCTCCAATGTCACTGTTTTTGATATATTATCCAGATTATACCTCAGGAAAGACGCTGTAATCTCCATTAAATCCGCGCACTTATCCGCATTTTCAATCCGCGCCAGAGACGAGATCATATTCAGCGTGTTGAAAAGAAAATGCGGATTAATTCTGGATTGAAGAAAATTAAGATGGCTTTTCTGCAGTTCACTGTAGATGCGCAGGTTCTCGATTTCCAGCTCCGCAAGCCGTTCTTTGACATCGGCATTTTCTTTTATCTTATTCATCTGCGCCTGGATCAGCTTGATCATCCCATTAAAGGCTTCTGCGAATTCTTCGAACTCATCGTTGCTCTCCACTTTAATCGGCTCTGCCAGAAATACATTCCCCCTGATAGACTCCACGCCTTTTTTCATTTTGCGGATTGACGCAGATACTTCCCGTATGACTTTATACAGGTATACCGTGCAGAATATCACCATCGCCAGAATCAATACCGCCTGAAAAACATACATACGCCTGTGAAGTATTTTCAATTCAGCCTCTAACTCGCTGAAATCCGCCAGCTTGGCAGTATATGCTTCCTGAAACATCTGATTCACATAGTTATACGTTGCCTGGACATTCGCGTAATTACTTTCCAGCGCCACATAAGCAGCCGTATCCTTCCGGTCGCTGTCCAGATATTTCTGCAGATTCCCTATGAGCAGGCTGCTCTGTTCCAGATAGGTCTCCACGGTGTTTTCTGTGTCTGCCAGCTCCCGTATGTATTCCTCTTCCAGTTGAAGCCGAATAACCCCCAAATCTTTCTCCACAATATCTTTTGCCCCATCATACGCTTCTATACCTTCGGAAGACAGATACAGGTAAGCCATATTTACCGTCTCATTCAGCGAATTGACCGAACTTTCCAGTTTGTTCACGTTCACCAGCTCGGAAGTCGCCCTGGAATAATTGTCAGACACATAAAAACTTTCAAATGCGCTGATAGTCAAAAATACCAGCACAAAAAAACCCATAATGACATATCCGGTAGTATACTTTTTCCCCACCGTATTCAAAAAGTGAAGATGCTTCATTCTTTCATGACCTCGTCATAGTTTTCTGAAGTGAGCCACATAATATCCGTGTAAATCTCCTCCGCGCTGTATCTGCCATTCTCTATATATCCGGCAATCTCTTCCACGACTTTCCATCCCATCTGCTCCGTGTCCTGTTTCACGACTCCATCCAGCACACCGCTCCTGACTCCATCATAAGAATCAAAGCCAACGATCACTCTATAAGTGTCATCTCTTTGCGCATATGTATGATATACAGTCTGACCGCCGGTTCCTTCCAGGCAGACCAGCGCGTCCGCCTCGTCACTCAGATCATGATACAACTGCATGAAAGTCAGCCCATCATACTCGTCATAACAGACATCCTGGATATGTATTCCCGGATAATCCACAAGGGCATCCCGAAAACCTTCCAGCCGTTCTTCCAGATTCAGGTAACCTTCCTCCCCGGATACTACCGCTACATCTGCCTGCCCGTCTGTCAGACGAGCCAGTTCTCTCCCGATCATCTCCCCTGCTGCCCGGTTATCCGTCCCCACATAGAGATCATAAGGAAAATCCTGACATGGTGTATCTACACAGATAATCTGTATCCCTTCTTCGTGCGCCTTTTCCAGAACCGCTCTGAACTGCGCGTCCTCGTTGCCCTGGATAACCAGCACATCCACCTTCGCCGCCACCTGCTGCCTCAAAAGTTCCGTCATCTGCGGAATATTATAGTTTAACTGAGGAACAAAGATCTTTATATCAATATTATATTTGTCGCCCAGCTCCTGGTCCGCTTCTTCAATACTGTTCCTGACCAGGCTCCAGTACGCATCGTCATTATGAGGGAGAATTACCGATACTCTGGTCACCGGACGGTCCGTCCCGGCAGGGTGTTTTATCAGAAAAGTCCCTGCCAGGGCCAGCGCCGCACCAGCCACACACAGTGCCGGCAATATTTTTTTGTAATCAATCTTCATGTATTAATTTTTAGACGAATATTTCCTCATGTCAAGTGCTACTGCCACAACAATGATCAGACCTTTTACAATATACTGCCAGTAAGAGCTCAGACCCACAAAAGTAAGCCCGTAATTGATTACGCTGAAAATGATAACTCCGAGGAAAGCGCCCGGCACATTTCCGATGCCGCCGGCAAATGAAGCGCCGCCGATTACACAGCTGGCGATGGCATCCATTTCGTAACCCTCTGCGAAAGTCGCGTTAGCGCTTCCGGTACGCGCCGCCAGCAGGCAGCCTGCCAGAGAAGCCAGTGCTCCGGAGAGCATATACACAAACATATCAATCTTGAATACATCGATACCGGCCACTTTCGCAGCTTCCCGGTTACCGCCGGTTGCATAGATATTCTTTCCAAGGGTCGTCATATTCAGAAGGATAAATACCAGTACCATCACAACTACTGCCAGAATGATCAGATAAGAGATCCCGAACACAGAGCCGGTTCCAAACGCAGTAAATTCCGGTTTAAATCCCGCCAGCGGCTGGGAGCTGTTCGGCTCTTTCTTAAGAAGCAGCAAATTGCCGCCATACAGGATCTGCTGCATACCCAGGCCGGCCAGGAATGCAGGCACTTTCAGTTTGGAAATAATCACGCCGGTCACGCATCCTACCACAAGCCCTACGATAAATGATACCAGGATCGGAACGATGATGGGAAGCTCCGGCAGGCTTGGCCAGAACTTCAGATAATAAGTCGCCTGCTGCGCAAAGGTACCGGATATAACGGCGCCCAGACCGGCAAGACGGCCTACCGTCATATCCATTCCGCCTGCGATAATGACCACAAGCATACCCATAGCAAGCAGTATCTTCGGAGCGCTCTGAATGAGCACGTCGCTGAGCACCCGCAGCGACAGGAATGACGGCGAAGCTACCGCGATAGCCGCAATCATTAAAAGAAGACATATGTACAAAATATTATTGACCAGCAATTTACTTATCTTATTCGTTTTCATTTCTGTTCCCCTGCTTCATCTGCCTTATACGTGCTCGCAAGCAGCATGATCCTTTCCTCTTGAATTTCATTTCCTTCCAGTATCCCTGATTTATGTCCTTCGCACATGACCATGATCCGGTCAGACATTCCGATCAGTTCCGGCATCTCGGAGCTGATCATGATCACACATTTTCCGTCCCGTGCCATCTCTTCCATCAATTCATAAATCTCATATTTGGCGCCCACATCGATGCCTCGCGTGGGTTCATCAAGAATCAGAATATCCGGCTCTGAAAGCAGCCACCTTCCCAACAGTACTTTCTGCTGGTTTCCTCCGGATAATGTCTGGATCTGTGTCTTCAGGGACGGCGTCTTTACTGACAGCTTATCCACATATTTCTGAGCATCTGAATTTCTTTTTGCGTAGTCTATAAAAGGAAGGCCATGTCTCCAATATCTTTTTGGATTGACATTCTGCTCCACCACCAGCGTATTATCCGTGATGGATGCGGGGCCGATGTTTCCTGTTTTTCTTCTGTCCTCGGTAAGGAGCGCCATCTTATTTCTGACCGCGTCAAACGGACGCCTGATATGCACTTCTTTGCCTTTAATATATATTTTCCCGTCTTCGATCCGCCTCAGTCCGAAGATGGATTCCATCAGCTCGCTTCGCTGGGAGCCCACCAGACCGCCGATTCCAAAGATCTCTCCTCTCCGGACAGAAAAACTCACATCCTGGAAAGAATGCGGATTGGCGCTGGTGAGCCCTTCTACCCGCAGCAGTTCTTCCTCCATCGGTTTGTGGGATTTCGGCGGAAAACGGTCATTCATTTCACGGCCTACCATACGGCTGACGATCAGATCCGTGGTCATCTCTTCCGCGGGCCAGGTTCCCACCAGCTGCCCGTCTCTCATGATCGTGATCTCATCTGAAATCTGAAGGATCTCATCGATTTTGTGAGAAATATAGATAATAGCTACATTCTCTTCTTTCAACTGTTTAATAATCCGGAACAGGATCTCCGTCTCGGTCTCGGTAAGGGAAGAGGTAGGCTCATCCATGATAATGATTTTTGCACCGAAGGAAACTGCCCGGGCAATCTCGATCAACTGGCAATAGGATGTGGAAAGCTCTTCCACCTTCTGTTTGGGGTCAATGTCCAGCCCCAGCCGGTCAAACACTTTCTGCGTATCGTTTACCAGCTTTTCCTTATCTACCCAGCGGATTCCCGCAGCTTTCTTGTAAGGAATCCGACCCAGGAAAATATTCTCGGCCACAGTCTGGGGCCGCACCGGATGCAGTTCCTGATGGATCATAGAAATTCCCAGATCCATAGCCATCCTTGGATTATGTATCTGAGTCTCTTCACCGCCTACCCGAATACTTCCCTCATCCGGACTGTAGATTCCGTAAATACACTTCATCAGTGTGGATTTTCCGGCTCCGTTCTCTCCCATAAGGGCATGTACCGTACCCGGCCTTACGCGCAGCGACACCTTATCCAGGGCCTTCACTCCCGGGAAGGTCTTGGTGATCTCTGTCGCCTCTAAAACATATTTTATATCACTCATCTGACTTTCTCCTATTTACTGAAAAGGATCAGGCCGGAAAGCCTGATCCTCTATGGCTCATGCTTCATGAAACAACAGGTTTTATCAGAAGCTCGTATCATTAATGTCGTAAGTTGCCTCATCTACATTGTCTGCGGTGATGGGGATGTAGTCGATCAGGACTTTATGTCCTTCCACCGTCACGCCGTCCATACCCAGGCTCTCTGTAGTCACTTCTTCGCCATTCTCAAGCAGGTACATTACCTTGTAAACTGCTTTTGCCAGTTTTACCGGATTATTCAGACTGGTGCCAAGCAGTGTGCCGTTGCTGATTGCCTCGCATCCTGCAACGGTTGCATCCACGCCTACAACCGGGATATAGTTGCTGTCGTCTGTAAAGTATCCGTGTGCCTGAAGAGCTGCGATTGCTCCAAGTGCCTCGTCGTCGTTGTCTGCCAGGATACAGTCGATGTCGTCGCCATAGTTCGCGATCAACGCTTCTACGTTCGTCTGAGCTTCGGAACGGGAGAAGTTGCAGAGCACGCCGTTGATGGAATCTCCGCCCTGAACGCCGGTTACATCATCGCCGCCGATGTTGGTGCCCAGTTCATATCCTGCTGCCTCGATCGTAGCCAGGCTGTAGGAAGAACGGTTGATGGTATCGCTGAAGGTCTGCATACCCTGAAGGAGAATAAAATCTACTTTTCCGTTGCCGTTTCTGTCCCAGTTGTCATGGGTATTGAAATATTCCACGATGGCATTACCCATGTTTTCACCGGACTGCTCGGAAACAGAGGATACATACCAGAGATCCGGATTTGCCTCAAATGCCTCGTCGGAGGGGCTGGTCGTATTCGCGAAAATCGGGATAATGCCGTTCTCCGTACAGGTAGCCGCGATTGTGTCCGCTGCCGGGTTATTGATATTGTTAATCACCAGATATTTCGGTTTCTGGGTGATAAAGTTATTCAGGTTATTGTCCTGCGTCGCCACGTCGTTCTGGCTGTCGGCGTCCGTGATCTTGATCGTGCCGTCTGCCGCCGCCACGTTGTTCAGGCACTGACGCGCATTAGCGATAAAGGTATCTGCAAAGTTATACCAGATTACGCCGGCGGTAGCGGAAGTCTCTCCGGCCGGAGCAGCTTCTTCGGTATCTGCCGCTTCCTCCGTGTCAGCTGCAGCCTCTGTAGTGGTATCGGTGCTTGTCGTCGTTTCTGTTCCCGACGATGAAGAGCATCCGGTCACCAGAGCGGAAATCATGCCCAGTGACAACAACACACTAATGACTTTTCTTTTCATTTTTTCTTTCCTCCCTATATTTGTATTTTGTATGGATAGGTACCGGCGTCAGCAATTTTCCTATTCCTGGCGCCTATAAAAATTATATCTTGTGCAATATTTTCATTCAATTCAAGATAATTGCCATTATTTTTAAAATATTTGTCAAAGAATAAATCTTATGACCAAAAAAACTGCACTTTCTTGCCAATCGCAAAAAAGTGCATATTTCTGTTTTCATCTGCATATATTTATCTGACAAACTTTCAGGAGTGACTGCATATGTACAGAGGTCTTGCCGCAGGGATGGCTCTGCTGCTTACCATACATACTTCTATCTTTTCCTGGTTTCTCCGTCTGGGCCAGGATTTTCAGGATTACACCATGGAAATATTCTGTCATGAGTTGAGTACAGATACTTTGAGCCTGCACTACATGCTGGCAGACCCTTCTGCCTATGGAATCCCTGAAGAAGAACCTGCTCTGGGAGATTTCTCGGCAGAAGCAAGAACAAAGGAGCATGCTTGGCTGGTCTCCTGCCGTGAGCGTCTGGAGGAATACAGGGGAAAAAACCTTGATGAAGAGGAACAACGCATCGCGGCGCTTCTGTCCTGGTGGGTGGACGCTCAGCTGACTCTGGATGATTTTTATTATTATCAGGAACCCTTAGGACCCACACTTGGCACTCAGGCACAGCTTCCCATCCTGCTGGCAGAATACGCTTTCCGGAATCAAGAAGATATTGACACATATCTGAAGCTTCTTGCCGAGCTTCCTGATTATTTCATGCAGATTGCCGGTTTCGAAGAAGAAAAATCCAATGCAGGACTCTTTATGACAGATGAAACTCTGGATCAGGTATTGAACCAATGCCGCTCCATCATGGAAATTGATGATGAACACTTTCTTGTCACCACTTTTGCCGAACGGCTGGAAGCCTGTGATTTTCTGGACTCAGATCAAAAAATCTCCTATGAAGTACAGAATCTAGGCGCGCTGAACCGGTATTTTCGCCCCGCGTACCAGCAGCTCTGCCTGGCCCTGGAAAATCTCCGCGGAACCGGCATCAATACCGCGGGACTCTACTATACGCCGGAAGGTATTTCTTACTATGAATATCTTCTTCGCTATTCCATAGGAACAGACCTCAGCGTGCCGGTCATCCGCCGCATGCTGGAGGAACAGATCGCGGACGATTATGAAACGATCCTTTTCGCCATCCATGAAGACGCAGACGTTTTGAGTCTGACCAAAAGCGTTCCTTCTGCCAGTTCCGCGGACGAGATACTGAAAAATCTGACGGTCCGGATCCAGGACGATTTCCCCGAAATCCCGGAAGATATCTCCTGGCAGGTCAAAGAGGTTCCCGAATCTTTAGAAGACTGGCTCAGTCCCGCTTTTTACATGGTTCCCGCTCTTGATCAGCCGGAAGAAAACAATATCTATATCAATCCGTCCTATGAACCAGACTCTAAGGAACTGGTCACCACGCTGGCGCACGAAGGGTACCCGGGCCATCTGTATCAAAACGCATTTGAACGAACAGGGACTTACGCTCCGATCCGTTCTATGGTCTACGTGGGCGGATACACGGAAGGCTGGGGGCTGTACAGTGAATTCTACGCCTATGATTTCCTGGGGCTTACTGATACGGAGGCAGGTTTCCTGCGGGCTCTTTCCTCATTGAACTATGCCATCTGCGCCACCCTGGATCTGGCTGTCCATACAGAAGGATGGACAGAAGAAGAATGCAGGAACTACCTTTCATCTTTCGGAGTCACTGACGAAGATCAGACCCATGCCCTCTATATGGATATACTGGAAGAGCCTTCCAACTATCTGAAATATTATCTGGGCTATCTGGAAATCTGCAAACTAAAAGAGAGCGCGCTGGCACTCTCCCCGGAAATCTCCATATCTGATTTTCATGAATGGTTCCTGACCGCCGGACCCGCGCCCTTCTTTCTTCTGGAAAAAGATCTAAACCTCCTGGAAGTATCCCCGGATCTTTTCCAGGGCGCGGGCGAGAACGTCCATCTCCTCTCCGTTCAGCCCCTCCATGACCGTCTGGACCATCTTTCTGTGGTAAGCAGCATGACGCCGGTAGACCTTCCTGCCCTTCTCGGTCAGAGAGAGCAGTACTACCCGCTTGTCCTCTGCGCTGCGGATACGTGAAACATAACCCTTCTTCACAAGATTGTTGATGGCGGTAGTCAGCGTGCCTACCGTCACCGACATCTTCTTCGCCACGGTGGACATGTTCCTGGGCTCCGCGATCCCGACCGCGTCGATGATATGCACGTCATTGATGGAGATCTCTTTGAACGCGCCCGTAATCAGCGCGCGGTTCTCCGCATCCATGATCTCGTTAAATGTCATTACTAGCAGCTGATTCAACAGCTCTTCCCGGTTCATGCCCCACCTCCTTCGCGAAAATTCATTTTATCTGGTGCAAGTATAGCATAAATTTCTTTTCTCTTCAACGCCGGAGAAATTATCTCATCATCCCTGCAAGCACTACGCTGGCCGCCAGGCCTCCGAAGGTGGCCGCCAGCGCTCCGGCCAGGGTCCAGCGGGTCTTCGTCACTTTCGCGGTCAGGAAATAGACGCTCATGGTATAGAAAATCGTCTCTGTGCATCCCATCATGATCGACGCCAGGGTTCCGATATAAGAATCCGTCCCGTAAGACTTATAGATATCTATCACCATGGAAGACGCCGCCGAAGAGGAAAACATCCGGATCAATGTCAGCGGGACCAGCTCCGCGGGAAAATGCAGAAAGGATGCCGCAGGAGCCAGGAAACTGGATACCAGATCCAGAAACCCCGACGCCCGCAGCATCCCCACAGCAACCATCAGCCCCACCAGAGTCGGCATAATCTTCAGCACAATCTTCAGCCCGTCCGCCGCTCCGGCGACAAACTCATCATATACCTGTACCTTTTCTGCCAGGCCATAGGCGATCAGATAAAAAATCACAAACGGAATAATAAAATCCGAGAGAAAATAGAAAAACTTCAAACGCTTCTCTCCGTTTCTCTTTTTTTTAACTTATTCCGTAAGGATTTATTTTATGATTTCTTTCAGACTTTCCACGATCCGGCCCTCTACCGCCTCCGCTTCGGCCCTGTCCGGAGCGCTCACCGAGATATAAGCTTTCAGCTTCGGCTCTGTACCGGAGGGACGGATCACCACAGAGCAGTTATCCTCCAGCAGAAATTTCAGCACATCCGACTTGGGAAGGCCGTCCAGCCCTTCCGCGTAATCCAGGCAGCGCTCTACCTTTTTGGGTCCGATATCTGTCAGGCCTGTACGGAACGCTTTCATGATCTCCTGCATCTTTGCAAATCCTGCCGATCCGTCAAACTCATAAGAATGCAGCGTATTCAGGCAGAATCCATAAGTACGGTACAGTTCCTCCAGCTTTTCCAGCAGGCTGATACCCTTGGTCCTGTAATACGCAAACATCTCACAGATCAAAAACGCGCCGTCCACAGCGTCTTTGTCTCTGACATAGGAACCGCTCAGATATCCGTAGCTCTCCTCAAATCCGAAGATATAAGAATCCGCTTTTCCCTTCTTCTCCAACAGGCCGATCTGTTCTCCGATAAATTTGAACCCGGTCAGCACGTTGACCGTCCGTACCCCGTAATGAGCTGCGATGCGCTCCGCCATATCGATGGTCACAATGGTCTTTACCGCCACCGGATCCTCCGGCATCGTTCCCATTTCTCTGCGGCGGGAACAAATGTAATCCAGAAGCAGCATCCCTGTCTCATTTCCGGACAAAAGTACATATTCTCCATCCCGATTTTTCACCGCGATGCCTACCCGGTCACAGTCCGGATCCGTGGCAAGCAGAAGATCTGCCTGATATTTTCTGGCGTATTCCATCCCCAGCGCCATCGCCTCCCGGATCTCGGGATTCGGATATGGACAGGTCGGAAAACGGCCGTCCGGCTGTTCCTGTTCTTTGACCACGGTGATGTTCGTGTATCCGCTCTCTTTTAAAGTACGAAGCACCGGTTTCAATCCGGTTCCGTTAAGCGGGGAATAAACGACCGCCACATCTTTATCCGCCGGCGTCTTTTCATCCAGCATGGACTGGCCTTTCACCGCTTCCACAAACGCCGTATAGATATCTTCCCCGATATAATGAATCTTTCCTTCATCCACGCCCTTCTGGAAGTCCATGGTCCGTACTTCTTTGAAGATATCCAGTTTCTCGATCTCACCCAGAATCTCTGCCGCTGCTTCCGTAGTGATCTGACAGCCGTCCGCTCCGTAGACTTTATATCCGTTGTACTTGGATGGATTATGGGAGGCCGTCACCATGATTCCCGCCGCGCAGTTCAGATTTCTCACTGCAAACGACAGACACGGAGTGGGCATCAGCTGCGGATAAATATATACCTGAATACCATTAGCCGCAAACACTCCGGACGCCACCTGTGCGAACAGATCCGATTTGATGCGGGAGTCATAACTTACCGCGATCTTCCCCTCGCCGCCTTCATAATGTTTTTTTACATAATCTGCCAGTCCCTGAGAAGCTTTTGCCACCGTATGCACATTCATCCGGTTAGTTCCCGCGCCGATCACACCGCGCAGCCCGCCGGTTCCAAAAGCCAGATCCCGATAAAACGCGTCTTCAATCCGCGCTTCGTCTCCTTCTATTTCCTGAAGCTCTTTCACCACATCCGGATCCGCCTTGGCATTCTCCCGCCAGATCCGGTACTCCTCCATGATTCTGCTCTCTTCCATCTGTCTCCTCCTAACAACTTACCTTCAGCATCTGCGCCCTGCCGTGCACTTTAAGCGGCACGGAATCTGCCGGCAGAAACAGGCAGTCTCCTTTAAAAAAGTTCAGCGACTCTCCGTTTTCTTCAAAAAGCACGCCGCACCCGCTGATGCACAACAGTACCTGAAAAGAATTACTCCCTGTACGGACGTCCGCCATCTCCCGGCAGCGTTCCGTATTGATCAGCTGCCGCTCTACCTGAAAATATTTACACCTGCATAAAAGCTCCGACGCGCATCCCTTTTTGTATCTCAGCACGCGCATAGGCTGCCTGGGTTCCGCGCTGCCGCGCAGATTGGCTACTTCCAGCGCTTTCTCAATATGCAGCTCTCTGTGCCTGCCATGCTTGTCCACCCGGTTGTAATCGTACATCCGGTACGTCAGGTTGGAACTTTCCTGAACCTCCGCGATCAGAGCGCCCGCTCCGATGGCGTGCACAGTCCCTGCCTCGATATAAAAAACGTCGTCCTTTTTTATGGGAACTTTCTGAAGATATTTTTCCACCGTTCCCTGCTCCAGGCTCTGCCGAAGCGTTTCCTTATCTATGTCATGATAAAAACCATATATGAGCCGGGCGTCCTTCGTAGCGTCCATCACATACCACATCTCTGTCTTCCCCAGAGAACCATTCTCATGCTCGCGGGCATAATCATCATCCGGATGGACCTGCACCGACAGATCCTGCCTGGCGTCGATAAACTTGATCAGGATCGGCAACTCTCCGTCCGTATGGGGATGGGTGCCCAGATATTCCGGATGCTCCTTCAGCACTTCTGTCAGGAGCTTTCCCGCATGTTCCCCGCTGGCCACCAGACTGGGACCATCCGGATGGGTGGAACATTCCCAGGTCTCTGCCAGAGGCTCCAGATCAATCCCTTTCGCGAAATCGTCATTGAGCCTGCTGCCGCCCCACAGATAGTCCTTCCCGGCCGGTTTCAGCAAAAAAGGACGGTTATACTTCCAGTTCGTATTTTTGTTTATCATGGACGCTGATCTCCTTGCCTAACTGTACCTCAATCACCTTCAGCTCCGTGTCGGCGATAATCGTATGGCGGCATCCTGCCTGCATGGTTACTACATCCCCGGCCTTTACCGGCTGTTCCATACCGTCCACAATGGTCCTGCCTTCTCCGGAAATAACGGTCCACACCTCATCCCGCCGCTCATGGCTGTGGTAGTTCATGCGATGCCCCGGATTCAGCACCACCTTGATTGTCATGCTCTCATCCTCGATGTCCAGTACCCGGAAACTGCCCCAGGATTTTTCCGCAAACATGATCTGCTGATCAATCTGGTCCACAAACGGTTTGATATAGCTGGACTGTTCTTTATCCGATACCAGGATTCCTTCCGGGCTGGCGGATACCACCACGTCTTTCAGGCCCATGCAGAGCACCGGCACATCCAGTTCATTGACCACATGCACATTTTCACAGTTATCATTGAAGATCGCCTGGCCCACGCTGGCATCCTCCATGGCCTCGGTAAGAGTATTCCAGGTGCCCAGATCCTTCCATTGTCCGGAGAAACGCATAACCTGGATATTCTTTTCCTTCTCCACCACCGCGTAGTCAAAGCTGATCTTCGTAAGCCCCTCATATTTGGAGAACAGATCTTCGTAATCCGTAAAATCGATCAGTTCATGAGCCCGCTGAAGCACATACTTCAGTTTATAAGCGAATACGCCTCCATTCCACAATGCGCCCTGCCGGATATATTCTTCCGCCGTCTTCGCGTCCGGTTTTTCCTTGAAAGTATCTACCCGGCTTACTTTTTCCTTGTCTGCCGGTATAATATAACCGTACTTTTCACTGGGATAGGTAGGCTCCACGCCCATGAGCACCAGATTGGCGTCTCCGGTCTCGGCGAGCCTGCCCAGTTCTTTTAATGCTTCAAAATAATCCTGGTTCACATACGGGTCCACAGGGCAGACAACCACAGCCTCCTCTTCCGATATGCCTTTCACGTCATGGAGATACGCGGTAGCCAGCGCAATGGCCGGGAATGTGTCCCTGCGGCAAGGTTCCACGCAGACGCCCACTCCCTCTCCCAGCTGGTTGTGGATCGCGGACACCTGGGTCTTGCTGGTGGCGATCGTCACCGTGGCGTCCGGATCCACGGAACGGATCTGGCGGTATACCCGCTGTACCATGGACTCATATTCTCCGTCTTCTTTCTTGAAGATCTTGATAAACTGTTTGGAACGGATATCGTTGGAAAGAGGCCAGAGACGCTTTCCGGATCCTCCGGATAACAATACAATATTCATATTACGCCGTCCTTTCTCCTTACCGCTCCGCGCGCATGGGATTGTTCAGGAAATCTTCGTATGCCAGACGGATGCCGTCCTCCAGCTCCGTATGATATTTCCATCCCAGTTTTTCCAGCTTGGATACGTCCAGCAGCTTGCGGGGCGTGCCGTCCGGTTTGGAGGGATCCCATTTGATCTCCCCGGTATAGCCGATCACTTTGGCTACCAGCTCCGTCAGTTCTTTGATCGTCAGTTCCTTTCCGGTACCCACGTTCACCGTCTCGTTTCCGGAATAATTATTCATCAGGAATACACAGGCTTCCGCCAGGTCGTCCACATACAGGAACTCCCGGAGAGGAGTGCCGGTGCCCCAGCAGGTCACTTCCGTAAGTCCTGCTTCCTTCGCTTCATGGAAGCGGCGGATCAGCGCCGGGAGCACATGACTGTGGGTAGGATGGTAATTGTCGTTGGGTCCGTACAGGTTCGTAGGCATGGCGGATATATAGTCCGTGCCGTACTGGCGGTTCAGAAATTCACAGTACTTCAGTCCGGAAATCTTCGCCAGCGCGTAAGCCTCGTTGGTCTTCTCCAATTCTGAAGTCAGCAGGCAGCTCTCCGGCATAGGCTGGGGCGCCATCCTGGGATAAATGCAGGAAGATCCCAGAAACAAAAGCTTCTTGCAGCCGTTCTGCCATGCGCTGTGGATCACGTTCATCTCCAGCATCATATTGTCATACATGAAATCTGCCAGCGCTTCCTGATTTGCCACGATACCGCCCACCTTGGCCGCTGCCAGGAATACGTAATCCGGCTTCTCTTCGGCAAAGAATTTCTCCACTTCGTCCTGGCGGCACAGATTCAGTTCTTTATGGGTTCTCAGCACAAAATTGTGATATCCTTCCTTTTTCAGTTCCCGGAGGATCGCCGAGCCTACCATGCCCCGGTGTCCCGCCACATAGATCTTCGCGTCTTTTTCCATCATCGTCTTCATCCTCCTGCTTATATCTGTCCGGCCGCTTTCATGGCCGCTTCTTTCTTCGCCAGCGCGCGGTCATGCTCCGCCATGATCCGCACCAGTTCCGCATAACTGGTCTTCTGCGGATTCCATCCAAGCACCGTCCTTGCCTTGGTAGGATCTCCCCAGAGGTTATCCACATCTGTAGGGCGGAACCACGCCGGATTTACACATACCAGCATCTTGCCGGTGGCTTTGTCATATCCCTTTTCGTCCAGACCGCTTCCTTCCCAGCGAAGTTCGATGCCGTTGGCGCGGAATGCTCTCTCCGTAAAATCGCGCACCGTATGCTGCTCGCCGGTGGCGATCACAAAGTCTTCCGGTACCTCCTGCTGCAGGATCAGCCACATACACTCCACGTAATCCTTGGCATATCCCCAGTCGCGCAGGGAGTCCATATTGCCCAGCTCCAGATGATCCTGAAGCCCCTCGGCGATCCTTCCCGCCGCCAGAGTGATCTTTCTGGTCACAAAATTCTCTCCCCGGCGCTCGGACTCATGATTGAACAGGATGCCGTTCACCGCGAACATACCGTAGGCTTCCCGGTATTCTTTCGTGATCCAGAATCCGTACTGTTTCGCCACCGCATACGGACTGTACGGATGGAACGGCGTATTCTCGTTCTGCGGTACTTCTTCTACTTTTCCGTACAACTCTGATGTAGAAGCCTGATAAATCTTCGTCTTTTTCGTAAGCCCCAGGATCCGGACCGCCTCCAGGATTCTTAAGACTCCGATGGCGTCTACCTCTCCGGAATACTCCGGCACGTCGAAAGACACCTGTACATGGGACTGGGCTGCCAGATTGTAGATCTCATCCGGCTGTACCAGGCCGATGATGCGGATCAGCGACGAAGAATCCGACAGATCCCCGTCGTGCAGCGTCACTGCATGTTTTTCGATCAGATGATCGATCCTGGATGTATTGGAGATAGACGCGCGTCTGGTGATGCCGTGCACCTCATATCCCTTTTCCAGCAGAAACTCTGCCAGATAAGATCCGTCCTGTCCTGTGATACCCGTGATTAACGCTTTTTTCATATGATTCCTCAACTTTCTCATGTATTCCAGTCATGGATCGTCCGCGCCATGACAATTGAACAGTTAAAAACATTCTGTTACTTATTCTAATCAAGTCGTTTGTGCATTATAAGTGTATATCTTGCAGACTACTAGCATTATGTTGACTTTTTTGTTATACTTACTCCAGGCACATAAACGGCTGCGGCGGTCCCATATTGGCGCCGTACAGAAAGGAGAGCGCATTTTATGGATGCATCGCTATTTCAGGGAAATCTGGTTAATTCCCGCCGGATCCTCTACACGCCTTCAGTCTTCGCCAAGACTAACCTGATACACTTACAGGAAACAGGAACCCTGCAGGCACAGAAGCCTCACACCAGCAAAAGGGAAAATCTTGCCTCCTATCTGTTTTTCCTCGTGGAAAAAGGATCCGGCACGCTGGAATACGACGGGCGCACTTATCCCCTCTCCGGCGGAGACTGTGTCTTTCTGGACTGCCGCAGGCCTTATTCCCACCGTGCTTCAGAGGATCTCTGGACGCTGAAATGGGCCCATTTTTATGGACCCAACATGAACGGAATCTATGAAAAATATGTAGAGCGCGGAGGAACGCCCTTCTTTCACAGTATGAATCCGGAAACCTATATATCGATCCTGGACCGGCTCTATGAAATCGCGTCCTCCAACGCCTATATCCGGGATATGAAGATCTATGAGACGCTCACATCCCTTCTGACCCACCTCATGGAAGAGAGCTGGAATCCCTCCGGAAGCCCCCACAGCGCATCCCGCAGAAGAGATCTCCAGAATGTAAAGGAATACCTGGACCAGAACTACCAGAAGAAGATCAGCCTGGACGATCTGGCGGAACTTTTTTATATCAATAAATTCTACCTGACCCGCATCTTCCGGGAGCAGTTCGGCCTTTCCATAAACAGTTACCTGGCGCAGGTACGCATCACCCATGCCAAACAGCTGCTGCGCTTTACGGATCTTCCCGTAGAAAAGATCGCCCACGAATGCGGCATGAGCGACGCCAATTATTTTTCCAGAATGTTCAAAAAAGTCGAGGGCGTGACGCCGGGAGAATACCGGAAAAAATGGTGATAAATTTACTCCTCATTCTTCCACTTCAAAATCTCTTCCAGCCGCTCTTTTACCTTTCCTTCCTGTCCCTGCTCAGTGGGATAATAATACCTCTTCCCCGCCAGGCTGTCCGGGAGGCACTGCATCCGGGACAACTTTTCCTCTGTATCATGGGCATAGATATAACCTTTTCCGTAATTCAGTTCTTTCATCAGGCCGGTAGGCGCGTTGCAGATCTGCAGCGGCACCGGTTCTGCCGGAAGTTCTTTCACATCTTTCTTACATGCTTCACACGCGGTATAGAGCGCATTTGATTTCGGCGCCATGGACAGGTAGACCACCGCGTGAGTCAGATGCACGTCGCACTCCGGCATGCCCAGGAAATGGCAGGCCTGATAGACAGCCACGGCCAGGGGCAGCGCCTGGGGATCGGCCATGCCCACGTCCTCGCTGGCGAAGCGGATCAGCCGCCTGGCAATGTACAACGGATCTTCCCCTCCGTCCAGCATCCGGCACATCCAATAAACCGCGGCGTCCGGGTCGCTGTTGCGCATGGATTTATGCAGGGCGGAGATCAGGTTATAATGTTCTTCTCCATTTTTATCATAAAGCAGAGAACGGCGGTTCATGCACTGAGCCAGAATCTCATCATCCACATGAATCAGACCGTCTGCATCCATCTCCCCGTTCAGCACCGCCATCTCCAGCGTGTTCAGCGCTGTCCTGGCGTCTCCGTTGGCAAAACGGGCAATAGCTTCCAGATGTTCTTCTCCGATGGACACCTGCATATCTCCGAAACCTTTCGAGCTCTTAAGCGCATGGTGCAGAAGCTCCAGCAGATCTCCTTCCTCCAGCGCTTTCAGTACAAAGACTTTGCATCTGGACAGCAATGCGGAGTTGATCTCAAACGAAGGATTCTCGGTCGTGGCTCCCACCAGAATGATACTGCCCTTTTCCACATACGGAAGAAAAGCGTCCTGCTGCGCCTTGTTGAAACGATGGATCTCGTCCACAAACAACAGCGTACGGATCCCCATTTTCCGATTCTGTTCCGCCTGGGCCATCACCTCCCGGATCTCCTTGATCCCGCTGGTCACAGCGCTGAATTCGATAAAAGAGGCCTGCGTCCGGTTTGCGATGATCCTTGCCAGCGTCGTCTTGCCCACACCCGGCGGTCCCCAGAAGATCATAGACGAAACCTGATCCCGGTCGATGAGCTGCCGCAAGATCTTTCCTTTTCCCAGCAGATGCTTCTGCCCCACATATTCATTCAGAGTCTCCGGCCGCAGACGGCTCGCCAGCGGCGCGCTGGTCTGACGGTCGTCAAAAAGGCTTAACTGCTCCATCATATCTCCGCCCCCATTTCTTCATTCACGTTACAAAACATATGTTCTTTTCATTATAAATCCTTTCTTTATAAAGCACAAGAACTATTGACTTTATATACTATGTATAATATAGTAATATGCAAATGGAGGTATTTCATGGACGCTCAAGTAAAAAAAGGCCTGTTGGAATATTGCGTTCTGGCCGAACTTCAGAAAAAGGAATCTTACGGTTATCAGATCATCCGCGATCTCTCTGTCTGTATCGAGATCTCCGAGTCTACCCTGTACCCCATCCTGCGCAGACTGGAATCCGGAGGATACGTGGATACTCACAATGTGGAATATCATAACCGGATCCGGAAATATTACCGCATCACCGACGCAGGCAAAAAACATCTTGACCGCTTTATATCAGAGCAGGACCAGCTGCTCCAGGTCATTGCATTTATTTCAGGAAAGGATGTAGAAAAACATGAATAAAGCCGATTTCTTATGTGCGCTGAAAAAAGAACTGAAGAGTCTGAAAAAAACTGAAATACAGAAAAACATCAACTATTATGATGAACTGATATCCGACATGACCGAACATCATATGACGGAAGAAGAGGCTGTCTCCCGGATCGGCTCCCCGAAAGCAGCCGCCGGAGAAATCCTGTCCGCTGCCGCTCCGGAACAGTTCCGGAAAAAAGATCCCGTGTTAATCATACTGATACTTGCCAGCGTCCTGCTTGCTGCTGCCAGTCTGTACTCTCTCTGGAAAAGAACCGTCAGTCTATCTGTTTCCATCGACAGTTCCGTGGCAATTATCGGCGGCGCGGACGGCCCAACCAGTATCTTTCTCGCCGGACGGATCACGCCGCCGATTCCGCTGTATGTGGTCACAATAGCAGTTATAGGAGCAGCGGTCATTTATTATATAGTGCGGCGAAGAAGAAAATAAAATCCATGCGCAAACGGATGTCAGAAAATCCAATTTGTTGATTTTCTGACATCCAAACATCCTGTCCGTCCATTCACCAATTATCCTCTTTTGCCGCAGATTACAATACCGATAACTCCTTCGCCAGCCGACTGACAGTTTCCACACTCTCCTCTAGTTCCTCTGCAATAGTCTCCAATGATTTTCCTTTTTGAAGTTTTTTGAAAATTTTCTCTTTTAACACTTCAGTTTTTCCTTCTTTTATACCTTCTTTTAGTCCTTCCTCTTTTCCATCTGCTTTTCCATTTTCATATCCATCTGCTTTTCCATCCTCATAAATATCTTCCAGCGCCTTACACATATCCATCTCTCCTTTCTCTTCCGGTACGCTTATTCCCTCCAGCCATTTCTCCGAGTTTAAAAATACACTCAATGCCTGATAAGTATCTATGTTCAGTCTCTGAAAATATGATCTGTTCGCTTCCACATATTCCAGAATTCTCTCTTTCTTTTGCCTGTATTTTATCATGTTTAATACATATTGTAAATCTGTTTAAAACACGTTTATATCCTGAAGCCGCTCCGCGTCCACAAGATTTATCCTGTAGTTCGGTATGTATTTCCGGAGATTTTCTCTTTCATACCCTGCACCTTCCGGAAAGATCATCCCATGAAGATCCCTGCTTCCGTCCCAGGGTCTGGAGCCATAATAGAATACCAGCGTAATCACCGGATAAAGTCTGCCTGTTTTCCGGAAATGTGAGAGAAATTCGTCTCGGCTCGCTCTACCCCCGGTATCTTTACGGTCTTCCCAGCTTTCTTCGATCTGCTCCGCGTAAGACAAACCATCATAGATCATTGTACGTACCGGCATGGCATAATGTACCCGTTCCTGATTTTCCAGTGCCAAAATTGCCAGCTCTGCTTTGTTTTCCCAACGCATCGCCACATCTCGGTAGCGCTGTACCCCTTTTCCCGGAATCATCTGTGTACCAGATTTTTCCGGAATAAAAAGATCCGTCTCCCGGTCAATTTTTTCCAGCTGCTCAGGCTGTATGATCTGCTGCCCCTGGAACAGACAGCCGTTCATCAGGTCCGCAAACCGATCCTTCTGTGAAAGCCAACGGTTTACAATCACGTTGTCTTTTCCCATACAAATCCCCCCTATGTAATTGTTTAAATGGAATGCAGGAAGCAGAATGCTTCCTGTTCGTTGATGTGAGAAATATAAAATAAATTAGCGACAGAACTTACTTTTCCACCAGATCCAGTACTTGCAACTCTTTCGCCAGCTGACCGATCGTCTCTACATTCTCCTCCAACTCTTCGGCAATAGTTTCCAGCGACTTCCCTTTTTGAAGTTTTTTGAAAATTTTTTCTTTTAACACTTCAATTTTACCTTCTTTTAGTCCTTCCTCTTTTCCATCTGCTTTTCCGTCTTCATAAATATCTTCCAGCGCCTTACACATATCCATCTCAACATCCCCTTTCGGTACACATATCTTCTACGACCATTTCTATAACCCCAAAACACACTTAATACATGATGACTATTCATACATGTTGTTGCCATGTCGTATATAGCAATAACAGTCTATTTTTCGGTTGAATCTGACTCTAATAATTCCCTCTCCAATCGGCTGATTGTCTCCACACTCTCCTCCAGTTCCTCGGCAATAGTCTCCAGTGATTTTCCTTTTTGAAGTTTTTTGGAAATTTTTTCTTTTAACACTTCAATTTTTCCTTCTTTTTTACCTTCTTTTAGTCCTTCCTCTTTTCCATCTGCTTTTCCATCCTCATAAATTTCTTCCAGCGCCTTACACATATCCACCTCTCCTTTCCCCTCTGGTATACTTATCCCTTCCAGCCATTTCTCCGAGTTTAAAAATACGCTCAATGCCTGATAAGTATCTATGTTCAGCCTCTGAAAATACGATCTGTTCGCTTCCACATATTCCAGGATTTTCTCTTTCTTTTGCCTGTATTTTATCATGTTTAATACATATTGTAAATCTGTTTGAAACACGTTTATATCCTGAAGCCGCTCCGCGTCCACAAGATTTATCCTGTAATTTGGTATGTATTTCCGGAGGTTCTCTTTTTCATATCCTGCACCTTCCGGAAAAATCATTCCATGAAGATCCCTGCTCCCGTCCCATGGTCTGGAACCATAATAAAATACCAGTGTGATCACCGGATAAAGCCTGTCTGTTTTCCGGAAATGTGAGAGAAATTCGTCCCGGCTCGCTCTACCCCCGGTATCTTTACGGTCTTCCCAGCTTTCTTCGATCTGCTCCGCGTAAGACATTCCGTCATAAATCATCGTCCTCACCGGCATGGCATAATGTACCCGTTCCTGATTTTCCAGTGCCAAAATTGCCAGCTCTGCTTTGTCTTCCCAACGCATCGCCACATCTCGGTAGCGCTGTACCCCTTTTCCCGGAATCATCTGTGTACCAGATTTTTCCGGAATAAAAAGATCCGTCTCCCGGTCAATTTTTTCCAGCTGTTCAGGCTGTATGATCTGCTGCCCCTGAAACAGACAGCCGTTCATCAGATCCGCAAACCGATCCTTCTGTGAAAGCCAACGGTTTATAATCACGTTGTCTTTTCCCATGCAAATTCCCCCCTATGTAATTATTCTTAATGGAAATACAGGAAGCAGAACACTTCCTGTCCGATCTGTATCTGGAACATACCATAAGCCTGGCTGAATTTCAAGGCCCGGTCATAACTTTTCTCTTCGTTCGCAAATTGACATCCTTCCTATTTGGTACTAGAATGAAGGCAAATGCAGTATACACTTCATCAGAGAAAGGATCATATCATCATGAAGAACAATATACAGCCTGAAAACCGAATCTTAACCATACCCAATCTGCTTTCTGCATTCCGGCTTTTACTGATTCCCCTGTTCATCTGGCTGTATCTTGAGGGAAAATATTTTTATACCGGACTGATGCTTCTGATCTCCGGCATTACGGATATCTCGGACGGTTTTATCGCCAGGCGCTTTCATATGGTCAGCAATCTGGGTAAAATCCTTGACCCGGTTGCGGATAAATTGACACAGATATCTATGCTAATCTGCCTTGTTACCCGTTATCCGCTTATGCTCATTCTGGTTGTGATCATGATCTTTAAAGAATTGTTCATGAGCATCTCCGGACTTTTGGTTATCCGCAAAACGAAAGCGGTGTTCGGTGCGGACTGGCATGGCAAAGCAGCGACTTTTCTTCTCTATATTACCATGTTCGCGCATGTTTTCTGGGTTCACATTCCTATAATTGTGTCCGATGTCCTGATCGGCATCAGTGCTATCATGCTTGCAGTTTCTCTGCTCCTGTATGGGATTCATCATATTAAGACTTTGAGAGAACTATGATTTTAATAAAATCTGTATAAAAGGACTGTCCCGCGCCGATGGCGCGGGACAGCTGTTTCCTCTTGCTTTTGTGAATGACTAAATAAATTCTGAAGAATAATTCAAAACTCCAGCTTTTGTATAACTGCTGTTTTGTATAACAGTCTGGTTTTTTCTTTTGTTTTTTCTGCTTATGCAGATATTGTCTGGATCCGGCCGGATCACAAAATAAAATCCATATTCAGTTGTAATAACTTTATGTAGTTTTCAGCCAACCCTGCCTTGCGCTGACACGGTTGCTGGGTGTTTCGTCAACTGATTTTTCCTGATACTCTAGAGTATACAAATAGATCAGGAAAATTTAAACTACTTATTTGACAGTTAATCAAAATACAGAGCATCTGTACATGTGGTGGTTACTTCTGTTATTTCTCCTTCTGTGACAGAATGAGATCCTTTCACTCGATAGTATTTGTCCCGTGTAATTTGATAATCTGCTGTAGAAACATGTGCTGTAGAATTATTATAATTTTCTCCTGTCCAGTAATTCACCGTCCCCCAACCACTCGTACCATTATCGCTTTGATCAAGATAAATCCTGACAAAAACGCGGTCACATGCTCGATGGGCAAATGTAGTTCCAGAACAAGAAGCATATTTTGCCACACTTCCTTTTGATATTTTCGATACAGCTGCCTGTAAGTAATCCCCACGGGAAATTCCATACCAATTATCTGAAGCCTGATCCTCTTGAACATCATATACATGATATCCTGCCGGTTCTATTTCTTCAGCCGAAGCACTTAAGCAAGAACCAAATAATGATACTCCTATTGCAATTATTGCTCCAACATTTTTCCAACGCATGTCATTCCTCCTTTCTTTCAAATTTTTTAATAAGCGCTTACATCTTTATAACGTTTTTAACTTTTCAATTTGACAAATTTACACATTATTTAATGCAATATTTTCAAGTATTTTATTATATTCATTTTTTTCTATCATTCCCATAATTGAATAATATGTATTATATATTTCAAACTCACTCTGGTAATACTGTTCCCCTTTTGAATCCATATATTCATATACTGATACAAGCAAACCATTTGCCACTATCTCGACTGATTCAATTTCAACACCATCCATCTCAAAATTCGCACTAGTATCATAATAGTTTTTATTAATATAAATTTTTAGTTCATTGCTTTCCTTCCTATATTTTACAACCGCTTCTCCCGCTTCCACATCGATCCAATATTCATATAAAGTCATACCTCCTGGCTGATACCCAAGCCTCGGCGCAATAACCCCCAACTTCTCCTCAATCTCCTGACACACCTCTTCCTCATCATACGCGCTGGCAACTGCATCCTCCGTATTATTTATCTTCGTTGTCGTCTCAGTCCCCTGCTCTCGTTCTATAATCTCCGGCTTATACTCCCTGCTTCCCACAGTCACCACACCAACTCCCAGCAGAAGAGCCAGCAACGCTGCTGCGATGATCGCTGTACGGGGGCGCAGGATCCCGCGGCGGCTTTTCCGCCTGCGGCGTTCTGCCTCCCTCTTGATGTCCTCGAATTTTTCGATGGGCATATCGATGTCCTGGAGTTCTTCCATCTCCATCAACTCTTTTTCCCTCTCGTCCGCCATGGCGATAAGTTCTTCTGTGATTTTCTGGTCCAGCCAGTCGTCTTTGTCGCGTTTCATGTTTTTCTCCACTTCATCTGCTGCATTGTTACCGTTGACTTTTCCCTTTTCCTATATCATAATCTGAGTAGAAAGCATTTGCCAGGAGGGCATGATTATGAAACGAATCGTACTGACAGGCGGGGGCACCGCAGGGCATGTAACGCCCAATATCGCTCTGCTTCCCCGTCTGCGTGACGCAGATTATGAGATCTTTTACATTGGTTCCATGGACGGGATCGAGAAGAAGCTGATCCAGTCCCAGGACATTCCTTACTATGGTATTTCTTCCGGAAAGCTCCGCCGTTACTTCGACCTGAAGAACTTCACGGATCCGTTCCGGGTATTAAAAGGCTTCCGTCAGGCTACCAAACTCCTGAAGGAATTAAAACCGGATGTGGTCTTTTCCAAAGGCGGATTTGTGGCCGTCCCCGTGGTAGTAGCCGCTTCCCGGCTCCATATCCCGGTAGTCTGCCACGAATCCGACCTGACGCCCGGCCTGGCCAATAAGCTGAGTCTTCCTTCCGCCACAAAGGTCTGCTGCAATTTCCCGGAAACCCTGCAGTATCTCCCCGAAGGGAAGGCGGTACTGACCGGATGCCCGATCCGTCAGGAGCTGCGGGAAGGAAACCGTATCCGCGCCCTCAACATGACCGGTTTTACGCCGGACAAGCCTGTACTGATGGTTATGGGCGGAAGTCTCGGCGCTGCCGCCGTCAATCATGCTGTCAGGGAAGCCCTTCCAAAGCTCCTGGAGCACTGGCAGATCGTCCATCTGTGCGGCAAGGGCAAGTTAGACGAATCCTTAACCAATATCCCCGGTTATGTTCAATATGAATATATTCAGAAAGAGCTGGCCGATCTGTTCGCCCTGTGCGACCTGGTGATCTCCCGGGCCGGAGCCAACGCCATCTGTGAACTGCTGGCGCTGCGCAAACCTGCACTTCTGATCCCTCTTCCTGCCAAGGCCAGCCGCGGAGACCAGATCCTGAATGCCCGTTCTTTCGAGCGCCAGGGATTTTCCATGGTCCTGGAAGAGGATGAACTGACAGAGGAAAGCCTTCTCTCTGCCCTCGAACACCTTTCGGAACACCGTCAGGATTATCTGAAAGCCATGGAAGAGTGCCCGCAGTCTGACGCCATTGACACGATCATGGGCGTCCTTGAAGAAGTCTGCAGCTGACGCTATACATTTTCCCTTTCTTCATATACCTTTCTCAGCCAGGCGGAGGCCCTGCGCTTCCACTGGCTGACCAGATTGGAGCTGATTCCCAGCTCTTCTGCGATTTCCCGGTTGCTTTTCTCTTCCAGGTAAGCCATACAAACCACCTGATACCAGAGGGGTTTCTCTTCTCTCAGATATTCCAGAGCCCTTTTATAAGTGCCCGCCTGCTCCATCCGCTCCAGAACCCGTTCCGGTTCCATCCGGTCATCCTGGCAGGTCTGTCTCTTTTCTTCAACCGTTTCGGCAGAGACCTCCACTCTTCCCATTTTCCGCAGATAGTCCAGGACCAGTCTGCCGGATACGCTGAACAGCCAGGATTTCACTTTTTCCGGCGGTATCTTATGCAGGTCTCTGTCCAGGCGCAGAAATGTTTCCTGGCAGATATCCTCCGCTGTCGCACGGTTTTGCAGCATAGAATACGCATGCCGGACTACCGCTGTACGGTATTGCTGATATATTTCCTGCATCTTCTTCGCATGTTTTTCATCTCTTACATGCCGCATTTTTTATCCGTCCTCTTTTTTCTTCCTGTACGCGTCCCGAAGCCAGCGCCGCCCCCTCTCTTTCCATTTGCTGACCAGCATAGGCCGCACACCCAATGCCTTTCCGATGGCGCGGGTATCCATATCTTCGAGACAGCTCATCCTGATCACTTCATACCAGTTGGGCCGGATATCCTTTAGTTCCTTCAGAGCCATGCCGGTTTCCCTGAATTCTTCCAGCCGTTCCACCACGTTATCCGGCTCTGTTCCCTGTTTTCTCCTGACCTCGTCCTGCATACGCTCCAGCGCCGCCTCTTTGCTTTTGTGTTTCCTCAGAATATCCAGTGCCAGGTTGTCAGATACACAGATCAACCATGCCTTCACCTTCTCCGGAGGTACTTCGTCCAGATGATTGGCCAACCGTATGAAGGTCTCCTGACAGATATCTTCGGCTGCATAATAATCCTTCATCCGCTGATACACATTGCGGATCACCATCGTATGGTATTTCATAAAATATTCTTCCAGACGCTGATCCTGATCTTCTCTGCGGGGTTCTTCCCTCCGGCTCATTTTTCGTCCACAAGCCGCTTCACTTCCGCCATCTCTTCCGGAGTCGCGCTGCCCGGCGTCCAGCTGATGCCGGCGCCGTCATTCTCATAACGCGGAATCAGATGCATATGGAAATGAAATACCGTCTGTCCGGCCGCTTCGCCGTTGTTCTGCACCAGATTAAAGCCGTCCGCTCCCAGTGCGTCTTTCATTCTGGCCGCTACCTTTTTCGCGGTCACCAGCGCTTTCGCCGCCAGCTTGTCGTCCAGCTCGAACAGATTGGCATAATGCTCTTTAGGAAGCAGCAGCGCATGTCCCCGGGTGGCAGGACCCATATCCAGTATTACACGAAAATCCTCATCTTCATATAAAGTAGTGGACGGAATCTCTCCATTAGCGATTTTGCAGAAAATACAATTTTGATCTTTCATGTCAATCTCCTCCTTTTCTTTTCTTCTGACACTTTTGAGTTTCTTATTATACAATTTTATTGGATTTTGTCGAATTTTGTCGAACGAATTTATTTGCCAATTTTTGACATTTCTGTTATATTGTCAATCAGGGAGTGATCATATGCTAACTTATGACGAACAGGAAAAGATAGAGCGGCTGATGGCAAAAGACCAGACATTTCAAGAATTAGTAACTGCCATCAAGAATGATTATCATCTTACTCTTTCCCAGATCTCACATGAGATCCGGAATCCTCTTACCTACGTGAACAGTTCCATGCAATGGATTCAGAAAATGCATCCGGAAGTCGAAAGTTTCGAGTTCTGGAGTCAGATGAAAAACGATCTCCAGTATATGCGTACTCTGTTGGACGACATATCTGCCTTTAATAACGGGGATCAGCTTAATTTCAGCAAGATCGATCCGAAAGAATTCGCATACGATCTGAAGGATACTTTATTGCCGGAACTGATCCGGCAGCACATTCCGCTTTTGATCAAGCTGGACGATGCCTACCCGGATTTTTACGGAGATCCCGTCCGTCTGAAACAGGCGTTTATTAATCTGATCAAAAACGCCATGGAATCCATCACCGAACGCGGCCGCATCACCCTTAAGGTGTTCACGCACGACAAACGGCTTATGATCGCCGTGAAAGACAACGGATGCGGAATTCCGCCCGAACAGCAGGAAGAAATCTTCCGCCCGTTCGTTACCCACAAAGAAAACGGCACCGGAATGGGACTTGCCATCGTGCAGCGGATCGTCTCCGCCCACCACGGCACCATCCATCTGCGGTCCACTGTGGGCAAAGGAACAGAATTCCAAGTCCATCTACCATTATTGCCAGTATCTCATATTTGTATATAATGATCCCAGATGGTTTTTATAAGGGAGAAGACCCTCATGCTCCGTTGTCTTCTCCCCTTATGAAACCACCCTCCGTATTCTTTTTAAT
>CALWDO010000009.1 GCA_944376715.1 uncultured Lachnoclostridium sp. | reverse complement strand
CTTTCAGGTCCTCCATCCCTTCGTAAAATGCGGATATTTTTTCTCGCGCAAAAAGGCTCTTCATGTGTATCTCCAGTTCTCTACATAAAAAGCCTGTCCTTAAAAATTTTAACATTTACTTTACACGGCTGTCAATTAAAGTTCACTTGATTTTAACGTGTTTTTTACATATTACATATATTTCATTTAGATTTTACATATTCTTTACATATATAACTGTGGTACACTTACATGAGCTATGATAGAATAAATACGTATTTGGGCGGGCACTCGCCCAGAAAGGGGAACACTTATGAAAAGTTATGGAAAGAAACTGATGATGCCTGCCATACTGGCGGCAGCTGTCTGCTTTGCCTGCACCGGCTGCGGTAAAATGACAGAAGAGAAACTGATGGACAATGTTGCCAAGGCAATGACGGGAAGGACATTCATGGGCGGAGATATCGATATGAACATGGATTTATCTTATGCTATGGATATTATGGAAGCGCCTGTATCCGCAGATATGAGTATGCAGGCGAATGGCCGCTCTCTGAGCAGCTATGATCCTTTCGGCGTATACTCAGATATGAATATGCAGATGGATTTTCGTCTGGATATGGACGGCGAAGTCCAGGAAATGTCCATGGGAGACCAGATACAAACCTATACTGCTCAGGAAGATGATACGCTTGCTCTCTATACGTACAGTAATACATCTTCCCAATGGTCCAGAATAGAAATGGAACAGCCAGCCTCTAATGTGAATGCACTTTCTGATCTCATGACTGTACCTGAAGACCAGCAGGAGAATATCAGCCTGGAAGATGAGCCTTTTAGCCTGAATGGGGTTAATACCTATGTACTGAAGATGGACCGCATCTCTATCGGTCAGGAATCTGTTGCCATTCTGGAGACCATGTTTCCTCAGATTGCAGGTTCTATTTCCTCGGATTCGCTGGGAGACGTAACCATGTCTGCGACGTTTTATATAGATCAGGAGACCTTCCTGCCTCTTCAGATGGAATATTCTTTCGATAATTTCGGAGAACTGTTCAACCAGAATCCGGACCTATGGGAAGGAGTGCTGGGTTCCGCCATGGACGAAACCGGCACCGCCAATATCACCGTCGATGTGCCCTCCTACCGGCTGACTATGACAAACCTGACCTTTGAGCAGGAGGAACTGCCCATCGTTCCGGAAGAAGCTTATGAATCCATCGCCTTCCAGGAAGCGCTGGCCGAACTGGATCCTGATCTGGGCGACGGTACCTATGCGATCCAGAGTTCCGGAAGCGCTGTGCGGGTTTCCACACCGGACGGCATGACTGCCGTGAACGTATCTGCCGATACTGTCACTTTCGCAGACGATTCTGGCCTGAATACGATCACGTATGCCATGGTCCCCTCTGTAGATCTGGAGCTTTACACAGATTCCATATCCTCCATGTACACCGGAGCTCTGGAAATGCTGGGCGCAGAGGTACGGTCCGGACAGGACAGTCAGAACGTGTCTACCCCCTTCGGGCCTGTAGACGGATACTGGATCAGCGGGGGCGGCGCCAATGTCTACTATGGTTTCGCTCCATTTGAAGGCGCTTATCTGGCCGTGATCTGCAATGATTTCAGCGGTACGGAACCAGATTCTGCGGCAGCGTTGGGAGAAGCTTTCGGATATGCCGCAGAACTGACCCCGGCAGATATTCTATAGTCCTCGCCGTCCTGAACATTACTAAATACGACAGCGCCGCTGCACTTCTGAGAGTGCGACGGCGCTGTCAGCTGTATACTTCAAAATCTTATATATTCTCCATCTATTTCCGCATAATACAGATTTCTTTTTTCCTCCATGGACGCCTGCCCGCTGGTGGCTTCCGTCACCGCCTTCCGGATCTCCTGCACACGGGAAACTGGTACCAGCACAGTAAACTGCACTTTATCCGTGTATTCCGCATCCAACAGCGGGATCTGCCGCTGACCGAACAGGTACTGCAGCTTCCCGATTCCGTTATAGTCTGTGCCCACCAGAAGCTCCGTGCCCCAGTATTTTGTGATGATACGGCTGTTCTTCAGGCCCTCCTGGACCGCTGCCGAATACGCGCGTACCAGCCCGCCGGTTCCCAGAAGGGTCCCTCCAAAATAGCGGGTGACGACTGCTGCCGTATTGGTTAGTCCCGCGCCGTCCAGCACATCCATCATAGGTTTGCCCGCGGTCTGAGACGGCTCTCCGTCGTCGCTGCAGCGCATAAGTTTCTGCCGTTCTCCCAGAATATAGGCGGAACAATTGTGTCTGGCATCCCAGTATTTTTTCTTCATCTCTTCTATAAAAGCCAGCGCAGCTTCCTCCGTCTCCACCGGACGTATATTGGCGATAAAACGGGATTTTTTCTCCACGATCTCGCCGCTGCCGCCTTCATATACGGTCTTGTACTGTTCTACCATTATTTCCTCCTTATCCTGCTCATCTCGTTCTCCAGGGGATTTTTTCTTGCTTTTCCCGCGGCAGCCTCCGTCTCTTCTCCGCGCAGTTCTCTTATGAAACGGGACGGCTTCAGTTCATGGCTGAACTGTTTTTTTGCGTAACAGACAGTCAGTTCCTTCTTAGCTCTTGTCATGGCCACATAGAACATCCGGCGCTCTTCTTCCAGATCCGCATCCAGCACCGCCTTTTTGTACGGGGTAATCCCTTCCGCCGCATCCAGGATAAATACCCGTTCGTACTCCAGACCTTTGCTGCTGTGCATAGTGGCAAGCTGGACGCCGTCTTTGATCTCTCTTTGCTGCCGGCGCATCTGCTCCATTTCTTCTTTATATTTCTCTATGTAGTCGAACCATTCGTCATAGGTCTTAAAAGGCCGGGCGCTTTCCTGCAGTTCATTTGCCGTCTCCAGCAGGTCTTCTTCATTCATCCGGCGGAACTGGGCATATTCTCTCAGATAATCGTCGTAGCCGATCACATGACGGATATAACTGATCGCCGCGAACGGTCCCATCCTGCCAAGCATCTTCAGATCGTAGCGGAGCCTTTCGATCCGGTCGCAGACATATCCTTTGTCTTCATAATACATCAGCATATGCTCCCAGGAAATCACCTCGTCATCCAGACATTCCCGATTCAGATACCTTTTGGGGCGGTTCAGAATGGGGAGCAGATCCCTGCGCAGATTGGAACCCATAGCCAGACGGATATAACAGAAAACATTTTTGGCAATCCAGTGTTCAAACAAGTTGGGCATCTGATCTCTCACCCGGAACGGCACATTGAATTCCATCAACTTCTGGATCAGAAGCCTGGGCTGCGTGTTGGTCCGGTACAGTACCGCCGTGTCCGACCATTTGCCGCCTTTCTGAGACGCCCGCTGCAGCTCTCTCAGAATATAAACACATTCCTGCTGCTGATCCGGAAATTCCAGCGTTTTTACCGGCAGTCCCTCGCCTCCTCTGGCATGAATCTCTTTTGCAAACCTGGCCTTATTCCAGCGGATCACCTGGCCTGCCGCCTCCACGATCTGTTTTGTAGAGCGGAAATTGTCATTCAGGATCACCTGTCCCGCCGACGGATAATCTTTTTGGAAATTCAGCATGATCTCCGGCTTTGCCCCGCGGAAACGGTAGATAGACTGGTCGTCATCTCCCACGATAAACAGATTGTCCTCCGGTTTTGCCAGCAATTTCAGAATATCATATTGGAGCTGATTAATATCCTGGAATTCATCCACTAATATGTAGCGGAACTTTTTCTGCCAGGCCGACAGGATATCCTGCCGCTGGGATAAGAGTTCCCAGGTATAGACCAGCATATCGTCAAAATCAATCTGTCTTGCCCTGCGCTTCCGGTCTTCGAATTCATCATAAATCTTCCGGAAGATATCCTCCGAGCAGTTTTTAGAAAAATAATGCTCCGGTGAGATTCGTTCATTTTTTAAAAGGCTGATCTCCGCGGATATTCCCGTCAGGAATTCATTTTCATCGTCAATTTCCAGGCGCAGACGCTCCACCGTCTCTTTCAGGTATTGGTAACGGGTCTCTTCCCTTAGAATATTTCCCGCTGTGAATCCGTAGGAAAGTTTCAGGATACTGAAAAAGACAGCGTGAAACGTGCCAAAGGATACCGTCGTATGGTCTTCTCCCATGAGGCGCAGAAAACGCTCCTTCATCTCGGTCGCAGCCGCTTTGGTAAATGTGATAACCAGTATGGATGAAGGAGATATGCCGCAGTCCTGTACCAGATACTGCACTCTTCTTGTAACAACGGTGGTCTTGCCCGATCCCGGGCCTGCAAGAACGAGCAGCGGTCCGTCCTTGTGCCGGACCGCGATGCTCTGTGATTTCGTAAAAGAACTCATAGACAGATCAGCTCAGTTTCTCGATCGCTTTTTTAATACGGGCAATGGACTCTTCCTTGCCGATGATTTCCAGGATCTCGGTAGCTCCGCAGGGCGTCATCTGCTTTCCGGATGCAGCGGTACGGATCGGCCACATCACATAGCCGTTCTTGTATCCCTTTTCTTTGATATACTCGGAAAGCATGGAATACAGCGCGTCGTTGCTGTAATCTTCCTGAGCTTCCAGAAGCGGCAGCACCTCTTTCAGAACCGCCAGAGAGGTTTCCTGCGTAGTCTTCATCTTTTTATGCGTATACATGGACACGTCATACTCCGGCACTTCCTCGAAGAAATCGATCAGATCCTTGATGTCCGGGAAGATTTCGATACGGGTTTTCACCATCTGGGCGATCTTGCGGAAGTCATAATCCTTTGTGATCACTTCTTTCATGATCGGGAGAGCACGCTCATAGAACGCCTCAAAATCCATGGCTTTGATGTACTCGCCGTTCATCCATTTCAATTTACCATAGTCAAACACTGCCGGAGATTTGCTCATATGGTGATAGTCAAATTTTTCGATCAGCTCCTGCAGGGACATGATCTCCTGGTTGTCCTCCGGAGACCAGCCCAGAAGCGCCACAAAGTTGACGATGGCTTCCGTCAGGAATCCCTGCTCCACAAGATCCTCATAAGAAGAATGTCCGCAGCGCTTGCTCAGCTTTTTATGATTCTCATCCGTGATCAGCGGGCAGTGCACATATACCGGCACTTCCCATCCGAATGCTTCATACAGACGGTTGTATTTGGGAGAGGAGGACAGGTATTCATTGCCCCTCACCACATGGGTAATCCCCATCAGATGGTCGTCCACCACATTGGCAAAATTGTAGGTGGGATATCCGTCAGATTTAATCAGGATCATGTCGTCCAGTTCTGAGTTGTCTACGGTAATATCTCCGTATATCTCATCGTGAAAAGTGGTCGTCCCGGTCTGAGGGTTATTCTGGCGGATCACATAGGGCACGCCTGCCGCCAGCTTCGCCTCTACCTCTTCTTTGCTCAGATGCAGGCAATGCTTGTCGTAAACCATGATCTCCTTGCCCGCCACTTCCTGTTTCAGACTTTCAAGACGCTCTTTGTCGCAGAAGCAGTAATACGCTTCGCCTTTCTCAATCAGCTTTTTCGCATACTCCAGATAGATCCCCGCCGCCTGGCGTTCGCTCTGCACATAAGGACCTACGCCACCATCCTTGTCCGGACCTTCGTCATGGATCAGTCCGGTCTGCTCAAGGGTCCGGTAGATAATATCCACCGCGCCTTCCACATAACGTTCCTGATCCGTATCCTCGATACGCAGCAGGAAATCTCCCCCCTCATGTTTCGCAATCAGATATGCATACAGCGCCGTGCGCAGGTTTCCCACATGCATACGCCCGGTGGGGCTCGGCGCGAATCTTGTCCGTACTTTCTTCATCACTTGTATCTCCTTCTATCTAAAATACCGGCATACTGCCTCTAATTGTACCTTTTCAAGGTTCTTCATCCGATTATAAACGATCGCCGGATGATTTACAAGGCTAAAAACAGATATACATTTTTTGTGCAGAATCACCTTTGAAAAATCAGCTGAAAATGTTATTATTGAAAGCGACGTGTAGCATTTACTGCGTAAATCCAGTTGAATGCTGCACGTTTTTATTTTGAATGGAGGGAGAATTATGCCGAAAAACAAGAAACAAGGAATTATTTTTGGAATCATCATGTCCTATGCCATGGCATATGGCATGGAAGTCTACAACGTAGCAATCAAACAGGGCGTCAATCTGACCGTGGGAGGTTTCAGCAATATGACCAACCTCATCTTCTGGGATGCGCTGAAGGAAGCCGCCTATATGGGACTGTTCGTCTTTCTTTTCTCCAATCTGTGGGGAAACCGGGCAGGAGCCTCATTTGCCGCCAGACACTGCGATCCTTCCAGGGACAACCCTTACATATGCCAGCTTCTTCGCCAGGCGGGTACCGTTGCTGTTATGTGCCCGACCATGAGTCTTGTGGCCGCTATCCTGTTTAACGTTATCCTGGGAGGCGCGCCGGTCGTCCAACTCCCCGCCATCTGGGTCGGAACCTTTTTAAAGAATTTCCCGATGGCGTTTTTCTGGAATATGTTTGCCGCGGCGCCGTTTACACATTGGATCTTTGGAAAAATCGCAAAATAAATACACATAGAAAACGAGAATGCTGCCCGGCAGGCCATTTCCGCCTGCCGGGCAGCAATTTACTCACCAGCGATTTATTTTTCTATATCTGCAATCATTCTCTCACCCGAATTTCGTTGTGCAGCTGCTGCAGGGATTTTACCTCTCCGTTACCGTGCTGCTGTACGTAATGAATTCCTTTGAATGTGGCGCGTGCCGCCGCGATCGTGGTCATGTACGGAATCTTCGCCTTGATCGCCGCTTTCCGCAGATAACTGTCGTCGTGGACGCTCTCCTTTCCGGACGGCGAGTTGACGATCAGGTCGATCTGCCCGTTGGTGATCATATCCAGAATATTCGGGCGTCCTTCATATAACTTGTTCACCCGCTCCGCCGGAATTCCGGCTTCCTGGATCAATCTGCAGGTCTCGCCGGTAGACACGATCCGGAACCCGCAGTCCGCAAATCCTCTGGCGATCTCCACCACTTCCGCTTTGTCCCTGCGGTTCACGGATATCAGCACAGTCCCGCCAAGGGGCAGTTTTGTCTGGGTCGCTTCCTGCGCCTTGTAAAACGCCTCTCCATAATACGGCGACAACCCCAGCACTTCTCCGGTAGAACGCATCTCCGGCCCCAGAACAGGGTCCACTTCCGGAAACATGTTGAACGGAAATACCGCTTCCTTCACTCCGTAATAAGGAATCTCCTGCTCTTTTAATTCCGGTACCGGCGACGGTCTTCCCGTCAGCTCCGATGTGATGATATCCACCGCCAGCGGCACCATCCGGATATTGCAGACCTTGGAAACCAGGGGCACCGTACGGGATGCTCTGGGATTGGCTTCCAGCACGTACACTTTTCCGTTCTCAATGGCGTACTGCATATTCATGAGCCCTCTGACATGCATCTCCTCAGCGATCTTTCTCGTATACTCTTTGATGGTTTCCACATTTTCTGCGGAAATATGTACAGAAGGGATAATGCAGGCAGAATCTCCTGAATGAATGCCCGCCAGCTCGATGTGCTCCATCACAGCCGGGACAAACGCGTGCGTGCCGTCGCTGATAGCGTCCGCCTCGCACTCCAGCGCGTGGTTCAGGAAACGGTCGATGAGGATCGGGCGGTCCGGAGTCACGCCCACAGCTGCCTTCATGTATTCCGTCATACTCTCATCGTCATAGACCACTTCCATACCCCGTCCGCCCAGCACGTAAGAAGGGCGCACCATTACCGGATATCCGATCCTTCCTGCGATAGCCAGCGCCTCCTCCACAGTCGTCGCCATACCGGATTCAGGCATGGGAATTCCCAGTTTTTCCATCATCTCCCGGAACAGATCTCTGTCCTCTGCCAGATCGATCACCGCAGGCGGCGTTCCCAGGATCCTGACGCCGTTTTTCTCCAGCTCCGAAGCCAGGTTCAGAGGAGTCTGCCCTCCAAACTGGGCGATTACGCCTGCCGGTTTTTCTTTCTTATAAATACTCAGCACGTCTTCCAGAGTCAGCGGCTCAAAATACAGCTTGTCCGATGTATCATAATCCGTGGATACAGTCTCCGGATTACAGTTCACAATAATCGTCTCGAATCCCAGCTTCTTCAGCGACAGCGCCGCATGGACGCAGCAGTAATCGAATTCAATGCCCTGTCCGATCCGGTTGGGTCCTCCGCCCAGAATCATGATCTTCGGCTTATCGGTATGGATCGGGTTCTTATCCTCTCCGTTATACGTCGAATAATAATACGCGCTGTCGGGAGTGCCGCTCACATGAACCCCTTCCCAGTTCTCTTCCACCCCGATGGCGATGCGGCGTTCCCGCACCCGGTCCTCCGGGATCTCCAGGATCTGGCTCAGATATTTGTCCGAAAAGCCATCCTTTTTGGCGGCTGCCAGCACCTCGTCCGCAGGAAGCCCGCCTTTATATTCCAGCAGCGTCTCTTCCTCTTCCACCAGTTCTTTCATCTGCCGGATGAACCAGTCCTTCACCTTGGTCAGCTGATGGATCTCCTCCACCGACGCACCCTTGCGCAGTGCCTCATACATGATAAAATGCCGGTCGCTGCATGGAGTAGTCAGAAGACGCAGCAGCTCTTCTTTTGTCATGCTGTGATAATTTTTTGCATAGCCCAGTCCGTAGCGTCCGGTCTCCAGGCTGCGGATCGCTTTCTGGAACGCCTCTTTATAGGTTTTTCCAATGCTCATGACCTCGCCGACCGCACGCATCTGTGTTCCCAGCTTGTCTTCCACACCCTTGAATTTTTCAAATGCCCAGCGGGCGAATTTGATCACCACATAATCGCCGTCCGGCACATATTTATCCAGAGTACCGTATTTGCCGCATGGGATCTCGCTGAGCCTTAAGCCCGCCGCGAGCATAGCCGATACCAGGGCGATGGGGAATCCGGTCGCCTTGGAAGCCAGCGCGGAAGAACGGGAAGTGCGCGGATTGATCTCAATCACCACGATCCGGTCGCTGACCGGATCATGTGCGAACTGAACATTCGTCCCGCCGATCACCTGCACAGATTCCACGATCTTGTAAGCCTGCTCCTGCAGACGCTTCTGGACTTCTTCCGATATGGTCAGCATAGGCGCGGAACAGAAGGAGTCTCCTGTGTGGACTCCCATGGGATCGATGTTCTCTATGAAACATACGGTAATCATATTGTTGTCCGCGTCACGGACAATCTCCAGTTCCAGTTCTTCCCAGCCAAGGATCGATTCTTCCACAAGTACCTGTCCTACCAGGCTGGCCTGCAGACCTCTGGCGCATACTGTTTTCAGCTCTTCCTTATTGTATACCAGTCCGCCTCCGGCGCCGCCCATGGTGTAAGCCGGGCGCAGTACCACCGGATACCCCAGTTTATCCGCGATGGCCAGCGCCTCGTCCACACTGTACGCCACCTCGCTTCTGGCCATCTCGATGCCCAGCGCATTCATGGAATTCTTAAACTCGATCCGGTCTTCGCCGCGTTCGATGGCATCCACCTGGACCCCGATCACCTGCACATGGTATTTTTCCAAAATCCCTGCCTTTGCCAGTTCTGCGCAAAGGTTCAGCCCGGACTGTCCTCCCAGATTCGGCAGAAGCGCGTCCGGACGCTCCTTGTCGATAATCTGTTCCAGGCGTTCCACATTCAGCGGCTCAATGTAGGTCACATCCGCCGTCTCCGGATCCGTCATGATCGTGGCCGGATTGGAGTTGACCAATACAATCTCATACCCCAGCTTCCGCAGCGCTTTACACGCCTGTGTACCGGAGTAGTCAAACTCACAGGCCTGTCCGATAATAATAGGCCCGGATCCAATGATCAGTACTTTGTGAATATCTGTTCTCTTTGGCATATTCCCCTCCTGATATAGTAGTTAATACTCTGTCATCATTATAATGGAGAACAAACAAAAGGGAAAGAAGTTTTTCGCCGGTTCCCTTACCTGCCGGATTATGATAAAATAAATCAGCAGACAATCATTCTGTTTTATTTTCATAATCCGCAAAGAAAAGAGAGAACATCGATATGAACTATCTGACCACCTGCCCGTCTCCTGCAGGCACATTGACTCTGACCTCTGACGGTGAAGCGCTGACAGGACTGTGGATCGAAGGACAAAAATATTTTCTGTCCACCTCCCGGGATTTAATAGAGAAAAATGACGATCTTGCAGTCTTCCGGTCCGCCCGTGACTGGCTGGAGCGGTATTTCGCCGGCAAAAAACCGGATATCGGAGAACTCGTCCTGCATCCGGCCGGAAGTCCTTTTCGCCAGACAATCTGGCAACTGCTCTGCCGGATCCCCTATGGAGAGACAACCACTTACGGAGCGCTCGCGCGGGAAGCGGCAAAACAGCTGAACCGCAGCACCATGTCCGCCCAGGCGGCAGGCGGAGCAGTCGCGCATAATCCCATCAGCATCATCATTCCCTGCCACCGTGTAGTAGGAACAGACGGGAGCCTGACCGGATACGCCGGCGGTATCGATCTTAAAATCCAGCTTCTGAAGCTGGAAGGCGCAGATCTTTCAAAACTGTACATTCCCAAAAACAGTACCGCCTCTTAACAACAATTTGCCGAACCGAAAGGAATCTTTCTATGGAATGGACCGACTACAAAACCAGATGTTTCTGGGCAAATCCTAAAAATGACCTGTATATCCGTTATCACGATGAAGAATGGGGCGTTCCGGTACACGACGACCACCGTCTGTTCGAGATGCTGGTACTGGAATCCTTTCAGGCGGGACTCTCCTGGGAGTGCATCCTTAATAAAAGGGAACACTTCCGGAAAGCATTTGACAACTTCGACCTGGAGAAAGTCTGCGGCTATGATGACTTGAAAATCGAAGCTTTATGCCAGGATCCCGGCATTGTACGCAACCGCAGAAAGATTGAAGCCGCCGTAAATAACGCGAGAGTCTTCCGTTCCATACAAAAAGAGTATCAGAGCTTTTCCAATTATCTCTGGCACTGGACAGATGAAAAAATCGTCTATGAGACGGGACTTTCCAGTTCTCCCTTATCGGACGCCATTTCAGCAGATCTGAAAAAGAGAGGTATGAAATTCGTCGGGACCACAATCATTTATGCTTATCTGCAGGCAGTTGGCGTCATCTATTCCCACGAAAGAGGATGTTTTCTGGAGCGCCTGCCGTAACAGTCCCGCTGTATTGACATTTACAGGCGAACATGATATAAATATCTCATAGCGTGAGATAAAGTGGGTGCGATATGGATTATCGGGAAAAAGCAAAGGATTTTCTCTATTACATGAAAAAACTGAATCAGATGCCTGTGATCAGGAATCTCAATGATTTATCCTCCGGAGAACAGGCGGTGCTCCACTACCTGAGCCTTCAGGATAACAGTGTTTCTGCCGGAGAGCTGACAAGTACCTTCCGTATTCGAAGCTCCCGGACCGCTGCGATCCTGAACGCGTTGGAGAAAAAAGGCTACGCCCTGCGCAGTACCGACCCCACAGACCGGAGACGCGTGCTCATCACCATTACAGACGCGGGACGGGTTGTTGTAGACGAGAAGAGCAATGAAGGCATCGAACACACGGCTGCGTTTCTGGAGATGCTCGGCCCTGAAGACGCGGAAGAGTTTATCCGTATTATCCGGGACGCAGTCACCCGAAGTCAGAAAAAGGAGAGTGAATATCATGACGAAATCATTGGCAATTGAAAGGGAATTCGGAAGCGGAGGCCGTGAAATCGGGAAACTGGTATCCGAACTGGCAGGAATTCCCTACTACGACGGAAACCTTATGGTCAAGGTGGCAAAAGAAAAGGGAATCTCCCTGGATCTGCTGAAAGAATACGACGAAAAAAACACCGGCAGCATCCTTTACAATATTGCCCTTTTCGCCAGCTATAACCAGGGCACAAATCAGTCCAAGATCTATGAACTGTACTACGAAGTGCAGAAAGCGATCAAAAATCTGGCGAAATCCGGTCCTGCAGTGTTCGTGGGAAGATGCTCTACAGAACTTTTGAAGGACAGCGGCCGGTCAGTCAGCGTATACATATATTCCTCAGATATGAAAAAACGTATCGAACGCATTATGCGGACTGAATCCGTATCCGAAGCAGAAGCCAAGAAAATGATGGAACGCAAAGACCGCCAGCGCAGTGATTACTTTAAATACTGGACCGAGAAAAACTGGAAAGACCGCGGCAATTACGATATGGAACTGAATACTTCCACTCTGCCGCCGGAAGAGTGCGCCCAGATCCTGCTTCGCGCCATGGGCGTTAACTGATCTTTTATCCGCATTATGCACTGCAGGCATCGTTTCCTATTTTCATCAGGCATTAGACAACAAAACCTGAAAACATTACAATAAAAGTAAATGATTCCGCCCTTCCGGCGGAACAAAGAAAGGAGACGTAAGTATGGCATATTTAGGCGAAGATATTAAAAAGCTTGGTTTTGGACTCATGCGGCTTCCGCAGAAAGACGGAAAGATCGATGTAGAACAGGTAAAGAAGATGGTGGATCTGTTTCTGGACGCGGGATTCACTTATTTTGATACGGCATGGGCTTATGCCGGCAGTGAAGAAGCCATCCGGCAGGCTCTGGTGGAACGGTATCCGAGAGAACGCTATCAGCTTGCCACTAAAAACGCCGCATGGATCAACTGCAAGACCAGAGACGAAGCGATTGCTCAGTTCAATACTTCACTGGAGAAAACCGGAGCAGGCTACTTTGATTTTTACCTTCTTCACAATCTGGGTGAATCCAGAACCAAATATTTCGATGATTTCGATATGTGGAGCTGGATCCAGGAAAAGAAACAGGAAGGTCTGATCAAGCACGCGGGATTCTCGTTCCACTCCACGCCGGAAGAACTGGACGCGATCCTGACCGCGCATCCGGAGATGGAGTTCGTACAGCTTCAGATCAATTACGCGGACTGGGAGAATCCGGCCATCCAGTCCCGGGCATGCTACGAAGTGGCAAGAAAGCACGGCAAGCCCGTGATCATCATGGAGCCGGTCAAGGGCGGTATGCTGGCGACCCCTCCAAAACCGGTGGAAGACATTCTGAAAGCAGCGGAACCGGATTCCTCTCCTGCTTCCTGGGGTATCCGCTTCGCGGCTGATCTGGAGGGAATCATCACCGTTCTGTCCGGCATGAGCAGCGTAGAGCAGATGGAAGATAACCTCTCTTACATGAAAGATTTCTCCGGTCTGAGCGATCAGGAGAAAGAGACTTTGAAACGCGCGCAGGAGGCTCTGGCCGCTATCCCGCTGATCCCCTGCACCACCTGCAACTACTGCGCAAAAGTCTGTCCGCAGAACATCGGTATCTCCGGTTCTTTCACGGCAAGGAACCTGCTTACTTTATATGGCAACAAAGAGTCTGCCAAAGGTCAGGAGGAATGGCTGGTAGACGGACACGGCAAAGCGCCTGCTGCCGAATGTATCAAGTGCGGCAAATGTGAAGAGGTATGTCCGCAGCATATCAAGATCCGGGATCACCTGGAAGAGATATGCCAGACATTACTCAGCTAAAACAAAACTGTTCTTTCCCCGGGCTGTCTTACACGATTGTAAGCTTCCAAAAGAAGACGGGCATGCTATAATGAGTGTATCTTAAAATCTAAGAACATCAAGGAGGCTATGCATGAACCGTATTCTTCTTTTGGAAGACGACCCGGGTCTTACCGAGGGTCTTTCCTACGCGCTCTCCAAAAACGGGTTTTCCCCTGATATTGCCGGAAGCGTGCAGGAGGCCCGTTCTCTTTTATTTCCCATACATTCTTACGATCTTCTGTTATTGGATGTTACTCTGCCTGACGGAACCGGCTTTGGTCTATGCGGAGAAATACGGGACCGGGGAGATCAGACACCCATCATCTTCCTGACTGCATCCGACGAAGAGACCAGCATTATCCGGGGACTGGACAGCGGCGGAGACGACTACATCACGAAACCGTTTAAACTGGGAGAACTCTGTTCCCGAATCCGCGCGCTCCTCAGAAGGAGTTCGCTGGCAAAACAGCCGGAAGGACATTATTCCTCCATGCGTCTCGGTTCCGGTCCTGTCCGGATAGACTGCGCATCCGGAAAAGCGTATCTGAACGGAACTCCTCTGGAGCTGACCGGTATGGAATACCGGCTGATCTGTCTGTTTCTGCGCAATCCATCCAGGATTTTGACCAGAGGCCAGATCCTCGACGAACTCTGGGACGGAAATGGTAATTTTGTAGACGACAACACGCTCTCTGTCTATATCCGCCGTCTGCGTGAAAAAATTGAAGAAAACCCGTCCCGGCCGGATCATTTGCTTACGGTCCGGGGATTAGGATACCGATGGGAGGAAAATAACCATGTATCTTCTGTCTGAAAAATCATCCCGGCGTCACGCGCTCTTTTTATGTTCTGTAAGTCTGCTTGTCATTCTTCTGAGCGTTCTATACAGTTTCTTTCTGGGATGCCAGACAAGGGATCTGTTCTATGCGCGGGAATCGGCTCTCGTCTCTTCTCTTCTGGAAGAAGGGATTTCTTCCTCTGCCCTGGCTTCCGCCCTCAAAAATACTTCTGCCACTGAAGAAGGCATCTCTTTCCTGCAGGCAGCCGGACGCACAGATCAGACTTCCCCGTGGCTTCTTGCTTCTTCCCGCTCTATGTTTCTGCGTTCATTGACCGTCCTGCTCCCCGCCGGTCTTTTCTTTATCCTTCTGATCTTTTTCGGATTCCGTTTCTTCTGGCGACGCCAGGAGCAGCTCTGTCTGCAGGCGTCCCGCATCATTTCGCGGTATGCGGACGGAGATTTTACCATCCGGCTTCCCAGAGGAGAGACCGGGAAGCTCTACCAGCTTTTCCGTTCTGCCGATTGTCTCGCCACCGCTTTCCAGGCGCGCATCGAATCCGAGCATCAGTCAAAGGAATTTCTGAAAGATATGATCTCCGATATCTCCCATCAGCTTAAAACACCTCTGGCCGCGCTGCGCCTCTATATGGATATTATGGCTGAAGAACCTGATAACCCCGAAACTGTACGCCGTTTTACCGACCGTTCTCTGCAGTCCATTGACCGGATGGAATCTCTGATTCTGTCTCTTCTGAAAATCACACGTCTGGATACCGGAAGCATTACTTTTGAACTGCATTCTTATCCCGTAGAAGAATTAATGCAGAAATCATCCAAAGACCTGTCTATAAGGGCGGAACAGGAAGGAAAGCACCTGATCCTGGAAGGTGATCCGACTGACACTCTGACCTGCGACGCGGACTGGCTGACAGAAGCCTTCGGAAATCTGATCAAAAACGCACTGGATCACACAGATACAGGCGGCACCATCCGCGTAAGCTGGAAGAAGTCTCCCGCCATACTGAGAATTCTTGTGGCTGACAACGGATGCGGTATACCTCCCGAAGACATCCATCACGTTTTCAAACGGTTCTACCGGGGAAAACAAGACCGTCATACACAGGGCATCGGTCTTGGGCTTCCTCTCGCCAAATCAGTCATCGAAGGCCAGGGAGGCACTCTGTCCGTACAGAGTATCCCAGGGAAAGGGACCACATTCACAGCTTCTTTTCTTACGGAAATGTAAGCAGAATCAGTCTCTTTGTTCACCTGTCCGTAAGGCGGGGCTGTTATCATTTCTCCCGAAAGGAGGAAAACCGGTGGTTGCTGCCATCGGTATGTATATTTATGGAATTATTAAGAACAGAGCATTTGTCAAAAACCTACGGAACCGGAGAAGCCCGGGTAGAAGCCTTAAAGGATGTGTCCTTCACGCTGCAGAAAGGTGAATTCGCCGCTGTAATAGGCGAATCAGGATCCGGAAAGAGCACCCTGCTCAACTGTATCGGAGGGCTGGACACTCCTACCTCCGGCAAAGTACTCTTAGACGGCCTGGATCTTTTCTCTCTGGACGAAAACCGCCGTACCATTTTCCGGCGCCAGAATATCGGCTTTATCTTCCAAGCTTTTCATTTGATTCCGGAACTGGACGTGGAGCAGAACATTATCTTCCCGCTGCTTCTGGATTACCGTGATCCGGACCCTGAACAGTTAAATGAAATCCTGGAAATTCTGGGGCTTTCCAATCGGAGGCACCATCTGCCCGGACAGCTTTCCGGCGGACAGCAGCAGCGTGTGGCGATCGGACGCGCCCTCATCACACGTCCTCTCCTGGTACTGGCAGATGAGCCTACCGGCAATCTGGATTCCAGGAACAGTCAGGACGTCATGGATCTTCTGATACGGGCATCCAGGCATTACCAGCAGACCATCCTGATGATTACTCACAACACCGCCCTGGCCTCTTCTGTGGACCGTGTTCTGAAAGTCAGCGACGGGATTCTGACTGATCTGGGAGGCGCGCGCATATGAAACGTATGAAAAATTATCTGGATCTGGTCCGTATAACTGCAAAGGTGCGCCGCCGTCAAAGCCGTCTGACCAGACTCTGTATAGCCCTGTCCGTCTTCCTGGTCTCCTGTATATTTGGCATGGCAGATATGCAGATCCGTACCCTGTACGCACAGGGGATCCAGACCGACGGGGCCATGCACGCCATATTCCGGGACCTCACGGATGATCAGATCGCTGTCATTATGGCGCGCCCGGAAGTACGGCTTGCCAGCCGGTATGAGGTAACCAACTACGACGCATCCTCTGATTACACGATTGAAGGGAAAGCTGCTGCTATCTGCGGATTTGATGAGAGTATGCTGGAACTCTATCCTGCGGCCCGGATCGTGGAAGGATCCTTCCCGACGGAATCCATGCAGGTTGTCGCGACCAAAAGCATCCGGACACAGCTTCATAAACAACTGGGAGATTCCATCACACTGGATACGCCGGACGGGGCTTTGACCTTTACCATCTGCGGATTTACCGGGGACACCTCTATGCTGACCGGGCAGGATGCCTTTGGACTGTTTATGAACATTGACACTTACCGGCTCTGTTTTTCCCAAGCCGAAGGCGCCTGCAGCAACGAACTCTATGTGCAGTTTACTCCGTTTTGCCGCATCCAGCACGTGATACAGGATATCTGCGGCCAACTTGGAATTGACGAAAATACTGTCGGACAAAATACCAGGCTGCTGGCTTTGATACTGCAGACAGACGACCAGTACATCCTGCAGCTCTATCTGGTTGCCGCCGTTCTGGCTCTTCTGGTATCTCTGTCGGGAATCTTGATGATCTCCAGCAGTCTGAACAGAAGTGTGGCCAGACGGGTAGAATTTTTCGGGATGCTTCGCTGTCTGGGCGCCACACCGAAACAGGTTGCCCGTTTCGTCCGCAGAGAAGCCCTGAACTGGTGCAGTACGGCCATTCCCCTGGGTCTCTTTCCCAGCATCCTGGTTATCTGGATCCTCTGTGCCGTGCTGCGCTTTTTAAGCCCTTCCTATTTTTCCGGAATGCCGGTATTTGCCGTCAGTCTTCCCGGTCTGGCGGCCGGGATCCTGATAGGCCTTGTCACCGTCCTTCTCGCCGTTCGCTCTCCTGCCCGGCGCGCATCCGGCGTCTCGCCCCTGACCGCAGTCTCCGGCAATGCCGGAACCGTCTGCAGCGTACGGTCGGCCGCACGCACACGCCGTCTTGCGGTAGAGACTGCGCTGGGTATCCATCATGCGGCGGGAAATAAAAAGCATTTCCTGCTGCTGGCGGGATCCTTCGCCCTTAGCGTGATCCTTTTTTTGTGCTTCAGCGTTTTGATCGATTTTATGCAGCATGCGCTGACACCGCTGCGTCCTTATACGCCGGATCTCTCTGTCATCAGCAAGGATAACACCTGCTCGATCCCGGTCTCTCTCGAAGAAGAGATCGCCGCTCATCCGGCGGTAAAACGCGCATACGGGCGCAGCTTCGCTTACAGCCTTCCGGCGTCATTTGGCGGTCAGACGGCTTCCGTAAACCTGATCTCCTATGAAACATACCAGTTCGGCTGGGCAAAAAGCGCGCTTCTGGAAGGATCCCTGGAAGCCGCCGAACAGGGGAGCGGAGTCCTTGTAGAATACAATGCTTCCTGCCCGGTCTCTGTAGGAGATATCATGGAGATCGAATCTTCAGACGGCACGCATCAGATTCCGGTAGCGGGCCTTCTTTCCTACACACCTTTCAGCAAAGCGGAAGGAGAAGAAAACGTGATCTGTTCAGAAGCGCTATTTCAGAAATTTACCGGCGAACACCGGTATACCGTTATAGATATCCAGCTTGTTCGGGACGCTTCCGACCAGGATGTAGAAGAACTACGGGCGATGGCCGGTGATCATACAACTTTCTCGGATCAGCGAATGAGCAACAGCGAAGTGCGGGGCGCCTATTATTCCTTTTCCATGTTTGTATACGGTTTTCTCGGCATCATCGCTCTGATCGCCGTCTTTAATGTCGTCAACGGCATTGCCATGAGCGTGTCTTCCCGCATGAAAGAATACGGAGCCATGCGCGCCATCGGCATGAGCCCCGGCCAGCTCACACGGATGATCGCAGCGGAAACAGCCTTCTATGTGGGCGGGGGCGTATTCATCGGATGCTTCATCGGGCTTCCTTTGAACCGGCTGTTATACAATTCTGCCGTTTCCAGCCGCTGGGGCACTCCCTGGCCTCTGCCGGTCATCCCTCTCCTGATCATCCTGGGCTTCATGATCCTGGCAGCCGTCATCGCCGTCTCAGGACCTGCCGGACAGCTTAGGGAGATGTCTGTGGCAGATACGGTAAATACAGAATAATAACTGCAAAAACGCCGCCGGATGCGCACCGCATCCGACGGCATATCTTTTTGCCTGTCTTATACTATATCATTTCTTCTGATGTATCCCGGCATCTCCGGATCAGCGAGAATCTCTTTCATCTTCGTGACTCTCGCATTCTTATCCACAACCTGACCTTCGATATGTACGCCCTCTCCAATCACCACATTGGTAAGGATGATGCAGTTCTTCACCACTGCTCCGGGCTTAATCACACATTCACGTCCGACTACGGAGTTTTCCACCGTTCCCTCGATCATGCAGCCGTTTGCCACAAAGGACCGCTTCACATCAGCCGTCTCGAAGTACTGGGTAGGACAGGAATCATTGGTTCTGGTATAAATCGGCCAGGAATCATTGAATACTGCTTTTGCCGTCTTCAGATCCAGCAGCGACATATTTCCATCATAATAGCTCTTGAAGTCGGTGATCGGCGCGAAGAAACCTCTGTGCGCCACGCCGCGGATATCCATCTCACTGCACTTATCATTGATGATCATACGCAGCGTATACATGGACGACGTCTTCTGCGCCTCTTTCAGAAGGTCGATAAATACTTCTTTCTTCATGACATAGGTATCCATGAAGATATTGCGGTTTTTCAGCTTGCCGTTATTCCGCTCAAAGGATTCCACACCTTTCTGGCGGTTCAGATTTACACAGTAACAGTTCTGGTATGCTTCTTTTGCATTGTCTACTGAATGATACAGGACAGTAATATCTGCTTCGGACTCAATATGAGTCTTCAGAAGCGCGTCAAAATCCTGTGTGTAAACCATATATGCCGGAGCGATCACCACGTGCGTGTTGGATGTGTTCTCAATATGCTCCAGATTGGACATATACGCTTTTACATCTGTGTTGTAATAATCATTTTCCTCCTGGGAATCCGTAAACATGATCTGTACGTATCCGCTCTTGGAATTAATGTTAAAGTGACGTCCGGTTCCGATATGCTGTACCAGAGACTGAGGTCTTCTTCTTACATATACCTGAATCCGGTCAATACCGCTGTTGGAAAAGTTGGAAATCGGAAAGTCTATCACACGGTATCTTCCAAGGAAAGAGAATGCTCCGATAGAACGGTAATTCTCCAGCCCGTCTACCCAAATATGGTTTTCTGAAAAGCTTACAATTCCTAATGCTCTTGCCATAATCAACCTACCCCTTTTACATTTTTCGCTATCAGTTCGATGTGCTCGCTGTTCGCATCGCCCACCACTGCCTGGCTTCCGATCTTCACGCCGTCCGCTACGAGAGCGCGCTGTACTACCGCTCCGCTTTCCACGATTGCTCCCGGCATCAGAACGCTGTCCAGAACTTGTGCGCCTTCACCCACCTGCGCGCCGGTAAACAGGACAGAATTATGTACTTTTCCTTCCACCGCGCATCCCTGGGTAATGTACGCGTTTTTCACATCCGCAGTTTCAGCAATGTACTGCGGGAATGTGGGGGTATCCTCCGTATAGATCTTCCAGGTACGGTCGTCCAGGTTCAGGCCGCTCTTTTTGTCCAGAAGGTCCATATTGGCTTCCCAAAGGGAATCGATCGTTCCTACGTCTTTCCAGTAGCCTTTAAATTTATACGCAAAGAGCCTCTTTCCATCATTCAGAAGCGTCGGAATAATATCTTTTCCAAAATCATGGTTGGAAGACTCATTCTTCATATCCGCCACCAACAGTTTACGCAGCAGCTTCCAGTTGAAAATATAGATGCCCATAGATGCAAGATTGCTCTTGGGATGCTCCGGTTTCTCCTCAAATTCTACAATCTGACCGGTCTGCGTGTCTGTATTCATGATACCGAAGCGGCTCGCTTCTTTCATAGGCACTTCGATCACGGCGATAGTTGCATCTGCGTTATTCTCTTTATGATACTTCAGCATCTTCGCATAATTCATCTTGTAAATATGGTCGCCGGACAGGATCAGAATATACTCCGGCTCATAGCTGTCCACAAAATCAATATTCTGGGAAATCGCGTCCGCTGTTCCCCGGTATACATTCAGATTCGCGTCTGATTTCTCACGGGGCGGCAGCACAAACACGCCGCTGTCACGAGCGTCTAATCCCCAACTGCTTCCTCCCGCCACATAACTGTTCAGAAGCACAGACTCATACTGTGTCAGTACACCGACCACATCGATGCCGCTGTTCGCACAGTTACTAAGCGGAAAATCGATGATTTTGTACTTTCCGCCATAAGCCACAGCCGGTTTCGCGACCTTATTGGTAAGCTCGTGCAGACGGGAACCTCGCCCACCGGCCAGAATCATTGCCAACATGCTATTCTGTTTCATAAGAAAGGTCCTCTCTTTCATTTAAATACTATATTATTATACAATTTTATGAAAAGGAAAGCAATTTCTCCGTGAATTTTTTTCGCTTTTGCACAATTATTTCAACAAAACCCAGGTAATACACCCACATCTTTGTGCACTTTTACTATGCATCCATTTAAATTCTTACCAATTTCCTCTTTTACTCCCATTTTTCGCCGTTTTCTTCTGCCTGTTTGTCCCCGGACACTTGCCATATGTGATTTTATCACGGAAATAATTTAAGAAAACGATTACATTAATAACACGAAAGAACGGAGGTATCCATCATGAAATTACTCATATTTCTTTTAACTGCTCTTTATTAATGACTGGAACGGTGAAACTGTTTCCAAAGATCTGTGACCAAGTCACCGACACCGCAGTACAAAAACGCTATCATTAACTTATCAAATATCTTAATATCAAACAAGGAGGGCAAAATATGTCTGCTATTCATATCAACAAAAATAATTTTCAGGAAGAGGTACTTCGCTCTGACAAACCCGTGCTTTTAGATTTCTGGGCTCCCTGGTGCGCCCCGTGCCGTATGGTTGTTCCTATTATAGAGGAGATTGCCGACGAGCGTCCGGACATCAAAGTGGGAAAAATCAATGTAGACGAGCAGCCGGAACTGGCAAATCAGTTCCATGTCATGAGTATTCCTACTTTAGTAGTGATGAAAGACGGGAAAATCGTAAACCAGACTATGGGAGCCAGACCCAAAACCGCCATTCTGTCAATGCTTTAAAATCACATAGTAAAATATTGCTCTTGACAGAGGACTCATATTCTCCCATTATAGAATCAGGTATTCATATCGATACCGGAAGGGAGAAAAGCAAAGAATGAACAAAAGAATTACCGGAAAAACCCTGGACTGTTACCGGCAGCTTGCCGGTGCTGCGGGATTGCGTCTGAATGAAGAGGAAGGCGTGATCTACGGAACTTTCGGCGGATATCAGGTCCTTATCCATCCGTCCGTTGCCGGTTCCAGAGTATACTACAACATTCTGACAGTACAGATCTCTGCAAAGACGCAAGGGCCTGCTCTCTCTAAGCAGGATTGTAAACTGTACAAAAAGGAACACCAGAATGTGTCATCCCTGGCTCAGAACCACAATCTGATCACTTTGATTCTGAAGAACATCACAAATCAGGAAAAACTGCGTGCTGTTCTTACCGAAGAGCTTCAAAATCTGACTTCTTATCTCCGTCTTAAGGGATATGAAAACTGTTGTCAGATCTGCGGAACAACAGAGGCAGAAACATCTCCCTGTATGATGTCCGGCGTCTATACACAGCTTTGTCCGGATTGTTTCCAGAACGCAAGCCAGAATGCCATGATCGCGCAGCAGGAGTCCCAGACCACAGGCGAAAATGTCATCGGCGGTATCGTAGGCGCGCTTCTCGGTACTCTTATCGGCGTCGTCTGTATCATTGTCCTGAGCCAGCTGGGCTATGTAGCCGCATTATCCGGAGTTGTCATGGCTGTCTGTACTTTAAAAGGATATGAAATGCTCGGCAAAAAACTTTCTACCAAAGGAATCATAATCTCCTGTATTCTGATGGTCGTTATGACTTATGTGGGAGACCGCCTGGACTGGGCTATCGTTGTATCCAGGGAACTGGGTGTTGATTTTGCCACCTCCTATCAGGCTATCCCTCTGCTGCTGCAGGAGCAGATCATCAGCGGCGCGACCTACTGGGGCAATCTGGTGATCGTTTACCTGTTCCTTCTGCTGGGCGCCGTACCAACCATTATCAATACATTAAAAAACAAAAAAATCCAGGGAACCATCACCCGGATCGGTTAAATACATCAGGCCGTCTGTTCTTACCCGTAACAGACGGCCTGTCTCAAACTATATTTAATCTTTTAATATCAGTTCCACCGGACAATGATCGCTGCCCATCTGTTCCGTCAGAATCTTGCTGTCTTCGATGTGGTCTTCATATCCCTTCGATACCAGGAAATAATCAATACGCCATCCTGCATTCTTTTCTCTGGCTTTAAACCGATAGGACCACCAGCTGTAGACCCCTTCCAGATCCGGATACAGATAGCGGAATGAATCTATAAATCCGGACGCCAGCAAATCACGCATTTTCTGACGCTCTTCATCCGAAAACCCTGCATTGCCGCGGTTAGTCTTGGGATTCTTAAGGTCGATCTCTTCTTTCGCCACATTGAAATCTCCGGTAACGATCACCGGTTTTTTCTCTTTCAGCGATCCCAGATACGCGCGAAAATCATCTTCCCACTCCATCCGGTAATCAATACGCGCCAGTCCCTGTTGTGCATTGGGCACATAAACATTGACCAGATAGTACTCGGGATATTCCAGAGTAATCGTCCTGCCTTCTGTATTGTGGCGGTCCAGCCCCAGATCATAGGATACATTCATCGGAACTTCTTTTGTCAGCACTGCCGTTCCTGAATAACCCTTTTTCTGTGCGCTGTTCCAGTATACCGTATAATCTCCAAAATCAAAATCAGCCTGGTCGGGCTGCATCTTTGTCTCCTGCAGGCACAGCACATCCGGCTGTTCCCGCTCTACAAAATCCATGAATCCCTTTGTCATACAGGCACGCAGACCATTCACATTCCAGGAATAAAGTCTTTTCATGATATTCTCCTTATATAAAAATAGCAAGCAGGACGATAAGCCGGGTTATGTCGTTGAGCAATCATCTATCTAGGCGTACTGTTGCCAGCACGCTCCAGCGACCTACCTGAAGCTGACGGGCCGCCATATGCTTCTGCTTGGTCTTGCTTCGAATGGGGTTTACATGTGCCCCGTCTGTTACCAGCCGGGCGGTAGTCTCTTACACTGCCTTTCCACCCTTACCAGGAAGATCCTGGCGGTTTATTTCTGTTGCACTGGCCTTGGAGTCACCTCCACCGGACGTTATCCGGCATCCTGCCCTGTGAAGCCCGGACTTTCCTCACCTGATATACATCAGCCGCGATTGCCTGTCCTACTTGCCGTTTCTATATTCTATCCTACTGAAATACCTCTGTCAAGCGCGGAACGCATCGAGGATTTCCCGCCTATTCCGTCTGTTCTCTTCGGATCCGCACCTTTTCTTCATGTTTTGCAAACACGGTCTCAAACACAGCCCATAATACGCCAAACAACACCACCGCTCCGATCACGTCCAACGCGGAATGCTGCTTGGTAAACATAGTGGAAAGAATGATCGCCGCAGCGAAGAATCTGCCAATCCAGATCCCCACCTTTGGAAGCCGGTCTTTCTGAAGCTCCAGCGTATACTGCAGAACCAGGGTCACATACGCGTGCATGCTTGGAAACACCGCTTTCGGCGTATCCACGGACTGTACAAATTTCATCAGCCAGCCGCTGATCGTCGCCGTATCATAAGTAATACTCTCTCTGAAGTTAAGACCAGTCGGCCACAGATACGTAATCAACAGGAAAACATTCATACCCATGGTCAGGATCAAAAGCGCTTTCGTATACTCCTCTCCGTCCAGGTTCCTGATCGCCAGCACCGCGCAGACAATAATATACGGGAACCAGCTCAGATACGGGAAAATAAACGCCGGTACGTGGGGGATCACATCATCCAGCCAGCAGTGAATAATCGTCACCTGCTCCGGCGGAAAAATCTCCTGATACACGAACAGAGACATATAAACCACAAACCAGACCGCCAGCGGAATCAGATGTTTTTTTCTGATAAATTCTTGCATTTGTATAACTCCGTTTCATATTAAAACCATTTTCTGAGTGCGTTTCTAGTCTAGTCGTCTTGTCCGGTTTTGTCAAGAAAACTTCATTTCCTCTTTACAATTTTTGAACGTGATCCTATACTAATGAGCGAAATATTACTGCCAGGAGGAATCGTCATGAATACGCAGGAAAAGACCGCCAGTCAAAATGGTCTTATGACAGATGGAAATATTTTGAAAAAAATTCTATTTTTCTCCATTCCACTTATTCTTGGAAATCTGCTGCAGCAGCTTTACAATACTGCCGATTCCATTATCGTCGGAAATTTCGTCGGGAGCAACGCGCTTGCCGCCGTAGGATCCAGCACTTCACTGATCAATCTGCTGATTGCTTTCAGCCAGGGCGCCGCCGTCGGAGCAGGCGTTGTAGTCTCCCAATACCTGGGCGCGGATGACCGAAAAGGAATCCACGACGCTGTACACACTTCCATGGCTATCGCACTGATTCTGGGAATTGCGCTGACCATCGGAGGCGTATTTTTAAGCCGGCCTTTACTTTTATGGATGAATACGCCTCAGGATGTCCTGGCAGATTCCGTCGCCTATCTGCAGATATATTTCGGCGGCGTTGTGTTTAATGTTCTCTACAATATGGCTTCCGGCATTCTGAATGCCGTCGGCAATTCCAAGCGTTCCCTGCTCTATCTGGGTTCTGCTTCCCTTACAAATATCATACTGGATCTTCTGCTGGTAAGAGGATTCCACATGGGCGTTGCAGGAGCCGCGATCGCCACTGATATCAGCCAGCTTGTCTCCAGTGTACTCGCAATCGGATTTCTGGTGCGCGTTCCGTCTTCCTACCAGATCAGTTTCCGGCATATCCGCATCCAGAAAAAAATGGCGTCCCGCATTATCCGAATCGGTCTTCCTACCGGTATCCAGAACATGGTCATCTCTTTCTCCAATGTTCTGGTTCAGTCCAGCGTAAACAGATTCGGCGCTGACGCCATGGCCGGATTCGGAGCGTACATGAAAATCGACGGCTTCAATATTCTGCCGGTTACCAGCTTCAGTATGGCTGTCACGACATTTACCGGTCAGAATTACGGCGCAGGGAAAATCGACCGGGTCAAAAAAGGTATGTGGGCGACTCTTGCCATGGGATTCATTTATACCATCGCCACAGGTGCTCTGCTGCTTCTCTTCTCTGATCCTCTGATGCGTATGTTCACTGACAACACAGCCGCAATCGCCTACGGAGAGCTTACGATGCATTATTTCTGCCCGTTTTATTTTCTGCTGAGTATTCTGCACGGGCTTGCGGGAACGGTAAGAGGCACCGGGAAAAGCGTTCCTCCGATGGTGGTTCTTCTGGTCTCCCTGTGCCTGTTCCGCATCGTCTGGATTCAATGGATCCTGCCATTTTTCCCGACAATTGACGGCGTCTTCATCCTCTATCCGGTCTCCTGGCTTCTGGGCATGCTCCTGATGGTTCTGTACGCGTGGAAGGGCCGCTGGCTTCCGCAGAACAAATAAATATTGTCAAATAACAGGAGGTATCAACATGACAGAATACGAAAGAATGTTATCCGGAAAATTGTACGATCCCTACGTCTGCTATTCCGGAGAATGGGAAAAATGCAGAGATGTGATTAAGGCTTTCAACGAGCTCCCTTATCGGCGGCACAGCGAGGGCATGCAAATGCTGCGCAAAATCTTCGGGAGGCTCCCTGAAGACGCATATATCATGCAGCCCTTCTTCTGTGACCGCGGAAGCCAGATCTATGTAGGGAAATCTTTTTACGCCAATACAGGGCTTCTGATCCTGGATGAAGGAAGAGTCGAGATCGGGGACAATGTAATGTTCGGACCCAGAGTCAGCATCTACACTGCCGCCCATCCCATCGATCCGCAGATCCGCATCACAGGATTGGAGTACGCGAAAGACATCGTTATCGGCGACAATGTCTGGGTCGGAGGCAGTACCGTAATCAATCCCGGTGTCCGGATCGGCACCAATACCGTGATCGGATCCGGCTCTGTCGTTACACGAAATATTCCGGAGGGCGTAGTGGCCGCAGGCAACCCCTGCCGGATTATCCGCGAAATCACAGAAGAAGACACCCGTTACTGGCAGACTCAGAAAGCAGATTACGACAAAGACCGCACCCCATAGATATCCCCGGTACAGCTTACAGATCTGTAACTCTGTATTCATCTTTATGTAAGCTTCCTCTGCTATGTTTTTATTATAGGAGGAAGCATTATGAAACATTATCTTGATCTCGTCTCTGTCTCTGCAAACATCCGCCGCCGTCAGAGCAGGATGATCCGCGTCTGCATCACGCTGTCCGTTTTTCTGACGGCGGTCATGTACGGTCTGGCCGACATGTTCCTGCAGGGAACTGTGAAAGGGCAGACGCCGGGAAGCGGCGCATATCAGATCTATCAGGCCGCATTTATCCTCGCACTCATTGTGATGCTGACCAGCGCTCTGATGATCTCCAGCGGCCTGAACAGCAACGTCGCGCAGCGGACCAGATTCTTCGGCATGCTGCGCTGTCTGGGAGCAACCAGAAGGCAGATTAAACGCTTTGTACGGTATGAAAGTCTGTATTTGTGCAAGACAGCAGTCCCTGCAGGAATTATATTATCCGTCGTTGTCGTCTGGATACTTTCCGCCGCCATGAGAGCCGCCATCCTCTATTGGTTCGCATCCATGCCGGTTCTTGGGATCAGCTGGATCACCGTCATGCCCGAGGCATGGACTCCGGATCTGTCCATCGTCAGCGAAGATAATACCTGCTCTATTCCGCAGAATCTTCTGGGTGAGGTCTGTCAAAACGACGCCGTGAAACACGCATATGGCCGCATGTTCGCATATGATGTGCCAGTTATGTCCGGCAGCAGCACGTGTCATACCAACCTGATCTCTTACGAGGAACATCAGTTTCACTGGGCCGCGGCTTCTCTGGAGGAGGGCTCTGTCTCTCCCGTCATGCAGGAAGAAAATCAGGTCCTGTTTGTCCGGAGCGATCGTATTCCCGTTCACGCCGGAGACCAGATCACTCTTACCATCGGCGGCAGAATGTTTGTACTCACTGTGGCAGGCGTTCTCTCAGACAGCCCGCTGGCGCGTGAAAAAGGGACCGGGACTATTTTCTGTTCCGAAGACACTTTCACCGCGCTGACCGGAGAAACCGGCTATACGATCCTTGACGTTCAATTCAGGGCCAGCGCCGCAGAGTCAGATATTGCCGAAGTGGAGCATATTTTCACGGACTGCAATGTCTCTTTTCATGATCAGTTCGCTCCTATGAAACAGCAGTATGGAATCATGCGGGCCATTGGCATGAGCAAACAGCAGCTGGTCAAGAACATCCTGGCGGAAGCGGCAGTCTATGCGGTCAGCGGGACAATCCTGGGATGCTTGTCGGGTATTCCGCTGCACTGGGTCGTCTTTACCAGCCTGATCACTTCTTTCTGGGGCAAAGCATGGACGATACCTCTCCTGCCTCTGGGCATCATCTCCGGCATCATCTTTCTGACCACAGTTCTGGCTGTCCGCGGACCGGCAAAGCAGCTTTGCAGTATGACCGTCACACAAAGTATCGGACAGTTTGAATAATTTTACAACCAGTCTTGACAAACAGATTCCTTTCACATAAGATAGATACATACCGAACGTATGTATATGAAAGGAGGGCAGAACATGGCACGGAACAAATATCCGGAAATAACCGTGGAAAAGATTCTGGATGCGGCCGAACGACTCTTTCTGGAGAAAGGCTACGACAATACCACCATTCAGGATATTGTAGATGAGCTGGGCGGTCTGTCAAAAGGAGCCGTCTATCATCATTTCAAGTCCAAAGAAGAGATCATGGACGCAGTCGGGGACCGGATGTTCACTTTGAATAACCCCTTTGAAGCGGTCCGCAGACGCACCGATTTGAACGGACTGCAAAAACTGCAGGAAGCGATACGCCTGAACCAGTCGGACGAAGCGCGGACCGATATGACGATACAGGCGATTCCTCTCACGAGAAATCCGCGGCTTCTGGTGGAAATGATCGAGTCTAACCGGCGTATCCTCACTCCCTACTATCAGGAACTGCTGGAGGAGGGAAACAGAGACGGATCTCTGCACACCGAATATGTCAAAGAGATCGCAGAGCTGATGCCGCTGCTTACCAGCCTGTGGCTTCTGCCGAATGTATTCCCCGCCACCAGGGAAGAGATGAAGCACAAGTTCTATTTCCTGGGCGATATGCTGGAAAAGATGGGCGTACCCCTTATGGACGATTCCATCTATGCTCTGGTGGAAGACTTTTTCGACAAGATGCCCGAACAGGAAAATTCAAAAACCCCGATGCAAACACGCGGGACATCAGATTAACAGCGATGCAGGCATGTCTACTTGGCTCGTTGCCCGCAGAAATAAAGTTGCCTCAAGGCAATTTTATTTTAGCCATATACATACCGTCGGTTGGTATTAAAAGGAGGATTATCTATGAAAGAACCTGCAATTTTCACAGACCGGCTGACAAAATCTTTCTCCGGGAAAGAAGTCATCCGACAATGCCGGATCTCAGTAGAACGGGGCACTATTTACGGACTTCTGGGGAAAAACGGCGCCGGCAAAACAACTCTGTTCAAACTGCTGCTGGGTTTTCTGAAGCCTGCCTCGGGGACGGTCTCTATACTGGGCATGGACAGTGTAAAAAATAATACGGCAATTCTCAGACATACGGGAAACCTGATCGAAACTCCTATGTTCTATGAACATCTTTCAGCCGCCGAAAACCTTCGTCTTCATCTGGCATACATGAATCTGGAAGAGACGGATACAGAACCAGTGCTTCAGCGTGTAGGTCTGTCCTGTACGGGTACCCGGCCAGTCCGTGAATTTTCTCTGGGGATGCGTCAGCGTCTGGCGATTGCCCGCTCCATCATCCACATGCCGGAGGTACTGATCCTGGACGAGCCGGTCAACGGTCTGGATCCGGCAGGTATGAGAGAAATGCGTGCTCTTTTCCGCCAGCTCTCGGAACAGGACGGTATGACGATCCTGCTTTCCAGCCATCTTCTTCAGGAGATCGGGCGGACCGCCGACCGCATCGGAGTGATCGCAGGCGGAAAGATTGTATTGGAAAAAGATACCGGAGAGATCTGCCGTTCCCATCCGGAAGATATGGAAGATTATCTGATTGCGGCCATGGAAGGAGGAATTACCTTTGAATAAATACCTGGCTCTGGAACTCAGACGAAACCGTCTGCATCCTTATCATACAGCGGTACTTCTGTGCATCGCCGCCATGCTGGCTTTTCAATATTTCATGGCGGTTATTCCCCTTCTGGATCCTGCCGACCCTGATGCCGGAATGTTCTCGACCTATGAATTTCTCATAGATTTGAACCATCTTCTGAGCATGGCATGTTTTTCCATACTGGGAGCCGTGATGGGAGCACGGTTTATCGTAGAAGAATACAGCGGGAAAAGAGCAATCCTGTTATTCTCTTATCCCGTTCCCAGAAAAACAATTCTGTGCACAAAATTATGGCTGGTCTTTCTCTATCCTGCCATATCCATGCTGCTATGCGGAATCGCAGCGGACGGTATATTTTTTCTCACGGAAAGCATATTTCCCCTTTGCAGCGACGTATTGACGCCGGGCACCGTACTCTGGTCGCTGTTTTCACTTCTGGGTCATTCCATGCTCGCCGGCATGCTGGGGCTTCTGGCGCTGTGGATCGGATTCCGGAGAAAATCCATCTCTGTCACCATTGTGGCAGCTGTTATCCTGGCGTCGCTGGTATGCCAGATATCTTCGGCGGTCTTCTTCCGTCCAGTGCTCTTCATTCTGGCCGGCGCCGCTTTTCTCTGCGGAACAGCGGCGGTAAAGGATATGATTTGTCAAGTGGAAAATATGGAAATATGACATCTGCCAAAAATCATCTTTTCAGGAGGAGAAAATGAAACAGAAGCTTTTTACCCGCAACTTTACTTTCTTAATTCTTGGACAGATCAGTTCTCTGATCGGCAATTACACTTTAAAATTTGCCTTGTCCATGTATGTACTGGAGCAGACCAGGTCAGCTTCCGTCTTTGCAGGATTGTTGGCTCTTGCGCTGCTTCCTACCATACTGCTCTCTCCCTTTGGAGGAATCCTTGCTGACAGGGCGAACCGGCGCAATATCATGGCAGGGCTGGACGCTCTTTCCGGTTTATCTGTTCTTATCGCCGGCCTTGCCTTTCCTCTGGGACACGAAATTCTTGTGATCGGCGCTTTACTGGTAGTGTTGTCCGTGCTGGGCGCCTTTGAATCTCCCACTGTGCAGGCCTGTGTTCCTCAGATGCTTTCCGGAGAAAATATCGTAAAAGGTAACGCTGTCGTCAGCCAGGTATCATCCATCGCCTCTCTGATCACACCTTTTCTGGGAAGTATTTTTTACAGCATATTCGGGATCGGTCCAATATTCTGCGCAGCCGTCCTGTGTTTCTTCCTGACTGCCCTTCTGGAGTGTTTCATACGGCTGGATTTCAAAAAAGCGGACAAAAGTACATGGATTGCTGAGATAATTAAAGAAGATTTTTCTGTCAGCATTCGTTTCCTTCGCCGGGAACAGCCGGATATATTGAAGCTGCTTCTTCTGGCCGCGATCGTAAGCCTATTTGTAGCGGGAACCGCCATAGTCGGGTTCCCTTATCTGGTACGCACTGTACTCGGACTTTCCGCAGAATACTATGGCGCGGCGGAGAGCGCTATGGGCGTCGCCTCCATAATCGGTAGCCTGTGCGTTATCGTACTGGCCGGAAGGCTGCGCCTGCGCTGTCTGTCTTTTGTATTTACGGCTTTTGGGATTTGTCTGATCCCGTGCGGCTTATGTTTTCTGATTCCGGCCGACAGCATGACCCGTTATATCGTGTTGCTGATCATGTTCTGTGCCTGCCAGCTCGGATGCAGTTTTTTCTCCACCTTCGCCATCTCTGTCATACAGATGCGTACGCCGGAGAATCTGATGGGAAAAGTGATGTCCTGCGTATTCACCCTTTCCATGTGCGCCCAGCCGCTTGGACAGATCGTATACGGGGCTCTGTTCGATTACTTTGCCGACTGCGTATACTGGGTGCTGATTCCAAGCGGACTGGCCGTATGCCTGATAGGCGCCGCCTCTTCAGGATTTTTTAAGAGTTTTGAGAACATATACTAAAAAATATTACAGATGATTATAACTAAAAATCCCTTTGGAAAATTCAATCTCCTGAATAAGCCAAAGGGATTTATACTACAGCTTCATACGGCACTTAATCCGTTTATATCCAAATACGCACACGGTAAACGCCACTATAGCTGCAAACAGCCAACTTAAAATTGTTACTCCCCACCCTTTTCCTTGAACCAAAATTCCGATACCATACGTAGATACGGCAGTTCCAATGTAAGCTACCGCATTTAATAATCCAGATACAGAAGCTACTCTTCCATTTCTTTCAAATCGAAGCGGATATAAATTAATAAGGAGTGTATTCACTGCCATCATAGACACCGTAATTGCCGATAAAATGATTATCGTCAGAATCATATTTTTGTTTCCATACCAGTATAGTAACAGCAATGCGGCCGAAGCAATTCCAAAGAACAAGACAGTTGCTTTTATTTCATCATTTTTCATTTTCCGAAATATAAAACGTCCCAAATATGCTCCCGAAAGATTAACTAAAGGAATTACTGATGTAAGCAGAATTGCCACATAAGCACCTGATTCAAAAGTCTCAGAAATAAAAGTAGGAACCCAGGAAACTACTCCATCTTTTAAAATACCATGAACAAAAACAGGTACTACCAACATGATACTTCCTGATGCCAAGAACAAATGGAAAAAATTCTTTGGTCTCTCGTCAGACGATTTACTGGCTTTATATTTGTTGTTTGTTTCTATTTTTACTTGCTTTTCCGCTTTTGTTTTTATGACGGAAAATCCCACATTCCAAATAATTGCTACCAGGCAAAGAATTATCGCAGCTGCCAGGAACACAAACTGCCACTCCGTATGGGCAATAATTGCCGCAGACAAAAAATACGATGCGAAAGTACCGGCAGCCTGTGTGGATACAATATCAACACAATATTTTATCTTCTTTTCAGGTTGAAGCATATCAGAAAAAATCCGTATAATAGGCGGCCATATGGTTGATTGCGCATATCCATTAATTAACCATGCCGCCGCCATAACCGGGAAATTTCTAAAAAGAGTCATGAACAGATTCATTCCCGCCGATACTGCGAGCCCACCTGTAATCATCCATTTTGGATTTATCTTATCACCGGCAAATCCATTCAGGCATTGGCCTATACCATAAGCCAGGAAATAAATCATGCTGATAAAGCCTGCCTGGGCTTTCGTCAGGATGCATTCATCTAGCATCACTGTCATGGCAGAAGAATAATTCAGCCTTCCGAGATAGGATGAGAAGTATACCAGCCAGCAAAGAAGGAAAAGACGAAGAGCCATTCTTGAATCATTGATTTTATACTGCGTTTTCATTTCCCCCTTCGTTAAAGGTCAAACCATTCCTTAATTTAACAGAATCACGTCATCTGGCTTAATATTTATGTAAATATTACTTCCTGTCTTATATTTTCCATTTGTTTCAAACAGGCAGTCCGCATTTAACTCTACAATATCCTTTTTAGGAGATTCTACTTTTAAACGGTAACTGATAATGTTTCCTCTGATCGTTTGTGATAAAATCTCTGCTTTCATGGAAATCATGCCATTTTCCCCTGTTTTATCTTCTTCTGAAAAAATCAGCGATTCTGGACGTATCGCTATTTTATCTGCATCAAACGCAGTTCCTGAAATATTGTTGAACACCTGGCTGTCCAAAATATTATACCTTCCGATGAAATGAGCTGCAAAATATGTTCTTGGCTTTGAATATATCTCATCTGGTTTTCCAGACTGTTCCACATTCCCCTGATTAAACAAATGAATAGTATCTGACATCACCATTGCTTCTTCCTGATCATGTGTAACAAATATTGTTGTAATATTCAGCTCTTTTTGTATTCTTCGTATTTCCGTTTGAAGGTTCTTTCTCAAAAGAGCATCAATGGCACTTAACGGTTCATCAAGCAAAAGCACCTTAGGTTCCATTACAATCGCTCTTGCCAAAGCCACCCGTTGCTGCTGCCCTCCTGAAAGTTGTCTTGGAAACTGTGTTTTTTTATCTGAGAGTCCAACCATCTCCAGAACATCATTTACTTTTTTTTCAATTTCTTCTCGGCTTTTTTTCTGTATATGAAGTCCAAATGCTATATTTTTAGCTACATTCATATTAGGAAATAAGCTGTACTGTTGAAATACCATCCCAATGTTCCGTTTTCTGGGATCTGTCTGCGTAATATCAGAGCCATCCAAATATATTTTCCCCTCACTTACGGTTTCAAGTCCTGCAAGGCATCGTAAAAGCGTACTTTTCCCGCAACCAGATGGTCCCAGAAGAGTTGCAAGCTCGCCTTCTTCCACTCCCAGATTAATCCCTTTCAGGACATGATTTTCTCCAAAATATTTATGGATATTTTCAAATTGTATATATTTCATAATATTTCCCCCATTCTGTTTATTTGAAGCTACTGCATGTCCTTTTTGGTTTTATAATTCTGGTACGCAAATGCTGCACCGGAAATCAAAAGGGTCGATACAAACATAATAGAAACGATAGCACTTTGATACTGAAGCAAAAGGTTTTTGCTATTATAGAGAAGTTGCTGCGCGGTAATATACTTGCTTCCCGCTATAATCTTAACGATGGCAAAATCGCCAAAGATGGCAGACATCGAAAGCAATGATGAAACCATAATTCCTGACAGCATATTAGGTACTACAACTTTTATAAAAGCGTACAATTTTCCAGCACCCAACATCTGAGCAGCTTCAATAAGCTGTACAACATTAACTGCCCTTAAATTATTTCGAATTCCCTGATATACAAAGGGCAAAATCACAATGCAGTATACAAACGTCAGCATGACGATTCTATTTCCTAAGAAGCTGTCAGATCCAGCGTACAAAGAGAGGACAGGTATTGCAAGAACAATACCTTTTAAAATATTCGGGAGCATGCAAATTCCCTGTATTAACCTATCCAATTTAGGGCAATATAATATAGATGTATATAATGCCAGAATAACAACTGTACTGCTTATTAAAATCGGTATAATACTAATTATAATTCCCCTGAACATAGAAGGCCAAAATCTTCTATCGTCAAAAAGTTGCAAATAATATTTTATAGTAAATCCATCTGGTAATATCTCAGTCCACCCTGTTACAAAAGAATATATAACCGTTACAGCAAGAGGGAGAACCAGATAAAGACAAGCGATAAACAAAATTATGTATGGTAAAATCTTTGCTTTTTTCATTTTATCTCTCCTTGCCTACACTTTTTTTCAATATATTACATATACAAATCACAGCAAACATGATTAAAAGCATTACAATAGACAACGCTGATCCCAGTTCTTTTTGCTGCGCCATCTCCCCGGTAAACATGGACGTAATTTTGACCGCCAAAATCGGCACATTTGTAGTCACTAACATTACAATCGTCGCATAAGCTGTCAAGGCATTTGCAAACAGTAGAGAACATGTATCCGCAAGCGAAGAAAAGATAACAGGTATCCCTACTTTTATCCAGAAATAAAATGGTGATGCTCCCATAAGTTCCGCCGCTTCTTTCCATTCAGCCTTTACTCCCTGGAATGCCGGTAGAAGCATTAATGTTCCCAATGGCAGCTGAAAATAAATAAACAATAAAAGCAAGCCATCTACAGAATAAAGGTTAAAATTTTCTAGAATTCCTATTCCTATACTTGAGAGAAAAGCGATTAAGATCCCGGAATTTCCAAGAATGACCACAAAAGCGAAAGAAAGGGGAAGTCCTGCAAAATTCGATGTCATATTAAGAATAGATTGCACTATACCCTGGCTTCTTTCTCCTATTTGAGTAATTGACAGTGCCATTAAAAATGACACTGCCAATCCAATAACAGTAGAAAGAAAAGACAAATACAGACTGTTTCTTATGGCCGAATGATAGACTGGCTTAGACATTATTTCCATATAATTTGCCAGGGTAACTGAACCTTCCGTGCTCAAAAAGCTGTCTCTGATCATTCCAAATAACGGAAACGCTATAAACATGAAAGCCAAAAGAAGCAGCGGTACAGCGGTCAGCCATTTACTGATATTCTGTAATTTTTTCATTTCCCTGTTCTCCTATCTCAGCTTAATTCAAAAGCGGAACCACCTGTTCCTCCCACAACCTTGCCACTTCTTCACAGGCTGAAGTTAATTCATCGATATCTGTAACAGCTATAGCATTTTCATATTCAGAATCTGGAAGCATTTTCGCCTGAATCTCTTCCGGTATCTCCACATCATCCCGTATCGGGCGCGCAAATCCTTCTGCTCTGTCAAGCTGTCCTTCATCGCTCAAAAGATATTCAATTGCCAGTGCCGCCGCATGCGGGTGTGGTGCATATTTATTGAGGACAAGGCAATACCCGGAAGTAACTGCACCATCCTGTGGAATTGATACTTCGAACGGAATATCAATGCCTTCTTCCTCTATTGTATTTTTGTTTCCAAGCATCAGGAAATCATATTGTCCACAATTTACCGCTATTTCCCCGCTGACAACTCTTGCGTAGTTGGTATCTCCGGGATCAATTCTTCCATCTTCCGCTAATTTTTTAAAGAAATCAATTCCCGGCTGAACATTATCAAGGCTTCCTCCATTGGCAATCGCACAGGATATAACAGCAATCTGAGGAGCCGCCCCTCCGATCACATTTCCTGGCGTCACTTTATAATCTCCTTCCGCAATATCCTGCCATGTCTCAGGAACTTCTCCTCCGGTCAGATCCGTATTAACCCCAAAGGCTATCGTTCCTGTATACGACATAATCCACTTCCCATCAGGATCTTTTGCCCAGTCAGGAATGCTGTCCCATGTAGAAGGTTTAAAACTTTGTACCACATCCTGCTCTACTGCCAGCTTAGAGAAAGAATGACCTACATCCCCGAAATCTTTTGTCGGATCGTCTTTTTCAGCTTCAAAGATTGCCAGCACCTCTGCGGACGACATATCTGTATCATAATGTTCAATGCCATATTTTTCATATATTTTGTCCCAGGATCCTTTCCAGTTACACCAGTCATCCGCCATAGCCACCGTTTCAAATACCCCTTCTTCCTGCGCGGCAGCGACCAACTCGTCCATTGTCATTTCAGCAATTGGTTTCGATGGTTCGTTTTCAGCCGACTCCTTGTTTCCAGATGCTCCGCATCCCCCAACTAATATTCCTGCCACTAAAACCAATGCCAGTACACTTTTTTTCCTCATAAAGTTTAATCCTCCTCCTAATCCTCCATTTTGTTATAAATGAATACCGTTATTTTCTATTCCGCTTTTAACAAATCCTTTCCTTCCCAGCTTGTTTCTGCTTTTAATCTCAAAAGACCTGCGATAGTTGGAGCGATATCCAAAATACTTGGTTGATATTCCATCATTTTCCCATTACTGACTTCCACATCTGTTATAATTATTGGAATAGTCATATCTTCCAGAATATTTTCTCCATGATTTCTTCCATGTCCTCCATGATCTGCCGTAATGATAAAAGTGTATTCTTCCTTCCACCTGTCCACCATCCGTTCAATACAGTTCCATGCCGAATAGACAGATTTCATGTATTCATCCGACATCCAACCATAGTCATGTCCCTTTGTATCAGTTACTCCCAGATATACAAACAAAAAATCCGGACTGTAGTTATCCACATATTCCATAGCTTTCTCTGTAACAATTTCGTCTGTGCGGGGATAACGGTACTCATTAATAAAAAAGCTATACTGAATACTTCCAGGTCTTCCCAGATCCCGCAGTTCCTCCCAATTATAGACACTCGCGCAAGTCTTACCGTGATCTGTTAACATATCAAAGATACCCTTAACCGGTCTGGCTTGCGGCACATATATATTTGTCATAGTTCCATGTCTTTCTGGTGGAACCGAGTGAAACAAAGACATATGACACGGCAAAGTAATTGATGGCATTACTGTTTGAGCATCCATTTTAAAATAACTATTTTTCTTCACCTCCTCTATAAATGGATGTCCACATTTTTCTACCGCATCCGATCTCATTCCATCTACCAGTATCAGTATTACTTTTTTATCCTTCTTCGCTTGTTTTTTCATATACTTCCCCCGCTTTCATAATTTTTACTTTTGCCTGAAAATAATGCTCTTTGATTCTTTCGTCCAGTTTATCATCCGTAATCACTACATCGCAAACACTCAAGTCGCATATTTTCATCAATGCCGTCTTTTCTATTTTGGAGCTGTCTGCCATTACATAAACTTTACTTGCATGCCTTACAAAACTTTTTTGCACCGGCACCAACTCTGTAATGAAGTCTTGGACGCCTCCCTCCAATGATACCGCCGAGGGGCAAATAAACGCTTTTTCCACATGAATTTCATCTAAAAACTGAATGGCCAATTCCCCACAAAAAGAGCTTTCACTCTCTAAGTACTCTCCCCCCACTAAAATTTTCTTATATTGTCCCTCTTGCTCCAGCTCCCGGAACACATCCAACGAATGAGTAATCACTGTCAACTTGTTAAATTTCCCTTTTAATGCTTTCGCAAACAATACAGCTGTGCTCCCAGAGTCAATGGAAATAATATCACCCTCCTGTACTAAATTGACTCCCGCATGAGTCAAATTATTTTTCTCTTCAAAATTCTCATGCTTTCTTAAAGAGACTTGCTTAAACTGTTTCATTTCGGTCAGTCGAATTGCTCCACCATGGACTCTTTTTAATTCTTTTTGACGCTCCAATGCCATCAAGTCCCTACGCACAGTCTCTATAGATATATGAAACCGCTCCATCAACTCAGAGACTGTCACCGAACCATTTTCAGCCAAAAGCCGTCGTATTTCTTTATATCTTTCGTCTGCAAACATACCAGTTGACACACTCATTTTTTTACCTTTCATATTTTGTTTCCATTTTCCACATATATGCTTATTAATACTCTCATATACATATATATCATTAAACTTCCACATCTTCAATACCATCATTTAACAAAATATAGCATTTGTTTTTGTATAATTTTCATAAAATTATCTTTTTATATTTTCTTTTTATCAAAATATTTACGAATAATATCTGCCAACTAATTACACATATTTCCACTTCTATTTTCAAAAAAATCCAGGAGCCATATCTCCCGGATTTTTCATATTTTTATATGCAATTAATTCCTACACATGAAAATAGCTTCCGCCGATAAACTCCCGAAGGATGGAATTATTCGGAACCCGCTCGCTGTCGATTCCCAGGAAATAATCCAGGAATTTCAGGAGACGTTTTGCCTCCGGATATTCCGGGTCTTCCGGACGGATACTGAACAGGAGCGGCTCCGCGTACTGCTTCAGCACCGCCAGCTCGTAGACCAGCGCGGAATTGAACACCACGTCGGCGGTCTCCTGATAGGGGAAAATATTTTCATCCTCTCCCCTGCGCACGGACGGCCACATGGCGATGGTCCGCCTAGCGGAGGCTCCCCGCGTCTTGGCGTCCCGCACGATCCGGCGCAGCAGACGTCCGTCCGTAGTAGGGATCCGGTTGTGTTCGTCCACATTCAGCTGTGTAAGCGCGCTCAGATAAATCTTGAATTTATTTTCTTTCGGCAGGGAATAGGACAATGCGTCATTCAGGCAGTGAATTCCTTCGATCACCAGCACGTCGTCTTGGCCAAGCTTAAGTTCATTGCCCTTATACTCTTTCTTTCCGGTCAGGAAATTAAATGTGGGCAGAGACACCTTTTCTCCCCGCAGAAGCGCCTGCATCTGGCTGTTGAAAAGTTCAATGTCCATGGCGCCCAGACATTCAAAGTTATATTCGCCGTTTTCGTCCTTCGGTGTGTCTTCCCGTTCTACAAAATAATTGTCTACAGCGATAGGGTGCGGCTTCAGCCCGTGCGCCATCAGCTGAATGGAAAGCCTGTGGGAAAACGTGGTCTTTCCGGAGGAAGACGGTCCGGCGATCATAACCAGCTTCTTATCTTCCTGAGCCGCGATCTGTGCCGCAATATTCCCCAGTTCTTTCTCCATCATGGCTTCCTGGGCCAGAATAATATTGCCGATCTCTCCATCCACAATCTTTTCGTTCAGCGCTCCGATTGTCCCCACGCCCAGCACAGTACTCCACTTTCCGGAATTTTTCAACGCCGTGAACACTTTGTGTTCAGGGGCGAAAGGCGCAAGGGTCTGCGGATCTTTCATAGGCGGAAATTCCAGTACATATCCCTCATCAAACGGAATCAGGTCGAACCATTTCAGATACCCGGTATCGGGTACCATATATCCATAATAGTAATCCTCAAATCCATCCAGACAATATACATTGACTGTTGAACTTCTCCGGAACCGGAAAAGTCGCGCTTTATCCGCCATACCGTGCCGTTCAAAGTGTTCGATGGCCTTTTCTACAGGAAGGCTTTTCTTCTCAATAGGCACCGCCAGGGCGGTCAGCTCTTCCATCCTTTTTTTTACGGATGCCAGAAAACCGCCGTCCACTTTGACGTCCTGGCATGTACAATAAAATCCTTCACTGACTGTAAAATGTACGCGGATGCCGCGTGCCGCTTCCATCCCTGCCACATCAGATACTGCTTTCAGCATAAGGAGCACAGTGCTCCTTTTATAGGTCTCGTACCCTGCCTTATCTGCGATAGTCAGGAATTCTACCGTACAGCCGTCTTCTGCCGGACGAAACAGCTCTCTCATTTTATGTTTCTCTTTTTCAAGAGCCAGTACAATGGGATATTTATAATCTTTCTGGTATATATCCGCCAATTCTTTATATGTCATACCGTCGCACACATCGGTTTCGTGACCCGCGACGAAAACCCGTTTCATCTCCTGCACCTTCCTTACAGCATTTTAGATTACAATGAATGGATGATGGACCGGCACACAGGCAATATGGACCCCGCTCAAGGTCTTTTCCAGATATGCCTTCACGTCATCCATGAAAATATGCTCGATTCCGTAATGGCCCGCATCGATAATACACAGCCCCTGGTCCACCGCGTCGATCCCCGTATGGTGGTCAATATCTCCGGTAATGTAGACGTCACACCCAAAACGAAGTGCTTCCTTCATCGTACTCTTACCTGCTCCCGGACAGATCGCCGCCGAGTAAACCTCCATGTCCGGATCCCCGAAAATCTTCACATTCGGTATCCTGTAAGCCGCCTTTACCTTCTCCGCACATGCTCTCAGCGTCATCCGTTCCGGCAGCACACCAACCCTGCCGATGCCTTCCCCGTCTTTGATCTCCTCCAGCACCGTACACTCCTGCAGATTCATCATTCTGGCCGCCAGATCGGCCATTCCTCTGGTATCGTAATTTGTATGCATGGCATAATAGGAGATATCATGACGGATCAGGGTCAGAAGCCTGCGGCCGTTCATATCTTCATCCGTCACTCTTTTAATGGCAGAGAAAAGCATAGGATGGTGGGTAATCAACATATCGGCTTCCTGTTCTGCAGCCATCTGTACCACCTCATCCGTGGCGTCCAGCGCCAGCAGGATCTTTTTTACTTCTTTATCCCGTCTTCCTGCCAGCAGACCCACGTTATCCCACTCACAGGCATATTCCGGCGAATACTCCCGCTCTATTACGCTGCAAATCTCACTGCATTTCATATTCTGTTTCCCCTCTCTTCTGCCGGGAGATTCCGGACAGCGCCTCTTCCAGCCGGCATTTTTCCTTTTCCAGTTCTCCCATACGGGCGGAGTCTTCCTGCCCATGCTCCTTCAGCCGGCTCCGGATATTTTCATTTTTCCTCAGCTCATTGCGTATATAGGCTTCAAAAACCTCCGGGGATTTCTGCCGGTCCGCGCTCCCGTAATATAGCTCCGCTTCTCCCGGCTCCTGGGATTCTCCGTGAACCGCCTTCATCATCGGATAATATTTTCCTCCGTCCAGGACAATATCTTCTTCCACAATTCGATATTTATGCTCCCAGAGCCACTGTCTCACCAGATAAATTTCCGACTGAGGCTGAAGAATCAGTTCTTCCACCGCCCACAGACAGTGCTCTCCTCCGTCCAGGATTCTCGCCGTCAACGCTCCTCCCATACCGGCGATCAGCACCGTATCTGCTTCCCCGGCCTCCAGCGCGGACAGTCCGTCCGACAGCCTGGTATCGATATATGTAGAGAGTCCCCGCTCCCGGATATGCTCCGCTGCCCTTTGAAGCGGTCCCGGATTCACATCCATGGCCACCGCCGTGGGAATTACTCCCCTGAGCACCAGTGCAATCGGAATATATCCGTGATCCGTACCCACATCCGCCAGCCAGCTTCCTTTCCGGACTTTGGAGGCCAGCCGCTCCATCCTTGCGGAAAGCTGCATGACTTACTCCAGGAAGTCCTTCAATTTACGGCTGCGGCTGGGATGACGGAGCTTGCGCAGAGCCTTTGCTTCAATCTGACGGATACGCTCACGGGTTACATTAAACTCCTTGCCCACTTCCTCCAGGGTACGCGCCCGGCCGTCATCCAGTCCGAAACGCAGGCGGAGTACCTTCTGTTCCCTTTCTGTAAGCGTGCTTAAGACTTCCACCAGCTGCTCTTTCAGAAGGGTAAAGGCTGCTGCATCTGCCGGAACCGGCACATTATCATCCTGGATGAAATCACCCAGATGACTGTCTTCTTCTTCTCCAATGGGCGTCTCCAGGGATACCGGCTCCTGGGATATCTTCAGAATCTCACGTACCCGTTCCACCGGCATATTCATCTCTGCCGCGATCTCCTCCGGCTGCGGTTCCCTTCCCAGTTCCTGAAGGAGCTGACGGGACACGCGGATCAGCTTATTGATGGTTTCCACCATATGCACCGGAATACGGATCGTACGCGCCTGGTCTGCGATGGCTCTGGTGATCGCCTGGCGGATCCACCAGGTCGCATAGGTACTGAACTTATATCCTTTACGGTAATCAAATTTCTCCACCGCTTTGATCAATCCCAGATTTCCCTCCTGGATCAGATCCAGGAACAGCATGCCGCGGCCCACATAACGTTTCGCGATACTGACAACGAGACGCAGGTTCGCCTCCGCCAGACGTTTTTTCGCGTCCTCGTCTCCCTGCTCCATCCGTTTTGCCAGTTCGATCTCTTCCTCCGCAGTCAGAAGCGGCACTTTGCCGATCTCTTTCAGATACATGCGGACCGGATCTTCGATACTGACCCCATCCGGCACGGACAGGTCAATCTGTTCCATATCCACTTCGTCTTCATCTGACAGGATGATATTGGAGTCGTCGTCGTCATCTGTGATACGAAGCACATCAATATTGTTGTGCTCCAGGAAATCCAGAATCTTTTCAAACTGTTCTGCATCCAGATTCATATCGCTGAAAAAATCACTGATTTCCTGATACTCCAGTACATTCTTTTTCTTTTTTGCCAGTGCAAGTAATTCTTTCAGTTTATCGCTGAATTTGGTTACATTTTCTTCCATATTGGTTCTTCCTTCCATAATTGTTCATATTTTATCCTTAATCCAAAGAAATATGCAATTTCTCCATATCCCGGCGTTTTTGCACGATTTCCCTCAGCTTGTCCATATCGCCCGGGTCCATATGCTCCGTCTGCCAGGAGATGCTGTTCTGCTTTACTCTCAGGATTGTTTCCTGTAATGCCTTCTCTTCTCCTTCCCTGCCGGACAGGGTGGGAATCGACTGTTCCAGAAGCTCTGCCAGCTTCTGCTGATCCTCTTCTTCTGTAAACTGCTGGAAAAGCGCCGCCGGATTCAGCTTTCCTTTCTCCGCCTGCACTGCCAGCAGCTCTGCCACTCTCCGGCAGAAAGGATCGGTAAAATCTTCCGGCTCCACGTACCGGACAATATTCCGGTACAGCTTCAGGTCGGAGCTCATCCAGCTGAGCAGCAGTTTCTGCGGCCGGAGACTTCTGTCCTCCGTCTTTTTCCGCCGCTGGCTCAGTGAAGCCAAGGGCTTGTCCTCTTTGCGGATCTCCCCCAGATGTTCTCCCACCTGGCTGACCATCCGGTTCAGTTCCTGATAAGTCAGATGATAACGTTCCGCCACCGCCTCAATATAATTATTCCTCTCGATCCCCGCCTCAAATTCCAGGAGTTTTTTTGAAACTTCCCGGAAGAACGCCGTCTTGCTCTCTGGTTCCCGGAAATTATATTGACGCTCCAGGATGCGCAGTTCAAAAAAGAAGCTGCTCTCTGCCTGATCAATCCGCTTCTGGAATTCATCCGCGCCAAGGGCTTTGATAAACTCGTCCGGATCCTTATACGGCTCCATATTAATGACCTTCGCGGTCAGCCCCGCGTCCTTCAGGATAGGGATAGCCCGCATGGCTGCCCGTACTCCTGCGTCGTCGCTGTCATAAGTGAGGAGGACTTCATCGGTATAACGCTTTAAAAGTACCGACTGCTGCTGGGTGAAGGCAGTTCCCAGCGATGCCACAGCCTGGTTGAACCCTGCCTGATGCATGGCAATCACATCCATATATCCTTCGCACAGGATGAGATTGGGCTTCCTGGAAACCCTCGCCAGATTCAGCCCGTAGAGATTGCGGCTCTTGTCGAAGACCCGCGTCTCCGGAGAATTGAGATACTTGGGCTTTCCATCTCCCATCACCCGGCCGCCAAATCCGATCACCCGGCTGCGGATATCCATGATGGGAAAAATCACCCGGTTCCAAAACTTGTCATACATTCCATGCTTTTCATCCGCCTGGAACAGCCCGGACTCTTTCAACAGGTAATCCGAATAGCCCTTGCCCTTCAGATACCGGTACAGTTCGCTGCCGCTCTTTCCGGCGTATCCAAGGCCGAATTGCTGCATGGTCTTTGCAGAAAGTCCTCTTCCGGTCAGATAATCCATCCCTAGTTTCCCTGCTGGTTTCCGCAGAAGGTAATAATAATAACTGGCCGCCAGTTTGTTCACTTCCAGAATCTGCGCTTTCAGATCCGCTTGTTTTCTCTCTTCGGGAGACGCCTCTCTTTCGGGCAGTTCTACGCCCGCCCGGTCTGCCAGCGTCTGCACTGCTTCCGGAAACGTCAGATTCTCATATTCCATGACAAACTTAAAGACGTCTCCTCCTGCCCCGCAGCTGAAGCAGTGATAAATCTGGCGGGACTGATTGACCGACATAGAAGGATTGCGGTCATTGTGAAACGGACAGATGCCCACGTAGTTGCTGCCCTTTCGCTGCAGCTTCACATACCCGGATATCACATCCACAATATCGCTTCTTGACCGGATCTCCTCTACCAGATCCTGTGAATAGTATCTCATGAAATCACCTGATTTCTCTTAGTATCTCCAGGAAGCAGGAATAAAAAATTCCTGGAATTTGGCTATGGCGTACTGATCTGTCATGCCTGATATGTAATCGCACACGCTTCGTTCCTGGGTCTCCCCGGACTGCCACATGCGCTCCACGTATTCATTGGGAAGTAACTCCGGGTGGTCCATATAATAATAGAATAGTTCCTTTACAATATGGATCGCCTTTTTTTCTTCTCCCTTCGCCTTGGGATTGGTATATACATGCTCAAACATAAATTTGCGCAGGCCCTGAAAGGCAAATTCAATCTCTTCTGACATCCGGATGTCTGGTACGTCGGTACTCTGCCGGACAATATCATGGATCAGCGTATTCAGTCTTTCCCGGGTACTGTGTCCCAGAATATCTGTGTATGTCCTCGGCAGTTCATCCTCCCGGATAATTCCGCCGCGGATCGCGTCGTCAGCGTCATGATTGATATAAGCGATCTTGTCCGAATAACGGACGATCTTTCCTTCCAGCGTAGATGGATGCCCGGCCGTCTGATGGTTAAGTATCCCGTCCCGCACTTCCCAGGTCAGATTCAATCCTTTTCCTTCCTTTTCCAGCCGTTCCACGATCCGCACGCTTTGCCTGTTGTGGGCAAAGCCTTCGCTGCATACCTCGTTCAGCGCCCGCTCGCCGGCATGCCCAAACGGAGTATGTCCCAGATCGTGTCCCAGGGCTATAGCCTCCGTCAGATCTTCATTCAGCCGCAGAGCTCTGGCAATCGTTCGGGCATTTTGTGACACTTCCAGTGTATGTGTCAGTCTGGTACGATAATGATCGCCTCTGGGCGTCAAAAACACCTGCGTCTTATGCTTCAGCCTGCGAAACGATTTGCAGTGCAGGATCCGGTCCCGGTCCCTCTGGTACACCGGACGGATATCGCAGGGCGGCTCGTCCACATCCCGTCCTCTGGAGTTGCAGCTCAGGGACGCATAGGGACTCAGGAATTCTTTCTCCCAGTTTTCCATATTCTCACGAATCGTCAACTTCCATCCCTCCTCGCAAAAATTCCCTCTATTATATATCTATTCCGTATAAAATGCAAAAATCCTTCTTTTTTCAAATTTTTTTAATCTGAGGATATTCCTTTTTACCCACCATATATTTTTTCATATAGGCAAATGTATAATCTTCCCCTTTCGCATCCAGCATACGCAGGATATATTCCAGCAATGCCCTGGTCTCCTCATGGATCATGTAGCCGTCCTTCCCTTTTTCATAATACTCCAGCGGGGAATGCTGTGTATATTTCTTTCCTTCATATACTTTGGAAGCGGCGATCCGGTCCATGATCATCTCATTGACATACCGAAGCGGCATCTTCATGCCTGCCATGCCTTTTACCGGGCCTGTACTGTAATCAATCCAGTATTCATAATGGTGCTTATTGCGTCCTTTGTGGTGCAGCCAGGCGGAGGAATATCCTTTCTGTTCCCGTTCCGCGTTGTTAGGGCTGCGGTAGCCCTGATAATATTTACATCCCGGCAAAAACTCTGCCGGAGAATATTTTGACAGGTCATGGGTCAGTCCCTGCCAGTACATTCCCACCCGGAAACAATGCCGCGCCACCACGATCTTGTGTTCTGTGATCGTATGGAAATGTCTCCAGATATTAATCAGTTTCATGTGTCTCACCCGTCAGTATCCATATGGTTCTGGGAGGTACCGCCGCCATCTTCTGGTCTTCCAGCAACACCTTTTCCTCTTCTTCCAGGAAGGCCGATGCCCCTTCCCGTCCGGTATCCGCCAGCAGATACCAACTCTGGCCGGAAGGAAGCGTAGGCAGCGCGATCTCATGTTCGATCATATGCATATTGTAGAGAACGTACAATGTGCGGTCTCCCGTATATTCGCCGGCGTACAGGATGCCCATCTGCCGGTTGTAGCTTTCAAACTCTCCGTACCAGGCCCTCGTTCCGTGATAGGACAGATCCGGCATGCCTTTGGAGAGATAGTCGCTCATCCTGTACGGCTTCCTGCGCCCAAATGCCGCGTGACGGCCGCGGAAAGAGATCGCCTCCCGGACAAATTCCTGCATCTGGCGGTCATATTTCTTCCTGCTCCACTGTATCCAGGAAATATCGTTATCCTGACAGTAGGCGTTGTTATTGCCTTTCTGGGAATTCCCCATCTCGTCTCCGCCATAAATGGCCGGAACTCCCTGGGATAAAAGCAGGAGCAGGAAAGCGTTGCGCATCTGGCGTCTTCGGAGAGCCTGCAGCGCTTTTTTGGACGTAGGTCCTTCCTCACCGTAATTGCAGCTGTGATTGCAGTCTGTCCCGTCCCGGTTGTCTTCTCCGTTGTCTTCGTTATGCTTCACATCATAAGAAACTGTATCCGTCAATGTGAAACCGTTGTGACATGTTATGTAATTGATCACAGCCTGCTGAACAGGATTCCTCCTCATGCTCTCAGATATCTGCCACAGAGTATCTTCGTCTCCTTTCAGGAAACAGCGGGCTTTGATCATGAAATCGTCATTGTATTCCGCCAGGCGCCGAAACTTCGGACTATAATCCGGCTCATAAATCTTCTCCAATGGAAAATACTCGCTCATGATCTTAGTCCTGGACAGCCGCGGTTCCCACGCCAGATCCGTCAAGGGCGTATCCTGCGCATTCACATGGACTCCGTCAATATGATACTCCGTTACCCAGTATCTGATGCAGTCCCGGATCAGCGCCGGACTGGTCATATGGGGAAAATAGAATTCCAGAATCAGTTCGATCCCGTTTTTATGCAGCTCCCGTACCAGCTCTTTCAGTTCCCGTACCGGATTGCCTGACGCACTGTAAGAAGCTTTCGGCGCAAAAAAGCATGCTCTCCCGTATCCCCAGTAGTTCAGTCTTCCTGCGCTTATTTTTTTCACCGGCATGTGTTTTTTCGGCGCTTCCTCCGCCTCTGCTTCCGCAAACTCATAGACCGGCATCAGTTCCAGCTGCGTAATGCCCAGACCACGCAGGTATGGAATCTTTTCACGGATCCCGGCAAAAGTTCCCGGATGGCGTACACGGGAAGACGGATCCATCGTGAACCCTCTGGGATGCGTCATATATAAAACACAGTCTTCATAAGGAAGTTCCAGCGGATGGTCTCCCTGCCAGGGAAAGGAGGCAAACTCCGCTCTGCACCGTACCTGATGAATGCCTTCCGGGCATTTTCCCCATACCTCTCTGCCTGCAATCGATCTTGCGTAAGGATCCTGCACGACAGTCCCGTCGATCCGGTAATTATATTCATACTGATCAATGGGAAAGCGTCGTATTTTCATAGCGTACAGGTCACCGTACTGCATGTCCTTCGTAAATTCCAGTTCTGCCTCCGGCTCATTCTCCCCTCTGGGATATAAAAGCAGGCTGCATGCTCCGCCGTCTCTCACCGTCACCGCAAAATTGATGTCCTTTCCTTCTCGTGTCACTCCCAGCCGTTCCGGGCTTCCAGCTTCTACTTGATAACCGAACATATTCTTTACCTTTTCCCTTCAACAGTCGATACTTTACCCAATTATAAGTATTATAACATTCAAAAAAACGAATGACAACCAAAAAAAGAGTGAGCAGATATTTTTCCTGACTCACTCTTTTTTACATTATTTTTATCTATTTTTTGGATATACTGTGGGAAAAACTTTGCAGTCTTGGAAGGCGCGCTTTAATCTCGGCGATTAGCTCTGCACTGGATCATCTCGGCGGCGATACTGACGGCGATCTCCGCCGGGGTCTCCGCCCCGATATCCAGGCCGATAGGCGAGTGAACCACATCGTAGGCGTCGTCCGGAAATCCAAGCGCCGATAGTTTTTTTCTGGTCTCGGCGATCTTTTTGCGGCTCCCGATGCAGCCCACGTAGGCGAGGGGGTAGCGCAGTACCTGGGACAGAACTTCAAAATCGCCCTGATGCCCGCGGGTCATGACTACCACGGAATCTTTTTCTGTCAGGGTCACGGAAGCCGCGATATTTGAGAAGTCTCCCAGGATCACTTCCTGCACCCCCGGAAAAAGAGCTGGATCAGCAAATGCTTCCCGGTCTTCAAAGACCGCTACCGTAAAATCCAGACGGGCAAGCAGCGGCGCCAGCTCCTGAGAAACATGCCCGCCGCCGAAGACATACACCCATCCGGCGCGCACGATGGGTTCTGCGTAATAAGCAGGCTCGCCGCCTGAGTAGACGGCCTGGGATTTTAACAGTCCCTGGGGAAGGGATTCGGGCAGATCATCTCCGCAGAAATTTCCATTTTCATCGCAGGCGGTCATGGCCGTTACCCGGTTCTTTTCCATTCTGCGGATCAGCCAGATATTCCGATTCTCAGAAAAAGCCTCTGAAAGCCTTGAAAACAGGGGAATATAAGTTTCCCCTTCCAAATATTGGAAATACACGGTAACGTCGCCTCCGCAGACCATACCGAGGCCGGCCACGTCTTCTTTAGAAAGACAGTAACCCACCGTATCAGAAGCATGCTCTTTAAGAAGTGCCCGGGCATGCTGCTGCGCAGCGTATTCCACTGCCCCGCCGCCCACAGTTCCTTCTATATGGCCGTCCTGAAATACCAGCATCATCGCTCCCGCGCCCCTGGGCGTGGATCCGGAACTGGCAAGAATGCTGACCATTATCAGTGCTTCGTGCCGCTTCAGCGAGTTTAAGACCGCATCGATTCTTTCTTTCATGATAATTACGCTCCTGTTCCGTTTATAAATTTTACGCCATTATATCACAGTCAAAAAATGATTGACAAGAAACGACTTTATGCTATACTTTATCAGAAGTCAATGAGGACCTTTCCCATTGGCTTTTTTTGCGTGCAGATTTTTTATTTTTCAGAGTGGAGAAAGGATATGAAACAGATATTTGCAGTGAAGATACCAAAAATTGGTATGAGAATTATAAGATCTTCGGTTGCCGTATTTTTGTGCTTTTTATTTTACAATTGGTTCCGAAAAGACGGGATCATCTTTTATTCCCAGCTGGCTGCCCTTCAGTGTATCCAGCCTGACAGAGAAAACATGATGGCAAAAGCATGGCAGAGAACGATAGGTACTCTTGTGGGGGCTGTCTTCGGCCTTATTATCCTTCTGATCGACAAGAATTATATCGAACCCAACCTGGCCGGAAATCTCGTCTATGACATTCTGGTCGCCGTCACGATCATCGCGGTGATCTATGTTACCCTTTTGATTCATAAGAGAGATGCTTCGTATTTTTCCTGCCTTGTCTTTTTGTGTATCGTTGTAGTGCATATCGGAGACGCCAACCCGTATCTTTTTGTATTCAACCGGGTGATGGATACGATGATCGGCATCGCGATCGGGATGTGCGTCAACAGTTTCCAGCTTCCGAGACGAAAGGAGAAAGATATCCTGTTTATCTCAGGCATGGACGACACGCTGCTGATGGACGGCCAGAAGCTCTCGGCCTACAGTGCTGTGGAACTGAACCGGATGCTGGCGGACGGGGTTCATTTCACTGTGTCCACCATGCGCACGCCGGCTTCTCTGATAGATCCGCTCCGGGGAATCCATCTGAAACTGCCGGTCATCGCCATGGACGGAGCAGTCATGTATGACATGGAGAAGCATGAATATCTCTCCACCTACGTCATTTCTCCGGGAACCGTACATAAACTGCAGGCTTTTCTGGATATGTTCGACGTCAATTATTTTATGAATCTGATCCTGGACGACATGCTGATCATCCAGTACAAAGAGCTGAAAAACCCGGCGGAAAAAGACATCTACGACAAGCTTCATACTTCTCCTTACCGGAACTATACAAAGGAAAACCTGCTTCCCAAAGCACGGTGCATCTATTTCATGCTGATTGGAAAGCAGGATAATATCCATCAGATCGCGGACGCGCTGCAGAGTTCAGAACTGCTCCATACGCTGCGGATGGTGACATATCCTTCGAACGATTATCCGGGATACGCCTATATCAAAATCTACAATGAAAACGCCACCCGCGAGAATATGATCGCGTACCTGAAAAAAAAGATCGGGGTACAGCGCAGCGTCACCTTCGGAAGTATCGAGGGCAGATACGACGTAGTGATCAGGGAATACGACAGCAATAAAGTCGTGAAAGTCCTGAAAAAAATGTACGAGCCGCTGCGCTGGAGCCGTAAAAATACAAATGGATTAAATTCATTAGCCAAATGATATCGGAGACCGCGCTCCCGTTTTTCTCACCCTTTTCCAAAACCGCAGTTCGGATAATGGCATTCCGGACATCCCAGACAGAGTCCGCCATGTCCCAGTGTGGTAATATCCTTGCGCGAGATCGGTATCCCCGCCGCCACTCTCGGCAGCAGCAGATCGAAGATCGTAGCTTTCGCATACATGACGCATCCCGGAAGTCCCATCACCGGAGTCCCATCCGGAAAATATGCCAGGCACAGCATGGCTCCCGGCAGTACCGGAGCCCCGTAGGTGACAACCTCTGTCCCTGCCTCCCTGATCGCTCCCGGCGTCTGGTCATCCGGATCCACGCTCATGCCGCCTGTGGCTATGATCAGATCCAGTCCTTTATCTTTCATCTCCCGGATCGCCGACACGATGTCCGCCTTCTCATCGCCCACGATCCAATGTTCTTTCATCTCGATACCGTAAGCCTGCAGCTTTCTCTCCACCACCGGAGTGAACTTATCCTCGATCCGTCCATAGAACACCTCGTTGCCGGTGGTGACGACACCTGCCGTCTTCAGGCGGTAGGGAAGCAGACGGCAGAGCGGTTCGCTTCCTGCGCGCTCTTTCGCCAGCTCCATCTTTTCCTTTTTAATCACCAGCGGGATCACTCTGGTGCCCGCCAGCTTCTCGCCCTTTTTCACCGGGCTGTTCGTATGTCTTGTGGCAATCATGATCTGATCGATGTCGTTGACCGCATCCAGACGCTCCACATCCACCTGGAACAGACCTTCGCATTCGGCAGTCAGTTCAATCTTGCCCTCTTTCACCTCAGAAGCCTTCATATGGTCGTTCTGGCAGATCTGCCGAAGGATCTCTGCGGCGTCATTTTCGTGATACATAGTATCATCTTTTTCCCATATGTAGAGATGGTCTTTTCCCATGCTGAGCAGCACCGGGATATCTTCCTCTGTCACAATATGTCCTTTTCTGAACCGGGGACCTTTGCTCACCCCGGGGATAATCTGCGTCAGATCATGGCACAGCACCTGTCCGACCGCATCCTCTGTTCTGATCAGTTTCATAATTTCATTCTCCTGTTATTATTTCGGCTATTTGCGGGCGCACTCGCCGTCGCGCCCTCCTGCAAGCAGGATTCCGTGTTCCAATGTTGGCAGAATATATTCCAGATGTTCTTTCACTGCTTTAGGGCTACCAGGCAGGTTTACAATAAGCGTCTTGCCTCTCAGCACACTGGCTGCCCTGGACAGCATAGCTCTCGGTGTAATCGACAGGCTGTAAGCGCGCATAGCCTCCGCGATACCCGGCGCGTTCCGGTCCGCCACCGCCATCGTGGCTTCCGGAGTCACGTCCGTAGGAGCAAATCCGGTGCCTCCTGTCGTCAGGATCAGATCCATCTGACGCCCATCTGCCAGACGAATCAGCTGATTTTTCAGCGGCTGGATCCCGTCCGGCAGCAAAAGAGTTTCTTCCACCCGGTATCCGGCTCCGGTAAGCATCTTCACGATCAGCGGGCCGGAGAGATCTTCTCGCTCTCCCCTGCTTCCCTTGTCTGAAAGCGTAATCACAGCTGCCCGAAGAGGGGGATTCTCTTCCGGAGGAAGAAGCACCAGCTCATCCCCCACAGACACTTTGCCGCCTTTCAGCACCCGGGCAAAGACTCCTTCTCTGGGCATGATACATTCTCCGGTTTTCTGCTTGATGATACAGTCATTGTGGCATTCTTTTCCGATCTGTGTCATTTCCAGTACGGCATCTCCTATGCCGAAACGACTGCCCACCGGCAAACTGCGGAAATCCAGTCCGTCCACCACCAGATTTTCACCAAACGCTCCGTATTCCACCCAGATTTTTTTCCGAAACGCGTCGATTTTATCCCCGGACAGAAGGCTGACCTGCCTGTGCCAGTTTCCTCCATGCGCGTCTCCTTTCAGTCCAAAACCTTCCACCAATATTCCGGAACCCACATTTTCTTTTGGCGTACCCTTTTCTTTGCTGATACAGACTGCTCTGATCTTTCCCATACCACATAACCTCCTGTCTCTCTCTAGTTATTATCCTCCGGATACAAAAGCAATACATTCTGCGGCGCAATTCCCAGTTGCTCCGGCATTTTATCCGGAACCCGGTCCTTTGGAATTCTCCACCACACGGACGGGCTGCCTTCTTTCTGTCCCGCGCAGCGGAACAGAATCGTAGTCTCAAACGGCTCTTCCATACGGTCCGCATAGACTACAGGAAACACATTCTCTCTGGCTCTGGGATTAAAGTAATGTGCCCGGATACCGATGGCGCAGACATGATCTTCCACCGGTCTTCCTGTCTTCAGGCGGATTCCCCACTCCGGAACTTCCACCTCATATTCTCCGGTTTTTCTGACCGCGGCAATATTTTTGCATCCGGTCAGAACAGCGCCGATCCTGGTCTTCGGATTGGCAAAGATTTCTTTGGTCCTGCCTGCTCCGAATATCTTACCATTGTCAATCAGCGCCACCTTGGAGCAAAGATGATATACTTCATCCCGGCTGTGACTGACCAACAGCACATCTCTCCCATAATTCTCCAGCAGTTCCTTTACCTGGATCTGCAGAGAATCCCTCAGATAAGCGTCCAGAGCGCTGAACGGCTCGTCCAGGAGGAGCAGTTCCGGCCCGCTGACCAGGATACGGGCAAGAGCCGCTCTCTGCTGCTGTCCTCCGGAAAGCTGATGGGGAAAAGACCTGCGAAGCTTTGTCAGTTCCATCATCTTCATCACATTTTCCAGCTTTTCTTTGCGGACATCTTTATCTTTCTCCCGGTTCAGCCCGCAGAGAATGTTCTTTTCCACCGTCATGTTGGGGAACAGCGCATAGTTCTGGAACAGATAACCCACATTCCGCACCTGCGGCTTCAGGTTAATATGCTGCTCACTGTCGAAGAGGACCCTGCCGTTCAGCACGATCCGCCCCTCGTCCGGAGTGACGATCCCGGCGACGCTTTTCAGCGTCAGGCTCTTGCCGCATCCGGACGCTCCCAAAAGCCCTGTGATCCCGCTCTCATGTTCCAGATCTACAGAAAGCCGGAATCCTCCAAAATCTTTTTTTATATGAACTGAAAGACTCATGACGCACCTGCCTTTCCGTTCCTGCGCTCCAGCATGTTCACAATCAAAAGCACCACCGTGGAAATTGCCATATTGACCAGCACCCAGAAGAGCGCGCCCGCTTCGTCATTCGTTCTCCACAGCTGATAGACCGTCGTGGAAATCGTCGCCGTCTTGCCCGGAATATATCCGATCAACATGCTGGTAGCTCCATATTCGCCCAATGCGCGGGCAAAAGCCAGCACCGTTCCCGCCAGGATCCCCTGCCTGCAGGCAGGCATCCGGATATTCCAGAAAATATAAGTGTTGGACAGCCCCAGCGTCTGTCCCGCATACGCCAGAGTCGCGTCAAAACTCTCAAATGCACCCCTGGCTGTTCGATACATCAGAGGAAACGCCACCACCGCCGACGTCAGGATTCCCCCATACCAGGTCATGACAAACTGGATCCCCCACTGTGAAAGCAGCATCCCCAAAGGCCTTTTCAATCCAAAGATCAACAGAAGGAAATACCCGCATACAGTAGGAGGAAGAACCATGGGAAGCGTCAGAAACACGTCCAGAATTCCTTTTACGGCGCGGGGCAGCCGCGCCACATAATACGCCGCGAAAATACCGGTAAAAAATACTAGCGCGCAGCTGATCGCCGCAATTCTCAGAGAGTTGATAAGCGGATACCAGTCCAAACTCCGCACCTCCGTTCTTTACAGCTGCGGGGCTGCCTTGTTCTTCAGCAGCCCCGCCCGTTCTATTTTATTCCACTCCTGAGAATCCGACTTCTTCAAATACTGCCATGCATGCATCCGTCTGCAGGTAATCCAGGAACGCCTGGGCCTCTTCCGGATGGGCTGCCGTTTTCAGCACTGCCGCCGGATAGATAACCTGTCCGCACATATCGGCAGTCGCATAATCCACAATATTCAGACCGGCGGAGTACGCATCCGTACAGTAGATGACGCCGCAGTCTACGCTTCCTTCCTTGATCTGTGTCGTTACTTCTTTTACGTTGCTGCCATAAGAAATCTCTCCATTGGCGGCCAGTTCCTGCTCGTCCAGTCCGTAGTACTCCAGAATACTCTGGGTATACTGTCCCACCGGTACGTCGCTGTTGCCCATGGCCATGAGGATCGTGCCCTCGCGGAGAGCTTCCGCCATATCGTCAAAGGACTGAAGGCCGGCTTCATTGTCGTCGGTAACGCAGAGCGTCACTCTGTTTTCCAAAATATCCACTCTGGAGTCTTCGTCTACAAAATCCAGTCCTTCCGTATTGACTTCCGGATCCGCATTGATATCCAGCTGATTCATCTGTGTCTGTCCTGCGGAGATGAACAGATCACATTCTGCCCCTTCCTGGATCTGCGTTTTCAGCGTACCTGAGGAATCAAAGTTGAAAGTCAGCGTCACATTGGGAGCAACCTCCTTGTACATCTCGCTGATCTCCGTCAGGGTTTCCGTCATGGATGCGGCTGCAAATACGACCAGCTCCACATTTTCCGCGGGCTCTGCCGTCTCTTCTTCCGCAGCTGTATCTGCAGCTTCGGTTTCCTCTGCTGCGGCAGCGGCCGCCTCTGTGTCCTCCGTACTGGAGGAAGCGCCTGATGACCCGCAGGCTGCCAGACTGATACCCAGCGCGCATGCGAGCAGCGATGCCAAAAGTTTTTTCTGCATCTTTTTTCTCCTTTCTTTTTCAGAAAAAATATCTAAAACGTGGATTTACACGTTTTATTCTCATAAAAGATAATATAGCAAACCATGGCATCCTTTTCAAGGTCTTTACCCGTAATACTTTTCAAATACGTTCCGAACCACCCGGAAGGCTTCTTTTTCCGCCTCTTCATAGACCTCCAGCAGTTTTTCCCCATCCGGCGTCAATACGGAACCGTTTTTCCCCATTCTTACCAGAAGCGGCATTCCCAGCGTCTTTTCTGCCTGACGGACAATCCGCCAGGCTTTGCTGTAGGCCATACCCATCTCTTTGGTCGCCTGATTCAGAGAATGATACTCTTTTACCCCATGAAGCAGATCCGCCACACCTCTTCCAAAATAGTCCCGGCCATCCACATTTTTGCCTTTTACACGTACACGCACATTATAATACAGACCATTCATCGCTTTTCCATCCCCGTTATTTTTCTTTTTCCAGCATAACACGGCATATCTTCCATGGCAACGGTTTTCCACCGGTACCGCACCGGATAACCTTCCAGTTCCTCCGGAAAATCTGCTCTGTCTGTCCGGAGATAGCCTTCCGCGTATAACGTATCGCCCTGCATCCGCATCCGATAGTCCACCACTTCTTCATACCGGAATATCCGGTCGTCTAATTTTTCCATTCTCAGGCAGGTCCCCTTGCGCCGGACCCGGTCCAGTCTCAGGACATGGCTTCCGCAGGGGCATGGATCCGGCAGGATCCTGGTAACGTCTCCGGTACGATACCGGATCAGAGGCATAGCGTCCGCTTCTATAGAAGTCAGGACCAGTTCTCCCCATTCTCCCCGGGGCAATATTCTCCCCTCCTCATCCACAATCTCCGCGATCAGGTCATTTTCCCGCAGATGCATTCCCTCAAACGCCGGACAGGTCACCGCTCCGCCCAATCCGATCTCTCTGGATCCATAATGCGGATACAGCCTGGTTCCCAGACAGGCTTCGATCTCTTTTGTGACTGTATCCGGACAGGCGTCCGCGCTCACCAGCGCCCGTTCAAAACTATTCTCCGGCCGGAGCCGCAAAAGAGACAGCAGCGGAACAGGCATCCCCACAAACACCTGTGGCTTTTCCTGTTCCATAATATCCAGCAGTTCCCCATAACTGCGTTCAACCCCTGCCGCCAGGGCAATCCCGTTCAGACGTCCGACTGCCTCCGCAATCAGTTCTCCCAATCCCCTGCTTCCGGAAAAGGGCATGCAGACCATAACCTTCTCCCCCGGAAAAACCAGTTCTGAAAGGCCTGCTTCAAAAAAGGAGACCGTCCTTTCATTATCTTTCGCCGAATAAAAGACACGTTTCGCCTTTCCCGTGGTTCCTGAAGTATCCCAGGAACGCACACGTTCGATCTCGCTCTGGCTCGTCAATATCATACGGCGGCCTTCCCGGATCAGGTCTTTTTCTGTAGTCAACGGCAGCCTGTGAAGATCCTCCAGCGTATCCAGCCGGTCCGGCAGAAAGCTGTAAAAGCCGCCCCGCTCCTTTTCTCTCTTTAAAAGAATATTCAACTTTCGGAACTGTATCTCTTCGATCTGTTCCCGCCCCAGCTTTGTCACGCCTTCCCGGGCACGGATCCAGCCGTCCAGATTTGATCTTTTCATCGATATAAAAATCTCCCCTTCCGGTCTGTCAGATTATAGGCACAGAAGGGCACCATCCCGTACCGGCTGTCTGTCTCCAGGATGTAACAGCGCCGAAGACGGGAAAGATCCAGATTGTAAGCATCCTGGAACAACATGCCCGAGACAGCAAACGTATTATTGTGCCGTTTTGTCAAAAATTCGTCCAGAGAAGAAGTATCCAGCCGCATCTGTTCTGTGCTCTCGCCGCAGCAGCTCTGTGTTTCCGGTTCGTTGCCTTTGCAGCAGCATTTTTCTGTCTTTGCGCCGCTCCACTGCTGTTCCACATATTTTTTCGCCTGTTCTGATACCCTGCCTCTGGGCGCCGCCCCATGTGTCAGAGGTTTCATGCTCCCATCGTCCTGACGCAGATAAGCTGCCTGAAACGTGCAGTAAGGATTTGTCGCGTTTCCTTCGGTGAAATGCTCAGCTTTCATCGTGCCGTCAGTCTGCTCTTCAATCAATGCCAGAAGTCTTGGGATCGTTATGCGATAGGTTCCCGGATCTTCCGGATATCTTCCGAAGTAGCTCAAAGGTTGAAAATGCACTCCCCGCACAGCCGGCATCCGGCTCACAGCATATTTGAGAATTGCTCCCACCTGATCCTCATTGACTCCGGGGGCCACTACCGGAACCAGCACGAGCCCCAGCCCTGCTTCTTCACAGGCGTCAATGGCAGCCTTCTTCCGCTCCCATAAATTCCGTCCCCTGAGAACCCGGCAGACCTCGTCGCCAATCCCGTCGAACTGTAAGTATACACAGGAAAGACCCGCTTTCTTCAAATCTTTCGCATATCCCTCTTCTTCTGCCAGACGGATTCCATTGGTGTTCAGCTGGATAAAAGTAAATCCTTTTTCCATTCCCATGCGGATCAGTTCCGGCAGATCCTCACGCATGGTTGGCTCCCCGCCGGAAAGCTGCAGATTGAAGGGACCTCCGTGCTCCATCAGAAAATCCATCTGTTTTCCCAGTTCCTCCAGAGAAATGTCTTCCCCTCTTCCCGCATCGGCAAAGCATACCGGACACCTCAGGCTGCAGCGTCCGGTCACTTCCAGCAATACACAGCAGCCCCGGCGCTCATGAGCCTCACAAAGACCACAATCCAGAGGACATCCTTTTTCAGACGGCCTGGCTTTCAGAATCTGATCCGCCGGCCGCATCCCGGCTCCCCATTTCTCATAACTCTCTCTGTTTCCCTCCCAGATCAAAGTCCGGAAATTCCCATGTTCCGGGCACATTTTCTCCAGATAGATACCTTCCTCCTCTTCAACCTTCACAGCCGGGATCACCCGAAGGCATTCCGGACAGACACTCTGCGTCTCCCCGATTATTTTCACACTTCTGTCTCTTCCAGCCATCGCTCCAGCCCTTTCTTCTCCCTTTCCCAGTTCTCCTCCGTATAGTTGACTTTCACCACCTGCGCCGCCAGAATCCCCTTGATCTCAACCCCATCTTTCCGCGCGGAAAACACCGGCCTGCGGAACCGGTGATTTTCCTTGACTTCCCATCCGGCCAGACGCCCCGCCAGTTCCTGACCGGTAACAGGAAGTTCATATTCGTATGTGCGCGCTCCGGCAAAACAATTTTCCGTTTTTTTGCATCGAAATTTCATTTTTACACACTCTCCACCAGATCCGTGACTGCCAGCAGCACTTTCTCTATTTCTTTCTCCGATGTAAATCTGGACATACTAAGCCGGATAGTTCCCTGCGGCATTCCGATATCTTTCATCAGCCTGGGCGCACAATGCAGCCCGGTTCTGCAGATAATGTCATAGCTTCCTGTCAGAATATCTCCCGCCTCTTCCGGCGTATATCCCGGTATTATAAAGGACAAAACCGGCATACACGGTTCTTCCGGGCGGATTACCCGGCACCCCATACCCGACAGTCCGTCGGCCAGCCGGCGCATGCGCGCAATCATAGCTTTTTTGTCTGCAGGATTCTCTCTGCTCCATCGAAGCGCAGCCAGAAGACCATGGTAGGACGGCTCATTCCCGGTACCTGCTTCCAGATGGACCGGCATTTCATCCGGCATTTCCCTCAGATCGCTTCTGATGCCCGTGCCGCCCACCATATACGGGCGCAGGAAAATTCCCGGCCGTACATAGAGACCGCCGGTACCCTGAGGTCCCAGCAGATATTTATGGCCGGTAAACGCCGCCATATCCACATTCCATTCTTCCAGTCTGACCGGCACGCATCCAAGGGTCTGGGACATATCCAGCAGAAAGGCCGCCCCACATGCATGCGCCGACGCGCACATGGCTTCCGCGTCATTTACCGCTCCGGTCACATTGGACGCATGGTTCAGCACGCATAATTTAGGACGGTACTTCTGTACCATATCCTTCCAAAGTTCAGGCAGAATCCGGCCGGTTCCATCCGCCGGTACATATACCACCCTGATACCGCTCTGTTCCAGCCGGTAGAGCGGCCGAAGCACCGCGTTGTGCTCTGCATCCGTGGCAAGCACGGTATCTTCCTTCCGCAGGGGCCAGCCGAACAGGGCCTCATTCAGTCCCCAGGTAGAATTACACCCCAGCGCGATCTGCTCCGGACAGGATACGCCCATCAGGACTGCCAGTTCTTTACGCACTTCGTCAAATACGTTCACATCCTCGATTCCTCCCCGGTTGGCGGCTCCCGGAAGCCTGCGCACGGCTTTCGCCATGGCTGCTCCCACTTCCTCCGGCTTGGGCCAGGATGTTGCGGCATTATTCATGTATACATGTCTCTTCAAGCCTCTCACCTGTCCTTTCCTCATATTCCGCGATCAGGCGCCGGCCAAGGGCAATATTTTTTCTTACACGCTCCTTCACCGGATCTTTTTCAAGCGCTTTCTGATACCGCTCTGTCAATGTTACCCTCCGGTCTTCCTGTATCAGTTTATCTGCCAGAAACACAATCGCGGACTCCTGGCATATACTTTCCGGTTCTTTTTCAAATCCTCCGTGCGCTCCCGCTATTTCCGCCAGGGCTAAATACCCTTTCCGCTCCAGAAACGATTTTGCAGCCAGTTCATGATGAAACTGCAGCCGGCACAAATCATGCAGGTACCCGCCGCTGCGGCACAGCTCCACATCCAGGCAGGCTCCGCTGCCAATCAGGTTCTCCGCCATCCGGGCGGCCAGATCACCCACCGCACGGCAGTGCGCCCGAATATGCGCAGGCAGCCGCACCTCTTCATATAGTTCCTCGCAGCGGTCGGTTGAAATTCCCCGGAATTTCCTGGCATACGTTCTCATCTCTTCCAAATCCGAAGGAAAATCTGCGTCTTTCAAAGCGCCCGGATCCCTGATCTCTATTTTTTTCATGCGCATCTGACAGGAAACAGCGCCCAGTCCTCCCTCTCCTTCATAGGCGAGCACCGTGTCATATCCTTCCGGGCTTATAAACAACGGATGAGCATGCTTACCGTTCAGAAGCGGAATCACCCCCTGCGTTCCTTTCTCCAGGCAGGCCGCCTCCCTCTTCAGATAATTCATTGTTCTCGGGGATACCAAAGGCAGATCTCCCGGAAGGAAAAAAACTCCTTCTGCGTCTCTCATGCCTGACAAGCCTTTCTTAACAGAGGACAGCATATCCGTAGAAGCAAATTCCGGATTCTCTGCCAATCTCACCCCCATCGGCGCCAGAACCTCCCGCATCCTGTCAGATTCTCTGCCGATCACCACCGTAATATCCCGGATACCGCCGTTTTTGAGACTCTGAACCGTCATCTGGATCATAGGAAAACCGTTCAGTGTAAGCAGCGGCTTGAACGCGCCCATGCGCCTGGACTGTCCCGCCGCCACGATCAGTCCGCGCCAGTCTCTCATATGGTCCCGTTTTTCTGCAAAATCTCCAGACATTTTTCAAATACTCCTTCTACGATCCGGGGACACCGGCGCATCTTGTTCCCGGGATCCCCGTCCAATATCTGTTCACAGGAGCAACCGCCATATGTCTCCCCCATGACCTCTTCGAACCACTCCACTAATTCCCTGATCATAGCGGCCGCATCAGGATCTTCCAGTTCCTCAGCCTCTCCTTTTCCGATGAAATATCCCAGCAGACAGCAGCCTCCCGTCAGCGCGCCGCACGTCCTGCCGGAAAATCCCATGCCTCCGTTCAATCCACTCATAGCTCGAACCAGATCCGGATCCTCTTTCCCTTCTGATTCCAGGGCGAGGATCAGAAGGATCTGAGCGCAATAAAATCCCTGCCCTGACAATTCCAACATCCGGTCAAACAATTCCATAGCCCTCTCCTTTCTCCAGACAGGCCAGAAAATATCCGCATCCGGCCTTTCCGGCACGCAGGAAAAATTTCTGAGATTCCCCGTCGGCATTTCCATTCCACAGACTTTCCAGAAAAAATTCTTTCCACAGACAGCTCTCGTCTTCCATGGAGTTTATCCGGAATCCGGCCTCTGCAAATGCTTTTTTCCAGCCTTCCCAGGTAAGATCTCCTCTTAACCACGGATCTAAATCTATCCGCTTCCGGAAAAACACATCCGACAGGAGAAGTTTTCCTCCCGGCCTCAGAACCCGGTACGCTTCCCCAAGCGCTTCTTTACGGCCGCCGCAGGAAGACAGACTGCATTCTGCCATGCAAAGATCATAGGTTTCATTCCCGCAATTAAGACTGCGCATATCCTGTTCCTGTATATCTTCCGAGCCCGGAAACCGGTCGACTCCCTTAGCGTCGTATCCGTTTTCCCTCAAAAAATGTACTGCGGTTCCGTCCCCCGCTCCCAGATCCAATACACGCATCCGGGCTAACCCGTTGCCTGGGCGCCTGCCGGGCGCGTCATCTCGTCCCCTGATTTGGCAATGCCCCAGCTTCAGAAGCCTTTTTGTAAGAGAAAGTCCCCCTGGATGTCCTTTCGGCAGACATGGCTTCCATTCCTTATTCTGCGTTTCTGCCTTCCTCTCGCCGTTCATTTATTTATCCTCCAGACTGCGTTCCACTGTCAGTACTTTTCCCATTGCCAGATCCTCCGGCACATAAACAAACCCGCATTCCGGACAGACCGGGAGTTCCACAGGAAACGCATTTCCCATATAAGAAAACATGGCTTTTCCCTTTACCAGAGTCTTCTTACACTGGGCGCACATCAATTTTCCCATAGGATCTACGCTGTAATAATTTTTTTCCGCCATGGCCTTCCTCCTACTCCACAGTCATCCGGTGGCTGTAAGCGCCGAATATCAGATATCCGGTCTCTTCCTTCCGGAATTTTACCCAGAATGTGACATTGCCCAGCCTGTGGCTGGTCACAAGCCAGTCATGCTCCTGATCGAAGACCGCCGCGCCGGATTCTTCATACGCCCGGAGCACCGCATCCACATCGCTTTTCAGAATCATGCGGTCTTCCATCTCTTCCATGGCTCCTTGCGCGTAATGGACAGGGAGCATCGTCTCCATATACATATCCTCCTTCCAGATCTCCCGCAGCAGTTTTTGTTTCAATTCCAGGCGGTTCTTTCTTCTCCGGGACAGATCCGGAACAGTCCCGTCCCCGGTCCCATAGACCAGTTCCAGGATATGCCGCGTTCCGGCCCCCGTCCTTGCAAACTGATCTTTACAGGCCATACAGTAGGTCACGATCATCCCATCCGCGCGTCCGGCTGCAAAATCTGCTTTTTCCCGCGCCATCTGAGGATTGGCGTATCTTACCAGACCTCCAAACCCGCAGCACGGAGACAGATCGCCGGAAAACGGCGCTTCCGCCACCTGGTATCCCAGGGCGCGCATTAAAGAACGCACCTCTTCCTGTGTCTTTTTGTCTCCTCTGGCTCCGCAGGCATCGTGAACCGCAGCCGTCCGTCCCTCTGAAGGCACCACGCCCAGATTCAGCAGAATCTCCCAGATTCCCACCGTCTCCGCCTCAAAGTAACGGTCAAAGATCTTCCGGCAGGTAGGGCAGGCGCAGATCACCGCCGGCCTTCCCATCTCTTCCCAGGCAGACCGGAATCTTTCTTCTGCGTCCGCAAGCAGATCCTCTCTGGCCGCCCACTCGGAGATAGCCCCGCAGCAGCCCAGGATCAATCCCACGCCGCCCTCCAGTCTTGTACTCAGATCCCGGTAAGCGGCCTCCACCGTATCCGGCGATACCGCGGATGCCTGGCACCCCGGGAAAAACACATAGCGGCATTTCTCAAACCCCGGCTGTTTCCTTGCCAGGAAAGCTTCCCCGTTGGAAAACTGCTGATCTAAAAGGGCAAATTCATGAGCCGACGGAGGCATCTTCTTAGTCTCCACCATGGTATGCCGGGCGATCCGGCATACATCCGGATAATCAAATCCATTGGGACAGGCCGCCTTGCACTGTCCGCATTCATCGCAGGCATTGATCAGACCGTTGGCCATATGGTTTCCCATGACGATGGAGAGATTGTTATAGATCTCCCGGATCGCCGCTCTGGGATTTCTTTTATAGTGCTGTAAATAGACGCATCCTTTGATACATTCCAGACACTGGCACTGGATGCATCTGGCCGCTTCCGCCGCCGCCCCCTCTTTTGTCACATATGCCGGGTCCAAAAGGCTCTCCGATCCTTCCACCCCGTCCATAGTGACAAAGAGCCGGCTCTCCCTGTTCTCTTCTTCCGGAGGGGTCCCCGCTCCCTGCAGAAAGCAGTCGGCCAGAAGCGCCGTCCTCTTTGCAGAAGCCAGAAGTTCGGCGACACCTTTTTCTTTCCTGCCGGAAAAGCAATTCTCCTTCCGACAGACTAATCCCGGATACGGCGAAATACATACGGCATCCGCTTCCTCTGATACTTTCTCCAGCATCTCTATCGACAGGGAACTTTCTTCTTTTCGTAAAATCCTCAGATTCTGAAGCGCTGCCAGATCCGCCTTTGCTTCCTCTTCCGGAATCCCCAGCCGCAGCAATGGTTCCATCAGTGATTCACAGGCGGTATGCCAGGAAACTTCATATCCCTTCTTCCCCAGCTCCCAACAGCATGCCAGCGCAAACAGACCGTCACCGATCACTGCCGTTTTTTTCTGCTTCCTCGGAAGCATAAACCGGCTGACTGCCCCGCTTCCCCCGTACATGGCGCACGCTCTCTCCAGAGCTCTCAGTCGGACACTGTCTCCCAGACGGGCAAGAGTGCACCTGTTCTCGCATTCGCCGCCGCAGTTCCGGGACAGTGTATACAGAAACGGCGTAGACATCCGGATAATCCCCGCGGCTTTGGAATAATTACCTCTCGCCACATAATCGCACACGCTCCGCATATCGATGCCCAGAGGACAGGCGGCCGTGCAGGGAGGCGGATCTGTCCTGGTACACATCGCTTCCCGCTCATGAAGCTCATCCTGCCCGAAAGCCTGTTTCATCAGATAATGTTTCCCCACCAGAAAGGACTCTTTTTTCTCCATGCGCGCCTCCCTCCAATTATCCTTAAAATAGATAAGTTTCTTTGTAAAACAGGGCTGCCGCCAAGCAGCCCTGTTTTGTTCCCAACGCCGCAGCGTGGGGAACCCGGTTTGTACATTATAAAGCGTCGATAGCCGCTTTCACAACTTCCGGCCTTGCCGGCACCCTGGTAATACGCGCGCCGGTCGCCTGGAAAATCGCATTCAGGATAGCCGGATGAGGAGCCGCCAGCGGGCCCTCGCCGCAGCCTGCGGCGCCGTACGGTCCAAGCGGACGCGGATGATTCTCCTGATAGATCAGCTCGATATCATCCGGAATATCGTTTGGATACGGAATGCCGCATTTCAGAAGCGACGTATGTTTCTTCAGGTCTTCAAAATCTTCCGACAGCGCGAGGCCGATACCCTGGGCAATAGCGCCCATAACCTGGCCGTCCACCACGGATTTATTGATGATGGTTCCAAAATCGGAAACCATGGTGAAGCGGATCACCTTCACCTTTCCGGTAGCCATCTCCACACGGACAACCGGAAGATTGATGCAGTACATATAAACGGAGAACGGATTGCCCTGCGCAGTCTCCATATCACAGTCGGAACATGCGGTAGCCACCCATTTGCCCTCGTACTTCAGCGGCAGTTTCTCCGCTTTCATCTCTTCATAGGTGCGGTAAGTGCCGTCCGGTTTCTTCATGGCGTTCACCAGCATCTCGCAGGCCACGCGCACTGCGTTTCCGGTCATGACATTGGAACGGGAACCGCCCGCAGGACCGGAATTCGGAGTAAGCCCGGTGTCGTTCATGACCAGATGAATCTGATCCGGAGTAAATCCCGCCTGACGAAGCGTCTCATGGGCATGGGTCAGGGTTCCGATGTCCGCACCCTGTCCATGGTCTTCCCAGGAATCATAGATTGTTACCGTATTATCCTCATTCAGTTCTGCCCATGCCTCGGAAGAATCCACTCCATCCAGGCCGCAGCCGTATACGCCAAGGGAGACGCCGGCGCCGTATTTATATTTGCCGCCTTCGCTCCGCTCTGCATTCAGCTTCTCGGCATAAGCCTTATTAGCCTGCCACTTCGGACGGGCCAGATCGTAGAGATCTTCCAGACAGTACACATCCGGCTTGCAGCCGTTCGGCGTTGTGGAGCCTGCGGACTCTTTGTAGCAGTTCATAGCGCGGAACTCAAAGGGGTCGATACCCATCTTCTCTGCCATAATATCCATGGCAATGTCCCCGCCCATAAAGGACTGCGGCGCTCCATAGCCTCGGAACGCGGCGCCGTATGCATGGTTGGTACAGACAGTCTGGGACTTGTTGCGGATATTCGGAATATCCACACCGGCTCCCACGAACTGGCTCAGACGCATAGTAAGCAGATCTCCAAACTCGGAATAAGGACCATGATCGATGTAATTGTCACCTTCCAGAGCCAGGATCTTGCCCTTCTCATCCGCCGCCAGCTTGATATGCATAAAGCCCGGACTTCTCTTTCCGGTATAAGTGATCATCTGGTACATGTTAAAGTTCAGCGCCACCGGACGTCCCGTCACCAGAGCGGCCACTCCTACCAGGGCCTCGATGGTCGGAGAGAATTTATATCCGAAGGTTCCGCCCGCATGCAGCTGGACCAGTCTCAGCTTCTCCGGCTCCACGCCGATGCCGGCGCAGATCATGGCATGATGCAGATGAATACCGATGGATTTGGAATGAATCGTCACACGTCCCTCTTCGTCTATGTACGCATACGCTACATCCGGCTCAATCGGCATATGCGGCTGACGGGAACAGTAAGAATCTACTTCTATCACATTGGGCGCGCTCTCCATAATCGGAGCCGTATCCTCTCCCTTGATACAGTTCGTCTCATAATAAACATTCGGCGTGCCCGGATGGATCTCGATGGCATCCGGCGCCATGGCTTCCGGCGCGGACATATATGCGGGAAGAATCTCCAGATCAACCTTTACCGCCTTCGCGGCTTCTTTCGCATGCGCTTCTGTATCCGCGCAGACCATTGCGATAGCGTCGCCATACTGGAATACTTTTTCATCGCACAGGATCGGGCGGTCCCATCCGTCGCCTTTATTGGTCGGGAATGTGATCAGACCGGTAATCCGGTTCTTGCCCGGCACATCTTTGTAAGTGATGACCTTATAAACGCCCGGCATCTTTTCCGCCTGGGAAGTATCGATGCCTTTAATCAGGGCATGGGACACCTCCGCCTGCACCAGGGCTATCTGCAGCGTATCTTCCGGAAGATTCTTGATCTCATCCGCTCCGAAATTCCAGCTTCCCGTCACTTTTGCCACTGCCGAAGGACGCGCGTAAGTCGTTCCCAGGATCCGGTTTTCAGTGGGTTTGAACATGAGATCTTCTTTGGACATCTCCCCGCGCAGTACCTTCGCCGCATCCATCACCGCGTCAATCAGCGGCTTGTAGCCGGTACAGCGGCAGAGATTGCGGTTCTTGTTAAACCAGTCGCGAACCTCCTCCCTGGTGGGCGACGGATTGTTCTCCAGCAATACTTTTGCGCTCATAATGAAACCAGGTGAACAGAATCCGCACTGGGCGCATCCGTGCGCCACCCATGCCGCCTGCAGCGGATGCAGGTTATCCAGAGTACCGATTCCCTCAATGGTCTCGATCTTTGCGTAGTCGGGAACGCGGGACATCCTGGTGATACAGGAACGGGTCACTTTCCCGTCCATGATAACATTGCAGGCTCCGCAGTGGCCTTCCCCGCATCCGATCTTACAACCGGTCAGCAGGAGACGGTCCCTGAGCACCTGCGCAAGGGTTTCTGTACCCTCCAGCACCAGAGTGCGTTCCACTCCGTTGATAATCAGGACTTTTTTGATCATGCTGCAACCTCCTCTCATATTTTTGTAAAGCAGTCTCTATATCCCTGTCCTTTTGTGTTCATTATGTCTGTTCAAACGCCTCTCTCTCTGATAAAATGGCTTTATCAGAATTTATTGGAGGCTGTACATGGAACTGAACGAAATACGCGCCCATCTGGTCACAGTGGAAGTCACCGACGAAATCACCGGCCAGGTCTTCCGCCGGGAACTTCCCATCGATTATTATGAAAATGCCAATTTTCTCCGTTTACGGGGAGAAAGTATGGACGGGAATCCCAGTGAACTGGTTTTTATTACTCATACAGGAATGCGCCGTCTGAACGATCTGACGGGACACGGACCCGATCAGGATCCCTGTGGTTCGCATACGGTATAAAATTTGCAAAAATTGTCTGTTTTTCACAATATTTTCTGTCTTTATACTTCGATTATAGTTTATTGTATAATAAGGGTCAACGCAATTTTCCTTTGACAATTATTCTATTTTAAGATAATAAAAAAGTACAGAAAAAGGGAGAGGAGTGCTTATGAACATCGTCATCTTTGGCTGCGGTCAGGCCGGCCGCATGGTCCGGAACTGGCTTCCGGCCGGAAATAATCCCGTCGCATACGCCGACAATGATCCCCGTAAATGGGGCACTTATATATGCCGGATTCCGGTTATCCCTCCCTCGGATCTTCTGTCCGTCCAGCCGGATCTGGTGTGGATCGCGGTAGTCAACAGGGAGGCTTCTCTGTCCATCGAGCGGCAGCTCCGCGATCTGGGCTACCACGGCCCCATCCAAAGCCTGACGCCGCTTCGGGAACGACTGGATCTGCGCCTTGCCTGCCTTCGCCTTCTTGCAGAACAGATCCGGGAGAGAGAACTGCCCGGCGCCGTGGCCGAACTGGGAGTCTACCAGGGCATGTTCGCCGCGGAGATCAACCGCCTTTTTCCGGAACGCCCATTATACCTGTTCGACACCTTTGAGGGATTTTCCCAGGAAGACATCGAAAAAGAGAAAAAAATAACCCCTTCCGCCCGCGTGTCTGCTGAAGATTTTCAGGACACCGGTGTGGAAGAGGTACTTGCCAGACTGCCATATCCGGAGCAGGCGATCATATACAAAGGACATTTCCCGGACACATTGCCGCAGGATCTTCCTCCCCTGGCTTTCGTCAGCCTGGATCCGGATCTGTATGAACCGGTCTGGCATGGGCTGAATGCTTTCTGGCCGCGTCTGGTCCCCGGAGGCGTCATCCTGATCCATGACTGCTTCAGCGCACAGTTTGAAGGTGTGGGCAAAGCCGTCCGCCGGTTCTGCCAAGAGCAGAATCTGACCGTCCTTCCTCTGGCGGATCTCCACGGAAGCGGAGTACTGATCCGTCAGGGTTAAAAAGCCCGGTTTACGCATTCAGGATAGACATAAACTCATCCCCTGTAATTGTTTCTTTCTCATACAGATAGTCTGCCAGCTCGTCCAGTTTCTGCCGGTTCTCGCTCAGAATCCGGCGGGCTTTCTCGTGCTGTTTCTTCACTGTCTCTACTACCTGCTGATCGATCTGTGTCTGCGTCTCCGCGGAGCAGGCAACCCCTTGTTGTCCCACATTGTGAAAATCGTTCGGAACATATCGCTTAAAATCTATTGGAGAAAGGAAGCAGCCAAACGAAGCGGGCACTATAAGATTGCCTTAGAGGAAATCGAGGGCTATATCGCAGACCAGAAAACCGTAGAAGATGAAATCGAAGCCAGAGAATTAGCCCGTATCATTGGGGAATTTTTGGACACGCTGACACTCGAAAACCGCGTCATTTTCATGCGCCGCTATTGGTTTGCCGACAGCTACAAGGACATAGCCGAGTTTATGGGATTTTCGGAGAAAAATATCTCCGTCCGGCTGACCCGTATCCGAGAGAAAATGAAACAATATTTGATAGAAAGAGAGGTGTTCGTATGAATGTAAAGAAGTTTTCCGATGCTATGAGCGAGCTTGATACGAAATATATTGATGAAGCTCTCAATTATAAGAAGAAAGCGAAAAGGCGCAACTGGATCAAATGGGGGGCTATGGCAGCGTGCTTGTGTTTCGTTGTTGTGGGCAGTATCCTTTTTAATTTACACAACCTCACAGATTTCAATGCAATGATAGGAAAAACGTCTGTTGATACTGTGGCAATTATGACATCAGTTCCTGTTGATGAGTGGACAGCATGGTATCAGCAAATCAATCTCTCCGAAAAAGAATTAGAAAAATATGTAGGAGATGAATATCTTAAAACAGATTCAAGAACCTGGTATTTCCCAGATGGCGTCAATAATTTGAAATATCTTATCTGTAAAGATGCCGGCGATTCGCTAACTCTATGGATGTTTATATCTTTTGCAACAGAGGAAGTTAAGACTTACACATATGGGGATGTACTATCCATCATCTACGGAGTTCATGGTGCAGATGACATCGTAAGTATTACAACAAGTCCTTTCCAAGCAAATAATACCGATGAGGGCAAGGCAATTCAAAAGAAGATAGGCACACATACCTATACCGACTGTGAAGCAATTAACATGTTTTATAATATAGTCAAAGATGTGATTTGTTATGGTGCAGATGGAGAAGATCCTGCAAATGAAACACGTTTTTCCTATAGTTTCTCAACAGAAAACAGCGATAAATTGTCTTCTGGAGAAAGCACCTATGGAACAAGGCGTATCTCTATCGAATTTAAAAATGGAACCATTTTAGATAGCTGGAAATATAGTGCGTTAAGTGGAAGTTTCTTTGAGTATGGAGGTATCTATACAGAACCTCTCGAAGAAAATGACGTTTACGCATTAAACGATATTTTCGGTATTAAGTAAGTTTCAAAACATTAACAGCTGAAGGGCAGCCGAGAAAATCGGCTGTCCTTTTTCTATGCCGACAGGCAGAAAGGAGCGACCGCCATGACGAAACCGAGAGAGAAAACCCGCGAGGAATTGACCGCCGAGATTGAGGACGGAAAGAAGAAAATCCGGAAGCTTGAAAACCGGGAAAAGGTGTTGCGGCAAATTGTACGCTTTAAGCACTGCAGTCGGTGTATTCTGTCACAAGCAACGCCTTTTTCTGTGAACCCCCTTTGAGCAAAATGAACCCCCTGACGCCCAAAAGGGGTTCATTTGTATCACAATTAGAGTCATTTGCCACATTAAGACGTCGTCTATGGATATCGCATAGCGACGCACAATCCATGGG
>CALWDO010000008.1 GCA_944376715.1 uncultured Lachnoclostridium sp. | reverse complement strand
TCATGGCCATGGCAGGCGCTTCCCGTGTGTTCCAGCTGATGGACGAAACGCCGGAGACCGACGACGGTTATGTGGAACTGGTGAACGCGAAGGAGAATCCGGACGGCACGCTGACAGAGAGCGCGGAAAGGACTGGCATCTGGGCATGGAAACATCCCCATCAGGCAGACGGAACGGTCACCTATCGGAAACAGGAAGGCCATGTAACCTTCGACGATGTGGATTTCGGATATACAGACAATAAGATTGTGCTGCACAACATTACGATTGACGCCAAACCGGGCCAGAAGATCGCGTTTGTGGGAAGTACGGGAGCCGGCAAGACGACGATCACCAACCTGATCAACCGGTTCTATGATATCCAGGACGGCAAGATCCGCTATGACGGCATCAATATCAACAAGATCAAGAAGGGCGATCTGCGCCGCTCCCTGGGCATGGTGCTTCAGGACACCCATCTGTTTACCGGAACTGTTATGGACAATATCCGGTACGGCAAGCTGGACGCCACGGACGAAGAGTGTATCGCGGCGGCGAAACTGGCCAACGCGGACGGATTTATCCGCCGTCTGCCGGACGGTTACCAGACGATGCTGACCGGAGACGGCGCGAACCTGAGCCAGGGTCAGAGACAGCTGCTGGCTATCGCCAGAGCGGCAGTGGCGGATCCGCCTGCGCTGATCCTGGATGAGGCCACATCCTCCATTGATACCAGAACCGAGGCTCTGGTACAGGAAGGTATGGACCGTCTGATGAAAGGCAGAACCACATTCGTCATCGCCCACCGACTTTCTACGGTGCGCAATGCGGACTGTATCATGGTGCTGGAGCAGGGACGGATCATCGAGAGAGGTACCCACGACCAGCTGATCGAGGCAAAAGGCCGTTATTACCAGCTTTATACAGGTCATGCTCCGGAGGAGAAAAAGGGCGCCTGAAAATTTTGCAAATCTATGCAGACAATGATATAATGGACAAGAAGTGCAGAACCGGCATCGCCAAGAAGCATGCCGGTTCTTTGCGACAGCGGGTGTTTCCGCCCGGCCGGGAGGAGTGAATCAGTATGCGTGAAGTCAGACAAGGACAGTTTTACCGACATTTTAAGAACCGCCTGTATCAGATTGTGGCGGTAGCAGAACATTCCGAGACAGGAGAACAGATGGTGGTCTATCAGGCGCTGTACGGAGATTACCGGGTGTATGTGCGCCCTTATGAGATGTTTGTCAGCGAAGTGGACCATGAGAAATATCCGGATGTCTCCCAGAAATATCGTTTTGAACTGGTAGAATTTACACGGGAGGACGGCGGACAGGAGAGAGCAGAACAGCCTGTGTCCGCAGAAAAGACGAGGGAGGAGATTCCTGTACAGGCAGCGCAGGAGAATCGTCCGGCTCCGCGGACGGACGACATGGATCAGGTGGACCCGATCCTGCTGGAATTCCTGGATGCGGACACACTGGAAGAGAAGATGCACATTCTGGCATACAACCGGAACCGGATGACGGAAGGGCTGCTGAACAGCATCGCCATCTCCCTGGATCTGGTGGTGGAGAAAAAAGGCATACAGGCGCAGTATGACGAGATCATGAACTGCCTTTGCACGATGGAGCGGTTCGAGTGCAATCGTCTGCGTTAAAAAAGAAAAAGAGAGGTTGGAGAAAATGGAAGAAAAATCCTGTAAGAGCGGATGCAGCCGTGAGAGCTGCGAGGGCTGCGAGCATGCATCTGCGGAGGGAAAGACGAACAGTTTTCTGGCAGAATTAAACGGACAGTCGAAGATCGGGCACGTGATCGGCGTCGTCAGCGGAAAAGGCGGCGTGGGCAAGTCCATGGTCACGGCGTCCCTGGCCAATCAGATGGCGAAAGAAGGATACCGTGTGGGAATCCTGGACGCGGATATTACAGGTCCTTCGATCCCGAAGATGTACGGAATCCACGGACCGGCCCAGATGTGGGGAGAGGACAATATTCTGCCGGTGTCTACGGAGAATGGCATCGAAGTGATGTCTATCAATCTGCTGCTCCCGGATGAAGAATCTCCGGTGATCTGGAGAGGACCGATTCTGGCCAATATGGTGAAACAGTTCTGGAGCGATGTGGTCTGGGGCGAGCTGGACTATCTGTTTGTAGACATGCCGCCCGGAACCGGCGATGTGCCGCTTACGGTGTTCCAGTCCATTCCGGTGGACGGGATCGTGGTGGTGACATCCCCGCAGGAGCTGGTGCGCCTGATCGTAAAGAAGGCGCTCCATATGGCGGGGACCATGAAGATTCCGGTGCTGGGCCTGGTAGAAAACTACAGTTACGTAGTCTGTCCCGACTGCGGAAAACAGTTCCGGATCTTTGGGGAGAGCGGCATCGATACCCTGGCCGAGGAACTGGAGGTTCCGGTGCTGGGCAAGATGCCGATTGACACGAAGCTGGCAGAGCTGGCGGACGGAGCGTTCGGCCAGGCGGAGAACGAGTATCTGAAAGACGCGGCGGAGACGCTTAAAAATCTATAATATCCAGAAATCTTTGACGACTGCGAAGAATTCCCGCAAGAGGTTGGAGGGCTGCGTGGGCAGGTCCCCTTTTGCGGGGATTCCGCATACCGTATCATAACCCAGGGTTTCGGCCAGGCGCAGGGCGCGGCAGATATGGAAATCGCTGCTGACAATGCCCACGGAAGCGCCGTCCGGAATCAGCTCTTTGGAAAATGCCAGGTTCTGCCTGGTGTTTTTTGATTGGTTTTCTTCCAGGATCCGTTCCGGATCCATGCCGCGGGATACCAGCCAGGCTTTCATGGCGGAGGATTCGGCGCAGGGCTCATTGTCTCCCTGGCCGCCGGAGACGATGAAGACGGTGGAGGGATTGTCTTCGGCATATGTAAGAGCCCGACTAAGACGCAGACGAAGAGCCCGGCTGGGACCTTCCGGACGCACATGGGCGCCCAGAACCACCACATAATCCAGGCCGCTTTCCGGTACCGTCAGAGCCCCTTTAAGAATCATACCCTCCACTGTCGCGAAGAAAAAGAGCCCCAGAACGGCCGCGCTCAGGAGCAGGCCGCGCAGGATCCCGGGGAGCAGCTGCCAGAAATGGATCCGGAAGAGCCATCCCAGAAGGAGAAAACCCGCGCCCATGAACGGCCAGATCAGATAAAATGCGGATGTGAATCCGGTATATAACAACAAAAAGAGAAAATAGCACAGGCACAGGACGCCCGCCGCGATACAGAATACAGTCATAATCATACCTCTTTATGTCAGATTGCTTCCATTATACCATGGCTATGCATATACTGAAAGAAAAAGGTAACTGCACATGTATCAGACAACACCGGCTATTTCTTTTCTGCAGATCCTGCGCCAGGGGCAGCCGGACGCGGCTGCCTGGATCCAGGGAAGCGCTTCCTGGCCCCAGACAGCGGGATCCGTGAAATTCTACAAGACGCCCTATGAAGGAGTATTGGTGGAGGCCCAGATATTCGGACTGCCCAACATCCAGACGCCGGGCTCCACGGATTTTTACGGAATGCATATCCACGAATATGGAGACTGCACCCGGCCGTTTTCCCGGGCAGGAGATCATTACAATCCGGGACAGCTTGCCCATCCTCAGCATGCGGGAGATCTTCCGCCGCTTCTGGGCAATCAGGGATATGCGTATCTGGTATTTTATGACAAACGGTTCCGGCTGGAGGAGATCATAGGAAGATCTGTGATCATACACAGTATGCCGGACGATTTTCGTACGCAGCCGGCCGGAGATTCCGGAGAACGGATCGGATGCGGCGTCATCCGGTCCGCGGACGGACGTTAAAAGGAAAAACATTCCGCCTTTACAAACAGACTTTCCCCTTGTATAATGAAAACAGAACATATGTTCGATAAAGCAAGGAGGAAAGGATATGGGATACAGGATTGGTCAGGAGATGGACCTGATGCAGAAGCTGGAGATCCTGGCAGACGCGGCGAAGTACGATGTGGCCTGTACGTCCAGCGGCGTGGACCGGAAGAACACGGGCAGCGGTACGGGGAACTGTATGGCGGCCGGGATCTGTCACAGCTTCAGCAGCGACGGACGCTGTATTTCTCTTTTGAAGATTTTGTTTACCAATGAGTGTATTTTTGACTGCAGGTACTGTATCAACCGCCGGAGCAACGATGTGCCCCGGGCGTCTTTTACCCCGCAGGAGGTCTGCGACCTGACGATGGGGTTCTACCGGCGGAACTATATCGAGGGCCTGTTCCTGAGCTCGGGTATTTTCCAGAGCCCGGATGTGACGATGGATCTTCTCTATCAGACGCTGTATAAGCTGCGTCGGGAGTATAACTTCCAGGGATATATCCATGTGAAAGCCATACCGGGGGCGGATCCGGAGATCGTGGAGCGTACCGGATATCTGGCGGACCGCATGAGTGTGAATCTGGAACTGCCTACGGCGGAAGGGCTGCGGGTGCTTGCTCCCCAAAAGCAGCGTTCCCGGATGCTGGCGCCGATCCGACAGGTACAGATGCGGCGCCAGGAGAACCGGCAGGAGCTGACCCTTTACCGGCACGCGCCGAAGTTTGTGCCGGCGGGCCAGTCCACGCAGATGATCATCGGCGCTTCCGGGGAGAGCGACTTCCAGATTCTGAAGGTGGCGGAGCATATGTACCGGAAGTATGAGATGAAGAGGGTCTTTTACTCGGCCTTTGTCCGGGTGAATGACGACAGCCTGCTCCCGGCTCTGCCCGGAGGACCGCCTCTTCTGCGGGAACACCGGCTCTATCAGGCGGACTGGCTGCTGCGATACTATGGGTTCCATACAGAAGAGCTGCTGTCCGAGGAACGTCCGGATTTTAACGTGCTTCTGGATCCCAAGTGCGACTGGGCCCTGCGCCATCTGGAATATTTCCCGGTGGAGGTCATGAAGGCGGATTACCAGACGCTGCTGCGGGTGCCGGGGATCGGCGTGCGTTCGGCCCAGAGGATTGTGAAGACGCGCAGACTGGGGACTCTGGATTACGGGGTTTTGAAGAAGATCGGAGTCGTACTGAAAAGAGCGGTATTTTTTATCACCTGCGGCGGCAGGCAGATGTACCCGGTGCGGCTGGAAGAAGACTATATCCTGCGCAATCTGCTGGATGGAAAGGAGAAGCTGCCTGCCGGCACGGCTCCTGCCTGCATGCAGCTGTCGCTGTTTGATGATCCGCGTTTTTCGGTGTGAAGATACTCTGACAGGTATATTAACAGGCGTCTATGACGCCTGGGACAGCCGCCTGGGCCACCAGAACGTGAGACTGTCCTCCGTCGCCGTGGAGGATCTGGAATTGTTCTGCGAGTATACAGACGTGGAGCCGGATGTGGAAAAGGCGGGGAAAGTTTTCCGCACCGTGAAGCGCAGGATGGGAGAAGAAGCCGCGCTGATGATCGCGTATGCTTCGGCCTGTCCCCACGATGGGAAGGCGGACGCCATCTACCGTATGATCGTGATCGGGCTGCATCTGCCGGACGGAAGGGAGATCTGCCATATGCTGACCCGCCCGGAAGTGAATCTGATCTTCGAACTGCGCAAAAAGGCATGGCATATCGCGCATCGTTATATGGGATTTGTACGGTTCCGGGAACTGGAAAACGGGGTTCTGTTTTCCGAGATCGAGGCGGAAGCGGATATTCTGGCCATGATTGCGCCGCATTTTGCAGACCGGATGCCGGGGGAAAACTGGGCGCTTCTGGACAGGAACAGACAGAAGGCGGCGGTCCACCCGGCGGGAAAGAACTGGTTTATATTGGAGGATGTGGATGAAGCAAAACTGTCGCTGCCGGGTCTGTCCCGGGAAGAATCCTATTTTCAGGAATTGTGGAGAAGATTTCACCGGGCCGTAGGGATCCGCGAACGGGAGAACAAGGCTCTGCAGCAGGCCTTCCTGCCCCTGAAGTTCCGGAACGTCATGACAGAGTTCCAGGAGATGAGTACACCGCTGAAACGATAACAGTCCAGGCTGTCCCGATGTGTTATAAAATTTTGTGAAAAATGAGGAAAAACAAAAGAATTTAAAGCGTGAAATTTAGAGAAACAATTTCCGGGAAATGTGAGAATCCTTAAAATAAACTGGACAGAACAGTGGAAATATATGAGAAAACAGATTCGGTTTTGAGGAATTTGTACAAAAGAATTGGGGAGATTGTCGGAAACAAAGGATTTGACAACAATTTCATAATGTGTATAATAAACACCAGCAAAACCGATGCGGCGCACCAATGATGAGCTTCAGGCTCCGGCGCAAAGGAAACTTTGAGAAAGAGCGTGAACAAGGTGAGTGAAATGAGAATCCGTTTGGATGCGGATGGTATCGTTGATTTTGTGAAAACTGCTACCGAGTGCGATTTTGACATTGACGTTGAGTATAAACGGGTACATGTAGATGGCAAATCTATCCTCGGAATGATGAGTATGGATCTGAACCATGTGCTGACGGTTCAATATTATGGACACAGCGCCAGATTCGAGCAGATGCTGGCACGGTATGCAGTAGTTTAAATACGGCAGTTTCTAAATTTTAGTTTTTATACCTTATATTACCCCCTTTCAAAAAGCGGTCTCACCCCAGAGGCTGCTTTTTTCCATGTAAAATTCTTTTGTAAAGAAAATGAAAAAAATATAAAAAAATAATAAAAAATTGGTTGACTTTACCATGAAATTCTGGTATGGTGAACATAGAAATTGAAGAAAGTGGATTGTTACTGTTAGACAGGCAAAACCAAATTTTATGAACAGGATAAAAGAGGACTGTTTATGAAGTTTGGTTTTTTTGTTTCAGAGGAGATCGATATGATTATTGAAAAAGTAATAAATAACAATATCGTTTCGGCTCTTGATGAGACGGGAAAAGAGGTAGTGGCCATGGGCCGCGGCCTCGGATTCGGAGTAAAGCCGGGGATGAAGGTGGATGACAGCAAGGCAGAGAAGATCTTTCGGATTCCCGGACAGAGTCTGGCGGAGCAGTTCAAGGATTTACTTGCAAATATGCCGCTGGAGCATGTGAAGGTTTCCAATGACATCATTTCTTATGCGAAGAACAGGATCAAACTGCGGCTGAATCCGAGCATCTATGTGACCCTGACAGACCATATTAATTTTGCCATCGCCAGATATACAGAGCATATCAGCCTGGAAAACGCCCTGCTGTGGGAGATCCGTAAATTTTACCCGGATGAGTTCGGGATCGGGAAATATGCCATACAGCTGATCAAGAAAAGGCTTGGCGCGGATTTGCCGGAAGATGAGGCAGGATTTATCGCACTCCATTTTGTAAATGCGGAATACGGGACGGACATCAAGGACGCGCTCCACTTCCCGGACCAGCTGAAAGGGATTCTGGATATTGTAACCGATGAATTGGGTGTGGAACTGGACGAGGGTACGCTGCATTATGAGCGTTTTATTACACATGTGAAATTTTTGCTCCAGAGAATCTACCGTAAAGAGCTGCTTCCCAATGAAGAAGACGAACTGGCAAAGATGATGAAAGAAAAATATCCCAGAGAATATGCCTGTAGCCGGAAGATTGCAGAGTATATAGAGAAGACGGCGGACTGCCGTCTGTCCGGTGAGGAGGTCATGTATCTGACCATACATATCCGGAGGGTTACGATGGCGGAAGAATAGGGGAAACCCCGGAACAAAACAGAGCAGGAGGGATAAAATGTTTGGTTTTTTGAAAAAGAAAGAAAACAAAAAAAGCAGTTATACACTTGGATCACCGGCAAAGGGAAAGGCGGTTCCTCTGTCCGAGGTAAATGACCCTACCTTTGCACAGGAGATGCTGGGAAAAGGAGTGGCGGTGATTCCGTCGGAAGGCCGGATCTGCGCTCCGGCAGACGGCAAGATAGACATGGTGTTCGATACGCTTCACGCTGTCAGCATGGTGACGGATTTCGGCGCCGAGATCCTGATTCATGTGGGGCTGGATACCGTGAAGATGAACGGGGAAGGCTTTAAGGGCCATGTAAAAAGCGGAGACCAGGTAAAGAAAGGAGATCTGCTGCTGGAACTGGATCTGGAAAAAGTAAAAGCGGCAGGTTACGATACGATCACTCCCATGATTGTCTGCAATACGCCGGACTTTGCATCGGTGGAAGCCCTCGCCGGAAAAGAAGTGGACCCGGGCGACGATGTGGCTGTGATTACAAAATAATCAACAGGTTTTAGCCGGTAAATCCGGTTGAAATAGAAAAAGGGATTCATAATCAAAAAGGAGGGAATCTTTATGAAATTCTTACAGAAACTCGGAAAATCACTGATGCTTCCTGTAGCGTGTCTTCCGATCTGCGGTATCCTCATGGGTATCGGTTATATGCTGGCTCCTGCGGCTATGGCCGGAGAAGTGGCCGGCTTCCAGGCAAGCGGAATCGCTTACCAGATCGGTTACTATCTGATCAAAGCAGGCGGTGCGCTGATCGATAATATCGCAATCCTGTTCGCCATCGGTATTGGCGTCGGCATGTCAGAGGACAACGACGGTACCGGCGGACTGGCAGCGCTGGCTTCCTGGCTTATGATCACCAACCTGCTGGCAACGGCTAACGTGACCGTTATCATGCCGTCCATCGCCAACAATCCGGACGCAACGCTGGCTTTCGACAAGATCGCCAACCCGTTCATCGGTATCATCGCAGGTATCATCGGTTCCATGTGCTACAACAAATTTAAGGGAACCCAGCTTCCCAACTGGCTGTCCTTCTTCAGCGGCAAACGTTGTGTGGCGATCGTAGCAGGCGTTACCTCTATCATCGTGTCCGTAGTCCTGTTGTTTGTATGGCCGATCGTTTTCGGCGCGCTGGTAGCTCTGGGCGAGGCGATCCTTGGCATGAAGGCTGTAGGTGCAGGTCTCTACGCATTCTTCAACCGTCTGCTGATCCCGTTTGGTCTGCACCATGCACTGAATAACGTGTTTTGGTTCGATACGATCGGTATCGGCGACCTGACCAACTACTGGGCGGGAAAGACCTCCGCAGATGTATCCTGGAGCCTTGGCATGTATATGTCCGGATTCTTCCCGTGCATGATGTTCGGTGTCCCGGGCGCGGCTCTGGCTATGGTACATACGGCTAAGAATAAGAAAGCGGCCATCGGTCTTCTGGCTTCCGCTGCGCTCTGTGCATTTGTCTGCGGTGTAACCGAGCCGTTCGAGTTCTCTTTCATGTTCCTGGCTCCGGTACTGTACCTGATCTACGCAGTACTGTACGGTATCTTTACTTTTGTTACCGTGCTGGTAGGATTCCGCGCAGGCTTCAGTTTCTCCGCCGGCGCTACGGACCTGGTATTTTCTTCCTTCCTTCCGGCAGCACAGAATACCTGGATGATCATCCCATTGGGTATCGCGGCATTTATCGTATTCTACCTGGTATTCCGTGTGGCGATCCAGGCGTTTGACCTGAAGACTCCGGGACGCGAGGATGAGGATACAGAGGCTGAGAAACAGGCGGTTCTGGCTAACGACGACTTTACAGAAGTGGCAAAAGTCATCCTGGAAGGCGTTGGAGGAAAAGAGAACGTGACTTCTATTGACAACTGCATTACCAGACTTCGTCTGGAGATCAAAGATTACACCAAGGTAGATGAGAAGAAGATCAAATCTGCGGGTGTGGCGGGCGTCATCCGTCCGGGACAGAAATCTGTACAGGTTATTGTGGGAACAAAAGTACAGTTTGTGGCGGATGAATTCAAAAAGCTCTGCAAATAACAGATATTTATAATCCCTTTTGAACGACTGGGGGCGCGGCATAAGCCGCGTCCCCATTTGGAGTATACGGAAACTTTTGAGAAAGGACGGCGCAGGCACAGATGGCAGATAAAATACTGAGAATTTCGGTGCGGAATCTGGTGGAATTTTTACTCCGGAGCGGAGATCTGGATAACCGCCGGGGCGGGCGCAAGGATGCGGAAGCCATGCAGGCGGGGAGCCGTCTTCACCGGAAGATTCAGGGACGCATGGCGTACGGGTACCAGCCGGAGGTGACGCTGAAGAAGACCGTGGAGCTTGGGGGGATTCCGGTCAGCGTGGAAGGACGTGCCGACGGGATCTGGCAGGATGACGGGACCGTGACCGTGGATGAGATCAAGGGGACCTACGGGGATGTGGGGCGCATGGAGACGGCGGCGCCGGTACATCTGGCACAGGCAAAATGCTATGCCCATATCTATGCGGAGCAAAAGAATCTGGAACAGATACGGGTCCGGATGATCTATGCCAATCTGGACACGGAAGAGCTGCGGTATTTTGAAGAAGAATATACGGCGCAGGAGCTGGAGTCCTGGTTCGGGGAACTGATGGCGGCTTATGAAAAATGGGTTGTTTTTTCCGTACACTGGAAGGAAAAAAGAACGGCGTCTCTGAAGAAACTGGAATTCCCGTTCGCGTACAGGGAAGGGCAGAAGAAACTGGCTGTCAGTGTCTATAAAACAATCCTGCGCAGGAAGCGTCTCTTTATCCAGGCGCCCACCGGAGTCGGCAAGACCCTGTCCGTACTGTTCCCGGCACTGAAAGCCATGGGGGAGAGGCTTGCGGATAAGATCTTTTACCTGACTGCCAGGACCATCACAAGAACGGTGGCGGCGGATGCGCTGGATATTCTGCGGGGACAGAATATCCGGGTAAAATCCCTGATCCTGACGGCAAAAGAAAAACTGTGTATCTGCGGCGAAGCTGAATGTAATCCGGATCACTGTCCTTATGCAGGAGGACACTTTGACAGGATCAACGACGCGGTCTATGAGCTCTGGACCAGCGACATAGACGCTTATACAAGGGAGGTAATCCTGAAACACGCGGACAAGTGGCGGGTCTGCCCGTTTGAACTGAGCCTGGATCTGTCGGACTGGGTGGACGTGGTGATCTGCGATTATAATTATGTGTTCGATCCCAATGTGTATTTGAAACGGTTCTTCGGCGAAGGAGCGAAGGGGGAGTATCTGTTCCTGGTGGACGAAGCGCACAATCTGGTGGAACGGGGAAGGACCATGTACAGCGAGGCGCTCTGCAAGGAAGACTTTCTGGAGATGAAGCGTCTGGTGAGAGGAAAGGACGGAGCGCTGACAAAAGCTCTGGAACGGTGCAACCGCCATCTTCTGGAACTAAAGCGGGAGTGCGCGGACGGCTGGCAGTGTCTGCCCCAGGTGGGAGCATTTTCTCTGCAGCTTACGCACCTGGCGTCTGAACTGGAGCGGTTCCTGGAATATCCGGAGAATGAAGAGCTGCAAAAAACGCTGACAGATTTTTACTTTTCCATCCGCCGTTTCCTGAATATCTGCGACCGGCTGGATGAGAATTATGAGATTTACACCAGACTGGACGGGGACGGCAGGTTCTGGCTGCATCTGTACTGCGTCTGCCCGGCGGCCAATTTAAGGCTTTGTCTGGACCGTGGAATCAGCACTGTATTCTTTTCTGCTACCTTGCTTCCGGTCAATTACTACAAAACGCTTCTGACCGGAGATCCGGAGGACTATGCGGTCTATGCGCGGTCGCCCTTTGACGCGGACCGCCGCCTGCTTCTGATCGGCACCGACGTGAGCAGCCGTTATGCCAGGAGAGGCGATCAGGAATATCAGAGGATGGCGGAATATGTAAAAAGGCTGGTGTCCGGCAGGAAAGGCAACTATTTGATCTTTTTCCCGTCTTACCGGATGCTGGACGAGGTCTATGACAGGTGCCGGGACGAGGATTTTCTGTGCGTGCGTCAGGATTCTTCTATGGACGAGCAGGAGAGGGAAGATTTCCTGCTGCTTTTTGAGGAAGAGCATGAGAAGAGTATGGCGGCTTTCTGCGTGATGGGGGGAATCTTCTCAGAGGGGATAGACCTGCCCGACGACCGCCTGATCGGCGCCATGGTGGTGGGAACCGGGCTGCCCCAGGTCTGCCTGGAAAGAGAGATCCTGAAAGAGTATTTTTCAAAGAAAGGGCTGGACGGTTTTGCCTATGCCTATCAGTACCCGGGAATGAATAAGGTGCAGCAGGCGGCCGGACGGGTGATCCGCACGGATGAAGACCGCGGGGTGATCCTGCTTCTGGACGAGCGGTTTCAGAATACGGCATATAAAAAGCTGTTCCCGAGAGAATGGGAACAGCATGGATACTGCAGGCTGGATACGCTGGAGGAGATACTCCGGGATTTCTGGTCTAAAAATACTGAATGAATTGACGGGCGGCGCTGCTGATCGGCATATGTTCATTATAGACCAGCGCCAGCTGACGCGGAGGAAGTTCGCTCTTCAGCTCCAGGCGGAACAAGTCGCTGTTGGAACTGGCAGAAAGGCAGTAGTCCGGTACAAATGCGATCCCCAGGCCGATGTCGGCCAGATCCATCAGCAGATCATTGGAACTCAGCTCGATCTCAGGAACCAGGTCCAGCTGATGCTGCTGGAAAGTGGCGTGGAGAAATTCGCTGGTGGTACTGTTGCGGTCCAGCATCAGGATGGGATATTCCAGGAGCTCCTGAAAGGAAAGAGGACGGTGTTCCAGTTCCCCGTAATATTTCCGGCTGGCAATGAAGCAGTCGTGAAAATCCCTGAGATACTGGACATGGCTGCCATGCCCCAGGCGGGAATTTGGATAGTTGGTAAAGATCAGGTCCACGGCGCCGCTCTCCAGAAGGTCCGCGCATTTGATGGAGGTCTGGTTGGTGACTTTAATATGGACTTTTGGATATTCTCTGTGAAAACGTCCCAGGTAAGGGACCAGGAAATAGCGGCAGATGGTATCGCTGGCTCCGATGCGGAGCTGCCCGCCTCCTAATGTATTGGTCTCCATGATCTGCGCTTCTCCCCGGCGGATCAGGTTGACGGCCGGTTCGATATGGCGGAGAAGAATCTCCCCTTCTGGCGTCAGCTGGACTTTTTTGGTGCTGCGGATGAAGAGCGTCTGATCCAGCTTTTTTTCCAGCACCTTGATGGACTGGCTGACGGCGGACTGAGAGATATAGAGCTTTTTCGACGCCTCCGAGAAGCTTAAAGAGACGGCCACGTAATAAAATACTTTATAAAGTTCGTAATTAATGTCCATATTTATCAGTACCTCTTATAAATCGTGATTGTCAACATAATAATAGAAAAAAGGGTTTTTTTCAAGCTTTCTGCAGAAAAAAGTTGACAAGCGAGGATATGGGTGGTACGATACTGAAAAATAGAATCGCCAAGATAGAGGCGCGGGATTCAAAAGTACCCGCCGGCAAGGACAGGCATCCGCCGGAAGGGGAAAGGGGAGACCGCCGAAGTGGGGCAAAGGTGCCTGAGTTTTGTTCTGCTGGGGCGTCGGGAAATACCCGACGGACTGTCACAAAAGTTTTGTGAAGCGCTATTGGAGCTGATGGAGTCCTTTCCGGGATTGTAATGCATTTGATGGATCGCTTGACAGAGCGGTTCTTTTTTTGCGAATGGGACGGAAAATCCCGTTCAGTTCAGATAATCGAAGGAGGAAAAGACAAATGAAAAAGTTTATCACTATGTTTCTGGCGCTTGCCATGACCGCGTCCATGACCGCATGCGGATCCGGCAGCAGCACAGGGAGCACGACCACGACGGAGGCTTCCGGAACGGAAGAGACAGAAAGCGCAGATGAGAGTACGGCTGCGGAGACCACGGAGGCGGCTGAAGGCACCGGAAGCGGTGTGGAGGACGGCGTCCTGACCGTAGGTATGGAGTGCGCATATGCTCCGTATAACTGGACGCAGATGGATGATTCCAACGGCGCGGTTCCGATCTCCAACGTACCGGGTTCCTATGCCAACGGATATGATGTAATGATCGCAAAGCAGATCTGTGAAGCCAACGGATGGGAACTGGAAGTGGTATCCAGCGCGTGGGATTCTCTGGTGCCGGCAGTACAGTCCGGAACCATCGACGCGGCTATCGCGGGTCAGTCTATGACGGCAGACCGTATGGCCGAAGTAGATATGGCAGGTCCTTACTACTATGCGACGATCGTGTGTGTGACGACGAAGGAAAGCCCGTACGCATCCGCCACATCCATCGCGGATCTGGCAGGCGGCAAATGCACCGCACAGTCCGGAACGATCTGGTATGATTCCTGTCTGCCGCAGATCGAAGGCGCGGAAGTGCTTTCCCCGGCTGAGACAGCTCCTTCCATGATTATGTCCCTGGAGACCGGAACGGTAGATTTCATCTGTACTGACATGCCGACGGCTATGGCTGCACAGGCGAAGAACGACGATCTGGTGATTCTGGACTTCTCCGGTACAGATGGAGACTTCCAGTTCGCTTCCGAGGAAGAGCGCGCTGAGAACGTCAATATCGGTATCTCTGTAAGAAAAGGCAATACGGAACTTCTGGATGCTATGAATGCAGTTCTGGGAGACATGACGGAAGATGACTTCAACGAGATTATGAATGAGGCGATTTCCGTACAGCCGGAAGTATAAAAATCTGGAAATAAGAGACAGTATGCGTGAAAGTACAGGGGGCGTGACGCTCCCTGTACTTTGGCGCTCAGAAAAAGAAAGGAGTGCAGCATGGAAAAGCTGATTCAGCTGGGCAGCGACATGTCCCTGCTCTGGAGCAACTATAGTTCCGCGTATCTGGGCGGCATCCGGAGTACGCTGATCCTGGCGCTGGTGGCCACGGTGATCGGATGTATCATCGGACTGATCTGCGGTATCTTGAACACGATCCCCTATAACGCGTATACGCCGAAGCCCAAGAAATTTCTGCTGAAACTGATCCGGCTGATTATCCGGGTCTATGTGGAAGTGTTCCGAGGAACGCCCATGGTATTGCAGGCGGTATTTATCTATTATGGTCTTCCGTATTTCAGCGGCAACACCATGAGATTCAACAGCCTCTGGGTAGCGGCGATCCTGATCGTATCCATCAATACGGGAGCGTATATGGCGGAGTCTGTAAGAGGAGGCATCATCTCTATTGATCCCGGTCAGACAGAAGGCGCAAAAGCTATCGGTATGACCCACGTACAGACTATGACTTCCGTGATCCTTCCCCAGGCCCTGAGGAATATCATGCCCCAGATCGGCAACAACTTTATCATCAACGTAAAAGACACATCAGTCATGTTTATCATCGGATTTACAGAGTTTTTCGCCTTCCACAGGTATATCACCGGCGTCAACAACATGTATTTCCCGTCGGCGGCCATCGAGATGATCGGCTATCTGTGCATGACGCTGATCGCGTCCTTTATCCTGCGCTGGATCGAACGCCGCATGGATGGAAACGACAGCTACGAGCTGGTACAGTCGGATTCTCTGGTGATGGGCGAAGGTATGTATGAGCATCCGAACCGCGGGACGCCGTTTGACGAGTACAGCAAACAGAAAGGGACGCTGGAAAAAGCGTCTGAAAAGGAACGCAGATTTTCTTCGAAAGGAGGCCGGTAATATGGGAGAATTGATTCTGCAGGTTCAGCACCTGTCCAAGAGTTTCGGCACCAACGAGGTGCTACGGGATATCGATTTTACTGTCAGCACAGGAGACGTGACCAGTATTATCGGCGCTTCCGGATCCGGAAAATCCACGCTGCTGCGCTGCATCAATCTTCTGGAGACGCCCACCAGCGGCGAGGTGCTCTACCACGGACAGAAAGTGACCGGACCGAAGGTAAATGCGGCGGAGTACCGTTCCCATGTGGGCATGGTGTTCCAGTCCTTCAACCTGTTCAACAATATGACGGTATTGGAGAACTGTATGGTAGGGCAGATCAAAGTGCTTAAGAAGAACAAGGAAGACGCTAAAAAACAGGCCATGCTCTATCTGGAGAAAGTAGGCATGGCTCCGTATATCAATGCAAAGCCGCGCCAGATCTCCGGAGGACAGAAGCAGCGTGTGGCGATCGCCCGCGCCCTGGCCATGAATCCGGAGGTGCTGCTGTTTGATGAGCCTACTTCCGCATTGGATCCCGAGATGGTGGGAGAAGTACTGAATGTTATGCGGGATCTTGCCAGAGAAGGTATGACGATGCTGGTTGTGACGCACGAGATGGCGTTTGCCCGCGATGTCTCCAACCATGTGGTGTACATGAACGGCGGCGTGATCCTGGAAGAAGGCACGCCGGAAGAGATTTTCGAAAATCCGAAACATCAGGAAACGAAAGATTTTCTGTCAAGATTCAGAAAAAGCTGAGACAAGAAAAGACTGCAGCCACGGCTGCGGTCTTTTTTTGAGACGAATTTAACAAAGAGACATGAGCCAGATACCCAGACCAATCTGTATAACCAGGATCAGCGGCATTCCGATGACAAAATACCAGTGCCGGGTCTTGTGATGAAAGGCATACATACCTGCGATAGCGCCGGCAGAGCCGCCCAGTATGGCGGAGAGAAACAGAGTTTTTTCCGGGATCCGCCAGAGATTCTTTCTGGCTTTTCTTTTATCCAGGCCCATCAGGCCGAAAGCAGCCAGGTTGATGAGAAATAAGTATATAATAATGATACGGGAAAACTGCAAGGCCGGTTCCTCCTTTTTCTTCCTTATTATTATAATGGATTATATAGGAAGTCATTCCGCTTTTCAAGTTGGCGCGGGACCGGGCGGCAAGTTGTGGTTGAAAAATTTTTGGAAACGTGGTAAAGTGTTGCCTATATGACAGACAAATGTCTTTCAGAGAAAAACACACCACAGGAGGAACCTATGTATTCTTTAGACGAGGTAAAGAGTGTCGATCCGGAGATCGCACAGGCCATTGAGGACGAGATGGCCAGGCAGAACAGCCATATTGAACTGATTGCATCAGAAAACTGGGTAAGCAAGGCCGTGATGGCGGCTATGGGAAGCCCTTTGACCAATAAATATGCGGAAGGATATCCGGGAAAACGATATTACGGCGGATGCGAATGTGTGGACGAAGTGGAGCGTCTGGCTATAGAGCGTGCCAAAGAAGTCTTTGGCTGCACATATGCCAATGTACAGCCTCACTCCGGCGCGCAGGCGAACATGGCCGTATTTTTTGCTATGCTGGAGCCGGGAGATAAGGTGATGGGCATGAATCTGGCTCACGGCGGGCATCTGACCCATGGAAGTCCTGCCAATCTGTCCGGAAAATATTTTGAGATCCATCCGTATGGGGTCAACGACGACGGTTTCATCGACTATGAAGAGGTCCGCAGGATCGCCAAAGAGTGCCGTCCGAAGCTGATCGTGGCAGGAGCCAGCGCTTATGCCCGAGTCATTGATTTTAAAAAATTCCGGGAGATCGCCGATGAGGTTGGTGCGTACCTGATGGTAGATATGGCGCATATCGCGGGACTGGTAGCGGCAGGAGTGCATCCGAGCCCGATCCCGTACGCACATGTGACGACTACGACGACTCACAAGACTCTGAGAGGCCCCAGAGGCGGTATGATTCTGTCCGATGAGGAGACGGCGAAGAAATTTAATTTTAACAAGGCAGTATTCCCGGGAATCCAGGGAGGCCCGCTGATGCATGTGATCGCGGCCAAGGCAGTCTGCCTGAAAGAGTGCCAGACGGAAGAATATAAAGAATATCAGAGAAACATTGTCAAGAATGCAAAAGCCCTGTGTAAAGGATTGATGGACCGAGGAATCAAGATCGTGTCCGGAGGCACGGATAATCATCTGATGCTGGTGGATCTGACTAATCTGGAGATTTCCGGAAAAGATGCGGAAAACCTGCTGGATCTGGCCAACATCACCGCGAATAAGAATACGATTCCCAATGATCCTCGGTCCGCTTTCGTGACCAGCGGCGTACGTCTGGGAACCGCGGCGGTAACCAGCCGCGGCTTAAATGAGGCGGATATGGACGTGATCGCCGAGGCAGTGGCCATGATGCTGAAAGAAGGGGAAGCGGCAGCTCCGAAAGCAGGCGCGATGATTAAGGAGCTGACAGAGCGTTATCCTCTGTGCATGTAGAGATGGACGAAATCAGAGAAGAATTTATCAGCGGTTTTTGCCGTACTTCCAATGAAACACGGACAGTGGCCTGCGAATACGAATACCGTCCGGATGGTTCTGTGGTGATGACGGAATTTGGCTGTGATTATGAAAAATGCGTAAACAGCGTGGCCTGCCTGATCCTTGAACAGGCGAGAGCGATCGAAAAAAATTGAGAATAATCATTAAGAATGCGGTTTCGTATTATGAAAAGGGGGAGCCGCAAAATCGTCCGCAGCGGATGATTTTGCGGCTCCCCTCTTGATATCTAGGAAAGCTAATAGCATTTTTTACAAGGTTCATACCCAAGAGATATGGCATAATCTACAGTAACCTGTCTGGGATTTTTCATATTGCTGCAGGAACTGTTGCTGTGATACTTGGATCCGGTCCTGGGTATCCATACCATATCAGAGCTGCCTGCACCGGATGAAGTATCCGCCGAGGAAGCGGAAGAACTGGAGGCGACAGAGCCGGAGGAATCCGAGCTGCTCTGAGGAGCTGTTCCCTGGTCTTCCTGGGCTGCGGCTGCCTGTGCAGTCTGCGCTTCTTCCAGAGCGGCGCGTTCTTCTGCCAACTGTTGTGCCTCGGCTTCCAGAGCAGCGCGCTCTTCTTCCAGCTGCTGCGCTTCAGTTTCCAGGGCGGCGCGTTCTTCTTCCAGCTGCTGTGCTTCCGCTTCCAGCGCCGCCTGCTGTTCCGCAAACTGTTGGGCTTTTTCACGGGATGTGATATCTGCTACAGAAATATTTAATGTGTTGCTTTTGACGCTGCCGCACTGAACGAAAACTTCGAAATCACCCTCCTGCGTTCCGGTGAAAATCCCGTCTTCGGAAAAGTGAACCGAGGGGGAACTGGTTTCATACTCCAGTTCTTCCGTACTGGCATTTTCCGGTTCCACAGTAAGGGTAACGGGTATGGTGGTCCCTACATCGTATTCTTCCTGCTGATCCGCTATGGAAATTGCAATAGAATCTGCTCTGACGCTGTCAGATGGAGGTGTGGCAAGCCCGCCGATCACCGCGAGCAGCACAATGACGCCGGCTATGATGCCGAGTCTTTTTTTCTTCTTCATAACACTTTCTCCTTTGTAAAACACATGGAAAATACACTGCATAAATCAGCGCAAATCCATTTTTCTGACAGCGTAGCACGAAAAGATGTCCCCGTCAATAAATTTTCCTGATGATCACAGGAATCGGCGGATTGTTAGGCCGATTATAATAGGAAGAAAGTACCGCGAGATATCGTTTCGGATCCAGCTCCTTAAGCCAGCCAAGGACCGCGTCCCGTTCTTCGAAGCCGGTGTCTCCTCCGCTGTAGATGCACAGGCTGATCATGCCGCCTTTTTTCAGCAGGGTGAGACTCTGTTCCAGGGCGGCCAGAGTGCTGTGTGATCTGGTGGCGAGACGGTGGTCACCGCCGGGAAGGTACCCCAGGTTAAAAACGACGCAGTCTATGGTCCCTGTATCTGCATACTGCGTCATATGGCTGTGGGAATCCAGAATCAGCCGGAAATTGTCCGGTACGCCTGCGTTCCGCAGCCTTTTTTCTGTGCGGGAGAGCGCGCTCTTCTGGATGTCGAAGGCCAGTACGTGCCCATCCGGTCCGGCAAGACGGCACAACAGCTCAGTATCGCCGCCGTTTCCCATGGTGGCGTCGATACAGGAACTGCCGGGACATACTTGCTCACGGATAAAATGATGGCACCATTCTGTGATCTGGTACATTGGGAAGATCTCCTTTTGTCTGTTTTTGTCATCCGTTTTCCTTGCGGCAGAGGTTGACTTGCTATATAATATAATATTGATATCAGCATTTTGCAATGACCAGAATGGAGAGAAAAAGATGAGCTATGCAGATCAGCTTTTTATAAATATGTGCCGGGATATCCTGGAGAACGGGACCAGCACCGAGGGCGAGAAGGTCCGGCCCCGGTGGGAGGACGGCTCCAGCGCCTATACGATCAAAAAGTTCGGCGTGGTGAACCGGTATGACCTGAGAAAGGAGTTCCCGGCGATCACCCTGCGCAAGACGGCGCTCAAGAGCTGCATGGATGAGATCCTGTGGATTTATCAGAAGAAGTCTTCCAACATCCATGACCTGAACAGCCATGTGTGGGACGAATGGGCGGATGAGACCGGTTCCATCGGCAAGGCATACGGCTATCAGATCGGCGTAAAGAGCAAGTACAAAGAAGGCATGATGGATCAGATGGACCGGGTGCTTTTTGATTTGAAGAACAATCCCTTCAGCCGCCGGATCATGACCAACACTTATGTACATGCGGATCTGAGCGAGATGCACCTGTATCCCTGCGCTTATGGAGTGACATATAACGTGACCCAGGATCCGGGGGAGGACAGGCTGACTCTGAACATGGTGCTGAACCAGCGTTCCCAGGATGTGCTGGCGGCCAATAACTGGAATGTGTGCCAGTACGCGATCCTGCTGATGATGGTGGCTCAGGCGTGCGGTATGATTCCCGGAGAGCTGCTGCATGTGATCGCGGACGCGCATATCTATGACCGTCATGTGGACATTATCCGGGAGCTGATTTCCCGGGAGACCTATCCGGCGCCAAAAGTAAGGCTGAACCCGGATGTGAAAGACTTTTATTCATTTACCACGGCAGACCTGATCGTGGAAGACTACCAGGCAGGGCCGCAGGTGAAAAATATCCCGATCGCGGTATAAAGGGAGGACAGATATGAATTTAATAGTAGCTGTAGATAAAAACTGGGGCATCGGGCACCAGAATAAACTGTTGGTCAGCATCCCGGAGGACATGAAGTTCTTCCGCAGGGAGACCACAGGGAAAGTGGTCGTGATGGGAAGAAAGACTCTGGAGAGTTTTCCCGGAGGACGTCCGCTAAAGAACCGCACCAACATTGTGCTGACCAGGAATCCCCATTATCAGGTGAAGGACGCTCTGGTGTTCCATAATATGGAGGATGTGCTGGAGGAGCTGAAAAAGTATCCGTCAGAAGACGTCTATATTATCGGAGGGAGCAGTATCTATAAGGAGTTCCTGCCTTACTGCAGCGTGGCGCATGTGACCAGGATCGATCATGCCTACGAGGCAGATACTTACTTCCCTGATATGGACGACATGCCGGAATGGAGGCTGACAGGACAGAGTGAGGAGAAGACTTATTTTGATCTGGAGTTTACTTTTTGCCGGTATGAGAGGCAGGGGAGTCCGGCATGAAGAAAAGAAAGAGAGGGAGGCTGTTTCAATTTGGGCTTCTGGGGCTGGACACCAATCTTCTGGTGGCGCTGCTCTTTCTGATGGTGTTCGGATTTGTCATGATATACAGCGCCAGCTATTATACGGCGAGCATGAGCAGCACCTACAACAATGATCCCATGTATCTTTTAAAGAACCAGGTGATCTACAGTATTCTGGGAGTTATAGCCATGCTTGTGGTTTCCAACATCAACTATCATGTGTGGAGCAAGCTGGCACTGCTGGGTTATGCAGCCTGTCTGGCGCTGGTGCTTCTGCTGAAGACGCCGCTTGGGGTTACGGTTAAGGGAGCTACCAGGTGGCTGCGGATCGGGCCGGTGCAGTTCCAGGTGGCGGAGCCGATCAAACTGATCATGATCATCTTTATGGCTACGCTGATCACGGCGAATGCCAGGAAGCTGAAGAGCTGGCTGTCTATTATAGTGATGGCGCTCCCTTCCGCAGTGATCGCCATGTTGATCCTGACGATCAGCGACAACATGAGTACGGCGGCGATCCTGCTGGGGACGGCGGTGATCATGATCTTTGTGATGCATCCCCAGTACTGGAAATTTTTCCTGTGCGTGGCGGTGGTCGCGGTGGGCGTGACGGCCGTACTCTATTATGTCTACCATATGGATCCGGCAGAAGTGGCGGACGCGAATTTCCGTATCCAGCGTATCCGTGCGTGGCTGGTGCCCTATGAGTACGAACAGGATACGGCGTTCCAGTCTCTCCAGGGCTTGTACGCCATCGGATCGGGCGGCCTGTGGGGAAAAGGACTGGGAAACAGTATCCAGAAGCTGGGCAAGATTCCGGAGCCGTTCAACGACTACATATTTGCGATTATCTGTGAAGAGCTGGGGATATTCGGCGCAGGCCTGATTATTCTGCTGTTTATCTATCTGCTGTACCGGATCTATACGATCTCGCAGACGGCGGAAGATACGCTGGGACGCATGATGGCCATCGGCGTTATGTCCCACATTGCGCTGCAGGTGATCTTAAACCTGATGGTAGTGACGAACCTGTTCCCCACCACGGGAGTGACGCTCCCGTTCTTCAGTTATGGCGGCACTGCTTCGTTTTTCCTGCTGATCGAGATCGGGCTGGTCTTGAGCGTTAATAAATACAGTGTTAAAAAACGTCTGGACGATCTTAAGAGGGAGCGTCTGGAGTAAAGGGGTGAAGAGATGTATCGAGATCATACAAAGACAGTAAAGATCGGCGACCGGGTCATCGGAGGCGGCAATCCGATCCTGATCCAGTCCATGACAAATACCAGAACGGAAGACGTGGAGGCAACGGTGGCGCAGATTCATCGGCTGGAAGCGGCAGGATGCGAGATCGTGCGCTGCACGGTGCCCACACAGGAGGCGGCTCTGGCCCTTCGAAAGATCAAGAAACAGATCCGTATTCCGCTGGTGGCCGACATCCATTTTGACTACCGGATGGCGATCGCCGCCATCGAGAACGGAGCGGACAAGATCCGTATTAATCCGGGAAATATCGGGAGTCTGGACCGTATCCGGGCCGTGGTGGACGCGGCGAAAGAAAGGGGAATCCCTATCCGCGTGGGTGTGAACAGTGGATCCCTGGAGAAGGATCTGGTGGAAAAATACCATGGGGTCACGGCGGAAGGCCTGGTGGAGAGCGCGCTGGACAAGGTGAAGATCATCGAGGATCTGGGATATGACAACCTGGTGATCAGCATCAAATCTTCCAATGTTATGATGTGCGCGAAAGCACACGAACTGATCGCGGATAAGACGTCTTACCCGCTCCATGTGGGGATCACGGAGGCCGGGACTTTGTACTCCGGAAATATCAAGTCTGCGGTAGGACTTGGCATTATCCTGAGTCAGGGCATCGGGGATACCATCCGCGTATCGCTGACCGGGGATCCGGTGGAGGAGATCAAATCGGCGAAACTGATTCTGCGGACTTTAGGCCTGCGGACCGGAGGGATTGAAGTGGTATCCTGTCCTACCTGCGGAAGAACCAAGATCGATCTGATCAGCCTTGCAAATGAGGTGGAGACCATGGTGACGGAATTCCCGCTGAATATCAAAGTGGCCGTGATGGGCTGTGTGGTCAACGGGCCGGGAGAGGCCCGTGAGGCGGATCTGGGTATCGCGGGAGGCCAGGGAGAAGGCCTTTTGATGAAGCACGGAGAAGTGATCCGGAAAGTGCCGGAGGGAGAACTTCTTAGCGCGCTTCGCCATGAACTGGAGAACTGGAATGAATGAAAAACCTTTTTTTGAAGTATTTAAGACGCTGCAGCTCGGTGAACAGGAGCACGCTCTGTTCGAGCAGACGGTAGTGACCAGAGTGTCCATGACGCCTGCCCGGGATGTGCTGCGGGTGTATATGACGAGTAAAAAGCTGATTGCCAAAGATCAGCTTTTTCATTTGGCGAAACAGATCCAGAAACAGATCTTCGGGTACCGGAAGGTGCAGGTACTTATCTTTGAGAAGTTTCAGCTGTCGGAGCAGTATACCCCCGAAAAGCTCTGGGACGTCTATGAAGAGAGCGTGCTGATGGAACTGGAAGCGTACAGTCCCTACAAAAGAAGTCTGATGAAACATGCGAAGATGGAGTTTCCGGATGAACACACGGTGCTTTTTGGTATCTCGGACCGGGTCTATGACCGGGAAGCGGTGGACGACCTGCTGCGGATCCTGGACCGGGTATTTAATGAGCGCTGCGGTTTTCAGGTGAAAGTGGATCTTCAGTATCTGGAACTGAAAGAAAGCGTGAGTATTGAGAAGAGCCAGGCGGAGCTGAAACAGAAGATCAGTTTTCTTACCGAGAGTCTTCGTCAGGAGAAGAAAGCCCATGCGGAAGAACGGGCTAAAGGCTCCCAGGCCAGGGCTGCCGCCAGGGAAGAGAACGCGTCCCGCGGCAGCGGGGCGCGGCAGTTCCCCGGCAAGGCGGGGAACGGAGGAAATGGTTCTTCGGAACGGAAGAGCTACAGCTACCGGAAAAGCGATAACCCCGATGTGTTGTACGGACGGGATTTTGACGATGAACCTATGCCGCTGGAGCAGGTGATCGAGGAGATGGGAGAAGTGACCATCCGCGGAAAGATCCTGCAGATCGACGAGAGGGAGATCCGCGGGGAGCGGACGATCCTGACGCTGACGGTCACTGATTTTACCGATACGATCCACGTGAAAATGTTTACGAAGAACGAGCAGCTTTCGGAACTGAAAGAGAAGATTCAGGCAGGCGGGTTTGTGAAAGTAAAAGGCATGACGGTTCTGGACCGTTTCGATCATGAGCTGACCATCGGCTCTGTGACAGGGATCAAAAAGATCGCGGATTTCACAGTGGCGCGTATGGATTATGCCTATAAAAAGAGGGTGGAACTGCACTGCCATACCAAGATGAGCGATATGGACGGCGTGACCGACGCCTCGGCCCTTCTGAAGAGAGCAAAATCCTGGGGGATGCCGGCGCTGGCCCTGACGGATCATGGATGCGTGCAGGCTTTTACCGAAGCGAATCACACGATTTCAAAGGACGAAGACTTCAAGGTGATCTACGGGGTGGAAGGCTACCTGGTGGATGACTTAAAAGAAGTGGTGGAAAATTCCAAAGGCCAGAGCCTGGACGGTTCCTTTGTGGTCTTTGACCTGGAGACTACCGGACTGTCTGCGGTCAACAACCGGATCATCGAGATCGGAGCGGTGAAAGTGGAGGAAGGGAAGATCACAGAGCGGTTCAGCACCTTTGTAAATCCCAAAGAGCCCATTCCCTTTGAGATCGAGCAGTTGACCGGCATCAGCGACGAGATGGTAATCGACGCGCCGCCCATCGAAGAAGTTCTGCCCGCCTTTCTGAAATTCTGCGGCGACTGTGTGCTGATCGCCCACAATGCGTCCTTCGACGCGGGCTTTATCCATCAGAACTGCATCACGCTGGGAATCGACGCGGAGTTTACCGTGGGAGATACAGTGGCCATGGCGCGGATGCTCCTGCCGTCTCTGGGGAAATATAAACTGGACACGGTGGCGAAAGCGCTGGGGGTATCTCTGGAGAATCATCACCGGGCTGTGGACGACGCGGCGTGTACGGCGGAGATCTTCGTAAAATTTATCCGGATGTTCAAAGAACGGGATATTTTTACCCTGGACGATGTGAACGAGATGGGGCGTCCGGATAAGGAGATGATCAAAAAGCTGGCCACGTACCATGTGATCATCCTGGCGAAAAACGATATCGGGCGGGTAAATTTATACCGTCTGGTATCCATGTCCCATCTGGATTATTTTTTCAGAAGGCCAAGGATTCCCAAAAGCGAACTGAACCGTTACCGGGAAGGTCTGATCGTGGGATCGGCATGCGAGGCGGGAGAACTGTATCAGGCGATCCTGCGAGGAGCCCCGGCTCAGGAGATTGCCAGAATCGTGGATTTTTACGATTATCTGGAGATCCAGCCCATCGGGAACAACCGGTTTATGATCAAAGATTCCAAGAACCCGGTGCAGTCGGAAGAGGACCTGCGGGAAAATGTGCGGAAGATTATCCGGCTGGGCGAAGAATTCCACAAGCCGGTAGTAGCTACCTGCGACGTGCACTTTATGGATCCGGAGGACGAAGTCTACCGGCGCATTATCATGGCAGGCAAGGGATTTGGTGACGCGGACGAACAGGCGCCGCTGTATCTGAGGACCACAGAAGAGATGCTGGAAGAATTTGCGTTCCTGGGGCCGGAGAAAGCGGAAGAAGTGGTGATCACCAATACCAACCTGATCTCCGACATGTGCGAGCATCTGTCGCCGGTGCGCCCGGACAAGTGCCCGCCGGTGATCCCGGATTCGGACAAAACGCTCAGGGAGATCTGCTACCGGAAAGCCCATGAGATCTACGGGGAAAATCTGCCCGAAGTGGTGACGGAGCGGCTGGAACGGGAGCTGAAATCCATCATCGGCAATGGATTCGCCGTGATGTATATCATCGCCCAGAAACTGGTGTGGAAGTCCAACGACGACGGATACCTGGTAGGCTCCCGCGGGTCGGTAGGTTCCTCGTTTGTAGCCACCATGGCCGGGATCACGGAAGTAAATCCGCTGAGCCCCCATTATTACTGTCCGAACTGTCATTACAGCGATTTTGATTCTCCGGAGGTAAAGGCGTATTCCGGACGGGCCGGCTGCGATATGCCTGACAAAGACTGTCCGGTGTGCGGTACGAAGCTGAAGAAAGACGGATTTGATATTCCCTTTGAGACATTCCTGGGATTCAAGGGAAACAAGGAGCCGGATATCGACCTGAATTTCTCGGGCGATTACCAGTCCAAAGCCCATAAATACACCGAGGTAATCTTCGGCGCGGGCCAGACCTACCGGGCCGGGACTATCGGCACCCTGGCGGATAAGACGGCATTCGGCTATGTGAAAAACTATTATGAAGAGCGGGGAACCCGCAAGAGAAACTGCGAGATCGACCGGATCGTGCAGGGATGCACCGGCATCCGCCGGACGACGGGACAGCATCCCGGCGGCATCATTGTGCTGCCGCTGGGAGAAAGTATCTATTCCTTTACCCCGGTTCAGCATCCGGCCAACGATATGACCACCGATACGGTGACCACGCACTTTGACTACCATTCCATCGACCACAACCTTCTGAAGCTGGATATTCTGGGGCACGATGATCCCACCATGATCCGTACGCTGGAGGACCTGACCGGCATTGACGCCAAGAAGATCCCGCTGGACGATCCGCAGGTCATGTCGCTGTTCCAGAATACGGACGCGCTGGGTATCAAACCGGAGGATATCGGCGGGACAAAGCTGGGATCGCTGGGAATCCCGGAGTTTGGTACGGAATTCGCCATGCAGATGCTGATAGACACGAAACCTACGCAGTTTTCCGACCTGGTGCGGATCGCGGGTCTGGCCCACGGCACGGACGTGTGGCTGGGAAACGCCCAGACTCTGATCCAGGAAGGCAAGGCGACGATCTCCACCGCTATCTGTACCCGTGACGACATCATGATCTATCTGATCGATATGGGTCTGGACAGCGAGCTGGCGTTTACCATCATGGAGAGCGTGCGTAAGGGAAAAGGCCTGAAGCCGGAGTGGGAACAGACTATGACGGAACACGGCGTGCCGGACTGGTATATCTGGTCCTGCAAGAAGATCAAATACATGTTTCCCAAGGCCCACGCGGCCGCCTACGTGATGATGGCCTGGAGAATCGCCTATTGCAAGATCAACTATCCGCTGGCCTACTATGCGGCCTATTTCAGTATCCGCGCCGACGCCTTTGACTACGAGATCATGTGCCAGGGCCGCGAGCGTCTGGAGTATTATATGGCTGATTATAAGCGCAGAAGCGATACTTTGTCGAAAAAGGAGCAGGACACGCTGAAGGATATGAAGAGCGTGCAGGAGATGTATGCCCGGGGATTTGAATTCATGAAGGTGGATATCTACCAGGCGGAAGCCCACATGTTCCGGATTATCGACGGGAAGCTTATGCCGGCCCTGTCCACCATCGACGGGCTGGGCGACAAAGCGGCGGACGCTCTGGTGGAGGCGGCGGCCCAGGGGCCGTTCCTGTCCAAAGACGACCTGCGTCAGAGGACAAAACTAAGCAAGACGGTCATAGATCTGATGGCGGATCTGGGGCTTTTGGACGGTCTGCCGGAATCCAATCAGCTGTCCTTGTTTGATTTTGGATAATATACTTTACTTATAAACACTTTTAAGCTATACTGAATAGTGTGCGCCTAAAAAGACGCATAAACAGAACAGAAGACAGGCAGATCCGCCTGTAAAACGGAGGAATATCAATATGGTAAGAGCTATTGTAGGAGCCAACTGGGGAGACGAAGGAAAGGGCAAGATCACAGATATGCTTGGCCAGGATTCCGATATCATCATCCGGTTCCAGGGAGGCGCCAACGCAGGACACACGATCGTGAACAACTACGGAAAATTTGCGCTGCACACACTGCCGTCCGGCGTGTTCTACAGCCATACGGTCAATATCATTGGAAACGGCGTAGCCTTAAATATTCCGGTGATGGTGAAAGAACTTCAGGGTATCGTGGAGCGGGGCGTTCCCACGCCGAAGATCCTTGTGTCTGACCGTGCCCAGATCGTGATGTCTTATCATATTTTACTGGATAAACTGGAGGAGGAGCGTCTGGCAGGCAAGTCTTTCGGTTCCACCAAGTCCGGCATCGCGCCGTTTTATTCGGACAAATACGCGAAGATCGGATTCCAGGTCAGCGAACTGTTCATGGATGAAGCGGAGCTGAAAGAGAAGATCGGCAGGGTTATTACCCAGAAAAACGTGCTGATCGAGCACCTGTACCATGCTCCGGCCTTGAAGGTGGAAGATATCTATGAAGAACTGATGGAGTACCGCCGGATGATCGAGCCGTATGTATGCGATGTGTCCAGCTATCTGGACAAGGCGCTGAAAGAAGGCAAGAATATCCTGCTGGAAGGCCAGTTGGGGACGCTGAAAGACCCGGATCACGGAATCTACCCCATGGTGACTTCTTCTTCCACGCTGGCTGCTTACGGAGCCATCGGAGCAGGCATCCCGCCCTATGAGATTAAGCAGATCATCGCTGTGTGCAAAGCATATTCCAGCGCGGTGGGAGCAGGCGCTTTTGTCAGCGAGATCTTCGGAGACGAGGCGGACGAGTTGAGAAACCGCGGCGGAGACGGAGGAGAGTACGGCGCTACCACCGGACGTCCGAGACGTATGGGCTGGTTCGACTGTGTGGCTTCCAAGTACGGATGCCGCCTGCAGGGAGCTACCGACGTGGCGTTTACGGTACTGGATGTACTGGGTTATCTGGACGAGATCCCGGTCTGTGTAGGTTATGAGATCGACGGAGAAGTGACCACCGATTTCCCGACCACCCGTCTGCTGGAGAAGGCAAAGCCTGTTTATAAGAAGCTTCCCGGATGGAAGTGCGATATCCGCGGGATCCGCAAGTACGAGGATCTGCCGGAGAACTGCCGTAATTACGTGGAATTCATCGAGGAACAGATCGGATATCCGATCACGATGGTATCCAACGGCCCGGGAAGAGACGATATCATCTTCCGCAACAGAAAATGATCCGTAATATCATCTTTGATATCGGGAATGTGCTGGTGGATTTCTGCTGGCAGGACCATATCCGTTCCTGCGGCTACACCGGAGAGACTGCCAGGCGTCTGGGCGCGGCCATGATGCAGAGCCCGGCGTGGCATGAGCTGGACCGGGGCGTGTGGACGGAAGAAGCGGTATTGGCCGCTTTTGTCCGCAGCGACCCGGCACTGGAGAAAGAGATCCGCCGTGTATATGAGAATCTGGGCACGCTGATCCGGGAATATCCCGGTACGGGGAACTGGCTTCGGGAACTCCGGGGGCAAGGATACCGGACCTTCTATCTCTCTAATTTTCCGGCGAAAGTAGAACGGGACGCGGGAGATAAGCTGTCTTTTTTATCGGAGATGGACGGAGGAATCCTGTCATACCGGGTAAAAAAGATCAAACCGGATCCCGGCATATACCTTCTGCTGTTGGAGCAATACGGACTGAAGGCGGAGGAGTCGGTGTTCCTGGACGATTCTCCGGCTAATGTGGAGACTGCCCGGGAGCTGGGGATGCAGGGAATCCTGGTAAAAGATCAGGCGCAGGCGGCAGAGGAACTGAAGAGGCTTTTGGAGGAACAGGCAGAATGAGAGATCTTGTGGATGTGCATACACATACGATTGCGAGCGGACATGCTTACAATACCATGATGGAGATGATCCGCGCGGCACAGGATAAGGGACTGGAAGTATTCGGAATCACAGAGCATGCTCCGCAGATGCCCGGAAGCTGCCAGCTGATCTATTTTCATAATCTGAGAGTGGTACCCAGACAGCACGGGAATCTGGAACTGCTGCTGGGGATCGAGCTGAATATCCTGGATGAGAAGGGAACCGTGGACATGAGCCAGGAGGATCTGGCCCAGATGGATCTGACCATTGCCAGTCTGCATATTCCCTGCATCAAGCCGGGAAGCCGGGAGTGGAATACGGAGTGCGTGGTAAACGCCCTCCGGAATCCCTTGATCAATATTATCGGTCATCCGGATGACAGCCGGTATCCGCTGGACAACGAGGCGATCGTCCAGGCGGCGAAAGAGCATCATACGCTGCTGGAGATCAACAACAATTCTCTGAACCCCAATGGCTACCGCCAGAATGCCCGGGGGAATGACATTGAGATCCTGAATCTTTGCAAAAAATACCGCACGCCGGTGATTATGGGCAGCGACGCGCATTTCTTCACGGATGTGCGCAATCACGAGAGGATCTATCCGCTTCTGGAAGAGACAGATTTCCCGGAGGAGCTGGTGATCAATACCGATAAGAAAAAGATCCGGGAATATATTAATAAATACAGATAAGAGCGCGGGACTGGACTTTACAATTTTAGTGTGTTAAAATACTAAAAGACGTAAATATAAGGGGATACAGAACACATGAATAAAAAGATTCACAATGAAGCGACCGATGGGCTTTTCCGTGCCATACTGAGTCTGCAGTCCATGGAAGAGTGCTATCAGTTCTTTGAAGACGTATGTACGATCAATGAGATACAGTCCATGTCCCAGCGCTTTGAGGTGGCCAGGCTGTTGAGGGAAAAACAGACGTATCAGGAGATCGCCGAGAGGACCGGCGCTTCTACAGCCACCATCAGCCGTGTGAACCGTTCGCTTAATTATGGAAACGACGGTTACGACATGGTTTTCCGAAGAACGGAGGAAGAGTAAAAAACGGAGCCGTACAGGATCCCGGGTTCGGGAACTGTACGGCTCTTTTACTCCTTATGGTGCTTTTTCCCATCATTTTTCTGGGGAAGCTGGTCGATCAGCTTTTCGATCACCTGTTTCTTCACATATACGTCAAAGCTGAGCAGACAGATGAAAGAAAAAATCTGCAGAAACTGCCGGTCCTCCTCGCTGGCTTCCGGGAACAGATCAGACGCCAGTTTGTATTTCCGGATCACTTCTTCTTTCAGATACTCTACTTCACTCTTCTCAAGACTGAATACTTCTTCATAAATATCCTGCATGTTCAGAGAATTGTCCGTGTGGAAGAAGCGCTCCGTCAGCGGCGCCAGAAGGCGCTCAATATCTCCAATGGACAGAATCCCTTTATAATAATAAATATAGATTAACAAAAGGATATGCTCCTTGGAATACTTTTTGCGGTCAGGCGGCGGGAGCAGATGATTCTTGGCATAATTGTTGATCATGGTCTTGGTCAGGATCTTGTCCTCCGGATAGCGCTTGGAAGACTGCAGATGTTCTTCCATGAACGTGGTCACCTGATCCATATACAGATCTATGTTCGGAATCTCCTGCGGTTTGATATAATCGATCCGGTCCAGACTGGTGAGTATGCTGCTCAGGATGTCCTGCGGGTCTATCGTCATATTTATCACCTCACCACTCATTATATAGTATTCAAAACTACATAACAAGTATTTTTTTCTATGTGACAAAAAATCCGCCTGCCGCGGCGATGCGCAGCAGACGGACCTTCAAAGGGGAGGATAAGTATTCAATTTATCTTTCGTTTAGTTATATTATGACCGGTTTGGAAGAAGTTATACACAAAAAATCATTGGACTTTTAAGAAAGGTATGATACTTTATATATAGTATTTAGAGAAGGCGGGAAAATCTATGGAATGGCAGAAACTGCTCTGCCCGGACCGGATCCGGGCATACCGCGGCCGCCCCGGATCCGGGGATCTGCGGACGGAATTTGAAAAAGATTATCACAGGATCATCGGGAGCGCGTCCTTCCGCAGGCTTCAGGATAAGACACAGGTCTTTCCCCTGGACCGCAGCGATTTCATCCGGACCAGACTGACCCATTCGCTGGAGGTATCCTCCTTCGCGAAATCTCTGGGGCAGAATATTTCGGAGGAGATCCTGAGAAATATCAAGGATCCGCAGTTCCTTACTTCCTATAAGGCGGACGTCTGCGATATCCTGCAGTGCGCGGGACTTCTGCATGATATCGGGAACCCTCCTTTCGGGCATTTTGGCGAGACTGCTATCCGGGACTGGTTCCGCAGGAAGATGCCGGAGCTCAGATGGAAAGGCAGGCCGCTGACCGAAGTGCTGAATCCGCAGATGCAGGCGGATTTCTATGAGTGTGAGGGCAACACCCAGGCTCTCCGGCTGGTGACGAAGCTGCATTACCTGGTAGACGAGCACGGCATGAATCTGACCAAGGGACTTTTAGGCACGATCATAAAGTATCCGGTATCTTCGCTGGAGATCGATAAAAAGAGCGGCGATATCCGTACAAAAAAGATGGGATATTTTTACGCGGACAGGGAAGTGTTTCAGGAGATTCAGGAGAGCACCGGAACCTTCGGAAAACGCCACCCGCTGGCGTTCGTGCTGGAAGCGGCGGACGATATCGCCTACCGGACAGCGGATATTGAAGACGCGTTCAAGAAAGGGTGTATTACCTTCGAGCGGTTGGTGCAGGAGCTGAAAGACTACCGCCCGGAGGAGCAGGACGGGGATTATAAGGATATGGTGGCCCTTCTGGAGCGGCGCAGGACCAGGGCGATCGAGAAAGGGATCACCCGGCCCGACGCCAACGCCGTACAGAACTGGACGGTCCAGGTCCAGGGAAAGATGATCCGCAGCGCTACGGCCGGTTTTGTCCGTCATTATGAGGAACTGATGGAAGGAACCTATAAAAAGGAACTGCTGGACGGCATGCCGGGCACGCTGATGATGAAAGAGCTGGGAGATATTGCCTACCGCTATGCTTTCATATCTGCTCCGATCCTGAAGCTGGAAGTCGGAGCGGACGCCATCTTCAGTTTCCTTCTGGAGCGTTTTGTGGACGCGGCCATCCGCTATGATTCGGACGAGCCCATGACGGCGGTGCAGGAGAAGCTGATGAGCCTCATCTCGGAAAATTACAGAGCCATCTACCATGTCTACGCAAAAGGAAAAGACGAGACAGAGCGGCTGTATCTGCGGCTTTTGCTGGTCACGGATGAGATCTGCGGCATGACGGACAGTTATGCGAAAGAGATGTATCAGGAGCTTGGCGGGATCAGGTAGAGTCGGCAGACAGATACTCCGCCAGAATAAAGATGAATTGAGACGAGGACGGCCGTTTCTCCAGCGGATATCCTGCGATCCGGGACAGCTGCTCCGGATGTGATTTCCAGACCAGGTCGACAACTGTGCGGATATTGCGTTCCACGGCGGACCAGGATGTGTGGAAATATTCCGCCACATCCGGATAGAGCCATTTGGTCACCAGCAGAAGCCGGCGCGGTTCTCCAATAGTGAGAAATACGGCGTAAGCGGTATGAAAAAATCCGGTATAACTGGAGGACGCGCCCATCTGCTGCAGAAGCGCATAGATTTTCCAAAGCGTATGTGCGTCAGGCTGCATCGTGGTTGTCCTCCTTGTCAATCAGCTTCCGAAGACTCCGGAGAAGATCCAGCACGTCGTCTTCAGGCAAAATGAGAAGGAAGAATGCGAAGGTGGCCGCAGAGAAGCCATATTTCCCGCGTTCCAGATCGATGTAAGACCGCGGTGAAATGCGAAGTTTTTCAGCCATGCGTTCCTGGGAGCACTGCAAAGTAAGCCGATAGCTGTGTACACGGACCATGAGAAAATCTTTCAACAGTGACTGATACTGATGCATGATGAAAACCCCTTATTCCGACAGATTCTATGAAAATTTTACTGGAAATGGATGAATTTACCATGAGGCGCACCTCAGGGTATCTTATATATAACGTGGGAAAATGTCGAAAATGACAGAGAAATGGTCAAATAATCAGAAAACAAAAAAGCAGCCCGTTTTAAACAGACTGCTTTTTGCGCACCCTATATTTCGGCTTTACAGGACTATTTTCAGATAACGGTGCAGCGCGTCCTGCCAGGTGGGCAGAGGCGTGAATCCGTTGGCGGTCAGCTTGCTTTTATCCAGACGGGAATTAAAAGGTCGTCTGGCCTTGGACTCGCCATATTCTTCCGTGGTGACCGGAGTCACGGTAACGGCGCTGTATTCCGGGTGTCCCAACTCCGCAGCCTGGCGGAAGATCTCCACGGTGAAATCATACCAGCTGATATAGCCGCCTTCGTTGGTGGCGTGATAATATCCGTATTTGTCCGTCTCGATCATGTCCACCAGAAGCCGCGCCAGGTCGTACGTGTAGGTAGGAGTGCCGATCTGGTCGTTGACAACCCGCAGATGATCGTGGGTTTTGCCCAGATTCAGCATAGTCTTGATAAAATTCTTTCCGTTGACGCCGAAGACCCAGGCGATACGTACGATGAAATATTTCTCCAGATTGGAGGAAACAGCCAGTTCTCCTTCCAGCTTGGTCTGACCGTATACGTTCAGCGGCTTATAATCTTTGCAGTCCGGCTGCCAGGCCTCTGTTCCCTGGCCGTCAAATACATAGTCGGTGGACAGGTAAACCATCTTGCAGTCCAGCTTTTTGCAGGCTAGAGCGATATTTTCCGTCCCTGCGGCGTTGACCTGACGTACTTTCTCTACCTTGTCGTCGTCTTCCGCCATATCCACAGCCGTCCATGCGGCGCAGTGCACAACCACGTCGGGACGCAGATCTGAAAGAATCTGATCCACGGAAGCCCGGTCCGTAATATCCAGGGGCACATAAGGCATCTGCGTCACAGCGGTGCCGTCCTGAATACCGCTGTATACAGGTGCGATATCGGAACCGATTCCTTCATATCCTCTTCCGGCCAGCTCGTTCATCACATCATGTCCCAGCTGTCCGCCCACACCGGTTACAAATATTTTCATTTTGTGATTCCTCCTTCTGCTTAACGGTTGCCATACATTTTCTCATAATAATTCTGGTATTCTCCGGAGATGATGGTCTCCCACCAGTCCTTGTGCTCCAGATACCATTTGATCGTTTTCTTGATGCCGTCTTCAAATCTGGTCTCCGGCAGCCATCCCAGCTCATTGTGAATCTTGGTGGGATCGATGGCATAGCGCATGTCGTGGCCTTTGCGGTCCGCGACAAAGGTGATCAGGCTCTCCGGTTTGCCAAGCTCCTTGCAAATCAGCTTCACGATATCGATATTTCTCATCTCGTTGTGGCCGCCTACGTTGTATACTTCACCCACGCGTCCTTTGTGAATGATCAGGTCGATGGCTTTGCAATGATCTTCCACATAGAGCCAGTCGCGGACGTTCTCACCTTTTCCGTATACCGGAAGAGGCTTGTCGTTCAGCGCGTTGGCGATCATCAGCGGGATCAGTTTCTCCGGGAAGTGGTAGGGGCCGTAGTTGTTGGAACAGCGGCTGATGGTTACGGGCAGACCGTAGGTGCGGTGGTATGCCAACACCAGAAGGTCCGCGCCTGCCTTGCTGGAAGAGTACGGGCTGGACGTATGGATCGGCGTCTCTTCGGTGAAAAACAGATCCGGGCGGTCCAGAGGCAGATCGCCGTAGACCTCGTCGGTGGACACCTGATGGTAGCGTTCAATGCCGTATTTGCGGCAGGCGTCCATGAGGACGGAAGTGCCGATGATATTGGTGGTCAGGAAGATCTCCGGATTCTCGATGGAACGGTCTACATGGCTCTCCGCTGCGAAATTGACCACCATATCCGGATGTTCTTCCTCAAACAGACGGTATACGGCGTCACGGTCCGTGATGCTTTCTTTTACGAAACGGAAGTTGGGGTTGTCCATGACCGGAGCCAGCGTGGACAGATTGCCCGCATAGGTCAGGCAGTCCAGACATATGATCCGGTAGTCCGGATATTTGTCCAGCATGTGGAAAATAAAATTGCTTCCGATGAAACCGGCTCCGCCGGTCACGATAATGGTTTTCTTGCTCATGATTTTCTCCTTTTCCCTGTGATTCTCTTAAGTCGCCCGGATGTACCGGTATCGTCAAATCTCGTCGTTGACCCTATTATAGAAGGTGACGTTAGGTCACCTTCAAGGGGTATTTTGTTTTTTTTCTATTTTTCGATTCCTGAATAAAAACTGAATAATAATTGAAAAACTGAAAAAAGTATGTTATTTTGTATTATAGAGGGGGGATCAAAATGTATGTTCAATATTTGTACAATATATTTGCGCGTATTCTGAATATTCTAATAAACCGTTTAAATGAACGTGATTTTGAAAAAATGCGGAATATAAAAATGGATTATGAAAATACAATTTTATTGAAATTAAAAGATAAATTTCCTGATCTATTTGATAAAGAAACATTAAATGTTGCAGAATTATCAGAATTTCGTCTTGCAAACAGCACTTTAATTCAGGATCTGGAATATGAAAGTTCTCATTGTGAGGATATGTGGGAAATGGTATTTCTCGTGAGATGTTTAGACGGCTTTCTGGAAGACTCTTTTTACGATTGCATTCCAACAGATGAAGACTGGTATGTTTTTCATGGGCTGAATAACAACGTGGACGAATGCAGGCTGTATTTGTTGCCACGGACCATGTGCAGATGGGAACACAAAAACAGGGATGCATATACTTCCTACAGCATTTATTATTATCTGAGAAACTTTTATTATATACGCGTGAAAGATATGGAGGGATATGCAGCGAGACATATTCTTATGCCAAAAAGTTTTTTCAATATGGCATTGAAGCGAGGGGAATTTCGAATTGCAGTCTCTCCGGGCATAGACAAAAAGGTAGTAGAAGTAACAGAAATATACGAGAGAGATAATAGTTGCTATATTTCCGTAAAACCGATGACTGATTTTGTTGAGAAAGAACTTCAGGAGATTATGCCAATCACATTAAAGAAGGCGGCAGAGAAAGAAGCGGATATTTTGCTTTTTCCTGAGATGTTGGGATCGGATAAAATTATCAGTTGTTTGAGTGAGGAATTGTATGGCCGAAATGAACTTCCGGATAACGGTTTTCCTAAATTAACGGTATGTCCGACCGTGTGGAAAAATCATAGAAATTCGTGTGCGGTTTTGGATGAGATGGGGGAGACCATTTTTGAGCAATGTAAGCATCACGGTGTAGATATGAAGCGGCCGCGTGCTAAAGAAGATATTGAAACTGACAGATGTATATATATTTTGCATTGTTATGGGATTGGAAGAATTGCGGTCGCCATATGTAAAGATTTTTTGATAACAAAATATCTAAGGATATTAGCAGAAGTCCTAAAAGTTAATTTGTTGTTGGTGCCGTCATTTACCTCTGGAGACTACCAATTCGAAAGCCTTTCTTTCAAATATCCGGAACTGGACTGGTGTGTTATCTGGGTAAATGCCTGCTCTTCTCGCTGGCTGAACGAGAGAGGTACTCAGTCCGCACATGTATTTATGGCATATATGGCAGGAAGACAGGGAATTATTACGGAAAAGATATCAATGGACGATTTATGTGGAGGCGAGGAACGTTGCTGCCAAGGCTGTACGCATGTTTATCGGATTAAATTTGATGAGGAGGTGAGAATATGATGCAAAGCGATGCGTTCGTAGAACAGATCCAGTCAATGAAAGGAAGACTTTCAGAGTGCGCGGATGTTTTTGCAGAAAGGCTGCGGACATTAAATCAATCTTATATCCAATCAGCCGTTCTGGCAATTCGCGAGGAAAATCAAGAAGAATTAAATAATTTGCTAAAAAGTTATAAAAAACTCAGAAAAACACTTTCTGCATTATCTAAAAATGGAAATGAAAAGTTTTTTTATGAAGCAGGAGCTTTTATTGGAACGTATCGAGTATTTCTTGAATTGTATGATGCCGCAGCGGATCAGGAATATAACAGGGAGAGGAAAAAGCTGTTAGATCATAAACATGTAAAAGAACTTATGATGTATTTATATCGGGCGCCGTATTCACGGCAGAAAAATATAGCGGAGGGGATCGATATCCGTCCAAATTATTTGAGCGAGATATTGAATAAGCTGATGCAGGCAGGATACGTGGAACGTTACGGAAGAAGTAAAGGAACACAGTATTGTCTGACTAAATCAGGGCGTCAGGTATGCCGCATGACTTTTTCCCCAAATAAAGTAGAAAATGTCGTTATTGAAGCGGAATATAAAGAAATACAGGATAAAGAAAAATTTCTAAAGGGTTGGTCAGAAAGAACAATAAAAGAAAAATTAGGAAAGGAAGATGGCTATGCAAAATGGAAGACAGATTACAGAAGTAATTCGTCAGCTTGGTCAGACTGAAAACGAATGGGAAAAATATATTGTTAGCCGGGAAGAACCGCCTACGCGGGAAGTATATTCGCTGAAAAATCGTCTTATGAATCTTCTGAGGGCGGAACTGAAAACAGAGAAAGAAGAAAATGTATTGGAGTATCTCTTAGGAGAAGGTGTATCAGAGGAAACAGCCAGAAATTTAACAGAAAAAATTAGAGACACTTTGCAGTTCTATTTTAGTCTTTCTGTATTCAGGGAGATGGAAAAGATTGACAGGGCAAAATTACTGGGATTGTTGACCTCCATCTATGAAAAATATATTGTACGTTTTGAAAGAGGACATTTACAACAAATACGGCCAGAACTGTGCAGTGCAGAAGAATGGAATGAAATTGCAAATAGAATGGACTATTTGACGGATTATTATATATCCAGAAGTTATACAAGGAAAGGAATTTTGGAGGACCTTATGGATGAGACCGGCTTAGGGGAAGAAACTTGTGAATACTGGGCAGATTTGATAGATAGAAATTATTTGCTTTTAAAACTGAATTATATCACCGTGGAACTGGAAAAATTGCAGGACAATTATTCTTGAGATTGTTATATTAAGCAAAAAATGCTCGCCAAAGTGGCGGGCGTTTTTTGCTCAGACCCGGCATAAAAAGACGCCGGCGTCTTTGGTAATATGGAATCCTCTGGCCGTCTGCTTTTCCACAAACCCGCGGAAATCCTTATAGCGGTCCAGAAGATACTGGTTCTGATTGCCGTGACAGGACAGGATGTATTCGATCAGCGGTTCTGCCCGGTCCAGTTCGATGGAATCTTCATAACGGAGCAGCTGCACGTCGGAAAAGTACGGACTCAGCAGCGCCCGGCCGTTTTCCAGGCCGAAGCGGTCGTATAATTTCTCGGCAGACAGCACGATGCGGCTGTCAAAACGCCGTACCAGATCGCTGATCTCCTGCATATGGCGGGAACCGTAGGTGCTGCAGAGAAAGAGCCCGTCTTCTCCCAGGACACGGCGGACCTCGGAAAAGACGGCCGGCAGATCCTCACAATAGAAAAGCACATGATTGGCGATCACCCGGTCAAAAGACCGGTCCGCGCAGGGAATCTTTTCACAGCCGAATACCTGGAAAGAAAACCGCGGATCCTCCTGGCCCAGGCTGCGTCTGGCGTCTCTGAGCATGCCTTCCGAGATATCCGAGAGCAGAATGTGTATCTGCGCAGGGAGCCGGGAAATGTTTTCCTTCCACAAGGTTCCGTCCCCGCAGCCCAGCTCCAGGACCTGTAAGCCGTCCCTGATCCGGCACTGGTCGAAGATCCACGGAAACCAGCCGCAGGCATTCGAAGAGTAGTCCCGGTGCAGGCGGATCCGCGCCGAGATGTTGGTGGCGCTCTGGTACTGGGTCTTCAGACTTTTCTCCATGCCGGTCAGGTGGATCAGTTCCAGCATCTGGCTCCAGTCCACCTGGCGCTCCTGCTCCAGGGCGTTTACCGTGTCTTCAATGGCGCTCTCCACCAGCTGCATCTGCTCGATCCGGTCCTGCACCAGTCTTTTCTGGAGATTCAGCGAATTTTTCAGGAAATGATAATCGGTATCGCCGATGGTCATCTCGCGGATATCGTCCAGGGAAAATCCCAGGTATTTAAACAGCAGAATCTGCTGGAGCCTCGCAAGATCCGAACCCGTGTAAAAACGCGCGCCGGAAGGCGATACATAGGACGGTTTCAGTATGTTCTGTTTGTCGTAAAAACGGATCGTCCGGACGGATACGCCCGCCATGCGGGCGAACTGGCCGGAAGAGTAGTAGCCGGGAAGATGCATGGTAAATCCTTTCTGTGAAAGCTGTGTCTGAAGTTATTTTACACCTAAAAAAAATGTATGTACAGATGCGGAAAAAGACAAAAATATTCTCCAAAAATGAAATTTTGCTGAGTTTAAAGGTTTATTTGCGCGCCTGGTAAGTTATGCTATAATGACAAACAGGAACGTATCAATTGTGGCTTGAATATGGGAGAAGTCAGGGATAAAAGGGGACCAGATATGAGTTATGATCTGAAAAAAATAGAATGTGTTTTAGGAGTTGCGGATCAGATAATAAAGGGAAATCCGGATTTGCTGCGGAAAACGACAGATGAGATTTTTGATGATCTGGATGACGGAACTCAAGAGATGAGACGCAACCGCTGGGGTGTCATGGCACGTGCAGCGATGACCCGGTTAAACGGAACTGAGATGAAAGAGATCCTTGCTTTCCTGTATACAATAAAGGAAAGAAGTTTGTTATGTGAATATATTGGATACATTCTTCAGAATGAACTCGGTATTAGCCTGTTGGAACTGCAGATGGAAGCACATAAAGAGACGGCGGATAAGAAAATCCTACCGTTTGTAGTGCGTTTTATCGAATATGAAAAAAGCTGCCGGATTGAAAATCTGGATATTATTCTGGAGATTGTCCGGGCAGTTAAAGACGGATCAGAGGCGTATCAGTTCGTCCAGAATTATGCGAAGCTAGTTGTCAGAGACGCAAAAGAATCAGAAGTACTCCGGAGATTTATTGCAGATTATTCTGAGGCGCTAGAGCAGCTGACAGTTCAGATCGGCGTTGTGCTGTTTCGCAAAAGGCCGGAAGACGCCGAACAATGGACGGACATTTTGCTGCATGAATCGTCCGACCACTGTAAACGGATGGGAATCTGTTTCCTGTACAGAAGTACTTTTTATGGTTACGCCCTGTTTGAAAAATATTTTTCTTATATAGAGTCCAGTCTTTGTCAAAATGAACAATTTTGGGAGGGACTGATTCCTGTTTATATTCGGTATTTGTCCGATCATCCTGATGGTATATACAGAGACCAGGTAAAAGGCCGACTGATGCAGTGCAAAGACGGAAGCCAGGCGCAAAAGAGGATCTGCATTCAGGAACTGAAATATTGTGATTGTGATTCTGGATTTCGGGACGGTAGTGACGTGATCGAACAGCTGATCAGCACACCATTTGGGATCGATAATAAGATGCTGAACGACCTGGATTATTATTTTAAATGGAAAGCGCAGCAGGACTGTACAGGTGTACTGGAACAGCTATATTGTCTGTATAAGGAAAATAAATATGCGCTTGGCCATCAGTTCCTGGAAGCGCTGCCTCAGACATGTATGATATTCCGGAATGAATCTGAAAGAATCACAGGATACTGGTATGATCGGCTGATTCATGGAGACAAATATGAATTCTATCTTTCGATTGAGATTTTTCAGAAAATACTGCCGTTAGATCAACTTGAATCCTTTTTGGAATCGCAGGAACTTGTCAGAAGTGAGATGCTGCTGGGCATGGAAGGAATCCTGCTTTTTACGCCCGATGAGAATAAAATCGCAGATCTGGCATTTTTCCTGGCTGATAAGATAAAAGATAATGAGTTTTATTTTGAGTTCTGCAAAGAAAAGATTTATTCGAATTATTCTTCCGTATTGACGGAAAAAGCCAAGAGCTATGCTGCGTCCGGCAATTTGTACAGATCGGAACTGGCAGAGAAAATCCTTGCATATGATCAGGAATATAAGAGAAAAATGCAGAAAGGTTATGAGGACAAGGATTATCGGATCAATGAGGACAGGTACAGGAAATACCAGACCGCGATGGCGGAGCAAAACAGAAAGATACAGGAAGAAGCCAGAGAGGGATCTTTTTTTGGAAGATATTTTCCAGACAGGAAAATGAAATATGGGAAAAAAATTGCCTTTGTCCAGACTGTTCAGAAAGGTGAGTTAAAATATCAGGTGAACGCATATGCGGAGTTTCGTTATTCTATGGAATTACCCAGAAAATTCCTCAATTATCCGGTAGAATTTGTCTATATGAAACTGGATTATCTGCAAAGGAGAGAAAATGAGGTTAATCGTTAAGGAATACATTTTGCAGTTAAAAGAGAAAGATGAGCTGGATACGCTGCTGAGCCAGATATTTGAAGAAAAAGGGTATGCGGCCGTCAGCCAGCCCAGGACCGGAAACAGGCAGTATGGGGTGGATATACAGCTTCACAATAAAGAAGAACTTATATTTCTCGTTATAAAACAGGGAGATATAGACCGGAAAGTATGGGACGGCGACACAAATGCGGTGAGGCAGAGCCTGGATGAGATAAAAGATGTGACGATAAACAATCTAACATTAAGGGACAGAAGCAAGCGGATAAGAATTGTGGTGGCGTCCAACGGACATCTGGACGAGTCTGTCAAATTAAACTGGAATAACTATGTAAATAATAACAGAATCTGGGGAGATCTGAATATAGAAATCGGATTTATGGGGATAGACGACATTGTTCAGGAAGTCCTGGGATGTTTTTTTAATGAATATCTGTTTGATAAAAAACTTCACAGTCTGCTGAGAAAAGCACTGTACTTCATAGATGAAAGTACATACAGACGCTGGTATTATGAAAAAATCGTAAACAGTATTATGGAAAACATCGAAAAGGCCGGAGACGACAGAAAAAGGTTTCATAAATTGTGTGCCACATTATATCTATCCAGCCAGATGATAGCGCAATACGCGTACCAGGAGGGGATTACCAGGATTGGAATCATGGTTTCCGAGTACGTGTTAATCCGGTACTGGAAATATCTCGCCGACAGCCGGTCGATGGAAAAGGGGAAAAATATTGAATGGCTGGTAAAGTTTTGTCATTCATATGAAAAATGGAATGATTTGTACTGGGAGAAAGCAGAACAGGTCGCCTGCGGGGAGGTGATACTGCCCAATTATAACGTCGCAGAAAACAGAGTCTTGCTGTATGAACTGCTGGGAAACCTGGCTTCCTATGCCAATTATCTGCTGGACTTCAATTTTCAAAAGTCCATGCGGATTTTAAATACGATTGTGCATATCATGAATCAATATAGTTATTACGTATATCCTCCATATGATTCCAGTATAGGTGTAATGATCATGATATACAGATTGTTAAACAAAAATGGACGTATCGATGAGCTGAAACTGGTTATGAAGGAACAATGCCATACTCTGATGAATTATTACAGACTGTATCAAAGATATCCGGCACAGACCGACAGTTTTGACGAAGCCGTTGCCATTGAAATGAACAATACATCTGAGAAATACGAAGTATCCGGTTTCTGGGGATATTGCCTGCTGCTGATATACCGTTTCGATGATAAAGAATTGTATGATATGCTGCGGAATTTCCTGGCTGAAGACTTGAAAGACGTCTGTAAATGTGTGTGGTTCCTGCGAAGTGCGGAAGAAAAGCTGTTTTATGAACCTGGAGCGATGAACCTGGCAGGTGAAGGGGTGGAAGTGACTGTGGAAGATAATTATCCGGATTTTTGCAGGAAAGCCGGGTTTATTCTGGACCAGTATAAAGAGGAACGATTTACATTTGACGAATACTCATTCGCCGGGCTGGAAATAATCATTTGTCATTATTATGAATATGTGCCAAGAATCTGATTATAATATTATCTGAGTGAAATCAAAAAGGATATAGTGAATATGTAATTCTGAAAAAAGGCGGCTGCAATCCGGTTTCGCAGATTGCAGCCGCCTCTGGCAATTATCTATATTTCATTTAAAAATCCACTGATGGCAGCGCCCCTGCGTTAAACCCGCCGATCACACTTTCCCAGCTGGATATGCCGATGGTAGACAGGTACTTATTCATGTACTCCAGGGAACGTTCCGTGTCCAGATATTTATAGACATCGTAAGACTGTTTTTTGACGTCGTTTTTGGACATGACGCCTAAGTACAGCCCGCTGCCGGTTTCGGCGGGATCGTCCAGATAGGCACGGACGATGTAGGCATCGATCCGGCTGTTGAACATGGCAATATAATAACCGTATCCAAGTGCCGCGGCCTGTGCTGTCTCAGCAAAAGTATTTCCCTGGACGGCGGTGTACCCAAGTTCTCCGATGATCACCCGGATAGATCCGCTGGCTTTCCCGTATTGGCTCTCCAGGCTTCCCAGATAATCTGTCAGCACATGGATATTCTTCATGGAGATATATTTTGTGCTGACAGAACCGGTGGTGTTGGAATTGTCAGACCAGAACGCGGTTCTGGTCAGGGGCTGGGAGTAAGGATGATAGTTTACATTCCACTCCATGGACGGCGCTGTCTGGTTCATATAAGACGCGAACTGATCCAGGAATTCCTTTCCGCTGTGTCCGGCCACAGAAGCTGTCCAACAATGATCCAGAGAGATAAATACCCTCGAAGTGCTGGATGTCCTCCGCACGCCCTGATAGAGCAGCTGGAAGGCCTGCGCGTAGTTGGCGACACATTCTGAGAGGGACATGTTTCCGGAGTAGTTCCATTCTTTACAGCTGTTCACCTCATTCCCGAGGGTCCAGTTGCTGACCCGGGATTTCTCCGTACCCAGTTTCTCGCCCATGTAGCAGAACAGGGCTTCAAATGTATTTCGCGCGTTTTCCTCCTGCATATTCAGAGCATAATAAGATGCCGCGCCTTTTCTCCTGGCTGACGGATGAATCAGATAGGAGAGTTCGTCGCTCCAGCTCATCAGCAGCACCAGTGTGATGCTGCGCCTGTGGTTCCCGTAGGGGTTGTCATTATCCCAGCCGTTCAGATACCTCATAGTCTGTACCAATGCGATCATATCCTGGAAATAGTAAGTCGTGCCCTTATAAGTATAGGGGACATACCCTGATCTGGGAGTTGTACTTACCATATCTGCCAGGTCCACATTCAGAAGCACGTGCTGGACTGCCATATCTTCGGTATAGGCGGTGGTACCTTGCATACCCTTCTTGGATGATATCTTATCACTGGTATAATAGCCAAGGTATTCTTTGGTCATTGTCGCCGTGATCTCCGGGTTTTCCAGATAACGGGCGGTACTGACGATCTGGTATCCGGAACCGTTCCAGATGGCAAGAGCGTATTTGCTCATCATGACCGACTGAAATCCGTCGCTGGACGGGAAAGCTGCGCTGGCGGTAAAAGAACCGGAAGCAGACACACTAGCAGGCATGGCTTCCAGCACAGTCGTTCCGGCGCTGTTCAGCCGGGCTATGTAGAACTGGCTTCCCAGTCCTTCCAGGGCTGTATTTCTGCCGGCGCTTAAGGTTACCGTCATCTGACGTCCGTTGTAGCCGGATGCGCGGCAGGAGCTTAATGCAAAGGAGTTGCCTCCTGTAACAGTGCCGGCTCCGCTGTTGTAATTATTATTCAGGAGAGTCTGGTCACTGGTGATGCAGAACTTAAGTGTCAGAGTACCGATATAATTGCCTTTTCCTGTCAGAAGTATCTGGTATTCTCCGGGCTTCTTGACACTGCTGCTGCGTTTCCCATTACTGTCAATATATTTGACAGTGTAATCTTTTTTATAAGTTAATGTCGTATTTTCGACCACCACTTTGGTGGGGATAACTTTTACGCTTTTTCCTGTATATTGCCAGGCATACGGAAGCGTCACTACAGCATTAGAGATGGATGCCTTATTGACTGTAAATTTAAGGCTGACGGTTCCGGTAAAGTTTGTCTTACCTTTTACTTTAATTGTGTTTTTCCCGGCTTTCAGTTTCTTTGGATAAGTGACCGTATAATCGGTTCCCTGCCTGAGGGTAATGCCGTTGTAAGAAACTGTGATTGTAGGATACAGTGTTGGTCCATCGTACGTATCCTGAGTAGCCGACATGACAATATTTGCTTCCTTCATTTTCCTGGCGGAAATGGTAAACTTCAAAGTCCTGGTACTGGTGTAGTTGCCAATCCCGGTCAGCGTGATGATTCCTTTTCCTTTGCTGGTATTGGAACTGTAGCTGATCTGGTAATCTCGCCCTAGTACCAGGCCCATCTTTTTGTAAGTGAGAGAGACCCTGGGTGTCTGTGCTGTCCCGGTGTAATAGATCTTTTTATCCAGAATCTTGGAACTTACTTTTCTGATCTCACATGGCTGGATCGTGAAAGTGACACGTCTGGTACCCACGTAACCGTTAGCTTCAATGCCCTGGATTACGATGGACGCGGTTCCTGCATTCACATTATTTTCATAAGAAATCGTGTAATGAGTACCAGCCTTCAAAGTCTTGCGTGTTGCGGGATCTTTCAGGGTGAGCTTTGGTGTCAGCGCCTTGCCGGTGTATTTCTGGGCTTTTATGGCCGAGGCGGTGAGGCTGTTGACAGAAGTCCCGTTGGCGACACGGAAAGCAAGAGCCAATGTACCCGAGTAATTTCCTGTTCCGGTCAGAAGCATAGTATAATTTCCTGCTGTATTCAGACTGGTCACGGCGCTGCGGGCGGTTCCCTGGTAGGAAATTGTATAATCGGTTCCAAGAGTGAGTTCTTTGCCCTGATAGGTCAGGGAAGTGGGACGTACCTGGTTTAAGTTGTCCTGGGTTGTCCACAGATCCTGGTAAGTATACTGGCACTGATTCAGGTCTATCGTGACCGGTTCCGGGGGCAGCGAAGCGGGAGCCGGTACAGCGGCGGGCGTTTCTTCCTCTGCTTCAACAGGCGTCTCCGGTTCCGGATCTGAGGGTGTTTCTTCGACAGATGTTTCCAGTACAGGAGCTTCCAGAGTCATGATTGCCGGAGCAGCATATGGCTGGGCGCTCAACTCCGGGTATACGAACTGCCCCAGATGGCTGTTGGAGATATCACCGTAGGAGATATGTGTTGCGGAAAAACTGGTTTCATCGGCAGGATCGCCTGCGTTTGCCAGAAAGATCCCGCGGGCGGCATCGACGGCATACCACTGGCTGTCAGGCATATGTACCAGGTTCCATGTGGAGATCTGCCCATCGACGATACCGGTTATCAGCACGTTTTCGATTCCGGCTTCTTCGCAGAGCTTTTTGAAATATCTGGCATAGACTTCTCCTTCCGGCAGGACGGGCGATTCCTCTGCCGTCTCGGCTGCTGAGGGTTCTGCCTCCTCAGTTTCTGAGAATTCTGTTGTTTCGACTTCTGTGGATTCTGCTGTATTCTGGTCATCCGAGTCCTGACTTGCTGTATCTTGATCTGCTTCGTCCTGGACGGTCTCGTCTGGGGCGGCAGACGAGTCATTGCTGTCGTCAATCGCTTCATCAGTTTCTGCAGAAAGAGGTTCTTTCATATAAGAGACAGTTTGCTCATAGAGATCAGCGATGGTCTGGTAGGCTTCGTCCTGGATGACTTCTGACTCCTGGAGGTCAGTGGTCTCCTCAGCAGTATTCTCGATGATTGTTTCAGCTTCGTCACTGACTTCTTCCGCATCATTCGCCAGAAGCTGCAGGTTCCAGACAGCTTCTGCAGTCCAGGACCAGGTCTGGTCTTCCTGCCTGTTTCCGGTATAAGAGACAGTAAGCGTACATGCGGGAGTATCCAGCAGGACTGCGTCTGCTTCATCAAACCAGAATGCATCGAAAGCATTCTGAGCAGCAGTTTCATAAGAAGTATAGAAAGTCAGATAGTCATCCCCGCTCAGTTCTTCTGTCTCTGTCGTAAATGTTCCCAGAGAAATGGTGGATTCCTCTTCTGGCGTGTCTTCTGTATCTTCGGAATTCTCTTCCGGAAGGAGTATTTTCAACTGATCGATTAACTCCTGATACAATTCCAGAGCAAGCTCATCGGTCAGCTGGGAACCAAAAGAGTCCTGATATGTATATTCGCTGCCTTCTTCCTGGCCGATCAGAAGCTGGTCGAAGTTGAAGGCTTCTTCTTCATATGTATTGTCCATTCTCTTAGGAGACCAGGTCTCAGAAAAAGTAAGCGTATCCGGAGCTTCGGTGATCTCCGGATCTTCATTTTCCGTCCCTTCCGGCAATGTAGTGTCTAAGAGGGGCGTCTCTGGGAGAAGGCTATTTGTGACATCATCCGTATTTTCTGAGCTATTATTATCCTCCAAAGGCGCGGAAGAAGATGTCTCTGCATCTGCAGGGCTGCTAGAGGGATTGTCTGCAGTAGGAGAGGAATCCGGTGTACTTGAATTTCCCTCAGAAGCTGGTGTCTCACCTGCTGATAACGTAGATGAATTTTCAGATGTTATAGATGATGAAGCCGATGGGTCAATAGATGTTGTATCTGAGGCTGTTTCTGATCCATCATCAGAGTTGATACTGTCATCTGCGGAAGGCTTAGCATCCTCGGGTGTCGGCGTCCCTGCGTCGGTATCGCTCTGCGGTGCCCCGGATTCAGCGGAAGATGATGCACTGGTATCTCCTATCTGTTCCAGTTCCTCAGCCAATGTTCCGGCTTCCGCTGCGTACAGGATGGTCTGATCGCTGATAAGCATGGCCGCGGCCAGCCCGAAAGCCAGCAGACGTGTGATAAGGCGTCGCTTTGCTGTCAATTATTATCGCTCCTTTTCTGATGTGGACATCCGATGCTTCTTGTCCGGCCTTGACCGGACAAGAAGATACGCCGTCCTAAACAGTTGCAATTATATAATGTATTTTATGCCATTTATTATCATAACAGCTGAAAAAAGAATGTCAATGACAGATGGCTGGAAAGAGAAGAAAAAATTGAAAATCAGGAAATTTTCTTGTTATTATTCAGGCGGAGTGTTATTATGGCAATATATGAAAAAAAGGAAATAAAAATGGAAATTGATCAGCAAATGAAGAGGGAGAGACATGGTTAGGTTGGAGAAAGCACATTTGTATGTGGAGAAGTACAGCAGACTCAAGAAAGAGGTCTGGTTGGATTTTGTACATGAGAATGAGTTCCTGTACTGCAGGAACAACAGGGATTATCTCCCTTCTATGCATCTGTCACCAGAGCAGTATGAACCTACAATGATTCGGATTAATGATTGTATTCTTCCTAAAAGTGTAAAAGAGGGCTCGCTTCTGACAGTAGATATGAACGAACTGATACAGATAAAAATGGATGCGGAGAAAGCCGTTCGACGGAGTATTGGCCAGATGCCTGAACTCCCGGCTATGGTTTTTTTAGAACTTAATGGCGGAAGCCGGTTTGCTGATATGGTTAAAAAAGGAACCATAACGCCTCCATCCAGGATTCGATCTGAATACATATATAAGTTTAAGTTTTGCCAGAAAGGGCCGATGAATGCATTATACGATATGCAGAAGAATTTTGAACTGCGAATCTGGGATGTGGGACAAGGAAGTACCGTTAGCGCTTCGGATGAGGATAACCTGATTTTGTTTGACTTTGGAGCTTCTATGCATTTTTCCAGATCCCGATTGGAAAGGATTATCGAAGACCATGAATTTTTGTGGCAGGATAAAGAAAGCATAGTTTTGATTATCAGTCACTGGGACAGCGATCACTATAATCTTCTGACGGCTGTGGAGCCTTCATTTTTTGGACGGCTGGATTATGTGATCTGTACCGATCGCATAAGAACTTTGAGTGCGAAATTGACAGCGGATCGAATTGCATTGTACTGCAGCGGCGGTGAGTCTGTCACGGCTCCGAAAATGGCAGTAAAGAACTGTTGTGGGATTAAAGAGCTTTCCCATAATAAAAGGTTCAGGCTGTTCACGGGAGAAAACAGCAGTGATACAAATAAATCCGGCTTGCTGATGACTCTATATGGAGAAAATACCGCTGCATTATTGACTGCAGACCATACAAATCATCAGGTGTGGAACGCGATGTATAAAGAATCGGTATTGGGAGAAGAGACGCTGCATGCGATTGTTCCGCATCATGGAGGCGATTGCGGCAAAACGCCGGTCAGACGGAGCATTAACAGCAGGAAAGCCGTAATCTCTGTGGGTGAGGATAATATGTACGGACACCCTTGTAAATGTACGATGGACGCATATAAAGACGCACATTTTAAACTTTTCCGCACCGACGAGGAACATGGCGATATTACGATTGAAATGTAAACGGATTTTAATATTTTGAAACTTTCTTGTCACACCATGGCCGGTTTGCTATAATAACCCCATGTGAACAGAAATATGAGGAGAAAATATATGAAAAAAAATAATTATAAAATCGCCATCGCGGGCACCGGATACGTGGGCCTGTCCAACGCGATTCTGCTGGCGCAGCATCAGCAGGTGTGGGCAGTGGATATCCTGCAGGAGAAAGTGGATCTGATCAATCAGAAGAAATCTCCGATTATCGATAAGGAGATCCAGGAGTATCTGGCGCAGAAAGAACTGGATCTGACGGCAACGACGGACGGAGAGTCAGCCTATAAGCAGGCTGATTTTGTGGTCATCTCTACCCCAACCAATTATGATCCGGTGAAAAATTATTTCGATACCAGTTCCGTGGAACAGGTGATCGATCTGGTGCTGTCCTGCAATCCGGAAGCAGTTATGGTGGTCAAATCCACGGTTCCCGTGGGATACACCAGAAGAGTCCAGGAACAGAAGCCTCAGGCGAAGCTCCTTTTTTCACCGGAATTTTTGCGGGAAGGCAAAGCCTTGTATGATAATCTGTATCCTTCCCGGATCATTGTTGGGGTGCCGAAAGAAGATGAAGAACTGAAAGAAGCTGCCCATATCTTCGCGGAACTGCTGACGGAAGGCGCATTGAAAAAAGAGATCCCTACTCTTTTTATGGAGACCACGGAGGCAGAGGCGGTCAAGCTTTTTGCCAATACTTATCTGGCGCTGAGGGTGGCTTACTTTAATGAACTGGATACTTACGCGGAAGTGCATGGCCTGGATACGAAAAGCATCATCGATGGCGTATGTCTGGATCCACGGATCGGCAATCATTATAACAATCCTTCCTTCGGGTATGGAGGATACTGTCTGCCGAAGGATACCAAGCAGCTGCTGGCTAATTATCACGACGTGCCGGAGAACCTGATCCAGGCGATTGTGGATTCCAACCGAACCCGGAAAGATTATATCGCGGAGCGGGTTTTGGAAAAGGCGGGGTATTATGATGGAGCCAACGGGCGTAACGGTATTCCTGGAAAGGCTGTGACAGTGGGAATATATCGACTGACTATGAAATCTAATAGTGATAATTTCCGTCAGAGTTCTATCCAGGGGATTATGAAACGGATTAAGGCAAAGGGAGCAGAAGTCATCATTTATGAACCTACGCTGGATGACGGCAGCCGGTTTTTTGGAAGTCTGGTGATGAATGACTTGGCTGCGTTCAAAGAAAGGAGCGATGTGATCATAGCCAACCGGTATGATACAGAGCTGGATGATGTGAAAGAGAAGGTATATACGAGGGACCTGTTCCGCAGAGATTAGCGAAGTCATGATTTTCCGGTTGCATCCACTTACTTTTGTGTTATAATGTCTATGATTATTTATATTGCTATTGGAGAAATCTGACGCTATGTATCGGAAGAGAAACCAGTTGATGGAGATTGCCGTGTGTCTGGCAGACGCGGCGGCGGCACTGTTCAGCTTGTGTGTGGCGGGAGTGCTGCGCTATAGGAGCCTGGAAGGGTTTGCTAACGCGGAAAATCTGAGAGTGCTTTGCAGTATTGTTATTGTCACCCATGTCGCTGCTTTTTATTTTATGAAAGTCTACGATGGATTTTTCCGAAGGGGACGGTACTCGGAACTGCTGCTTTCTGTGAAATATAACTTCATACTGACGGCGGGATCGACGCTGCTGGGATTTGGACTGAAGAACGATGCATTTACATCCAGACTTGTGATGGGTTATTTTTTTGTATTGAATGTATTTATGGTCTGGCTGGTCCATCTCTTTATTCGGAACAGAGAGAGAGTCTTCCGTTGGCGCCATAAAAAAGAGGTTAATATCTTGGTGGTCACTTCCGAAAAACGTATGGAAGGGATCGTTAAATGCTTTAGAAGATCAAAAGAGACAGCTTGGAATGTGGCCGGTATCGTATTGTTGGACGGGGAGAGTGCTCCGGACAATTTCGAGGGAATTCCGATTATCTCTGACAGAGAAGACGCTTATCTGGAATATGCCACTCAGCATGTGGTGGATGAGGTGTTTATCCAGGTAGACGAGATCCACGAAAAAGAAACTTTCTTGAAGAATATGATCCTGGAATTTGAGAAGATGGGTGTAGTGGTGAATCTGAACCTGGATCTCTTCGATCTGGGTCTGACTGGGGAAAAGAGGATCTACAATCTGGAACAGTATCATGTGATCGCTTTTTCCAGCCGGTTGTTTGACTACAGGATGGTGCTGATCAAACGGTTGATCGATATTGGCGGGGCCTGTGTGGGACTGGTTATTACTTTCGTTGTAGGGATATTTTTGGCACCTTTCCTGCTGCTGGAATCGCCGGGACCGCTGATCTTTAAGCAGAAGCGGGTAGGTGTAAACGGAAGGGTTTTTGAATTCTATAAGTTCCGTTCCATGTATGCGGATGCGGAAGAACGCAAGAAGGAACTGATGCGGCAGAATGAGATGCAGGGGCTGATGTTCAAGATGGAGAATGATCCCCGGATCACGAAAGTGGGGGCATTTATCCGTAAGACCAGCATCGACGAGCTGCCGCAGTTCTGGAACGTGCTGAAAGGAGATATGAGCCTGGTGGGGACCCGCCCTCCGACTCTTGACGAATATCAGCAGTACAATTATTATCAGAAAAGAAGGATCAGCTTCCGGCCGGGGATTACAGGGCTGTGGCAAATCAGCGGACGAAGCGACATCAAGGATTTTGACGAAGTGGTAAAGCTGGATCTGGAGTATATTGACAACTGGTCTTTGCTCCTGGATTTCAAGATTATATTTAAGACGATTCTGGTGGTGCTGCGCGGCAGCGGCGCGAGATAAAGGAGAGAATGATGAACGAAAACTACAATTATTCCTATGAAGACGAAGCGGAGATTAACCTGATCGATCTGATTTTCTATCTGCTGAATCAGTGGAAGATGCTGATCGTGGCTGTCCTGATCGGCGCGGTGATTGGCGGGGCGATTTATGTGGTGAAGAAATCTTCCGCAGACAAAGCGGCTGCGGCTCTGGAGGCCGAGATGGAGGATGCAAAGACCGGCGTGGAGGATGACGAGACGGTGGAGGAGCTGAAAGAACAGTATCAGATCACCGAAGATGTAGAATCTAACATGGAGCTGGCTTACCAGTATCGTCAGCTTTACCGGAAACAGCTGGAATATAATCAGAATTCTCCTATTATGATGATGAATCCTAGCGCAGTCTATTCTGGGGGACTGGAGTATTATGTATCCGCAGAATACGACACAGGTATGGTTGCACTTTTGTATCAGAATATCCTGAGCGAGAGCGGGATTTTGGAAGAACTGAAAGATGCAGCGGATCTGCCGTATAAGGAACAATATATTCGGGAATTGGTCAGCTGTTCCGTAAGCAGAGAAAATGATTCCTCTGTGAACATTAACAGTGATGTCCAGAATGTTTATCGGACTGCTGTCATTACATTTACAGTGAACGCGCCTTCGGAGGTGGAATGTGAACAGATGCTGCAGGTGATCAGGGATAAGGTGTCAGAGATTGATCAGCAGTGTTTGGATACTTATGAGGATTATTCGATGACTCCGGTAAACGACAGTATCAATCTGGTGGCCAGCAGCGATTATCTGAGCAGACAAAAATCCAATACGGATCAGTTGAATACTTATCGAAACACGATGACGAACCTGGAAAATGGCTTTACAGAAGATGAGAAGGCTTATTATAATCGGGTATACCTTTCCAGAGACTATGAAGTGGAAGAAGAGACAGAAGCAGCAACAGATACTACCGTTGCAGTAGAGCCTGAATCTGTCAGCCTAGTGAAATGGCTGGTGATCGGTATCTTTCTCATGTGTGTAGTATGGGGTGGATATTATCTGGTAAAATATTTGTTGGATAAAAATATTAAGACTCCGGATGAGATGCGGAGCCGCTATGGATTGCCTTTAATCGGATTTATAAAAACAGACACGGATGTGAAGAAAGGCCTGGATGGCTGGCTGAACCAGATGCGCAGCAAGAGCTGGGGTGTCGGGGATACAACGGAAAATGTGGGAGACATGATAAAGGCGCTGGGGCTGCCACATCTGCTTCTCTGTATGGAAGGTGATGGAAAAAAACTGGCAGAAACGGCAGATGCAGTCTGCGAGTGCACGAAAGGACTGGAGATGGCAGATTCACTTTCCAGAAACGGCGATCTGGTAGCCAAAGCCAAGGAGGGCGACGGCATCATACTGGCGGTAGAGATCGGCAAAACCACTTATGCAGAGATTGAAAGAGAACTGGAGATCAGCAAAATACAGAAAGTGGCTGTGAAAGGTGTTATAGTGGTAGCATAAATACTGGAATAAGTGATATAATACCTTAGTGTTATAACAATTAACAGAAATGGTTATACTATAAAATGTTTTGACACTTGTTTTTTATTATAGGGGAACGACTCTCCTAAAATTTTAGTTGATTTATAAAGCCTGTATGCTGAGGAGGAAAGATATATTGAAAACATTCCTAAACAACTTCATACCATTATATAAACGGCTTGAAAATGTGGCTTTGGAATAAAGGTATATATAAGTGATGTAAACATTTTCAGTATCTAGGGCAACGTATGAAGAGTAGGAGATACCGTATAAAATAATGTTCTTTCTAAAATAAAATTTACTGTAAAAGCTAGTCTGCTTCTAATTATTGGGGAATTTTAGTTAATGTTTTATGTCATTACTGTCCGAATAAGGCCGATACAAGCAAAATGAAGCTTTTCGGCAATAATATGATACATTTGTTTTTAATACTGTGATGAATTCCGTGATGTAGAACAGGTTTAATGCTATTATGCTGGAAACGCCTACTATTCTAGCTGGATATATGAAAAATATTAGGAAAAAGACTAGAAATAAAATATCATCTTTAATCCGAAACTTTTAAAGGAGAACCGTATGTCTTATAACAGTTTGTTTCTTTTCGGAATTATCGTTGGCACTGATATGAATGATAAGTAGTTGGTAATAGCGGCCAAGCCTTTTACTAAGGTGCAAAGAGACGAATTAAAAGAAAATATCGATGCACTATTCATAGGCTTCAAAAAGCAGAATTATGTGATTGGGGTATATAAATTGACCATGAGAAGTAATTCCGATAGCTTCTTTTTAGTTAGAGTTTTATTCAAGGCATTATGAGGAAGTAAATTCAATAGTACAACTGTGCCCATCTATGAGTTGATGTTGGAGGACGTGAATACATTTTTCGAGAAATCAATAATCAGTGGTTTTGGGAAATTCAAGGAATTAGTCAAATGATTATCGCTAGTAGGTCCAATAACCATCTGGAGAAAGCGGAAGAAAAAGTATTTACACGTGACTAATACAAAAACATAGAATATGAAAAAAGTGATAATGATTGTTGTAGAAGGAGGTGTCCGATATGAAAATATTTCAACATAAAGTGGATAAAAGTCGGATACCGGTTTGCAATATCTTAGGGGTAGATGTTGCGGCTATCGATATGGATTGGCTTTTGAAGTTTACTGAAAAATATATCAAAGAACTTTCTGGAGATTATATGTGTGTCTCTAACGTGCATACTACAGTAATATCTTATGAGGACAAGTCTTACTGTGATGTACAGAATGGTGGCATACTTGCTATACCAGATGGCGGACCTTTAAGTACGGTTGGTCAAAAGCGCGGTTTTAAAAACATGAGACGTACAACAGGGCCTTCTTATATGGGAGAAATTTTGAAAATTTCATCTCAGAGGGGGTACCGTCATTATTTTTATGGTAGTACCGAGGCTACCCTTGAGAAACTCAATATGGTACTGCAGTGCGATTATCCTGGAATTCAAATTGTTGGTATGTATAGTCCTCCATTTCGAGCACTTACAGATGAAGAAAATAAGAATATTGTTGAACAGATTAACACTGTAAGCCCAGATTTTGTGTGGATTGGTCTAGGAGCTCCAAAACAAGAACTCTGGATGGCAGAACACCAAGGAAAAATAAAGGGATTTATGGTCGGCGTGGGGGCAGGATTTGATTATTTTGCTGGGAATATAAAACGCGCACCAGAGTGGATGCAGAAGTGCAATCTTGAATGGGTATATAGGCTGATTCAAGATCCTAGGAGACTCTTTAGTCGATACTTGCATACAAATATGAAGTTTATTTGGAATGCTGTGATAAGGGGAAAATAAAATATGGCAAAAGATGTGTGCAACATGAAAGATTGAATACTTTAATTGTGTATGACTACTACTAGATTTCCAATGATAAAGATGTTGTTGTTTTCAATAAAAAATACCTGAGCAAGATTGACGTAAAGTCGTTCTGTGTAGTAGGAATACTACACCAAACTTAAGCCAATGTTAGAATTACAAAAGCTGAGACTCTCCTTCACTGCTGTATTTAATCAGGCTCTATATGAATGTGAAACGAATAATTAAAATTGTGTTTGCTAATATTGTCCGGGTATACAATACTTTAAATCTTACAAATTGTTCTGTTTATTATGCCACAAGAACCATGAAATTAGCTGATTGACAAATGAACAAAGAGACTGTAGTTATATCCTCACGTAAACTATCTGAGCAGTAGGTGAAAAAGCAATTCACAGTATCTCTAATAGCATAGTATATAGACCTTGGGGAATGTCTATAAACATTGCTACATAATATAAGATGGGAGGAGATAATTTAGCAGGTTAGATGAATTAAACAAAATATGAATTCTGTTAAAGGTATGGAAGATGAGGGAGAATAATTCGTCAGAATTGACAGTATGCGAATTTGGCCTACTAGAAGATCGGTACAAAAATGCAGACGGTGATGTTTTTATGATGTTGTAAATATCAAGTTAATATAATTCTTTAAATTCATCAGTTCAAACAGCAGAACAATTTAGAAAAACAAATAGAAAACACATACATGAAGCATATGATCTGTTTTGTTCAAGACGGGAATTATAAAATGACAGATAAAGTATACTCATTAGTTTTGTGGGAAAATAGCTCAAGTCTATATCCTATTCGTAGAAACAATAAATATCAGGTTTTACTATCCACAGATTCCTATATAGAGAAGCAGGTGACGGCATGATACTAAAAAAACTCAAACAACTTCGATGTCAAATTTTGCTTATGCATAAACATAATATCAAGCTTGGAAAGAGCAGTACATTTGGTCGAGGAACAGTTCTTTACGCACCAAATCGAATGGTAATTGGTGAAAACGTTTATATAGGAAAATATTGTTCATTGGAGGCAGATATTGAAATTGGTAATGATGTTTTGCTAGGCAACAATGTGGGGTTAATCGGGAAGTATGATCACGATTTTAGCTGCATCGGGAAAAGCATTAAAGATAGTCCTTGGATTGGCGACCCTGATTACCAATTCAAAGGGAAAGATTTAAAAATAGTGATTGAAGATGATGTGTGGATTGGGTACGGTGCAATCATCGTAAGTGGTGTACACATCGGGCGGGGCGCAATTGTCGCGGCGGGAAGTATGGTACTTCATGATATCCCTCCATATTCGATAGTTGGGGGCAACCCAGCAAAATTTTTATCGATGAGATTTACAAATGAGCAAATTAGAGTTCATGAATCTGAATATAAAAGAATTTGACAGAAGACATTGAAAAGGAAAAGTCACTTAAAAAACATTATTAATTATTGTGGAGATACACTAATATTATAAGATCGTATTCATCATTAAGGAGACTGCCAAGTTTTTTCATAGAATTATTTCAACATTTAAATGGGTCTATAAAGATTAACCGTCTAATAAGATTTAACATGATACAAATTGGATTTTGTGTAGATTCTGTTTAAAAGAATATGAGCTGTTTGAAATAATGCTGCGGCAATAGTTTTGCCGGGACTATACTTTTCTGAGTGAAGATATCCATAAATTTTATCAGTTAAATTTTGAGAGAATTCAGAAGAATACAAATCGCCTTATAAAGATTGGGTATCGTGTACGATTTGCAATTAATTGAGTTTACCTTAAAAGGGAATTTACACCTGATGAATGTACAAATCTCAGAATGCGTACATATCAAATAGTTTAGTAAAGAGAACATAATTATAAGTATTTATCCTGTAAACGCTTTAAAGGAAAAGATATGGCGGGAAAGATAAAATGCGTATTGGATTACTAATAACAAGTATTGGAAATTTTGGGGAAAAAGGTTTTTACAATGCACAGGAAATAGGATTAGCGAAGGAACTCGATAATTTGTTCGACGAAGTTATTGTTTATAAGGCAGTTCCTCTATTTGAAAAGGAAAGCAAACATCTAATAGATGACTGTACTCATTCAATGTTATACCAGATTCCTGTGAAAAGTAATGGAATTAATGGTGTCTGGGATTGTAGTATTATGGATACTACACTTGACGCTCTAATTTACTTTTCTGACACACAGCTTGCTGTCCCTAAAGTATATAAATGGTGTTGCAAGAATCTTGTACAAATGTATCCATACATAGGCGTTATTGAGAGTCACAGCACTAACATCATAAAGAAATTATTCATCAATGCGTTGTTTCAAAGAAATATTGCAGTATATAAAAAATGTACCTGTTTTGTAAAAACGCCAACAGTAGCAGATCGGTTGGGAGCGCTTGGAATTGTGAAGACTATCTTAATACCAGTAGGATTAGATACTTCTCTGCTTCATACAAATTATGAGAGCGTTCCTATTGAGAGTATTAAAGAAAAATATGGTTACTCGGACATTGACAAAGTGCTTCTCTTCATAGGAAGAATGACTGAGGAAAAGCAACCAATTAGAATGATCGATATATTATCAGATATAAGGAAGATTGATTCGAGGTACAAGCTCCTTATGGTGGGAACAGGAAAATTAAAGTTTGATGTTGAGGAAAAAATCAAAGAACTGAATTTGTCGAAATATGTTCAGCTGATTGAGCGTATACCCAACAACAAAATCTGGGAACTGTATCGAATGGCCGATGCATATATTAATTTGAATCAGCAAGAAATTTTCGGTATGGCAATTCTTGAAGCTATGTATTATGGGTGCAAGGTGGTTGCTTGGGAAGCACCGGGACCAAATCTGATTATAGAAACTGGAAGATCCGGATGGTTGGCGAAAGGTAATAATGACGTAATAAAGTATGTGCTAAATACAACAGATATGTCAGAACTAGAACATAATAGAATAATAGCTAATTTTACATGGAAAAGCTGTGCGAAAACGATTTTTTCTGTCATAGAAGGAAAAGGTAAATGAGAATTTTGACAATATTGACATGTCATAACAGAAAAGATAAAACGAAAAAATGTATTGAAACAATTACTGCTGGAAATCCGAGCTGCGAATACACATTTGTTGTGGCTGATGATGGAAGTGATGATGGTACTTCTGAAATGCTCAATAAAATGCGTTTTGTTTATCAAATTTGTACGATCAGGGGTAATGGGAATTGGTTCTATTCAGGTGGCATGAATGCAGGAATGAAATATGCGTTAAAGAATCTTCCGCATGACTATGACTATTTACTAATGATAAACGATGATGTTGAATTTTTGGCAGAAGGTATCCAACACATGATTAACCAGAGCGTTGCTCAGGATAATGCTATAATTGTGGGGGCAACTCAGGATGATTTGGGTCATGTTAGTTATGGCGCCATTAAATACACTTCAGGATATAAATATCGGAAACTTGATATTTCAGAGTGGAAAACGCCAGCAGATACATTTAATGCGAATTGCGTGCTGATACCGTATAAAGCATTTGAACAGGTTGGTACCATGGATGCATACTACCGCCATTCATTAGGAGATTTTGATTATGGTTTGACTTTAAAAAAATCCGGATATAAGATTTTTCAGGCAAAAGAATTTGTAGGAATTTGTAATAATAATACTACTGAAAATACTTGGACAGATGCCCATCTGGGCCGGATCAAAAGAATTCGTAAAAAGGAGAGCATTAAAGGTGCTCCAACAAAACAGTGGTTCTACTTTTTGAAAAAAAACTTTGGACTGTTTCTGGCAATAAAAGGTTGTATTACGCCATATATGAGAATTTTAATAGGCAAATAAATTTTTCATAAAAGACTGAATAATTGTGTACGAGTAAAGTTTGCTTGAGATTGAGAATATGAAATAAACAACTAACATTTCTTCGGTAAAATTCTATGCAAATTAATAGTGAGGTAAAAATGAGATTCAGGTTATAATATTGAGATAAATCTCTGCGTGTAATATTTTTTAGATATTTTAAACATATATTTTACATTAAAAGAAGTTTGATAGAATTTGTTATTTGATTAGACTGGACTTCTGTGGATATCAATGCAGTAGACTATATGCAAAAATAATATTGGAAAATATGATATTAGATTGATGTAAAATATATGGAATATTAATTAATCAAATGATAAAGATGCATATTACAGTTATAATTCGGAGGTGTAAGTTTGAAACAGGGAAGTAGAGGTAAAACACCCAAAAAGTGTATGGCAAACAAGCCATCCGAAAATCAGCGATTAGCGGGCGGAAATAACTGCAAATATAAAGAATAGAGAGATAACAATAACTATTGGTTATTAATCTTATATCCCCTAAGCCTGAGAAGTTCAAGAGCCGGTGATACTGTCAAAGTTTTCTCCTGTTTAACAGGCCTGTGCTCCAGAAATCCTTCTGGGTTATAAGGCTCGAGCTTACTCAGCATGTTCCGGATAGCGGTCAGGAGCATCTTGTAGACAGCGCTGATTAGCCTTTTTATGATCCCGGCGGGATTTGATCCTGTGATACATCTCTTTAAATTCCAGGGGTTTTTTGGATTCGATCAAGGCATTGGCGAAGCTTGACAGCCTGTTCGGGAGAGATTGACCCGTCAACAGTAGCCTGGATTTTAGAAACAGGGGGCTTACAACAGGGTCCGCAAAAGGAGAGATATCAAAAGCTTGTCCGGGATGGGCCAAGATAAAATTGATGTTGGAACGAGCAGACTTTCCAAAAACATCACTGAAAACATTGGCAAGTTTCAGGTTGGAAATAGTCAGGCAGTTCTGAGTCCGGTTCATTTCACCAGTAAGCATGTTGGTAAGTTTAACACGATAGTGTATCAGATCTCGAAGCTGGCGTATTTCAGGCGAAGGGATAAAACTTGGTTTGATCATGTCACACATAAAAAGGTCGTAGATTCATTTGGCATTCTTGCGGTCGGTCTTCTTGCCCCTTTTGCGACTTCTTATATTTGGGATGAGCCGAGTGACAAAACAAGACTTTTCAAGGATATTAAAAACAGGGATCCAGTACTATCAGTCGATTCTATCCAGACTTTGGTACAGGAATATCTGGCAAGTCAGGCAGTTAATTCTCTGCGCCCCTTTGGAAAAGGAAGAAAAGTGGAACTGCTTATATTCAGTATGTCCATTGGGATCGGTAATACCGATGCAGGCATAGATTCTGGTTCTGTGGACGTCAAGGCCACAACAGTTGTTACGAAAGATTTTAAACATAGGATTCCTCCTGTAAAGAAATAAGTAGGCCTGGCAGGGACTGGTCATCCGGCGAAATCGAGTCAACTTCGTAAGAGATAAGTTTACGGGCTACGGGAATGCGCCAATCATTGATGCCGTAACGGATGACCGACCTATATAGACATACGGGGTTGACGCTATACAGCCTCGCCACTCACCTCCTCAGGTTCTGTAGTATGCCAGTACTCTACAAGAGGAGTATAACAAAGAAAAAAGTAGTGAGAGATTATCCGAGGAAGGGTTTCATAACCCCATCGGTGCCTTTCGCAGAAGGGTGGTTTATATATGAAAATACTCATCACAGGCAATGAAGGATTTATTGGCAAGTACCTAGAAAATGCGTATTTATCCAGTAGAGAAAATGTATTCGGATGGAGTCGAGATGGTATTAAGCAAAAAGATAAATGTATTCTGAATTTGAATTTGATGAAATATGAAGAGGTATGCGAAGCCATTTCTTTAATTAAACCGGATATTATTGTTCATTGTGCGGGTAATGCAAATGTAAATCTTTCATTTGAAAAACCATTTATGGATTTGCAAAGTAATTATATCACAACCCACAATCTTTTGTTTGCAATGAAAGATAATTGTATGAAAAACTGCAGATTCATATTGCTTTCTAGCGCAGCTGTATATGGAAATCCTAATAGTCTGCCGATTTCTGAAATGGATGCAGTAAATCCCTTGTCGCCATACGCTTTACATAAGCTTTCTGCGGAAGAAATTTGCAAATATATGAGTAAAAATTATGGATTTGATATAAAAATCTTGAGAATATTCTCTGCATATGGACCTAGATTAAAAAAACAAATATTCTGGGATATGTATCAAAAAGTTTTACTTACAGGAGAATTAGAGTTGTGGGGAAGCGGTTATGAAAGCAGAGACTATATTTATATCAACGATTTAATACAGGCTATAGAGTTAATTGCTTCAAAAGCACCCTCCGGTGAGTTGATTTACAATATAGCGAATGGAAAAGAGGTTAGCATTAGAGAAGTTGCTGAGTGTTTTGCTAGATGCATGAAAATACCAAATAACAATATCAAATTTAAGGGAGTGAGAAGAGAAGGCGATCCTATTAATTGGAAAGCTAATATTGATAAACTGCTGTCACTAGGCTATGAAAGGCAAATATCTTTTGAGGCTGGAGTAAAGAACTATATTAAGTGGCTAGAAAATGAAAGTTGATTATCTGAGTTTAAACTTAAAGTGGAATATATTCATATTTAGCTATATGGTGTTCCTGATGATGATAATTTTCTAATAGGTATAATCAAAAACAAATCAATGGAGACAAAATGATAATATTATTATTTAATGAAGGACAAATGTGCAATCAGTTGTTGGCATTAGCATCCGCATATACTATTGGATTGGAATATTCAGATGATGTATATTGCCCGATTATGTCCGAAAAATTAAAAAATGATTTTGAATTTTATAATTCAAATGACAATATAAATGTACTAATGTACCATTCCCGATTACTTGCATTTTTTAGTAAAATTGTGATTAAATTTAATTTTTTCTTTCATATAAAAACGAAAAAATATGATCCACAAAAAAAGGATAAAAGACAAGTCTTTTTTGATTGGAAAATAAAAGATGACAAGATTTTTTCGAAACATCAGAATGATGTTAGAAAATATTTTTCGTTTAAAGAAAAAATATTAACGACAGCACAAAAAAAAGTATTAAAACATGATGGAATAATAAATGTCGGTGTCCATATACGGCGTGGGGACTACAAAAATTTTAATAATGGTATCTGGTATTATACTGATCAACAATACATATTATGGATGAAAAAACTGGCTGAAGGTAGAAATATTAGATTTTATATTTCTTCAAATGAAAAGATTAATCAGTTACAATATAGTAATGTAGGTTTAGATATTGTTTTTCTGACAGGAAATGCAGTTGAGGATTTATGTGCTCTTAGTTTATGTGATTATATAATGGGGCCGCCAAGTACGTATTCATGGTGGGCGTCTATGTACGGGAATTGTCCTCGTTTGATTTTAGATTCTGCAGAAAAAAATTATTCATGGGAAGATTTCCTGTTATTAGATCAAAGAGTAGCAATGAATGCTGATATATATTGAGGTGATTGTGTGGATATAAAAAAATTCTATAAAAGCTATATGGCAAAACAGACTCTCAAAAAAATGCATCAATATTTATCTTTAAGTAAAGAGAGCGTATATGGGAATGATTTTTTAGTTGAAATTAGACATCCAGTAAACAAAATATATCTGACAATCGAAAAAGATTCTATAATTAATGGACGTTTCGTTTTTGAAAAAGAAACTGGTAAAATAAATGTTGGTGAACGTGTACATATTGGAAACAGCACTTTTATAAGTATAGATTCAATAGTTATAGGAAATGATGTAACAATTGCGTGGAATTGCTTGTTTTATGATCATAATTCACATTCGACATCTTGGAAAGAAAGAAGAAAAGACACAATCCAGGAACTATCTGATTTAAAGGAAACAGGAGATATGATAAAAAATAAAAATTGGGATATTGTAAAGCATGCGCCTATTAAAATATGCGATAAAGCATGGATTGGAGTAAATTGTACTATACTGAAAGGTGTTACTATAGGTGAGGGGGCAATTGTTGCTGCAGGTAGTGTTGTAACTAAAAATGTTGATCCATGGACTATCGTAGGGGGAAATCCGGCGCAAGTAATAAAAACCATTAATTAAAAGAGAGATGTTAAATACTATTTATAGTATGAGTTTAAATATTTAAAAATAGTTATTTTAAAGTTTTAGCAAGACCAAATATAAATAATTAAATGTCATTTATAATTGATTAAAATCAGAGGAAGTGCGAAAAATGGGATTTGTGATATTAAACCGTGTCTCATACAAAAAGCTAAGAATAATAATAACTGTATTTGTTACATTCATTTGGCTTTTTCCTTATGATTTGGGGAATAATTTTTTCTGGATTGGGCAATTGGCATCGTTGGCTTTGTCTGGCTATTTCCTTATAAATTATTTTTCAAAAGTTCATTTTAAGCTTTTAAAATCAGATGGTATATTTAAGTGGCTTCTGTTATATGGAGTTACCACAATAATACCTTCTATAATATCATTAAAGGCAGCTGATATTATAGTACAGATTATATTCACTATTAATATCCTTGGCATGTTTGCATATTTTGAAATTTCATGCAAAAAGAATTGTAAAGACACAATAATTGGTGTTGTATTAATAACACTTTTTTATTTTGTCAAAGATATTCAATTATTAAATTTAATAGGCGTAGGAGATTTTTGGAATGTTCCAACATATTTTACCGGTGGAAAATTTGATGTGATTTATAATCTGATTTTAGCACTATTTGCCATATATATATTTTGCTTTTTTGATAAAAAATCTAATTTTAAGACTATTGTTTACATTTTATTTTTGTCAACAGCCATCATTTATTGCTTCCGTTTTGATTGTATGACAGGATTTTTAGGAATAGTTGGAGGCTTAATTTGCTTTAGGATTTTTCTTGCTGTTAAAAAAAATGTATCAAACCTATCAATCTTTTTCATATTCTTAATATGTGGAATCGCTCCTCTATTTATGGAAGCTGTTCTTTCTATAAATTTTGTTAATAGTTTTATTGTCAATATACTAGGAAGAACGGCTTCACTTACTGGAAGATTGAATATATATACCAATCTCATTGATGTTATATCGCACTCGCTTTTGTTCGGACATGGAAGATCATCAACATATTCAATGCAAATGATACAATATAGCAACATGCAGAATGGGTTGATGCAAATAACTTATTTATATGGATTAATTGGATTATTAGCTATATGTAAATTAATCTATGAATATTTAAAGACTGTTGTCAATTCGTCAAGAAGAAATGCGATTATAGCAATATTTATCTGTTTTGCGATATGTTCAATTTCTGAAATAACATATGGTTATACCGAGTACTATTATTATTTGGCACTATCTTATGCATTAAGTAAGCATTTGACACATTTTCATACATCATCTTTTTCAAGAAGTCAAAAGAAATTAAAATTTTGAGCAATATGCAATATATAAGAAAAAATTAATTAAGGAGAAATTCAAGTCATGAAAAAAGGTCTTTTGATATATTTGCCTGCTGACAATTCTTGGATTGGTGGTGTTTACTATATAAAAAATATAGCATATCAAATAAGTTTAAGCCGACGCATATGTAATGAATTTAACATTTACCTATTGACGAATACTGAGTTTGTAGATATATATCGTAATTTGCCCTCAAATATAACTATATTAGAGAAGAAAAAAAATGGAAAGTTATTTGATGAATTATCCTTGTTTTTAAAACTAATAAAATTAAATATCAAATATGTTTTTCCCTATCAAATAAAGCATTCTTCTTTGTTCTTTAGAACAATCGAATGGATTCCAGACTTTCAAGATAAATATCTACCAGAATTATTTAGTAATAGTGAATTGATCAGACGAGAGAAATCTGTACGAAAAAAGCTTGCAAATCCTAATGGGTTAATACTAAGTAGCCAAGATTGCCTAAATGACATAAAAAAATTTTATACAACAGATATATCAAATATTTATATAATGCCATTTGTATCGTATATTGAACAAGAAATATTGTCAATTCATATTGATCAAGAAAGGGAAATTTTAGACAAATTCAATTTACAACACAAAAAATACCTGTGCATTTCAAATCAGTTTTGGAAGCACAAGAATCATATTATTGTCCTTAAAGCAATTGAACTCTTTTTTGCGGATAATCCGCAATCAAATATTCTTTTTGTTTTTACAGGAAATTTAAGCGATCGTCGTAATCCAAATTATATTAAGAAATTAAAAATGTATTTTGATGATCCCGCTTATCAGGAGAGATTAGTAAATTTAGGTTTTCTAGATCGTGTGGAGCAACTAATCATTATGAAAAACGCAGAATTTATAATTCAGCCATCTTTATTTGAGGGATGGGGAACTGTATTAGAGGATTGCAAAGTTTTAGATAAGACAGTGTTGCTTTCTGATATTCCAATTCATAGAGAGCAAAAAAACGATAAATGTGTTTTATTTGATCCTCATAATCCTGTAGAATTAAAATCCATTATTGAAAAAGAATTAAATAATACCCATATTTCAAATCTTGAAAAAGGCATTTCAAATATGAAATCCCGAGCAATAGAGTATGTTAGAGGATTTGAGGAATGCCTAAGGCTGATTTGAAAATGTAAACTTATATGTTATTCTAAATAACACAGATAAATTGTACCTCTATCATTTACTTTATTTTTACTAGAATAATGAATTACATTTTTAAATAACTCAAATCTCGCACATGGATTTTGCTTGTGCACCTTGAAAATTCAATATTTGGCAGGTATTCGATTATCAAAGTTCCACTTTTTGTCCTATGCTACCTGAAGCTGTGTCTTCAACAAAACAGGCAATGTGTTCATAAATGCATCGACCAATTCGTCAATCTTTTCTTCGGTCAGTTCAGTGTTGTCCTTAAGGATAGACCGAAACATTTGGAACAGCATTTGAAATGCCTGTATCCATGTGATATCGGCCATTTCGTCTGAAAAGTATAGGAATAGCTTCCTCAGTGAGCGGTTGTCGTTTGATTTCCGACTCTCCAGGGACATCATCACATACCATGTAAAAACAACCGCGGTATGGGCTGTCATCGCGTCATAAGATAGGGAATTACATTCTTTGCTGAGGTTCAAATAGCTTTTGCATACCTTAAAGAAAACTTCGATATCCAGCGTTTCCCATAAATGCGGATGATCTCATTTTCATCTAGGGCTGTATCCGTTGAGAGGAGGCATAAATATTCTTTCCGCGTATTCCAATTGCGGACATAGAGAACTTTTGCCGGGATGACCTCTCCTCCCTCAACAACATCAACTAATACGGAAAGCAGATACCGGGAACGCCCCGTCTCTTTTTATTCCGGTTGTAAATGGAAATAAGAGACATATCCTCTCCGTTGTAGCGGAAGAACATTTTAGGGGGCTTTTTTACCATGCCGATCACATCAATCCGGTTGATTTTACAGCATGGAGCGTACTTAGGGAAGGAAACCAACTATCAAAAAGAACATAGTTGGCCGGGATCGCCGCTTTTTTGGCAGCTTTCAAGAGTTCAAGCATCATGGGGGTTCCTTTCTGCATGGAAAGCGCCTTGCGCCGGTACCTCGCGGTCCGTCGGTCAACATCTGCAGCCTCATTGAGCCGGTTCTTTTTGTTTTCCGATGAAAGCAGGACACTGTTGACAGGGAGGAAGGTACTTCCATCGGACCATCCTAGTGTGAGCATACGAAAGCCAAAACGGTATCTGTGGTTCGCGTGGTCATAAGTTTTTGCCAGCAGTTCCACCTTTTTGGAACGGTTCCGCTCAAACATGGAATCATCAAGGATCAGGACATTTTTGCGTTCTTCGGAATCCAAAGGTACAATGGCGTCCTGGATCACCCGAGATGCCAATAGGGTTATAAAACGGATCCAGCTGATCTGGAGCATTTTCATGAAGCGGTAAACCGTGTCCTTTGCGAAGCCGGGGGTATTATGCCCGGTGATTAGGCTCATATACATGCTCCTATTAGAGAAAATCAGCAGGAAAAGGTGCTGGAAAACCTCGACAATAAGAATCCCCTTTTTCTTATAGGCATTGGCAGCTTTTAATGCCGAAGAGATGTGGAACCTCGTGAAAAATCTTTTGATAGATTTTGAAATCTGCTTATCATTTTGGTTCGCTTATGTTATACTGTTATATATAGCATGAGCCTCCGGTTTTAATTGTTTTTTAGTCAATTCAATTATACCAAACCAGATGGTTTCATGCTATTTTATTGCCAGATTTTATTGAATTTTCAAGATGCACAGGAACTTATTCAAGTGCGAAGTTTGAGTAAATAATCATTATTCTATAAATTCTATAAACATGAAGGAGTTTACTGTGAAAGAAAGTAAATTGAGCCAAAATCGTGGAGTAGACACGAAAAACAGGCTCACGTAGTGAACCAAATTAAGAGTATTCCCGCCTAGATAAAGAGGCGCACCTGCACATCAATAAGCAAACGGGTGGGTGCATCTGATACTGATGTTGGGAATGCCTTATAAAATCATGTCTATTGTAACACGAAACTTGAAGGTGTGAATCACTTTCATTACTATTTGTGCCGCCAACTGAAAGGCGGTGGAATGGAGATTACTATGAATTCAGATATTATAATATCGGTATTGATTCCGATGTATAATGCATCTTTAACAATTAAACGTTGTTTAGATTCATTATGTTTTCAATATCCAAAAATGTTTGAAATTGTCATAGTTGATGATGGATCTGACGATTCCTCTTATGAAATAGCTAAAGAATACGCAGATTATTATGATAATATTCGTATATACAAGCAGTGTAATCAAGGAGTTGCAAAGACAAGACAACACTTGGTTGATTATGCATTTGGAAAATACGTAATGTTTTGCGATGCAGACGATTATTTTGAGAAGGACGCATTGCATAGGGTATATGATATTATAGCTAATACATCTAATAAAAATTTAAACATTGGAGCATATATATTTGGCTATAATCTTATTAGAAAAAATGGCAGAAAAACTGTTAGACGAAAGTTTCTGACTAATGGCATTTACGAGAAAAAGGAATATGCACATTTTCATGTCAAAGGAATTTCTGATTTATACTGGTCTGCATTATGGAATAAATGTTATCGAAAAGACATGTGCTGTAACTTGAAAATTTGTTTCGAGGAGTTAATGGAAGATGTGATGTTTAATATTGATTATTTGTCAGAATGTGAAGATATATATATTTCAGATGTGATTATTTACAATTATGTTCAGGTTGGAGAGTCTCTTACTCGTTCCCCAAAATGCGATAATAATAAGACAATTGTTGCTGCACTTAAAACTTATAAAAAATTGCAAAAAAAGTTAGAAAAAGGTTATCCAGGCGAGAGAAAAGCAATGATGGACTGTATGTACAGTTATTATAGAAGTTTATATTGCCGATCAAAAAAAATAGATAATAAAAATGTTTTTAGATTAGTATATAGAGGATATTATGAGGTTAAATTTGCCCTTGGTTGGAAATGGATTTATATTGAATTAAAAACTTTTATACGCCAAATTTATAATAAAGTCAAAAACAGATAAAATGCTTTCTATATCAGTAAAAATGTGTATTACTCTCGCTGACAATCTTATATTTAAGTTTTAAATTAGTAGTAAAAGTTTTATAAAAATATTTCAAAGGTAGACTCCTCCTATATTCAATTAAATAGTCAGATCAAATCGAAAAGTTGAAGTTGGAACATTTTACTTCAACCATAGTTAGATGCTTTATAAAAAGATAGCTGATATGTTATTGAGCACTTACTAACCAGTTTCAAATAATGCATTAAGGGGTAGAATAAAAAAGTGAGTTTGGGAGAAAATGGAATGACAAACACCAGAACACAAAATTCAATTAGGAATATTGCTTATGGTTTAGTGAATAGGACAGTTAGCATTTTATTCCCGTTCATAGTTAGAACGATATTTATTCGATTTCTTGGAGAAGAATATTTAGGACTTAATAGTCTATACAGTTCTATACTTCAGGTGCTAAATTTAGCTGATCTTGGATTCGCAAGTGCAATTGTTGCAAGCATGTATAAACCTATTGCAGAAGATGATATTCTTAAAGTTTCTGCATTGATGAATTTATATAGAAAAATTTACAAAATAATTGGTTTTATTTTGTTGGCAGTTGGTTTGATTTTAACACCTTTTATAGATAAACTGATTAATGGAAATCCTCCAGAAGGGGTAAATATATATGTTTTATGGTTGCTTTATCTTATCAATACTGTTATAAGCTATTTGTTTTTTGCATACAAAGTATCTCTAATAAATGCACTTCAAAGAAATGATATTACAGAAAAAATAGGTGCATTATGCCGAGGATTAATTAGTATTTTTCAAATAATAGTTGTCGTCATATTTAAAGATATTTATTTATATGTATTTTTGACAATTGTAAATTCTATCATTTATAATTTGTGGTGCTCTTATGAATGTGACAAGCGTTTCCCGCAGTATAAATGCCGGGGCGAATTAGATGCAAATACTAAAAGAAGCATTATAAAGAATGTGGGCGCATTGGCTTTACAAAAGATTGGAAATACAGTTTCCGTATCACTTGATTCAATAATTATTTCCGCTTTTTTAGGTTTGACTACAGTTGCAATTTATGGAAACTACTATTATGTCATTTCTGCTATCGCAACTTTTGTTAATCTTATCTACAGTGCAATTACTGCAAGTGTTGGAAATAGTATTGCTACTGAAACTCCTGAAAAAAACTATAATGATTTAAGAAAGTTCTTTTTTCTTAACACATGGCTTATCGGATGGTGTTGTGTTTGCTTTATATGCCTTTTCCAAGATTTTATGATTATTTGGATGGGGGAAAATCTTCTTTTTGGAGTGGAGACGGTTTTAACATTAATTTTACGGTTTTACTTTGAACAGATTCGTAAAGTTGTACTTACTTATAAAGATGCAGCAGGAATATGGTGGGCAGATAAATGGAGGCCTTTGATAGGGGGAATTGTAAATCTAACTTTGAATATTGTTTTGGTAAAAACAATCGGCGTTGCCGGAGTGATGCTTTCAACCATTATTAGCTATGCTTTTGTCGAGATGCCATGGGAAACTCACGTTTTGTTTAAAGTTTACTTTAGACATTGTGAAAAAAGTTATTATATAGAAATGATAACTACTACGTTCAAAATGTTTATTGCGGGAGTTGTAACATATAATGTTTGTATATTAATTACTGTTGGACATGTGGCTTCAATTATTATTAAGTTAGTGATTTGTATTATCCTCCCCAATATTATTTTCATGTTATTAAATATTAAGAATAGAGATTATAAGTCGGGTGTAAAATTTTTGACCGGGATAATTAGACAAATAGCATGTAGGCCGGATCAATGAAGGGCCTTTCGTTTACTGTTTAATGTATCTGAAATCAACTGTAAACGTTTTATAATTGACTGAATGAAAGCCTAATCCCCCAGTTATGCTGGGGAGAATGGAGTAAGCAGGAGCGTGTAAGATATTAATAAAAAGCCTCCTATGCTAAAATGAGAATGGTGTTGTAAGCCAAACTCAAAAATTAGTATAGGAGACGGTCCCAAATGGACAATAAGAGTTTATCACACGTACGGTGGAAATGCCAATACTATATAGATGCGACCTGAAAGTCGCTGTTTGAAATGCATTTAGTGCAGTGACGGCTTCGCAGGAATCAGTGTATATTATGTTCAAAATATACCCCTGTTCCAGGATCGCCCGGAATACTCAATCAGCACAGTTGCCCTCATCCAACAGGTCATAGATAGTATTATCGGCCATTGTCATTCACCTTACTTTCTTCATCTGAAATTTTTTCTCCTGGAGATACGGTCTTTGACCTCAATACTGTATTTATTATTAATGATGCGGTCCAGGATGCCTTCAGCGACAGCGCTTCTTTCATTTTCGGCCCGGTCACAGTCAATGCGGCAATACTAGTCATCTACGTCATACTGGGTACAGAGGATCAGGGCCCTTTTCTGGCTGCAGACATCGATCAGCTCCAGAAGATCATAGGCTTCCGATTCAGGAAGTAGCCGGAGAAGCCATTCGTCTATGATCAGTGATTATTCCGGGGCTCTTTGAGCCACCTGTCCGGACTTTGAGAGCCACCGTTCCGGAGAATGAGAGCCGCATATTCCGGTAATTCAGAGCCACATTAGGCTCTATTACATAGATTTCCTTTATACTGTAAGAACACATCAGTAGATGTGAATACAGTTAAAGGAGGTCACCATTATGACCAAATATCGAGAAATCCTTCGCCTGAAAAGCTTAGGATTC
>CALWDO010000007.1 GCA_944376715.1 uncultured Lachnoclostridium sp. | reverse complement strand
ATATGATCAGGCCCAGCGACGCGGATTTTAATCCATTTAATATCTCAAAAATAAAGTCTGAATCCTGATGCGTCTGGAAGAAATGATACAGGAACAAAGCAAGCACGATTCCACATAAGACACAGCCTGTCGTAGCGGCCACCGCCCCTTCCAGTCCCCCAATCTGGAATCCTACAAAAGTAGAAGTATTTACCGCCAACGGCCCCGGCGTCATCTGTGAGATCGTAATGATGTCCGTAAACATTTTTTCACTGATCCATCCGGCTTTATCCACTACCTCCTCCTGAATAAAAGGAATCACCGCGTAGCCGCCTCCTATACTGAAGAGACCGATCTTAAAAAAAGTTATAAACAACTTCCATATCATACTCATTTTCCGGTCCTCCTTCCCCACAGCACACGCAGTACACACAACACACAGCAGACTGCCAGAATCGCCGCGGCATTGATCCCCAGGATATAGTTCGCAGCGAAAGCCGCCGGAACCAGAAGCGATAAAAATCTGGAATGCTCTTTTCTGACCATCGAACACATATCGATCAGAAGATCCACCATCAAAGCGGCGACTCCCGCCTGCATCCCTTTCAGCACCGCCGCGACCACGGTATTGGAGATAAATACAGTATAACAGGCTGATACCAGCCCCAGAATTACGAGAGGGGGAATCACCGCCGCCACACAACTGATCACCGCGCCCGGAATGCCCGCCGTCTTATAGCCTGCCAGAGCTGATAAATTGACGGCGATCGCTCCCGGCGTCGACTGCGCCACCGCCGCCATGCTCATCAAATCTTCTTCTGAAAAACATTCTTTCCGGTTCACAAAATAACGGCGGACCATGGGTACTACCACGTAGCCGCCGCCGAAAGTAAACGTACTGATAAACAAATTGACTCCCAGAAGCCACAGATACATTTTTCCATTCTGTTTCAATATCCTGTCCTCATTTCTACTATTTTTTCCATCTGATTATATTCCTTGTACAAACATCTGTAAAATGATATGATTTGATCAGATCCATTATTTTTTTTCATGTCAATAAGGATAATACGATGAATATTCGATACTTAGAAATCCTGGAAGCTATAGAACAAACGAAGAGTTTTACCGGCGCGGCCAAAAAACTTCACCTCACGCAGTCTGCGGTTTCCCACGCTGTCGCCGAATTGGAAGAACAGGCTGGAACGCCCCTGTTCCAAAGGCTGCCCAGGGGCGTAGAACCTACCCGATGCGGCCGAACTCTCCTGGAAGAGTCCCGGGAACTCCTGGCCGCCAGCAGAAAACTGGATCAGAAAATAAACCACCTGGAAGACCTTACAACCATCCAGATTGCATCCAGTATCACCATTGCGTCTTTCTGGCTGCCCTCCGTTTTGAAAGAGTTGAAACGCAGCTACCCGGATCTGCACGTACAGGTCCGGGTAGTAAGCGCTCATGCGGCTATGGATCTTTTAAAAACAGGAGAAGCAGACATCGCCTTTTGGGAAGGCGCAGATTCTTTCGAATCCTTTCAGGTCATTTCCCTGGGCACCTACCGGCTGGCCGCCGCATGCGCGCCGGATTATCCCATTTCGGACCATCCCGTACCGCTTTCTCTGCTTTGTCGGCACCCCCTGCTGCTCCGTGAATGCGGAAGCGCGGTCCGCGACACGTTCGACCACACACTCTCCCTGGCAGGTCTGAAAGCCTCTCCTGTCTGGGAAAGCGTCAATTCTTTCGCGCTCATGAAGGCGGCGGGAGCCGGACTGGGCGTCACGATCCTTCCCGAAGCGCTCCTCTCAGATTCCCTGCGGCAGCATAAACTGCGCAGGATTCATCTGGAAAACGTCAGCATGGAAAATCACATGCTGGCTATACTTCGCAAGGAGCAGTATATTACACGCCCTCTGCAGATTCTGCTGGATTATATTCGGTCAGACAGGGAAGATTAAACAATTTTACATATTTTATGCCGCCCCCGGGATCAGACTTCAAAGTCCGATCCCGGAGGCGGCATCATTATGACCGCGATCTATTCTGTCGGCTGAAGAGGGAGTTCCATGCTGACTATAAACTCCTCTCCCTCCTGTTTCCAATCAAACTGACCTCCACAGTTTCCTACAATCTTTTTGCAGGTCTTCAAACCAATCTCCGTACTCTCTACCACGTTCTTTTGCTCACGAACCATGTTCGTGAGCAGGATATGCAGCATATCCTGCCGCTCGAACGCCTGAATTGTGAGCGGATAGTTTATATCTCCATATTTTTTCAGATTCGACATCAGATTATCAGTCACTCTCTGCATATATTCTGTGTCGATCTTTACGCTTCCTTTCAGTTCCTCAACCCGGCAGTCCAGGCATCCGCCCGCTTCCTGCCATTCAAAGAACTGACTGTTGCACAGATCCTCCAGAAGATTAATGCAGGCCACGCTTCGGAACTGATACGGCTGCTCTTCTTTTCCATACACCAGGAAATACTCAAACAGCCGGTCGGACATCTTTTTCATCTGGAACGCCTTTTCCCGGCAGTGTTTCAGATAATTCTCCAGCTGAGACTCATCGTCATATCTGTGCAGATTCAGAAGCTCCAGATATCCGATCAGTGAAGTCAGCGGAGTCCGTAAGTCATGGGACATGGCGGTGACCAGTTCTGTATTCGCCTTTTCCGCTTCCGCTTTGAGCCGCTGCCTTTCCTGTATCTCATTTTTCATGGCTTCGATCCCAAGCGCCAGGCTGGTCAGCTCATCGTTTCCCTGGATCGTGATCGGATAGTCCATATTTCCGCTGCCCAGAATTTTCAGTTCATTTTCCAGACGGTTGATATACCGGATCTTCCGATGAATCAAAAGCAGCAGCAGGACTACGAAACAACTGATGCCGATGACGATCGACGCGGCATCCACGCCGTAATAATACTTCATGCCCATATAGCATTCCAGCTCCGCTTTAATCGGAGTACCGTCCGCCAGTTCCACATCATAATAAGATACATCCTGATACCAGGTATCCCGGTCATCCGTCTGGTAGGAATTGAACAAAGAATCCACGTCTTTATAAAACACGGCGTATACGTCTCTTTGTTTCTGTACCCATACATAGAGAAGTTCCACATTGTCTTCCGTCACCTGGTTCTGATCAATAAACTTTTGGAGACTCTGCAGGCTTTCTTCCACCCGGCGTTCATAATAACCTTCTCTCGTCAGTTTTCGGTTTAAATAATCATACGCCAGCCCGGAGACTCCATTCGCGGCCAGAACTCCGACCAGAAGCGAAAATACGGTGGACAGCAGCAGCTCCAGCGCCAGCTTATGTTTTCTATGCGCTTTCTTTTTAATTGACACAGTATCCCCGTCCCCACACATTCTGAATATACGGCTCTCCTTCCTTTTCCAGTTTTCTCCGGATATTTCTGATGTGGACCATTACCGTATTCCCGGAGCTCGGGAAAAAGTCCTCTTTCCATACCCGCTCATAAATCTCCTTTACCGAAAAAATCTTCCGGGGATTGGAAACCAGCAAGAGAAGGATCTGGTATTCCATCTCTGTCAAAGATATCTTTTTGCCATTATCCGTCACAGACTGCAGCTCTGTGTCGATCGTCAGATCCCGGTAAAACACCATCTTCTCCGCCTTATCCTCCGACTTCTGATATACCCGGTAACGGCGGATCAGAGCCTTCACCCTGGACAGAAGCTCCATATAGGAAAACGGCTTCACCAGATAGTCGTCCCCGCCTGCCGAAAACCCCAGCACTTTATCGTGTTCTCCGGATTTGGCCGTAAGAAATAAAATGGGCACATTAGACTTCTCGCGAATCTTTGTGCAGGCCTGTATTCCCGACTCACCGGGCATCAGGATATCCAGGATCACCAGATCGACGCCCTCCGTCCTGTCCACCGCTTCCTGCGCGTTGCATGCTTCCACGATATCATAGCCTTCGCTCTCCAGCATCATGCGGAGCACTTCCCGGATCTCCGGTTCATCATCCGCTACTAATATTCTTTGTTTTTCCATTTTCATCACCCGTTATCAGTGTAACATGTTACCGGATATATGACGATACCTGCGTCAAAGAATTAAGACTTTTTAAGAAAGCTGTTTTGTCCAAATGAGGAAATTTTTCACCTATATTTTTGACCATCGGCACAATAGACGCATATTTTGTCCAATGTTATAGTAGCGAAAAAGGATATAAGAATGAATTTGGAGGTGGAGTTATGCAGCAGGCAGTCGTTCTGGGAATCATTCTGCTTATGATCGTACTTTTATTGACACAAAAGGCCACTTTAGGATGGATCGGCCTTCTGATTCCCTGCGTTTTAATCCTGACAGGTATTTCCTCCCCCGCGGAAGCCCTGCAAGGACTTACCAGCGATTCCATGTTTGTTTTTGCAGGCGCTTTTGTTCTCAGCGAAGCGTTCTTTCAAGCCGGATTGTCTGATCTGCTGGGCGAGTGGATGCAGAAAAAGCTCCGGAAAATTCATCATGAATCTCTGATTTTATTAATTATCTGTCTCATCAGCGCGGGCCTGTCCAGCGTATTATCCAGCATGGGCGTACAGGTAGCCATGATGTCTCTGATTCTTGCATTAGGCGCAAACCTAAAAGTCAGCAAGACAAAATCCATGATGGCCATAGGTTATGCGGCAACTATTGGCGGAACCATGACCCTGATGGGTACTCCTCTGAATATGGTGGGACGCGCGGCTTATGAAAACGCCGTGCCGGGAGATACGATCGGGCTTTTTGAGATCTCTGCCATTACAGTTCCCGCCGGGCTTCTCATGATTCTCTATTTTTGTTTTATCGGGAGCCGTTTTTTGCCGGACCGCAGGGAATCTGAAATATGCGGGCTGCAGCAGAGACAAGTTCCAAAACAGGCAAAGTTCAAACAGGTCCTTACCGTTATCCTGTTCTGTGCATTTATACTTTTGATCGCACTGGATGGACAAAAAGGTATTCCCGATACAGTTGTGACCAGTCTCGCTGTCATATTGATTCTGGGAGCTTTTCACGTATTAACCACGGAGCAAATCATCCATTCTATCCGCTGGGATATTTTAATGTTTATCATGGGGATACAGTCTCTTGGCACCGCGTTCAGCAGTACCGGCATCGACCGGACTTTGTCGCAATACGCCTCCCGTTTATTCCAAAACGGGATTCCTGAACACATGCTGATTGCAGCCGTTTTTCTCATAGTGGCTTTCATTACACAGTTTTTGAACAACTCGGGTACTTTCGGCGTGGTTCTTCCTCTGGTGCTGGTACTTGCTTCCAGCCTGAATATCAACCTGAAGCCTGTAATGATAACCGCGATGATCGCTTCCAGCTGCAGCTTCGCTCTGCCCATAGCCACTCCCACTTTTCCTATGCTTGCAGAAGAAGGAGACATCCGTTTTCAAGATTGGTTCATCCAGGGAATGCCGCTGATACTCATTGGCTTTCTGGCCTGTGTTCTTTTTGTTCCATTCTTCTGGCCTGTATACTGATATTACGGCAATAAACTCTCATCCTGATAAAGGTCTTCGATCCGAAATGACAGATCCAGATACAGTATTGTATCTCTGTCATTCAGATCCAGTCCGGTCAGACTGTGTATCTTATTTAACCGGTAAGTCAGCGTACCCCGATGTAAATACAGCGATTTTGCCGCCTGAATCGGCTGGCAGTTCGAATGGATATATTCTTTGAGTGTATTATAATAATCGCTCCCTTTCTCACGGTCTGTCTTCCGCAGAATACGAAGCGCGGCCGCGCAGGCAATATGCGGTTTCAAACTGCCGATGGCATTTCTCAGGAAATAAGTAAGCGCAATCGAATGATATGGATGACAATATCTCTCGCTCTCCCGTAACTGCCCGTATTCCAGCGCTATAGAAGCCTGCTCCTGATATTCTTTTATCCTCAATATCTGGAAGAAAAGGCTGCTGGCTCCAAAATGAATCCCCGCTTTCAGTCCGATTTCATGAAGAAATGCATAATAGGAGTCCGGATTCATCTCCGATTCCGGCAGATGAAAGACTGCATACAGCTCCTTCCCCTGAGAAAATGCCGCCGCATCCTGGCCGCCTTCCATAATATCCAGACAGATGCTGTAGGCATAAGCGTCATCATCCGACGGAAGTATTGCCTTTGCCGTCAGATAACTGTCATTCTGTCTCCATCCCAAACGATTCAGGCTTTCCAGAAGCACATCTTCATCCGCGCTCTCGTCCAGCAACAGTTTTTCTAACAATTTCTGCAGAGGGAACTCCCAGCCCCTCGCATTCATCCGGTAGTTCTGAAATCCTTTTGCAACAAATTTACAGAAATATTCCAACAGCCTTAACTGGCTTGATTTAAAAGAGGACTGAAGTTCATTGACCAGGATCCTTCCTAAATATCTCTGGTATTCATCGAAAACATTCACATAAATATCCCTGTGTTTATTCCAGGAAGGAGTCCAGTACTGAGCCGTCTTCGTTTTGTAGGTCTGCAAAAATTCTTCTGAATGATACAGGAGATTTCTGCGTTCAACAGGAAGAATCAGACTTCCCGTATTGGGATCCGGTTTCATGGTCATCATCCCTACCACATAAGTTGTACGGACAATAGCGTTATTGTTATGGTCCAATACATAGATAGGATTCTGGAATATATCCTGACTGCACTTGCACATCGCTGCCAGGTCGCCCTCTTCTGTCAGGATCTGGACCAGATCCATCTCCCATTTGCGGAATTTATGAAAAATATTCTGAATAAGCTCCAGGATATACTCTACCCGTTCATTTTTGGGAATATGAATAATTGATTTATGATACCGGGGCGTGATCTTCGGAAGTTCCACCTTACCGATCAACACGATATTGCAGTTATTCTCCATTGCCTTCTGAAGATATCCCGGTTTGACAATATAGACAAATTTCTCCGAAATTTCCGCCTGCCCGTAATACAGCCGCACATCTTCCAGGACCATGGGGTCGTTTCCCCTGTAAAAATAATAATCCGAGAACTGATCATCCATATAGTCAGTCAATATCTGCATGCTGAGATACAGGCGCTCGTCATCTTTTTTCATCTGTTCATCCTCTTCTCTCTTCTACAAAGCTGTCTTTAGAAATTGTACCATATCCACATACTGAATACTACCATCTAAACTTCTCATGCACCATATGCACAAATTTGCGTTCTGTTTTTTCAACCGACCGAAGAATAGATAATATTCCGGTACTTAATTAAAATAGAATTACCAAACAGTAGGAGGAGGGATATTCTATGATCCAGATTATTGCAACCGTTGTATTGCTTGGCCTCCTGATCTTCAGTATTGTCAAGAAATACAACACAACCGTGGTCCTGCTCGCGCTCTCATTGATCGCCTTTGCGGGACTGACTATCGCCGGCGGCAGTGTAATGGGCGAAAACACCTGCGGAAGCGCCTTCTTCGATATCTTTGAAAAGATCGAATCCAGCGCGTCCGGAACCATGGGCGGAAATGTATTGATCATCATGTCTATCTATGGATATATCGTGTACATGAACCACATTAAAGCATCCGACATGTTCGCTACCATGATCGCGTCCCCGCTGAAAAAAATCAAAAAGCCGTATCTGCTGGCAGCCGGAATGATCCTGGTCGGCAACCTGATTAAGATCGTAATCCCCAGCGGAATCAGCGTCGCGGCCCTGATGATCGCTACTCTTTACCCGGTTCTGCTGAAGGTTGGATGTTCAAAGGCAACCAGCGCTTCGGCTGTGCTTTTGTCTTATATGTCTGTATGGGGACCTTCCGACGCCAGTCTGTATACCGCCTTGTCTCTGGCCGGCATAGAGGATGTATCCGTATCAGAATGGTTTGTGCAGACACAGATCCCGGTTATGTTGATTACCATTATCGTAGTCATGCTCATCTTCATCCCGGTTTCCAGATTTTTTGATAAGCGGGAGCACGCGGAAATCTCTGAAGAAGATCTGGAGTCCAAATCCATCAAGGACATCGGCGTTCCGTATTTTTATGCGGTACTTCCCCTGCTGCCCCTGATCACTATTCTGGTCTTCAGCGAACTGATTGTGGGCACCATCGTTATCAGCGTAGTAGCTGCCTGCTATTTCTGTCTCGTGGTGGCCGTTATCATCCATACCATCTGCCAGCGCAATTTCAGCCAGTGTTTTAACGGGGTATCTGTTGTATTCAACGGCATGGGCGACTATTTCAAAGGCCCCGGCATCCTGCTGGTATTCGGAACATTGTTCGCGTCCGCGCTGAATTCCATCGGCGGTATGAAGCTCATCGTCAACGGCCTGACTTCCTTTGAAAGCGGAACTGTCATTGCGGTTATCGTCATCACGCTGCTGGGCACCTTTGTCATGGGCGTCACCGGCGTGTACAACGGCAATGTCAGCCTGATCGTGCCGGTCATGGCTTCTGTCATTGCTTCGGCAGGACTGGAAACACTTCCTTTCCTTCACCTCGCTTTGATCGGCCTGGCTCTTGGCTCCTCCGTCACTCCTGTGGCAGGCGCTTCTCTATATATCGCTTCTGCGACAAACGTAAACATTCTGACATGCGTTAAAAGGAACCTGATTCCCATCATCTGCGGAGGCCTTACTGCGGCAGTTACAACATTGGTACTTTTTGGTTAATCTGAAAAAGGAAGGAGATTACGAAATATGTTATATGACAAATTTTCAGAAAAAGAGATGGAACGAATCGGAACCTATAAAATTCCCGGCAGCTATGGACCGGCAAGTCTGGAACAGCCCAAATTAAATACGCCGATTACCCCCCGTGAAAACATGATGCGGGTCATGAAAGGAGAAGGACCCATGTGGCTGCCCAACATGAACCGGGACATGAATCTTGTCTGCCCGGACATGATGCCGGATGCTTCCGCCAGAGCGTTCGGGGGCACCGACTGGTTCGGCGTAGAATGGGAATATGAGCCTTTGACTAAGGCCGCCATGGTCCGCCCCGGAACCAGACGCCTTTCCGATATCACAAACTGGGAGAAGGAACTGGTCTTTCCCAACCTGATGGATCTGGACTGGGAAAAAGATTCCAAAGAATTATATCACATGCTTCCCAATGACCGGTTTACATATTTTGTTATCTATAACGGTATCTTTGAACGGACCGCCGACTTAACCAGCTTTGAGGACACCTTCTGTTATCTTCTGGAAGAGCAGGAAGCGCTCACCGCTTTCTACGACAGACTGATCGACTGGTATATCGACCTGATGAAGATCGCGCGGAAATATTACCATGCGGATATGATCCTGTTCCATGACGATATGGGATCTCAGAAAGCGCCGTTCTTCTCCCCGGATATTTATGAGGAACTGTTTGTCCCGCAGTATCAGAAACTGACTAAGGCAGCGCACGACGAAGGTATGTTCATCTCCCTGCATTCCTGCGGCAACGTACGCCTGCAGATACCGAACTTTATCAAGGCCGGTTTTGACGGATGGGAAGGCCAGGAAGGCGTTACCGATAAAGACGAGATCATGGAAAAATATGGAGATCAGCTGGTGCAGCTCGGGCAGTTCCGAATCCCCGCAGATCTGACATCCGATGAAGAGGCTGTAGAATATCTCCATCATATGATCGATACCAGAGGCAAAAAAGGCAGATGCGCCTATCGGATCCGTGACGAGCGTCCAAATAAAGGGCCTGTTGACCTGGAAGATGAAATGTACCGTTACAGCCGGCAGGTCTATGACCGTCTTCATGACGAAAAATAAAAAACGGGGTATGCAGTCTTATGATCTGCATACCCTGATATTTTTCTATAAGACGCTGGCTCCGTTCCCTGTCACTACCACATAAAATTCCGGCGTGAGTCCTGTTTTTTCTTTATAATTTTCTCCCACTTTAGTGATAAATTCATTAACCGCATCCTCTTCCACGATGCTGACCGTACAGCCGCCAAAGCCTGCGCCCATCATGCGGGAACCCAGCACGCCGTCGATATTCCATGCTTCTTCCACCAGGATGTCCAATTCCCTGCAGGATACTTCATAATCTTCCTTCAAAGACAGATGGGAAGCGTTCATCAGCTGCCCGAATTCCCGGATATCTCCTTTTTCCAGAGCTTCCGCCGCCTGGATCGTCCTCTGATTCTCCGTCACCGCGTGCCGCGCCCTGCGGATGCGTACGGGGCTCTTGATCATTTCCTGTACTTCTTCAAATACTTCAGCCGTCAGTTCGCCCAGGCTCCGAATCGAGATGACCTGCTGCAGTTCCCGGAGGGCAGTCTCGCACTCCTCCCTGCGCTTCTCATATTCCGCTTCCACATCCACGCGTGCTTTTTTGCTGTTGGTAATGATAATCCGCTCATGGGACAGCTTCAGCGGTACATATATATAAGAAAGATCGCTGGTATCCAAAAGCAGAGCGTTCCCTTTCCTGCCCATGGCGCTGGTAAAAGGATCCATGATCCCGCACCGGTTCCCGATATATTCATTCTCCGTAAGCTGGGCGAACAGACTGATGTCCACCATACTCACATCCGCGTAACCCATCATATCCCGTAAAATAAGTCCTGTCACCACTTCCAGGGATGCAGAAGAACCCAGTCCCAGCCCTTTGGGAATCTCTCCATAATAGAAAAGATCCAGTCCCCGGCGCACCGGATAGTTTTTCTTTCGAAATGTGGCGATCACGCCTTTGGAATAATTGGCCCATCCGTCTTCCTGCCGGTATTCCAGGTCTTCCAACGGCATTTCCAGTACTCCGAGTTCCGGATAATTCAGAGAATAAAAACGAAACATACTGTCCGACCTCTTTCTGGCCGCCGCGTATGTTCCGATGGTAATCGCGCAGGGAAACACATGGCCCCCGTTGTAGTCCGTATGTTCGCCGATCAAGTTTACTCTTCCCGGCGCAAAGTACACTTTTATCCCCTGCTCCGGGCCGCCGTAGATGTCCAGAAATTTATCGATCACCTGCTGTTTCATCACATTCTCCCTTTATTCTCAAAAAGCTGCATGTTTTCGGGTTAATCATAGCATAATTTGTCGTTTTTGTTAATACGTTCTTTCGGCCCACATTGACTTTTCAGGCTGTGATGAGTACAATAAGAGCTGATTACAAAAAAGATTTGTATAAAAGGAGTATAGTCAATGTTAGAGATTTTAAAAGCACTGCTTCTCGGTATCGTAGAAGGGATCACAGAATGGCTGCCCATCTCCAGTACCGGGCATATGATCCTGGTTGAAGAGTTTATTCACATGAACGTCAGCTCGGAATTCATGGAAATGTTCCGCGTAGTGATCCAGCTGGGAGCGATTCTGGCCGTCGTTGTTCTGTATTTCAAGAAATTATGGCCTTTCTGCTCTCCCAAAAACGGCTGGGTCAAGAAAGACACCTGGATGCTCTGGTTCAAGGTACTGGTAGCTGTGCTGCCCGCTGCTGTCATCGGCATTCCTTTCGACGACCAGATCGACGCCATCTTCTACAATTATCAAACCGTAGCGGTCACCCTGATCCTGTACGGCGTCCTGTTCATTGTAGTTGAGAATTATAACAAAAAACGGCGTCCCCGTGTAAAAACCTTCGCGGATCTGAGCTGGTCCATGGCGCTGTTCATCGGCGTATTCCAGGTGCTCGCCCTGATCCCCGGTACTTCCCGTTCCGGCGCGACGATCCTGGGAGCCATGCTGTTAGGAACCTCCCGCTACATTGCCGCTGAATTCAGTTTCTTCCTGGCGATCCCCGTCATGTTTGGAGCCAGCCTTCTGAAACTGGTAAAATTCGGTTTTTCTTTTACATCCATGGAATTGACCATCCTGGCAGTAGGAATGATATCCGCCTTCGTTGTCTCCATCCTGGCGATCAAGTTCCTGATGGGATACATCAAGAAAAACGACTTTAAATCTTTCGGGTATTACCGCATCGTACTGGGCGTCCTGGTACTGGCTTACTTCATCCTGGCAAAATAGTTCTAAAGAAAAGGGGCAAAAAGAATGTACAAAGAAACTGCAAAACTCATCCTGTACCGGGATCTGGGCGAGGACAGCATCCTGCTGAAGCTGGCCGGGATCTTTGAGGATTTTGATCTGAAGCGGGCGTCCGGCGCCGAACTGACCACACGGATCTACGCGCAGATGAAAGCGCTTTTGGATCTGGCCACACAGTACGGATTTGATAAAAATCTGTGGCACAACTATCTGACTTTCATCCTGCTGACCAACGAAAATTCTTTCAGTATGACCAGCGAAAAGGTGGGAGCCAACGACGGCACCGTAAATCATTTCGCGAAAAGCGACTTCGCCATCTTCAAAAAACTTTTCGACTTTGATTTCGGCCCCATCGAGGAAGCGCTCGGCATCGACTGCTTTACCACCATCTGCCATTATCATTCCATTCAGAAAAAAGAACGGATGTATAACAAAAATGTCAGCGAGAAGGTACAGGCAGTCAGCGAACAGATCGAGCAGGCCGCGGACGAAGAAGAGATCTTCAAGATTGTCACCGATTTCTATGCGGCTTATGGCGTAGGCATGTTCGGTCTGAACCGGGCCTTCCGCATACGCCATCTGGATAACGGCGTGGAATTCCTGCCCATCAACAATACAGACCGGGTTCTTTTGAAAGATCTGATCGGATATGAGATTCAGAAACAGAAACTGATCGAAAATACAGAGGCATTCATTCACGGCCTGCCCTGCAACAACGTGCTCCTGTGCGGCGATGCCGGAACCGGAAAATCCACCAGCATCAAGGCTCTGCTCAACGAATATTATGACCAGGGGCTTCGCATGATCGAGATTTATAAGCACCAGTTTCAGGATCTTTCTTCCATCATCGCCCAGGTCAAGAACCGGAACTACCGCTTCATCATCTATATGGATGATCTTTCTTTCGAGGACTTTGAGATCGAATACAAATATCTGAAGGCAGTGATAGAAGGCGGCATGGAGACAAAACCGGACAATGTGCTGATCTATGCCACCTCCAACCGCCGCCATCTGATCAAAGAAAGCTGGTCTGACCGGAATGATATGGAATCGGAAAACGGTATGCACCGGTCCGACACCATGCAGGAAAAGCTGTCCCTGGTAGCCCGCTTCGGCGTGACGATCTACTACGGAAAACCGTCTCAGAAGGAATACTTCACCATAGTCAAAGAACTGCGGAAACGTTATCCTTCCATCACCGTCAGCGATGAGGAACTATGCGCGGAAGCAAATAAATGGGAGCTGAGTCACGGAGGAATCTCCGGACGTACTGCCCAGCAGTTCATCAATTATATGGCCGGGAAGGCAGGCGGCCTTTCCTGAAATACGGTTCTTAGGAGCGGGATTTCCCCTCCATAAAATATATAAGAGAAAGAGAGGCAATCAATTATGGAAAAACAAGTACTTGATTATGTCACAGAAAAAACTCACGCGCTGACGGACGCTTTTTCCTGCAGTAAAGAGGCAAAAGCCGCCGCGGAAAAATGGCTGAACTCCATCGGCACGGACGCCGAGGCAGAAGAGACCAAAAAATATATTGCAGAACTGGAGGCAGATATCATGCCCCTTGACCAGCTGATCGCTTTTGCCGGCTCTGAACAGGGAAAGGCATATTTCGGCGCGGATCAGGCCGCCGGAATCGTCGCGCATGCCCAGGAGCTCAAGGCTGCAGGAGCGAAATACTGCGACTGTCCTGCCTGCCAGGCTGTGGAAGCGATTCTGGAGAAGAAAGAAGAAATGTTAAAATAACAGCTTACCAAAAGGGCGGGAACTGAAATACCATGTTCCCGCCCTTTTTTATGTCTGTCAATACTTTTTTAGATTTCTCCCAGCAGTTTCTCCACGCTCACCAGCTTCACGCAGAGCACGAAAAGTTCCGCGGTCATCTTCAGCTCATCCATGGTCGGATAAGACGGTGCGATACGGATATTTTTGTCATGCGGGTCTTTCTTGTACGGGAAGGTTGCACCCGCTCCGGTAAGTACCACGCCTGCTTCTTTACACTTATTCACAATCGCCTTCGCGCATCCGTCCATAGCGTCAAAGGAGATGAAATAACCGCCCAAAGGCTTCGTCCAGGTTCCGATGCCCAGACCGCCCAGCTCGCGCTCCAGCGTCTCCAGTACCATCTCGAATTTCGGGCGCATGATCGCCGCGTGTTTTCTCATATGCGCCTTGATACCGTCCAGATCTTTGAAATAACGTACATGACGAAGCTGATTGATCTTGTCATGGCTGATGATCTGGATCGTCATGGACTTCTTCACCCATTCCAGGTTGCCTTCCGAAGCGGCGATACAGCTGATGCCCGCTCCCGCGAAGCTGATCTTGGAAGTTGAAGCGAATTCAAGGATCATATCTTTCTTGCCGTTCGCCTCGCACATGGAGAGCATCTCCGGAAGCGTATCCTGTTTGTCGTCGTACAGGTGATGCACGCAGTACGCATTATCCCAATAAATACGGAAGTCTTCCGCCGCCGGATTCAGATCCGCCATTCTGCGGCATACATTCTCAGAATAAGTGATGCCCAGCGGATTCGTGTACATAGGCACGCACCAGATTCCTTTCACTGCCGGGTCTTTCACATACTCTTCCACCAGATCCATATCCGGGCCTTCCTCCGTCATCGGAATCGTGATCATCTCGATGCCGAAATGCTCTGTGATGGAGAAATGACGGTCATATCCCGGAACCGGACATAAGAATTTTACTTTTTCCAGCTTACACCAGGGAGTACTTCCCATCACGCCATGGGTCATGGAGCGGGAAATGCTGTCGTACATCACATTCAGGCTGGCCGTACCGAACACAATAACCTTCTCCGGTCCCACGCCCAGCATATCGCCCAGAAGCTTGCGGGCGCTCCAGATTCCTTCCAGATTTCCATAGTTTCTGGTATCCACGCCATGATCGTCGCGCATATCGCTGTGGCTGTTGAAAACATCCATCATCGGCATAGTCATGTCCAACTGTTCCTCTGAAGGTTTTCCCCTGGACATATCCAGTTTCAGGCCTTTTCCTTTCGCGTCCTCGTACTGAAGTTCCAGGTCTTTCTTCAGCCCGAGCAGTTCTTCTCTGGTCAAATCTTTGTAAGCTGTCATCTTATGTCCTCCTCATATCTTCTTGACTCATACATAACAAGAGACTGTATAAAAATACAGCCCCCTTACATAGAATCCTCATGAAATACCTGCCGTACTAACCTGTCATATTCTTTCCATGCAGGATAGTCCTTAAGCTCCCTTAGAGCGTCTGCAGTCTGCCGGTACATCCAACCATGTTTATTCTTGTCCTTTTGGTTGAATCTCTCCCAGATCCGGTCGCCCACTCTGTCCATATCCCGCGCAATGGCACGGAGATTGGAGAGCTTGTCCGCCAACGCCAGCATCCTGGCATTCCTGTCCGCCTTGTTCCTCAGGAAATCAACGGTCTCCTGCTTGCGCAGCATCCAGGTGGTCTCAGGCGGCAGATCCCGGCGCTTGTCCTCCGACTCGCCGGAGACGTATCCTGCGATCCTCGGTCCGAAAAACTCTTCCAGTTCTTCGCAGGTCACATCCGTATCCTCCAGCACATCATGCAGCACGGCTGCGGCGATCAGCTCCTCGTCATCGGTCATCTCCGCCATGATACCCGCGGCCTCCACCGGATGAACCAGATAGGGAATCCTTCCTCCCTTGCGTGTCGCGCCCTGATGAGCCACAGCCGCAAAAATACATGCCTGCTCAAACAAGGGCAGGCTGCTACCGGAAAGCATACGCTTCAACTCTTCCGACATCTCTGCTGTCATTTTATACACCCGTTACCTTCTCATAACCCCATTATCTTTCAGAGTATATCACAGGGCGGATAAATTGGCAACTATATTTTTCGTGAGAAAGACAAATGTGCTCAATCGCCGGACAGTCGTCCGTAAAAAGAAAGAAGATACAGTCCGCAGATTCCTACCAGGCCGTAAACAATACGGGATATCCAGCTCATGCTTCCAAACAGCCATGCTACCAGATCAAACCGGAAGAAACCGATCAGCCCCCAGTTGACTGCTCCGATAATCACTATTGTAAGTGCAAAATAATCCAAGCCTTTGTTCATTAAAGATACCTCCTTTTGCACCTAGTGTATCCTTTCTGTCCGGCGATTATACATTTTACGCGGAAGCGCCGTTTTCCGGACATAGATCCATACAGGATCCATGTTTCATTTCTTTCAAAACAAAATAAGTCTTCGTGGAAGAAACTCCCGGAACGCTTTTGATTACCCGGTGAAGCTGTTCCAACGTCTCTGACGACTGTGTATGAATCTGAATCAGGAAGTCAAAATCGCCGGTCAGATAATAACAGGCCGCTACACTGGGAGTATTTTCCATGACCCTGGCAAATTCTTCATAATATTTAGGATGCTCCAGAGTGACTTCCATCAGCGCGGACACATCATTTCCTATTTTGTGCTGATCCGTTACGATCGTATACTGCCGGATCACGCCCTGACGTTCCAGTTTTCTGATTCGTTCGATCACCGCCGCGATTGACAGATGCACCTTATGGCTGATCTCTGTCGCCGACTGTCTGGCGTTTTCACTCAAACATGCTAATATACTGCGATCTACACTGTCCATTCTGATCTCTCCTTCTGCAAAGTCAAAACCCGGAAAACAAAAAAGGACATGGAAATACCTTTTTCCATGCCCATTCATGTTCCTTATTATTTTTCAGTTCTCAGTAACTATACAATAAATTTTTTGGTTTTGCAAGAGTTTTTTTCTTTTAACACTCCGTCATGATCTGGATAATCTCTTTATCCGTCTCTTTCATCCCTACTGCTCCCAGACGGACTACGTTCCGGATGGTGTTCTCCACTCCTTTGGAAAGGATACCTTCCCCGCCCCGGAACTGCTGGCCCTGGCAGTACATTTCATATCCCAGGATCCCCGCGTCCACTGCGGAAGCGATCTTGCCCGCGCAGGACGGCTTTGCCCCGTCGCAGACGATGCCGGAGACGATGGCAAGCCCGTTGACCAGCGTGTGCGCGATACACCGGAAATCTCCGCCCTGAAGATAGGCGATGCCGCACCCGGCTCCGCATCCGGCGCTGACCGCCCCGCAGTAGGCGGAGAGCCTCCCCATACCGGTTTTCTGATGAATAGCGACCAGATTTGACACCAGCAGGGCGCGGTACAACTTCTCCTGATCCGCATGAAGCTCTTTCGCATACTGGATAACCGGAACGGAAACAGTGATGCCCTGGTTGCCGCTGCCGGAATTGATGATCACAGGCATCTCGCATCCGCTCATACGGGCGTCAGACGCTGCCGCAGCAGCTGCCCTGGCGCGCACACGGATGTCGTCTCCGTATGCCTTCAGCAGGACCTTTCCCACATTCGCTCCCCATGAATTTCGGAGCCCTTCTTCGGCAATCGCACTGTTATACTCGATCTGCCGGTCCAGGATCTCTTTCACATCCCGGATATCCGCCGTGTCCGCGAACTCCACAATATCTTTCACATTTAAGAGATTCCGGTCCGCCTGGTTTGCTTCTTCTTTGGCGGCAGTCCCGCCGATCTCATAGAGCGTTTCCCCGTCCTTTTCAATCAGGACGATGTTGGAGTGATATCCGGCGATCCGCACCATTGCTTCATGTCCGCCGCCGCGTACATGCACTACAATATCCAGGATTTCTTCCGTCTCCAGAGGTTTTACATGGATGATCCCGCGTCCCAGATATTCTTTCACCGCATTTTTCTGATCCGGAGTGACATCCGCGATCACCTCAAGAATACGTTCCTCTCTTCCTGCCATGATACCGGCCGCCGCTGCCGCCTCGATCCCTTTCAGACCGTCCGTATTGGGCACCACCACGCTTTTTACATTTTTGATAATGTTCCCGCTGGCTTCCACCAGACATTCCTCCGGCACACATCCCAGGACTGCCCGCGCCTTGGCCGCGCAGTAAGAGATGGCAATGGGTTCCGTGCAGCCCATGGCAGGTATCAATTCTTCTTTTAAAATCTGCACATATGTCTGATACCTGATATCTTCCTTTTTCATAATCTCTCTCCAGTCATTTACCGTGAGCAGAGCCTCACCGCTCCCCTCTGCCGGCTTCTTCCACCATCCGGTAGACTTCCTGATAATCTTTTCCGCTCTTTTTGCAGAGAGCAGTCACACTTTCATATTCCGGGAAACGCTTCTCTATCCCTTTATACCTGCATACTTTGATCTTTGCCTCTCCCGCCGGCGTCTGCACCATACGGACCTCCCGGTCCATAACCGTCCGATCCATGAGCACTTTACGAATCCCGATCGTCGTGGTTTCTTCAAAGATAATCTGTTCCAGCTCCGGCGCGTCTTCCGGCGTACAGATCACATTCAGCTGATATCCGGGACGGTTTTTCTTCATGTAAACCGGGATGAAATGCGCGTCGCGCGCTCCCGCCTCCATCAGGCGGTTCAGCGTGTAACCCAGACTCTCTCCGCTGCAGTCGTCCACATTGGTCTCCAGCTTCATGATCTGATCCCTGTTTTCCGTCTCCCGGCGAATCAGCATGGCGCGCAGGAATCCCGGAGCCTCATAGTCTCTTTTCCCGGCTCCCATCCCGATCATTTCCACGGTAAAGCTGTCCGGCAGTTTTCCGGAGGTTCTGACCGCCGCCGCGATCGCCGCTCCCGTAGGCGTTACCAATTCTCCATGTATGTCTGTAATATGCAGCGGAAGCCCATAGGCGCTCACAATATTCGCCACCGCGGGCACCGGCACCGGAAGGATTCCATGCTGACAGCGGATAGTTCCGGTCCCTTCCTTTAATGTCGGAATGATCACTTCCCCCACGTTCAGATTGTCCAGGCAGACCGCGGCAGCGGTAATATCCACAATGGAATCCACGGCTCCCACTTCATGGAAATGAACCTGGTCCGCCGGTACGCCGTGGGCTTTCGCCTCCGCCTCCGCCAGGATCTCAAAGATCCGAAGGGCAAGACGCCTTGCCCCCGGCGTCAGATCTGCCTGTTCCAGGATCCCGCGGATCTCAGGCATCCCACGGTGTTCATGGGGATGAACATGGCCATGATCATGATGATGCCCGTGAGAACCTCCGTGCTCGTGGGTATGTTCATGTCCGTGCAGATATTCCATATCATGGTCGTGGTTTTCATGTTCCAGCTGTACGTCAAAATCGCACATATCCAGACCGGACTTTTTCACTCTGCTGATATGAACCTCATATCCGCCGACCGGAAGGCTCTGAAGCGCTTTTCGCAGATCCGCCTCATCCGCTCCCAGGTCCAGCAGGGCAGCGGCGGTCATATCGCCGCTGATCCCGCTTTCGCACTCCAGATACAATACCTTTTTTGCATTTTCCATAGTTGTCTTTACTCCGTCTATCTTACCGGGCAGACTCCATTCACGCATTCGGAATCCCCGATATCCAGTTCTGTCTCTTCGTATTCATATTTTGCCAGAAGGGACGGATTGAACGGACGCATGGCGGCCCTGCGCTTCTCATATTCTTCCTCTGTGATCTCCTCGTAGGGGAGAAGCTCATAGAAATTATCGTCATAGCTTAAGAAAGAGAGCGCCACGATGTCGTCCCAGTTGTCCCAAACCCACTGTTCCACTTCGTCCCACTCATGATCGCGCACATGGATCGTAATCGAACAGTTATGATCCACATAATGTTTCATAAACATCCGGTAGTTCTCCAGCTGCTGGATCGCGGACACGTCCGCCTTGACCAGCCCCTTAGGAGCCTTCACCGGGAATTCTACCACCTTCGTCTTTGGATCTTCCGGATCCTGTCCCACTTCCGGCAGTACCGGATAGCCCAGCTCCTCGCATACCCTGCACAGGGGATCCGTGGCGCTGATCCGGATTCTGCGGATATAATACGGCGCATGGGAATAATGTACGCCGTTGGATACCGTCGGAAGCAATGACAGCGTACCCTCCGGTTTCACCGTCGTGATCAGGAGAGGTTTCGCTCCTCCCAGGCGAGCCGCGATCTCCTCTGCGGCTTCATGCGCGGTCGCTCTCAGTCGTTCCAGAAGCGCCGCCTGCGCATCCCTGTCCATACCCGTGGCGTTCACCATATCCTGCCATCCGGTCAGCGAGCAGCCCAGCAGACGGTCTCTCTGCTGCACCATATTCCAGCGGTGGATCTCAAGCTCCCTGCAGGTCATGCGGTATCCTGCTCTAGCGGAAAGTTTCTGAGCCTCCAGAAGCTCCTTCTCGTTCAGCTTGCCGTCCTCTACAAATCCCATCACATTCAGCGTGGTCAGATTGCAGAGTCCATGGCTGTCCAGCAGGATCTCGCCGCAGGGGTTGCAACCGTTGAAATTAGGCCTGCGCTTCCGTCCGGCTTCCTCGTTCACCCATCCCGGCTCTCCTGAATAGCGCATCTGTTTCAGATGCCAGTGCAGCATCTCCCTCTCCGGTTTTTTCCGGTAATAGATAGAGTTGTTGCTCATCTGGCGATGGGCGATCTCCTTGTTGATCTCCCAGCGTCCGTCGATCTGCTGGTACAGTTCATTTTTCGCCTCGATACAGGTACGGTCCTCCGCATCGATCAGTCCGATCTCCGAGGTTCTGCGAACGCCTCCGGACACCACATTTTCACCGATGATATTGGCAATATCCAGAAGATCGATGGGTTTTAACTGGGCGCGCACCGCCTTGTCCCTGGCGCCTGCCGCCGTGATGACTTTATGGATCTTATCCAGCATGGTCATCATGGACTCATATCCGCTGGCAGTCCCGCCGAATCTCTTAAGTCTCTCTCCTCTGGGGCGGATGGAATCATAATCCACCACAATCTCCCGGATTCTGGAATACTCTCTGTTGGTCAGGACTTCAAAATAGTGATCCAGCGCCTGCGCCCAGCCTTCCTTGGAATCGCCCACTTCCAGAGTCATCTTGTCTCCGTCAAAAGTAAGATTTGTAAATTCCAGGCGTTCCGCTTTCGGTTTGGCGTCATAGGCTTTATGAAGAATTTTTACATCTGTGCGGATCTTCGGCAGTTTTTCGGCGTCCTCCTTCAGCACGCGGACGCCCACGCCGCTGCCCACCATCAACAGATAGAACAGGTCGTGGTACGCGTGGAAATCGTCGATCACCTCGAACGCACAGTTATAATTGGCCATGGGATATTCTTCCGCCACCTGAGTCTGTCCCACCCACAGGGTTCTTCCGGACAGGAACTGTCTCAAATGGTAGATATTATCATATAACTTTTCCGCCTCTTCTCTGGACGTGGGCGCCAGGGAACAGTTATATTCTACCGCTCTGCGCACCGTCTCCCACCAGAATTCGCGTCTTCCGAAGCGGGGCAGATACCGGGAATAGGTTCTGGTATATACGAAGGATCCCAGCTGCTCCATAGGATTGGGCGCATGTTTGTACGGGCTTAAAAATTCCCTGCTCAAAAGCCCCTCTTTCCAGGTACCGCTGGCTCTCTCTTTCTCTTTTTCAATACGGTACAAAATATACGCCTTGGCGGTCTGATAGCACTTCTCCTCAAACAGGGTTTCCTCCACCTTATCCTGGATCGTCTCAATGTCCAGAATCTCCGTATTCATGGTTTTCAGTTTCTCCACCGTGTGTGCCGTCACCTTTTCCACCGTCTCGTCGCCGGTCTCCCCGGAAGCCGCGGAAGCCAGAGCCACCGCGCGGCGGATAAAATCAGCGTCAAACGGCACCACTTTGCCGCTTCTCTTTCTTACATTCATCTATTTTCCTCCTGCTGTCTTTATGTTATTTTACAAAAAACCGTACCATTTTTTCTTTGGTCCGATTGTATGGCTGATATCTCATGGGAAGATCCAGCCAGGTAGCTTTTTTCAAAATACTTTTTTCATGGCTGAAAGTCTGGAAACTTTTCTTTCCATGATAGGAGCCCATTCCGCTGTTCCCCACTCCGCCGAATCCCAGATACGGAGTCGCCAGGTGAATGACCGTATCATTTACGCATCCGCCGCCGAACGGCACCTCTTCCAGGAAACGTCTTTCCACCTTTTTATCCTCCGTAAAAATATAGCATGCCAGCGGCGAGGGATGATCCTGGATAAACCGGCGCGCCTCGTCCATGGATTCCACCGTCAGGACGGGAAGGACCGGGCCGAAGATCTCTTCCTGCATAACCGGATCCGACGCCTCCACCCGGTCCATCACCGTGGGAGCGATCTTAAGCGTATCCGGGTTGCTCTCTCCTCCATAGACGGTCTTGCTCCTGTCAATCAGGCCCAGGATGCGGTCAAAGTGCTTTTTGTTGATTATTTTTCCGTACAGAGGATTCTCCAATGGTTTTTCTCCGTACATCTTTTTAATCTCTTCCTTCACAAGACGTACAAACTCGTCTTTTATACTGCTCTCTGCCAATACATAGTCCGGCGCCACACAGGTCTGCCCGCAGTTCAGGTATTTCCCGAATACCACTCTCTTTGCCGCCACCTTCAGATTGGCGGTCTTCTCAATGACGCAGGGACTTTTGCCTCCCAGCTCCAGCGTCACGGGAGTCAGATGGGCCGAGGCTTTTTCCATCACCAGCTTTCCCACATTCACGCCTCCTGTGAAAAAGATATAGTCAAACCTCTGTTCCAGAAGGCTCTGGTTTTCCGCTCTGCCGCCTTCTACCACCGCTACGTATTTCTCCGGAAAGGCCTCCCGGATCAGTTTCGCCATCACAGCCGACACCGCCGGAGAATAGGCGGAGGGCTTCACCACACAGCAGTTCCCGGCGGCCAGCGCGCCTGCCAGAGGCTCCAGCGTCAGCAGCACCGGATAGTTCCAGGGCGACATGATAAGCGTCACTCCATAGGGTTCCTGAACCGTAAAGCTTCTTGACACAAACTGGGACAAAGGCGTCCTCACTCTGTGGTCCCTGCTCCAGGAACGCACGTGCCTGCGGACATAACGGATCTCCGACAGGCTCAGGCCTGTCTCGCACATGTAGGATTCCATCCCCGATTTTCCCAGGTCTTTTCGAAGCGCTTCCGCCAGTTCTCCTTCATATTTCAGAATACTTTTTTCCAGCCGGTCAAGCGCCTGTATCCGGAACGTCACATCCAGAGTCTTTCCGGTGCGGAAAAACTCTCTCTGCGCTTTTACCAATTCTTCTGTCTGCATTCTTTATCTTCCTTTCACTTCCTCATAGATCCGTTCCAGTTCTTTCCGGTTCATCAACACAGGTACCGGATAGAGCGGATTGCCTTCCTTATCCGCATGACGGGCCATCACGGGAATATCTTTCCCGCGGATCTGCGGAAAGTGACGTGGGATCTCCATGGAATCGTTCATCTCCTGGATCCAGTCGATGAAGCATTTTGCCGTCTCTTCATCGTCAAGCCCCTGCTCCACAACGCCTGCCTTCCTGGCAAGCTGCGCCAGTTTCTTCCAGCATGCAGGTCCGTACATCCGAAGGACGATAGGAAGGATCACCGCATTGGCCAGCCCGTGGGGCGTTCCGTACTGTCCGCCCAGAGAATGGGCGACTGCATGGATATAACCCACATAGGATTTGGTAAACGCCACGCCGGCGCAGTAAGCCGCGCGCAGCATACCGCTGCGGGCTTCTTTGTTCTGCCCGTCGTCATAGGCAGTCTTCAGATGCTGATAGATCAGGCTGACCGCTTCTTCCGCCATCTCACGGGTTTCTTTCGTGGTGGAACCTCCGATATAGGCTTCCACCGCATGGGTCAACGCATCCATCCCCGTGGTCGCCGTAATACTCCTGGGAAGCCCCAGCGTTTCATGATAATCCAGCACTGCGTAGCGCGGAATCAGGCTGAAATCATTGATCGGATATTTATAGTGCTTTTCACTGTCCGTAATCACCGCCGCCAGCGTCGTCTCACTGCCGGTTCCCGCAGTCGTCGGCACCGCGATTAACAAAGGCAGCCGCTTATGTACCTTCAGAAGCCCTCTCATCTGCCGGATCGACTGATGAGGTTTGACGATCCTGGCCCCCGCCGCTTTCGCGCAGTCCATGGAAGAGCCGCCGCCAAACGCGATGATTCCCTGCGCTCCATGCTCCAGGTACATCTCCCTTGCCTCTTCCACGTTCTGAATCGTGGGATTGGCCACCGTACGGTCGTAAACGCAGTAAGAAATTCCTTCCTCTTTCAAGGTTTTTTCAAGAAAATCTGTCAGACCCAGAGCCCGTATCCCCGCGTCTGTGACGATCATCACCGAATCTACCCCGTGTTTCCTGCATACATCCGTGATTCCGGACACCGCCGGGATGATCTTCGGATTCCGGTAGGGCAGAAATGGAATCGCGATCCGGAATACGGTCTGAAAGGTTCTGCAATAAATTCTCCGCAACAGAAACATCTTTCTTATTCTCCTGACTGTTCATACTTTTTCATACAGTATATATCTTGTTCTATTTTCCTCCAAAGGTCAAGCCCCAATTCAGGCGCCGCGTCTGAAACATACGCCCGCCAGACTTGCCAGGGCAAATACTGCTATATTCACGCACACGACCGTCGCTCCCACCGGAGTAGACGCCAGGATAGACAAAAAAATACCCGCCGAGGCGCAGATCACCGATATAACCGCCGACGCCAGGATCACTGACCGGAAGCTTTTAAAGATACGCATGGCGGAAAGCGACGGGAAAATGATCAGTGCGGATATAAGGAGCGATCCCACCAGTTTCATGGCCAGCACGATTACAGACGCCGTCACCACGGCAATCAGCAGATTATAAGCGCCTACCCGGATGCCGGTGGCCTGCGCGAAGGTCTCGTCAAAAGTAACCGCGAAGATCTTATGGTAAAACAGCAGGAAGATCAGGATGACCAGCACTGACATCAATACGCAGATCCATACGTCTGTCCTGGTCAGAGTCAGAATCGCCGTGGAACCGAATAAAGTACTGCACACATCCCCGCTGATATTCGCGGATTTGGAGAACAGATTCAGAACCAGATATCCGAAGGCCAGCGCCCCCACCGAGATCATGGCGATGGCGGCGTCTCCCTTTAATTTCGCGTTCTGTCCGGTTCGGAGCAGAAAGACGGCTGCCAGCACAGTCAGAGGAAGCACCACCGCAGTATCATTGGCCACGTCCAGAACCGTCGCTACCGCCATGGCGCCGAACGCCACATGGGAAAGGCCGTCCCCGATAAAAGAAAACCGTTTCAATACCAGAGACACGCCCAGAAGCGACGAGGACAGAGCAATCAGTACCCCCACCGCCATCGCATAGCGCACAAAAGGATAGCTAAAATACAAAGCAAGCATCTCAATCATGGCGTTCTCCTCCCGTTCCGTTAAAATATTTCTTTCCTGTCTCGCTTTTTACATAATCTTCTTTAGTCCCAAAAAACAAAGGTTCTTTTCCCACATGAAGGATGTGGCTGGCGTAAGCCACTGCCGCAGGAATATCATGGGACACCATGATAACCGTGATCTTTTCCTTCCGGTTTAATTCCTCCAGAAGGCCGTACATTTCCTGCATGGCGTCCGGATCCAGACTTGCAGCCGGTTCGTCCAGCAAAAGCATGGATCTGGTGGCGCACAAAGCTCTCGCCAGAAGCACTCTCTGCTGCTGACCTCCCGACAGTTCCCGGTAGCATCGTTTTTCCAGAGAGCGGATTCCCAGCCTCTCCAGGCTCTCTGAAGCTTTCTTCTTCTCCTGCCGGTTATAAAACGGTCTGAAGCCTGTCCGGTTCAGACACCCGGACAGGACAATCTCTCTTACTGAAGCCGGAAAATCTCTCTGCACCACCGTCTGCTGAGGCAGATACCCGATCTCCTCCGCTTCCAGCCCGTCGCCGAAATGAATCTCCCCGCTCATGGGCTTTTTCAAGCCCAACAGCGCTTTGATCAGCGTGCTTTTTCCGGAGCCGTTCTCACCCACAATGCAAAGATAGTCGCCGCTGTTTACTTCAAAATTCAAGTCCCGGACCACAGCCCGGCCTTCATATCCTAATACCAGATTTTCACATGTAAGCTGTGCCATTCTCATTCACCTCCCATGCCCAGAGCTTCTTTCAGGACCGCCAGATTGTCTTCCATCGCAGACAGATAATTCGCTCCTGCCTGTACATCTCTCCAGTCTATCGCCTGCATAGAATCCATCGTCAGCACCTTCTGGTCCCGCGTCTTAGTGTTATCGGCGATGGTGCGCGCGATCGTACCGTCAGAACCGTCGATGGCAAGCACCGCCGGAAGATCCAGCTCCGACACCTTCTCCGCGAGGAACGCAATCGTATAGAAACTTGCCTCCGTCTCTGCGGAACAGCCGGGAAACGCCGCGTAATAATCCAGCCCGTAATCCTCCGTCAGGTAACGGAACGGGAAACGGTCCCCAAAGACCAGGGTATGATACGGAGCCGCCGCCACCGCCTGCTCATATTCCTGATCCAAAGCCTCCAGAAGCGCGCCGTACTGCGCGGCGCGTTCCCGGTATTCCTCCGCGTACTCTTCATCCATCGCCGCCAGTTGTCCGGCGATCACCCGGCAGCTCTTCTCCGCGTTTCTGAGCGACAGCCAGATGTGTTCATCATAGGCCGTCTCTTCTTCCCCGTGGTCATGGTCATGAGCATGCTCATCTTCCTCTGCGCCAGCCATGCCTTCCACGTACTCTTCTTCCTGCAGGAAACCTTCCAGCCCGTCCATCAGCCTTACCGCCCGCAGATCCGGATTGTCCGCATTTTCAAGGGCGTCTTCCACCCAGAAATCCGACTCTCCGCCCACATAGATAAACAGGTCCGCCTGAGAGATTGTCAGCATATCTGCCACAGTAGGCTGGTAGCTGTGCAGGTCTGAGCCGTCCTTCAGCAGCATAGTAAGCTCCACCCGTCCCTCCTGGTCCCCCAGGATCTGAGCGGTCCAGTCGTACAGCGGAAAGACTGTACAGACCACCCGGAACTCCGGTTCCTCCTCGGACACGCTTTCTCCCCGCTGTCCGCATCCGGACAGCAGTCCGATCACAATCGCCGCAAATGCCGCCCATATATATTTTCTTTTTCTCATTTATGACTTTCCTTCCTCTTTGCCGCAGTCTTCACAGTGTCCGAACAGCACCGTCTTTTCTTCATCCACGCTGAAATGATGTCTCCGGAACACTTCCGCGATCAGATCCTCCGTCTCCTGATCGTCCATATGATAAAGCTTTCCGCAGACGGAACATTTTAGATGGAGATGGCTGTCGCAGTGCTCTCCGCAGATCATCTGATACACAAAAGACCTGCTGTTTCCTTTCACGAAACGCCGTACCAGCCCTTCTTCCACCAGTCCCGGCATTATCCGGTAGATTGTGCTCTTCCCCGGCACCATCTCCAGGGACTGCTCTGCTTTCATCGCTTCCCACAACTCGTCAATGGTATATGCCTGATCACTGTGCGCCTTTAAAAATGCCAACAGCATCTTTTTCTGCTCTGTCTGATAGTGCGCCATGAAACCCCTCCAATCTGAGAATTACTCTCATATTATAGTCATATATGGGAAAAAGTCAAGCACCGGTTCTCATACCCTCGCATATCTATGGAATAACCGGCAGGAGAAAAGGACGCCTTTATGAGTACCGTCAGTCTCTGTATGATCGTACGAAATGAAGAAAAAATCTTAAAGCGCTGCCTGGACAGTATACACGGCCTCGTGGATGAGATTCTGATCGCGGATACCGGATCTGCTGACCGCACAAAAGAAATTGCGAAAGAATACACATCAAAAATATGGGACTTTCCCTGGACCGACGATTTCTCCGCGGCGAGAAATTTTATCATCGCCAAGGCCCGGTCGGAATATTTTATGTGGATGGATGCGGATGACATTCTGCCCGCAGAACATACCGCTGCCTTTGCTCACATGAAGGAAGATCTGGATCCCCGGACAGATATGGTGCTGCTCCCCTATCACACCGCTTTCGACGATCTGGGCCGTCCGGTTTTTTCCTGCTGCCGGGAACGTCTGATCCGAAATCACAAAGGATACTGTTTTCACGGGCGCGTGCATGAGGCCATTCCTCTTTCCGGAAATGTGATTTTCCGGAATATCCCCATCGAACACCGAAAAGCAGGCACGTCCGACCCTGACCGAAACCTGCGGATCTATCAACATATGCTGGATGACGGAACGCCTTTTGATGCCCGGGATCTCTACTATTATGGAAGAGAACTGTTCGACCACACAGACTATGAAGAAAGCAAGAAAATACTCCTGGATTTTCTGGAAAGAAAAGACGGATGGGTGAAAAATAAGATGGACGCAGTCAGGATACTCGCCTGCTGCCATAAGAATCTGGGCCGGGAACAGGAGGTCCTGCATGTACTGTTAAAAGGATTGGCCTACGGCGTCCCTTCCGGAGAACTCTGCTGCGATCTGGGACGCTGTTTTATGGAGCAGGAGCAATATGACGCCGCTGCTTACTGGTTTCGCCGGGCGCTGTCGTCTGAAAAAGATATGGCGTCAGGGGCGTTTATACAGGAAGAATGTTACGGCTTCTATCCTGCCATTTCCCTGTGCGTCTGCTATGACCGGCTGGGAGACCGGGGCAAGGCCCGGAAATATAATGAACTGGCCGGAACTTACCAACCGGAGTCTCCTTATTATCTTCACAACAAAACCTGCCTAGAAATGCCGCGTACAGCGGATTAAATCTCCTGAAAAGAAAGAAGGGACCTATTCCATGTTATGGAACTGCAACAGCCATTCAAAAGTGAAAAAAGACTGCGGATGTCACAGCTGTCCTCCTCCCTGTCCATCCCAGGGAATTACCGGGCCGACAGGACCCCAGGGGCCCCAGGGCGCCACAGGACCTCAAGGCCCTCGGGGGCCTCAAGGTATCACCGGACCTCAAGGCCCTCAGGGACCTCAAGGTATCACCGGACCTCAAGGCCCCCGGGGCGCCACAGGACCGATGGGGCCTGCGGGAACCGGAGGCCTCTCTGCCGAAGTGATGGATGCATATTCCACGCCTCCCCAGCCCGGTTCTTCAGGTACTCCTCTGATCTTTGACCGAAACGCGGTCACATACGGTACTGCCATTACGCATACCCCCGGATCCGCAACCTTTACTATTCAGGGTGCCGGACTTTATTATGCGGCCTTTCACGGCGCGGCGGCGCCGGCCAGCGGCTCAGTCTTTCCTCTGTCAGTCCTCTTTTACCTTCAGATGCAGGGTTCTGAGACGCCTGGCGCTTCCACACGCCATACTTTCCATACTTCTACCGACACTGCCAGCGTATCCTTTTCCCAGGTTATCGAAGTGTCTGCCATACCAGCCACGCTGGAAATCATGGCCGTGGGAGAAAATTTTCTCTACTCGGACATATCACTGACGATTTTCCGGATCAGTCCTTCACAGGATACCGACCAATGAAAACGCCGCCTTACCGGCGGCGTTCCCTTACATCTTATTTTCTTTGTCTTTCAAATGTTCCGAACACCTGCTGTTCTCCGTCTTTTACCATGACCTGCCCTTTTGCAATCACGGTCTTTAATTCCAGAGTATCCTCTGTCAGCAGGCAGATATCCGCGTCAAATCCGGCTCTGATGTGTCCTTTGGAGGACAGCTTCAGCACAGAAGCGGGATTTGAAGTAATCCCTTTGATCGCGGTCTCCAGAGGAATTCCTTCTTTCTGCACGCATTCCCGTACTTCTTTCAGAAGACAGGAAGCCTTTCCGATTCCGATTCCCTGATACCGGCCGTCTTTATCGAATACCGGCATACTTCCCTGACCGTCCGAGGATATGGTAAAACGGTCGCTGGAAATACCCTTGTCCAGCAGACGGCGGACGCCTTTGCATACACGGACTTCATCGCAGATCGTCTCCCAGTAGTCGATATCCTCATTTCCTGTGAAATCGATCGTGCCTCCTTCCCGGGCAAAATCCAGACATTCCTCAAAAAGTCCTTCATTGCGGTTCACATGGGTGGGAAGGAACTGGGAAGCCGGGATCTCTGTCTCACGGACAACCCGCCAGATCAGATCCAGCTTTCTGGGACTGTCTCCCAGATGGACGTTCACAATCCCCGCCTTTCCCGAAAGCATCCCCGCCACCCGCGCGTCCGATGCGATCCTGGCAAATTCTTCAAAGGTCGGCTGGGAAGAGCGGTGGTCTGAGACTGCCACTTCCCCTGCGCCGATCACTTTGTCCAGCATCATGATATCTTTCATCAGGCTGTCCGTCAGCGTATGGACCGGAACCTGGTAAGAACCGGTATAGGCATAAGTCGAGACTCCCTCGTTTTCCAGGGCATGGGCTTTCGCGAGCAGAGCAGTCATATCCCGCCCTACGCCGTCTGTTCCTATGCAGCCTACCACCGTGGTGATGCCGTTCTGAATCAGATCTCCCAGAGAAGCCTCCGGCGTTCTGGTATGGAAGCCTCCTTCGCCGCCTCCTCCCAGAATGTGCTCATGGCTGTCAATAAAACCCGGGACAGCGGCCAGGCCTTCCCCGTCAATCTCCTGTATTTCTATGCTGCCGCCGAAATCTGCCTTCAGGTTTTCACCCACCGCGGCGATCTTTCCCGCGAGTATCAGGATATCTTTCACCCCCGCATATTCCGGCTCATATACTTTTACGTTTTTTATAATTGTTACCATTTGTCCGACCTTAATGGAAATTAACCGCCACCGCGATTGCTATGAAAATCGTTCCCAACAGGAAGAAAAACGCCTGCATCTTAATCTGGAACTTCGCCCATTTGCCCCACTCGATCCTGGCGACGCCAAGAACGCCGATCAGGCTGGCAGATACAGGGGTAAACGCATCCACAAAACCGGCTCCCAGCTGATAAGCCAGAACCGCGATCTGTCGGGATACGCCCACCAGATCGGAGAGCGGCGCCATAATAGGCATAGTCAGGGCCGCCTGCCCGGAGTTGGATGTCACCACCAGGTTAAACAGGCTCTGAAAAATATACATAAACCATGCTCCGATAAAAGCAGGAACCCCATCAAGCGCTGTTCCAATCACATGAAGCACTGTGTTCAGCGTAGAAGGCACATCCGCGTCGGAACCGCCCAACACCAGAAGAATGCCTTTTGCCATGCCTACCACGACTGCCGTGCCTGCCAGATCAGATACTCCTCCCTGGAACGCCGCAGCCATGCCGTTGACAGTCATGCCGTTCAGTTTAAAAATAATGGCGATCACACCTGCCGCAAAACCCATTACAAAGAACTGGGACGCGATCTCCGGAATGTAAAATCCCTTCTGCGTAACGCCCCACACGATCCAGACCATCACTGCCGCCATCTCCAGAAGGATCAGCTTATGGCCCAGATTGAACTCTCTCTCCTCTTCCGTCACCGTATCCAGCCGGTTCCTGAAATATGCATCTCCTGCATAAACCACTGACTTCTGCGGATTTTTGCGGACGCCTTCCGCGTAGACCATCATGAAAGCGTCGGCAGCCAGCGTCACGACTACCCACATGACCATACGGAAAGTTGCGCCGGACAGCACCGGCACTCCCGCGATACCCTGCGCCACCGCCACAGAGAACGGGCTCATCCAGGACACTGCGTTGCCCACCTGGGACGCCACATAAGTGACCGTCACCGCCACGATCGAATCATATCCCAGCGCTATGACGAACGGAACCATAATCATGGCAAACGGTATACATTCCTCCGCCATGCCAAAAGTAGCTCCGCCCAGGGAGAACAGTATGAAGAGCAGCGGAAGCGCCAGGCGTTCCAAGCCCTTCGTTTTGTTGATAAACGCATAAATACCCGCGTCGATGGCTCCGGTCTTCATAATGATGCCGAAAGCGCCGCCGATCACCAGGATCAGCGCGCAGATACCCACTGCCGTGCCGGAGCGGTCCCCGCTCACCAGTCCCTCAAAGACATAATTCATAAATCCGAAACCGCCGAAATCTTCCGTTCCCCAGATCTTCGCGGTCTTATGAAGTTTCTTGCTGGTGTCATAGAACTCCTCGCCATACAGGCTGTACATCTCGTCGTCGTCAAGTCCCACCGCATCCAGGTCCTCCTGGGTCCATGTGGAAGAGTCTGTCTCCATAAGCGCCGCCAGCGCCTCCGGATCCACTTCCAGCTCTTCCATGAGTTCCGGATCCTGGCTGATCTCTTCCAGCGCGCCGGCCACAAAATCCGTGTCCAGATTGTAACTGTACCGGAATGTGTCCGCCATCAGGACTGTTCTCGTGGCAGTTTCTCCATTGGCATCGGTGTACTCAATCGTATGGGTACTGAATTTCCCCGCCGGAACCAGAAAAGTCAGAATCCAGCAGAAAACCACCACAAAGAAAATGATCGCATAAGTATGAGGCGTCTTCAGTTTGGTCAGATCTCTCTTAGTTGAGGGCGTCTGCCCTTTTTTGTTCTTCCATAACATAACACTTATTTCTCCTTAGTCTATTCCATTTTTTGCACATAGATCCTGCACGCAGCATTTCTCACAGTGCGGTTTTGTCCTGGCTGTACATATATCTCTTCCATGGTACACCAGACGGTGGCAGAAGTCGCTGCCCTCTTCCGGCGGAATCAGTTTCCACAAAGCCATTTCCACCTTTTTCGGCTCCTTGACGCCGTCTACCAGCCCCATCCGGTTCACCAGACGGATGCAGTGCGTATCCGTCACAATGGCAGGTTTGCCAAATACGTCTCCCATGATCAGGTTCGCGCTTTTCCTTCCCACTCCCGGCAGTTTCAACAGTGCGTTAAAGTCGTCCGGCACTTTTCCTCCGTACTGCTCTTTCAGTATCTTCATACAGGCGCTGATATCCCGTGCTTTACTGCGGCCCAGCCCACAGGGGCGGACAATTTCTTCGATACTGTCCACATCCGCTTCTGCCAGGGCATCCACATCCGGATATTTTTCGTACAGCTTCTCCACGACCACGTTCACCCGTGCGTCCGTACACTGGGCCGCCAGCCGCACGCTTACCAGAAGCTTCCAGGCGTCGTCGTAATCCAGAGTGCACCCTGCGTCCGGATACGCCTCTTTCAGGCGTTCAATCAGCTTCAGTGCCAGTTCTTTCTTGGCTGTCAGATCTTCTGTATCTTCTTTTTTCATCCTCCGTCCTTTCTAATCCGGATCCACGATCCGGTATCCCACTCCTACTTCTGTAAAAATATATTCCGGTTTCCCCGGATTCTTTTCGATTTTACGGCGGATATTCGCCATATTCACTCTGAGGATCCGGTTGTCGTTCTTCATATTCGGCCCCCAGATCTCTTTAATAATATAATCGTAAGTCAGCACTTTTCCTGCGTATTTCCCCAGAAGACTCACCAGTTTGTATTCATTCTGCGTAAGATTGGCGTCTCTTCCATCCACATATACCCGGTGCTTATCGTAATCGATGGTCAGTCCTCCGGAATGGAAGATCCCCGTCTGCATGCCCTGCGGTGTCAGATACGCTGTGCGGGCATGGCGTATGGCAGTCCGTATGCGGGCCAGCAGTTCGGAAGTACCGAACGGTTTAGTGATGTAGTCGTCGGCGCCGGCGTCCAGGGCCTCTACCTTGTCCCGTTCATGGGTGCGGGCGGACACCACGAGAATGGGCATGGCGGACCATTCCCGTATGCTTTTCAGAATCTTCATTCCGTCCATATCCGGCAGTCCCAGATCCAGAATCACCAGATCCGGGCACTGGGAAGTCACCATGCTGTAGGCTTCCGCGCCGGTATTTGCCATAATAACATCATAGTTGTTGGCTTCCAGAATCGTCCGGAAAAAATTTCGGATGCTTTTATCATCTTCCACTACCAGTACTCTGTCTTTAATGTCCATCTGTCTGCTCCTTTTCCATCGGCAGCCAAAAAGTCATTCTTGCGCCTGAACCGCCGATGTTTTCCGCCTTCATATCTCCTTTGTGCGCTTTTACTATGCTCATGCACACGGACAGGCCGATGCCCATATTCCTTCCGGAATCAGAGCCTTCTCCTTCTTTGGGCTGCCGTCCGCCGTCAAATATCTTCGGAAGAATATCTTCCCGGATCCCCTGGCCGTTGTCTTCCACCTCAAATATGGCCCGGTCCGCCTCTTCTTTTACCCGAATCACGATCTTGCTGGTCGTCTTTCCGTGCTGTATGGAATTTTCCAAAAGATTCACAAGCACCTGCTCGATCAGGATGCCATCCATGGGCACAAGGAGGACGGTATCCGGCAGCTCCACAGTGATCCCGATCTCAGGATACCGCTTTTCCGTTTTCAGGACGGCGCTGCTGACGATCTCTTCCGCCAGTTCTTCCTGCTTGTTGATCCTGGCCCCTTCTCCATTGATCCGTGTAACCGAAAGCAGATTTTCTACGATCTGAATCAGCCATTGGGCCTCCTGACGGATATCCTCCACCAGTTCCAGCGTCTGCTCCTCTGTCAGCACCTGCCGGTTCTCGATAATCCCTGACGCCGCGCCCACAATGGAAGTCAAAGGGGTACGGATATCATGGGATACGGCCCGGAGAAGGTTTCCTCTCATCTTTTCTTTCTCAGCTTCCAGGCGGATCGCCTCCTGCTCTTTTACCCTGGACGTCAGCATGCTGACGCTGACGGACACTGCCAGCAGAGTAACAAAAGTAAGCGGGTATCCCGTGAGGGTAAAATCCAGTTCAAAATATGGATATGTGAACATATAGTTCACTCCAAACACAACCAGTATGGATGCAGCGATTCCATAAAAATAACCGTCGGTCAGGCGCGCTATACAGAGGATCGCCACCACGAATACCAGCGATACCTGCGCGTCCACTGCGCCGAACTGCTGCAGCCAAAAACAGAAAAGAGCCGCTGCAAATAATATCGCAGCGGTCTTTAAAACATTTCTGATCACAGACATATACGTTCCTTTAATCATAGAGAGATTTTCCGTATTTTACTTTTCCGTAAATCTTTCTCACAATGATGATCGGCATGGTAATTAAAATATACAGCGAAGCTGCACCGCCTGCCAGCACCATCAAAGCGACCAGAATCATAATACCAATGTTGCCCATACTGCCCCTCTTTTCTAGACTTGATTTTCATTCAAATCATACCACAGCCGGGCAAAGCTTTCTATAAAGCAATTTTTTTATTTGCGATTTCTTAATGTGATTATCAATTTTCTTTGCGTGATTTTAACATTTCTCTTAACATATGGATTTCATCCGCATGTCCCTGGTCGTCATTCGGCGTTTCCAGATAAAAGGGCAAATGTTTCAGCGCCGGATGCTCCATTACCCTGAGCAGGACTTCCAGCCCGATCGTGCCTTTTCCTATGGCAGCGTGACGGTCCTTGCGGGAAGCATACGGCGTCATGCTGTCATTCAGATGCACCGCCCGCAGCAGCGATAGTCCCAGTACCCGGTCAAACTCCTCTAATACTCCGTCCAGATCGTTCACGATGTCATATCCCGCGGAATAGATATGACAGGTATCAAGGCAGACTCCGATCTTTTCGGGATGAGCCGCGCCGTCCCGGATCGCTTTCAGTTCTTCAAACCGTGCCCCGATCTCCGTACCCTTCCCCGACATGGTTTCCAGAAGCACCATGGTCTTTTCCTGTCCGGTGACTGCCTGATCCAGACCCGCGATAATATTCCGGATCCCTGCTTCCACTCCGATCCCGGTATGGCTGCCCGGATGAAAGACCAGATTCTCCATACCCAGCGCGTCCATACGGGCCAGATCCTCTCGGATCACCGTACAGGCAAATTCATAGACCTTTTCCTGAGCGCTGGCAAGATTCATCGTATAAGGCGCATGAGCCAGAAGAGGGCCGAATCCATGCTCCCTGCGTATCTTCTGGAACAGCTCTCTTTCTGTATCCTTCGGATCCCTGTACCCGGATCCCCGGGGATTGCGGCTGAACACCTGCATGGTATCTGCTCCCATCCGCACCACATTCTCGGCTGTCTTATCCCATCCCTTTGCGATGGACATATGTGTTCCAATGATCTGCATACAACTCCTCCGCGCCTATTATACCATGTCTGCTCCGCAGACATGATGCCTCCGGCGGATGCACCCGGCTTTCTGCGGCGAACGCAGAAACCGGCATCCTTACGGTATAATTCGCACCTCGTGCTCATTATACCGTAAGGATGCCGGTTTGTCCAACATAGGTTACAGTGTCTCCGAATCCACTTCTTCCGCCAGCACCTGCAGATATTTCATAAGTACCAGATTGCGGTTTTCTTTTCTCCAGACCACTGTCACGTACAGCTCCTCATCCCGGACCGGGACACGGACGATCTGACCGTCCACTGAATTTTGAAGAAACTGTCCGCTGGCCAGAAGGATGCCCTTGTTAATCAAGATATTGCCGATATGTTCCCCGCCGTTATGCGCATACTGAGCTACTACCGGACGTATATTATGTTTCCGGAAAAGTCCGCGTACATATTCGCCGTATCCCGAAGAAGATTTCTGATCTACCATCAGCATAGGCTGTCCGCGGAGATCCTCTATGGCCAGCGACTTTCTGGAAGCAAGAGGATGCTCCCGGTACATATGAGCCATCAAAGGCACTTTCTGAAACTTCAGAATATCATACTCACCGGCAAGAAATACATCGCAGTCATAAGACATGGTAAAAATCATATCAACCCTGCCCTGTGCAATGCCCTCCCGCAACTCAGGGAAATTTTCCCGATACATGGAAATGGAAAACTGAGGATTATCCTTTATAAATTTCCTCAAACCGTCAATGAATGTCAGATCGCCCCACTCCAGGTAGCCGATACACAGATAACCGGACGCTCCGGTCTGGGCCACATGGGCGGCCTGAATCGCGTCCAGGATATCGTCCAGCACGTTGCCGATCCGCTCTTCCAGCACCCGCCCCGCAGGCGTCAGGACAACCTGGCGTTTATTTCGGATAAACAGGCTTAAACCCAGTTCATTTTCTATCTGACTGATGCGCTTGCTGACCACAGACTGGGCCATAAACAGTTTTTCTCCTGCTTTGGTAAAACTTCCATATTTCGCCACGTTCATGAACAGTTCCAGATCCAGGACGGAAATATTGTACAGATTAATCTCGCGCATTTTTCCTCCTTATCAGACTGTTTTCTCTACTATTCCATGTACATTATACATCTTGCAGTACCAAATCAGCCCTTATTTTGTCTCAAAATACTTTCTGTTTTAGAATTACTGATACCTCTTTTGGGAATTTAACAATTCTTAAAACAGATGATACACTATTTTCAGCAAAATAGACAATTTATTATGTTTATAAAAGGAGGACATAAACATGCTTAACGAAAAACAGAACTTTCTGGAAACAATCCGCCGCGACGGAAAGCCGGATCATCTCTGCAACAGCTTCACGGCCTTTAAGGTCCTGGGCGGCGATCCTGTATTCCAGTATGTGCGCGGCAACCGGATCCGGGGTACCAACTCCTATGACCGCTGGGGAACCTATATCACTTTTCCGGAAGACCAGCCTGCGGCAGTCCCGCTGGTAACGCCTGAGAACCAGGTTATTCAGGACATCGAGAACTGGAAAGAGTATGTAAAAGTGCCGGATTTAAGAGCAAACTGTTCCCAGGGATGGGAAGCCGTACAGAAGCAAAAGGCTGAAGCGCCAAAGGACTGTCTGACCATGACCGTCATGGGCACCGGCATTTTTGAACAGATGCATATGCTCATGACATTTGAGGACACCCTCTGCAACCTGCTTCTCTACCCGGATGAAACTCACGAATTGATCGAAGCGATTACTGAATACCGTCTGGAATACATGAAACTGATCGTAGAGAACCTGCATCCGGATGTCATCCTCTCCCACGATGATTTCGGAAGCAAAACAAGCCTGTTCATGAAACCGGAAGTATGGCGCGAATTCTTCAAAGAGCCTTACCGCAGACTGTATCGTTATCTGCATGACAACAATGTGATCGTAATGCATCATTCGGATTCCTATTGCGAACCCATCGCCATGGATATGGCAGAAATCGGCGTAGATATCTGGCAGGGTGTTCTTCCTACCAATAATATTCCCGCCATCACTCAAGAGCTGGACGGCCGCATGGCGCTGATGGGCGGTATTGATTCCTCGATTGACCGTGAGGACGTGACGGAAGAGGAAATCCGCAAAGAGACACAGCGCGCGCTGAAAGAATATGGAGAACTGCCTCACTTTATCCCGTGTATGACCTACGGCGGCCCGGGAACTATCTACCCTCAGGTAGAAGAGATCATTATCGATGAGATCAACCGCTACAACCAGAAACATTTCCATGTATAAACACCGGCAAGGGGGAGACTGTATAATGAAATCAAATGCAATGAAAATGTACAAACACCTGATCATAGCCCTGATTATTGGCCTGATCATCCTTTTCGCGGTACAGCCCGCCAATGGACTGACCGTAATCGGAGTAAGGACACTGGCTGTTATGATCCCGACACTCTATCTCTGGCTGACCGTAGGCACTACCTGGACATCCCTTTTATTCCTGGGACTTCTGGTCATGACCGGATCGATGACATCTACCGAAGTATGGGCAGGTTCTGTGGGACATTTTTCCGTTATCTCCATGATCGTATTCATGATGCTGAACTATTGCCTGACCGAAACCGGCGTTATCGATCTGGTATGCAGCTGGTTTATCACGCGGAAAGTGGTAAATAACCGTCCTTACGTATTCCTTTGTATGTTCTTCGCATCCATGATGATCCTGGGCATGTTTATGGACAACTTGTCACTGGCAGTCATCTATGTGGGTATCGCTGTGGTCCTGGCTGAAAAACTGGGATTGAAAAAAGGTCAGCCATTCTACACATGCATGTTCATGGGAATCATGTGGGTGGATACTGTTATTTCCATCGCTTCTCCTATCGCCCATGCTCCCTGCCTGGTGCTGATGGGTTACATGTCTACGCAGCTTGGCATCGATGTCAGCTACGGTCAGTGGCTGGCAGTAGGTGTTCCGTTTGCAATCCTGATGTTCATCGTCATTATTATCTGCGTCAATATCTGGCATCCGGACACGTCCGCTTATGTAAACTATGACGTGGAAGCAGAAAAGCGCAATATGCACGCCCTGGATACCCGGGGAAAACTCTCCGCGGCCATATTTATCATCATGCTGTTTATGATCCTGTTCCCCGAACTGGGAAGCGGACTGCTGCCGTCCTTCTGCGCATACTGGAAAAATGTAGGCGTCATTGTTGTGGCTATTCTGGCAGTATCTTTGTTATGTATCATACACGTGGATGACAAACCGCTGCTGGATATTAACGCTGCCTATAAAAGCCTGCCCATGGGCGCGATCATCTTCGCCGGCGTCGTCAGCGTTATGGCCACTCCGGTCACCTCGGAAGCTACCGGAATTAATGTCTGGATGGCAAATGTGCTGCAGCCGCTGTTTACCGGCGTGAATCCGTTTATCGTCGTCATTGCTCTGACGCTGGGCGCAGTATTCATGACGAATTTTATGTCCAATATTGTAACGATGACGATCTTTTTCAATATCGGCGTGGCATTGTTAAATGGAGGTTCCACCAACATGGGTATGTTCGCGATGCTGATCGGTTTCGCCTCTTCTATGGCTACCCTGACGCCGTCCGCCTGCGCGCCCATGCCGCTGGTATTCGGCCCCGGCCATGTGACCATGAAAAACAGTTTCAAAGTGAACCTGATCTTTATCCTGTTGTCTGTTGTAGTCATGTTCGCTTTTGTAGTACCGTTTACACCATTCATTATTCATTAGATATCTTTTCAGGAATAAATAAAAACGCGGCGCCGAAAATATCCGGTGCCGCGTTTTTACGTTCACGATATATTTAGCAGGTTGCCCCTCCGGTCATATGCAGGTTCGCTGCCAGGATCTCCTCTTTTCTCGCCAGGATATCGTCGGAAAGCAGCTGCGCTTCCACATTCTCAAATCCCAGGCGGTCAATGGTCTGGGCAAAACGTTCGCCCGTCTTGCCCTGCTCCCGGAACAAAAGCAGCGCTTTTTCAATCACAGACAATGCTTCTTCTTTATCTGTAAATATTTTATGAAGGGCACGGCCCTGGGCGATCTTTTTGCCCCAGCGTCCGCCGATGTAGATCTTGTAACCGTAGGTGCCGTCCTCGATCGCGTCAAATGGACATTTACCAACGCAGCGTCCGCAGTTGTTGCAGACGTCTTTGTCAATCTCCAGGACGCCGTCTACCACTTTTGCCGCGCCTACCGGACAAGTTTTCTCTATCGCGCATTTTTTGCATCCGTTGCAGGAGTCTTCGTCAAAATTAGGAATGCGCTGTCCGATGATTCCCAGATCGTTCAGATCCGGCTTCACACAGTTATTAGGACATCCGCCTACGGCGATCTTAAACTTGTGGGGCAGCTGTACCTGACGGTAACCCACATAAAATCTCTCATGAATCTCTTTGGAAAGTCCGAAAGAATCCAGCAGGCCGTATTGGCAGGTTGTTCCCTTGCAGGACACAACCGGACGGACTTTGGAGCCTGTTCCTCCGGTGGTCAGTCCCGCCTTCCCGATAAATTCCTGGAACTCATCGATCTTGTCATAGGGAACGCCCGGGATCTCGACGGTCAGACGTGTGGTGAACGTCACTTCCCCGTTTCCAAATTTCTCCGCTGCTTCCGCGATACAGCGCTGCTGCTCTGCCGTAATCTTTCCATTTACCGTAATGATTCGGGCACTGAAATTATCCGTCCCCTTATTGCTGAGAAAGCCCATCGCCTTTACACGTTTCTCATCTGCTGCGCTCACTGTCAGTGTTGCCATCTTTCTTTTCCTCCTGATCTTTCTCTGTATTTATGCTTCTTCCATAGCTTCTTCTACTGCCGCTCTGTTGAAGGTCAGTCCGCCTTCCAGCACCCGGGTGTTGGTATAGCCGTAATGTTTCAACAGATTCTGAGTCAGATAAGCCCTCTTTCCCTTCGCGCACACCAGCAGAAGCGGTTCATCCTTGCCAAGTCCGTCTACTTCTCCGTGAATCTTGGTCAGATCCACATACGGAGCACCGTCGATAGACGGTACCGGAGACGCATCTATGATCCGATATCCTTCTGCCTTGCCTTCCGCAAATTCTGCCGGGGTGAAGCTTTCCAGCTCTCCGTCCATCTTGTTCATCAGCACGTTTACCGTATGTGCCAGCGGATGGATCGCCGTGGAGAATGGCGGCGCATATGCAAAATCCATATCGGCCAGATCATCCACCTTCGCCTTCAGAGAGATTGCCGCCACACAGATATCTACGACTTTATCCACCTCTCCTTTTCCGAGCACCTGCACGCCCAGAAGCCGTCTGGACTCTCTGTCCGCAACCAGTTTGATGATAAAATTCCCGGCTCCCGGCATATAATGAGCCTTGTCGTCTACTACTGTCAGTACCGTAACCACGTCGTATCCTGCTTCCTTCGCCTGGGCTTCTGACAGTCCCGTCTTACCCACGTTCAGTTCCGGCAGATGGCAGACTGCCGTTCCCATGGCTCCGCGGTAGGACACATCTCCCCCGGCAATGTTCTTTGCAGCCAGACGGCCTGTGATATTGGCAGTAGAGCCCATCGGAGACCATGCGTCCTTGCCCGTAATGCGGTTTTTCACCATGGCGCAGTCTCCCACTGCGTAAATATCCGGATCATTGGTCTGCATATGGTCGTTGACCAGTACCGTACGGTTCGGCGCCAGCTCGATCCCCGTATCCGCCAGGAACGCCGTATTGGCGCGTATTCCGATGGAGAGCACCACTGCGTCGGCTTTGACCGCGCGTTTTCCGGTCTGTACCTTCTCTACTTTGCCGTCTCCCAGTACGCCTTCAAAACGGGTACCAGTCATAGTATTGATCCCCATATCCGCCAGATGGTTTTCCACATATTCCTGAATTTCACTGTCAAATCCCGGCAGCACATGAGGCGCCATATCGATCACATTGCAGCGCACACCCATGGAATTCAGATTCTCCGCGATCTCCAGGCCGATAAATCCGCCTCCGACTACGACCGCTCTCTTGATCCCCCCGGCTTCCACCAAAGCCCTCAGATTTACCGCGTCGTCCGGAGTCCTCATGAAAAACACCTGCGGCAGATCCAGCCCCGGCAGATCCGGCCGGATCGGAGACGCGCCGGAAGCGATCACCAGTTTGTCATACGGCCACGTACTGGTCTCTCCCGTATCAACAGACACTGCTTCCACCGTCTTGTCTCCCCGGTTGATCCCGGTCACTTCCATACCGGTCAGTACTTTCGCCCCGGTGAGCGCCTGAAACTTTTCCGGAGTATTGACCACCAGGCCCGCACGGTCCGGGATCACGTTTCCCACATAATACGGAAGCCCGCAGCCCGCGTAGGAAATATCCTTTCCTTTGGTCAGGATTGTTACTTCCGCGTTCTGGTCTTCTCTTTTCAGCTTCGCCGCAACTTTTGTTCCTGCAGCCACGCCTCCCACAATGATTACTTTCATTTGTCTCTCCTCTTTCTTGTGTTGTTGGAAATCCTTTACATGTTGACTGTATTATAACACTTGTATATCTTTTTGAAAAATGATAATATTCTATCATAAATATAGGAAATACCTATACATTTTGGAGGATTCATTATGACTATCCGGCATCTGAAAATCTTTATTGCCGTGGCGGAAACCGGCTCCATGAGCAAGGCGGCGCAAAAGCTCTACCTTTCCCAGCCCACCGTCAGCCAGGCCATCCGGGAATTGGAGGAAAACTACGAAATCCGTCTGTTTGACCGGCTTTCCAAAAGATTATATATCACCCCCGCCGGGCAGGAACTCCTGGGATACGCTTACCAGGCGGTAGGGCAGTTCGACCAGTTGGAGAGCCGCATGCAAAAAAACAGGCGCCGGGAAACCCTCCGTATCGGAGGGACTATCACCGTAGGCGCCTGCCTGTTATCCAATATTATGTCTGATTTTAAAAAATCGCTCCCCGACGCGCAGACCTTTGCCTATGTGGGAAACACCCATACGATTGAAGAAAAGCTTCTCCGCTCCGAACTGGATATCGCCATCGTAGAAGGAGATATCCGCAACCCGGATCTGATCAGCCTTCCCTGTATCCGGGATTATCTGGTGCTGGGCTGCTCCTGGGAGCACCCATTTGCCCGGAAAAATGTTCTGCACATAGGAGAACTGAATCATCAGTCCTTTGTCATGCGTGAAAAGGGAAGCGGTACCAGGGCGCTGTTCGACCGCTTTATCGAACGGCACCATCTGGATATCCATACGGCCTGGGAAGCCACCTGCCCCGAGACTTTCCGCAGCGCTATCCTGGACAACGGATGCCTGGCCGTGATATCTGTGCGTCTTCTGGAAAGGGATATCCGGGACGGCCATATCCGCATCTACAATGTGGACACAGACGAGTTCGAAAGATCCTTCAGCCTGGTCCGGCACAAAGATAAGGTCCCCACCATCTCCATGGAAACGATCCGGGATATTGTCAATCGCTATCAACAGCCCGACTGGCTTGCGAAGATTCCTGTCGGGACCCTTGTGAAGTAATATTTGGAGAGTCTTTTCCTCTCTCCGAAACCGCCATGCGCGTAGCCATATCCATCCAGTCCAGATAGAGCCCATCCTCCACCACTTCGTCAATCACCTGGTTGACAGCCGCTAAAAGCTCCGGCTCCCGCTCCACAACGCCGCCTACCACGCCTTCCTGTTCATATTCCATCTCAGCCGCCGCCAGCACCAGAGAAGAATATTCATCCAGGATGTCATCCGTCACCTGTTCGTCCAGCGCCAAAGCATCCGCCCGGCCGTTGTTGACCATCTCGATCCCCTCCGAGACCGTATCCACCAGCTCCATGTACGACTTTGTCAGCTGTTCCGTCACCAGCTGAGCCTGCAGTGTGCCGTACTGGGCGGCCACGGTGGCTCCCGCAAAATCGTCCAGCTCTTTATAATCGTTTCTCTGCGCTTTTTTTATCAGAAATACCTGCCTGCCCGGCTGATAATAAGGATCCGTAAAATCCACATAAGCAAGCCTGCTTTCCTCAGGCAGCATGCCGAGCAGCGCCAGATCCACGCTGCCCGCTTTGACCGCTTTCAGGCACTCGTCCATCTCCATTTCCTGAAACTCTGCCTCTACTCCCAGTTTTTCCGCGATATATTTTCCAAGTTCAATATCTGATCCCTGGTAACTTACGGAACCGTCTTCTTCCTCCACAGAAAAAGCAAACGGAGCGTAATCCGCTGATATGCCGATCACCAGTTTCCCCGCCTCCCGGACTGCTTCCAGGCGATTGCTTGATTTATCAAAAAGATGCGTCTGGGAAACGCCGCTTCCATCTCCCGCCCGGCCGCAGGAAACCATAAGCATAGCCGCTCCCAGAGACAACAGTCCAAATATGAATTTGTTCATCTATCTATATCCTCAGATTCATCGTTTTATATTTTATACAGTAAAAAAGCTCCGGATCTTGATCCGAAGCTCCAACAGGGACAGAAGGACTCGAACCCTCGACATTTGGTTTTGGAGACCAACGTTCTACCAACTGAACTATATCCCTGTATTTCCTAACACTCGGATAATATATCACATTTTCCTTTGAGTGTCAACGAATTTTTTGCAGCCTTATTGCCCCTTATTGGCCGCGGACCAATTTCACGGCGTCACGCACTGAGGCTGCCCCTGCCAGTTCGATTCCCGTGATCTGACGAACCTGCTCCATAGAACTTTGCGGAAGCAGGACCCGAAGAAATCCCAGTTTCCTGGCTTCCTGTACCCTTTGCTGCGCCATGTTGACCGCCCGGATCTCTCCGCTCAGGCCCACTTCCCCAAAGACGACGGTCTTCTCCGGAATCGGGATATCCTTATAGCTGGAAATAATAGCCATCACCAGCGCCAGATCAATGGCGGGTTCGTTCAGGCGAATGCCCCCCGCCACATTCACGTATGCGTCATAGCCCGACAGCTGGAGATTCAGCCGTTTCTCCAGCACCGCCATCAGCAGATTGACTCTGTTTACATCCACTCCCACCGCAGTCCTTCTGGGCAGTCCGAAATTCGTCCTGCATACCAGCGCCTGCACTTCCAGCAGCATAGGCCGAGTTCCTTCCATCGTGCAGGTGACCACAGATCCGGAAGCGCCGGGCGGCTTTCCGCTCAGCATATACTCCGAAGGATTTTTCACCTCCCGGAGCCCCGTATCGGACATCTCAAATACACCAATCTCGTTGGTGGAGCCGAACCGGTTTTTCACGCCCCGCAGGATCCGGTACGAAACGTGCCGGTCTCCTTCAAAATAAAGTACCGTATCCACCATGTGCTCCAGCACCCTGGGACCGGCCACCGTACCTTCCTTCGTCACATGGCCCACGATAAAGATCGCGATATTGTGCTCTTTCGCCAGCCGCATGAGCACTCCCGTGGCCTCTCTTACCTGGGAAACGCTCCCCGGCGCTGAGGAGATATCCTCCTGATACATAGTCTGAATCGAATCGATCACCGCCACCCGGGGCTTTCTCCTCAGCATCACCTCTTCTATATCCGACAGATTCGTCTCGCAGAGCAGCTGCAGGGAATCCCTGAAATCGCCGATCCTGGCTGCCCGCAGTTTAATCTGCTGCAAAGATTCCTCCCCGGAAATATAGAGAACCTGATCCAGGCTTTCCGAGAGATTCCTGCACACCTGTAAAAGCAGCGTGGATTTTCCGATTCCGGGATCCCCGCCCACCAGAACCAGAGAGCCGGGAACGATGCCTCCTCCTAATACCTGATCCAGTTCATGCATCCCGGTAAGGATCCTGTTCTGCTCTCCGGTCTGTATCTGATTCAAGGAAACAGGTTCTGACTTCTCTCCTGATCGTTTCTTCCTGGAAGTCTGCGGCGCGTGTCCTGACCCTGCCGACGGTTCTTCCACGAAGGTATTCCATTCGTGGCAGGCAGGACACTGTCCCGACCATTTGGCCGATTCATAGCCGCAGTTCTGGCAGAAAAATACGGTTCCATTCTTTTTCATGCTTTTTCCTCTGCTTTCACGGATATCTTCACCTTTCCGCCTGTTACTTTCACATTCACATGATCTCCTTCATGGATCCTGCCGGACAATATCTCGTCCGCCATCAGATCTTCCAGCTGGTTCTGAATGGCGCGCTTCAGCGGGCGTGCGCCGTATTTGGCGTCATATCCCGTCTCTGCCAGCCATTTTTTCACAGAATCTTTGAAGGACACATGAATGGACAGCTGGCGCTCGCAGCGTTTTTCCAGCTCATCCAGCAGCATCCCGGCAATCCGCACAATCTCGTCTTTCTGCAGCATATGAAAGACAATGACTTCATCGATCCTGTTCAGAAATTCCGGCCGGAAAATCTGCTTTACCTCATTCATGACGCTGTTCTTCATAAACTCATAATCCTGACGCGCGTCCTCTGACGATGCGAAGCCCAGTTTTTTGGGAGTCACTATGGCGCTGGCTCCGGCATTGGAAGTCATGATAATCACCGTGTTTTTAAAATCCACCTTACGTCCCTGGGAATCTGTGATATGTCCGTCGTCCAACACTTGCAGCAGAATGTTAAACACATCCGGATGGGCTTTCTCGATCTCGTCAAACAGAATCACCGCATACGGATTCCGCCTGACTTTTTCACTCAGCTGCCCTCCTTCTTCATGCCCCACATAACCGGGAGGAGAACCGATGATTTTCGCCACGCTGTGTTTCTCCATATATTCCGACATATCCACGCGGATCATGGACTCTTCCCTGCCAAAGAGCACCTCTGCCAATGCCTTGGAGAGTTCCGTCTTGCCCACGCCCGTGGGACCCAGGAACAGGAAAGAACCTATGGGTCTTCCGGGATCTTTCAGGCCGACTCTTCCCCTTTTCACTGCCCTGGCGACCGCTTTTACGGCCTCGTCCTGTCCCACAACTCTCTTGTGGAGCGTCTGTTCCAGACGGCGCAGCTTCTGGGACTCCGCTTCTTCCAGCCGCTGCACCGGGATCTTTGTCCAGGCAGACACCGTCCGGGCAATCTGCTCTTCTGTCACCACGCCGGTTCTGTGAGGCTTCTTCCGGGACTGTGTATCCGCATGTCCTTCCAGTTCCTGTAATCTCTGGCGAAAGACCCGCGCCTGCTCCAGATCTCCATTCATAAGAGCCTGTTCCAGATCTTCTCTGGCTTCTGCCGTTTTCCTGGCCGCAGCCGCGCTGTCGGCAAGACTTCCGGATCCGGACTGCTTCAGACGGATCCCTGCCGCAGCTTCATCCATCAGGTCAATGGCTTTATCCGGTAAAAACCGGTCATTCACATATCTGGCGGACAGATTTGCCGCGGCTTCCAGCGCCTCGTCCGTGATCCTCACCTGATGGTATTTCTCATAGTAGGGACGCAGGCCTTTCAGGATCTCCACCGTCTGCCCGATGCTGGCCTCTTCCACTACGACCGGCTGGAAACGCCGTTCCAGCGCCGCATCTTTTTCTATATGTTTCCGATATTCTTCCAGAGTAGTGGCGCCGATGATCTGGATCTCTCCCCGCGCCATGGCAGGCTTCAGGATATTGGAGGCGTCCATGGCCCCTTCCGCGCCTCCCGCGCCGATGATCGTGTGAAGTTCATCGATAAACAAGAGAATATTGCCGTCCTGGCGCACTTCATCGATCACATTTTTGATCCGCTCCTCAAATTCTCCCCGATATTTAGAACCGGCCACCATAGCGGTCAGATCCAGGATGCACAGTCTCTTGCCCAAAAGTGTATCCGGCGCCATGCCGGACGCAATCCTCTGCGCAAGTCCTTCCACGATCGCGCTCTTGCCTACGCCGGGTTCTCCGATCAGGCAGGGATTATTTTTGGTTCTGCAGCTCAGCACCTGGATCACCCGCTGGATCTCCTCTTCCCGTCCGATAATCGGGTCCAGCCTGCCCTCTTTCGCCATAGCGGTCAGATCCCTGCTGTATTGCTCCAACGTCTGTACGCCGCGCCCCTTTTGTTCTTCCTTGTATTCGTACGCCTTGTCTCCCATGGAACTTATCAGTTCCGTATACAGGTCTTTCAGACGGATATTCATTGTATTCAGCAGGCGGGAAGCCACGCATTCTCCATCTTTGAGAATCGCGATCAGTATGTGCTCTGTTCCTGTCAGTTCTTCATGAAACTTCCTGGCCTCTGTCCTGGCGTCCTCCAGTATTTTCTGCGCCCGGGGAGTAAATTCCCGTTTTTCCGCGGATTCCGCCGCTCCCTCCGGAGCGATCAGTTCATGGATCAAGCGGATCAGCTCTTTCTCCGATACCCCGGCCGCCTGGAGAATCTGGCCCGCGAGACAGTCCGGATCACGCACCAGCCCCAAAAGAATATGCTCTGTCCCCACATAAGGATGCCCAAGCTGCAGGGCCGCTCTTTTGGCCGCCCTGAGTGCACGTTCCGCTTTGCCCGTGTAATTCTGCATAAAGTTCCTCCTTATTCTCCATATTCCGCATAAATTTCATCAATCAGCTCATGTGCCTCTTCCCTGGTCACATTCTTGCAGCTCCCCTTTGCCAATATGACTGAAAGTTCTCTTTTCATGTCTTCCATCGCTTTTATCTTATCCATATCAACGGCGATGACGGCTCCGCTTCGCCGGTCCAGACGAATATATCCTTCCTGCTTCAACAGACTGTACGCTTTATTCACCGTGTGCATATTGATGCCTACCTCGTCTGCCAGCTGGCGTACACTTGGAAGCGTATCCCCCTCCTGAAGTCTGGATGTGGCTATCCCGATAATAATTTGGTTGCACAGCTGTACATAAAAAGCCTCGTCGCTGTTAAAATCAATTTCCAGATACATAGTATCACCTGTCCTTTACTGTATTCCTCTTGTTATACATACAGTATAACAGTTATCGTCTCTCCGGTCAACTCGCCGGACAGCATATCTTCGCGTAAAATGGAACCCGGGCGGCCGTACTTTCCGTCCGGGTTCCATTGTTTTACAGCTTTCTCATTTGTATTACCGGTCATCTTCGTCCGGATCATCCAGATCGATGATTTCCAGTTCCTCGTCCTGACCGCGGTCTTCCGGGTCGGAAAAATCCGTCTCATTCTCTTCCAGATTGCCGACGATATATTCTCCCGATTCCTTCTCGCCGTCTTCGTCCTCCGCGTCCGGATCCTCCTCCGGAGGCATCTGCATCTTTCTCATGCGCAGATGCTGGAAAACAACCACATTAGCCAGCGCAATAATGATCAGGATCAGGATCAGAATGACGAACAGGCGCGTACCCATATCTGTATTATAGCGTTCCAGCTGGTATGCCATTTCCGAACGCATCCCTGTGTCCTTTTCCTCTAACTCTGTGATATAGATCTGCTCGCCGTCATAAGCGATGGTATCGAACAGCTGCAGAGAATTCTTGTCATAGTCAAAGCTGTACCACGCCTTTTCCCCATCCTGGTTAATCCCATATACCAGATAACGGTTAGTGTCGTCGAGAATCTCATCCACACCGTCGATCGTTACATGCTTATAGGCCGGAATCGTATATTTCTGTCCCCATCCCAGATCCACGTAAGTATATCGGGTAGGCGGCTCCACATCCTCGTCTTTTTCAATAAAGATCACAGAATCTGTTCCGCTCTCCATATTTACATACGGAATTACGTTTCCGGTATCCGGATTATAGACAAAGTAATCACGGAAGCTTCCGTTATCACTGATCAGGTATACCACATACAGATCCAGTGTATTGTGCTTCAGCACGCGGCTGTCGATTCCCTGGATATCCATATGGATCACATCAAAGCCTTCCAGGTCTCCGGGTCTGCGTACATAAAAGGTACGGTCATCAATGACAAAACTGGCACGTTCCTCGGACTCATCTTCTTCCTCCGCTGCCGCTTCGTCCCCTTCTTCAGCTTCCTCTTCCGAAACCGCGTCTCCCGTCAGGACATCCACTTCTGTGCCGTCCATGGTGGCAGTACAGGATACAATCTCCAGCGTCGTCTCCGTATCTTCCGACCCCCGGAATCTTACCGTAAAGACTGCCTCTGTATCATCCGGACTGCTGGTCATCTGCACACTCCCGTTTCCGCCCGTCACATCAAAATTATCTCCGCCGTTTCCGGACATATAAGTCATAGCGTCCTTGTCATAGGATACCATCAGACTTACGGATTCCATGGGATCCTCATTGGTGACTGTAAACTGGGCGACCACCACCTGGTCCGCCTTCACAGTCAAATCTGTATCTCCTTCTATCGCCGGGGCTGCGGAAACTGCCATGCCGAACCACAGCGTCAATCCCGCCACCAGAAGCCCCGTCTTAAAGGGCCAATGTTTTTTACCTATCATAAGCGCACTCACTTTCTATATGATTTGCTCCAAGCTGCTTCTTTAAAGAATAAAGGCACTGCGGGAAAAAGTCAATTTATTTCACAGATTTTTTATACTTTCAGGCCTCTTCCAGGATCCTGAGCCCGACCGTATCTGTCACAGGGAGGGAAAAAACCACTGCCTTTTCTTTGCTTCCCAGTCCCGTCTTCTCCATAATTGCCTTCATAATCTTATTTTTCTCTTCAGTCCTCGCGACAATAAATATCATCTCTTTTTCTTCCGCCACCGATACTCCCAAAAATTTCCTGGCGCCTTCTGTTCCGGTACCCTTGGCGTGGATCACCGTTCCACCGCCTGCATTTGCGCTGCGCGCGGCGTCCATTACTGCATCTATACTTCCCTGGTTGGCAATGGCAACCAGCAGTTCATATTTTGTGCCCTTCAATTCCGATTCTTCCTCCTTCACATATTCCTGATCCTGGATTAAATACTGCAGCGCCTTTTTCCCTCCAATGCTGGAGAGAGGCACCGTAAACGCAATCCCCGTACCCGGCACATCGATCTGTACCCGGACGATCAGTTCGCGTTTCAGTTTCTTCCACATATTATCTGTGACTACGGCAAAATATACCGTTTTCTCTGTGGCCTCCAGGCCAAAGTAATCCAGCACATCGCTGCTGGCCGTACCCCTTCCCGGAGTCCCAAAGAAAACCGCCTGCCCGTTTTCTTCAAAGAAATTCTTGAACCGGTCTTTCATATTGCGGTTCGTAATCACTGTCATCATATATAATCCGCTCATACGTTCCTCCCTTACAGTTCAATAATCTCATAATCGCCCAAAGCTTCCAGCGGTACAGCCGGCACAGCTTCTCTTGGCGCAGTCTGTTTTACCGGACGCCGGGCCTGAATCTGATACAGGGCCCCCATAATCTGGATCGTAATAAGCGGCGTCATGGCTACCATAGCCACCACACCGAAGGCATCCGCCGCAATATTTCCGCCTACCGCCTGGCAGGCTCCCATGGCGAAGGGAAGAAGAAAAGTAGCCGTCATAGGACCGGACGCCACTCCGCCGGAATCGAATGCGATCGCCGTAAAAATCTTGGGCACAAAGAAACTCAGAATCAGCGCCACCGCATACCCCGGAATCAGGAACCACAAGATGGGAAGTCCCGTAAGCACCCGGATCATCGCCAGCCCCAGGGAAGCCGCCACTCCGATGGAGAGGCTCAATCCCATGGCTTTTCCGGATATGGCGCCGGAAGTCAGCTCTTCCACCTGTTCCATGAGCACATAGACGGCGGGCTCCGCTCTGACTATAAAATACCCGATCACCATGCCAATAGGTACGATCACCCATTTATATGGAAGAGAAGCAATCACCTGTCCCAGATAGTTGCCGGCCGGCATAAATCCCACGTTTACTCCGGTCAGGAACAACACCAGTCCCAGATATGTATAAACCAGACCAATCAGGATTTTTACCAGCGTCTTTTTTCTCAGGCGCAGGGAGACGATCTGGAAAACGCCGAAAAATACTACGATAGGAAGCAGAGATACCAGGATCTCGCCCATATACTTTGGAAATCCTTCCGCAAACATTTTTGCCAGTTCCACGGAATTATCCACATTCCGGATATCTGTCATGGAGTATACTCCACCGTCCGGCCGGTAAATCATTCCCAATACCAGGACGGCCAGAATCGGCCCCACCGAACATAGGGAAATCAGACCGAAGCTGTCATTCTCCGCATGCTTGTCGCTTCGCACTGCCGAAAAACCAATCCCCAGCGCCATGATAAACGGCACTGTCATAGGCCCTGTTGTCACGCCGCCGGAGTCGAACGCCACCGCCATAAAATCCTCCTGCACAAAAACTGTCAGGATAAATACAATCGGATATAAAACCAGCAGCATATGGGACAGCGGTATTCCAAGAAACATTCTCAGCACCGCCGCCACCAGAAATATCCCCACGCCTGCCGCCACCGCCAGGATCAGGATATAATTAGGCACCGACGGCACCTGCTCTGCCAGCACTTGCAGATCCGGCTCCGAGATAGTGATGATAAATCCCAGAATAAAACTGAGAAGCACCACAACCCATACACTTTTCATCTGTGTCAGCCGCATGCCGATGCGCTCTCCCATGGGAGTCATAGCCATCTCCGCTCCCAGGGTAAAAAACATCATCCCCAGGATCAGCAGAACTCCTCCTATAAAAAAAGCCATCAGGATGCCGGGCGGTATGGGGGCTATGGTAAAGCACAGCAAAAAAACGATCCCCATGACCGGTATAACAGCTCCTAATGACTCTTTTAATTTCTCCAGTAATTTTTCTTTTAATTTTCCCCGATAATCTCTCAATACGCATTCGCCTTTCTGTTGTCCGTGAAAATCTTTGCAGTTTCTTTACCGTTTTATCTTAACATAAAACACGGACTTTGCGAAAGGGGAAATTATCTTTTTATGCTTCGTCAATCGCCTTCCCGATGTCGCTTCGACAATACTTATTGTCGAAATCGATCCATTTCACCGCTTCATAAGCATTGGCGCGGGCTTCCTTCAGATCTTTGCCAAGCGCGGTCACTCCCAGTACACGGCCTCCGTTGGTGACGATTTTTCCATCGGAGAATTTACTTCCTGCGTGGAAGACATAATATCCGTCCTTTCCTTTAAAATTCTCCAGACCGCGGATCTCGAAGCCTTTCTCGTATTTTACCGGATATCCCTGGGAGGCCAGCACCACGCAGACCGCCGCATTGTCTTCAAACTGCAGATCAATCTGATCCAGCGTGCCGTCCACACATGCCTCGAATACGTCCACAATATCGTTTTTCATACGCGGAAGCACCACCTGTGCTTCCGGATCTCCAAACCGGGCATTATATTCCAGGACCTTCGGCCCGTCCTGCGTAAGCATCAGGCCAAAGAAGATGACTCCCTTAAACTCCCTGCCTTCTGCCGCCATGGCGTCCACCGTTTTCTGATAAATGTGTTCTTTGCAGAACGCATCCACTTCTTTTGTATAGAAGGGGCTGGGAGAAAATGTTCCCATGCCGCCGGTATTAAGTCCCTGGTCTCCGTCCATAGCCCTCTTGTGGTCCTGTGCAGACGTCATGATGCGGATCGTCTTTCCATCCACAAAGCTGAGCACCGATACTTCCCGTCCGGTCATGAATTCTTCTATAACCATCTGGTTGCCTGCGTCTCCGAATTTTTTATCCATCATAATGGAGCGGACGCCTTCTTTCGCCTCTTCCAGCGTATTGCAGATCAAAACGCCTTTTCCCAGCGCCAGTCCGTCCGCCTTCAGTACGATAGGCATCTTTGCGTGCTCCAGGTATTCAAGCGCCTTCTGCGGGTCGTCAAAATTTTCATATGCAGCCGTGGGAATCCCGTATTTTTTCATCAGGTCTTTGGAAAACGCCTTGGAACCTTCCAGGATCGCCGCATTCTTCCTGGGGCCGAATACCCGGAGTCCCTGCGCTTCGAACACATCCACGATGCCGCCCACCAGCGGATCGTCCATACCCACGACGGTAAGGTCAATCTTGTTGTCTCTGGCAAATGCCGCCAGACGGTCAAATTCCATGGCTCCGATGTCCACACATTCCGCATACTCTGCGATCCCGGCATTTCCCGGCGCACAGTAGATCTTTTCCACTTTCGGGCTCTGCGCCACTTTCCATGCGATGGCATGCTCCCTGCCGCCGCTTCCTACAATCAATATTTTCATGTGTAAGCCTCCCGCTTTTTTATGACTTTTCCGTCACTTTTCCATCTGTTACCGTTATCTTTCCATTGGCGATCAGATCAATGGCCCGGGGCAGGATCACCCATTCCGCTTCTTCCATCACACGGCGCTGCAGTACCTCAGGAGTATCCCCGTCACGCACCTCCACTGCCTTCTGAAGAATAATAGGCCCCGTATCCGTTCCTTTATCCACAAAATGTACCGTTGCTCCGGTTACTTTCACGCCCCGCGCCAGCGCGCCTTCATGCACCTTCAGCCCGTAAAAATCCTTTCCGCAGAAAGCCGGGATCAGGGACGGGTGAATATTGATAATCCGGTTCTCGTACCGCTCTACAATTTTCTCCGGGATCACCACCAGGCATCCCGCCAGCACCACAAGATCAGCCTGCGACTCTTCGATCGCTTCCAGAAGCGCGTCATTAAAAGCCTCTCGATTCTCATAGTCCTTCGGGCTGATACATTTCGCGGGAATCCCCGCTTTCGCCGCTCTTTCCAGGGCATATGCCTTTTTGTTGTTGCTGATCACGGTCACTATACGGGCGCCTGTAATCCTCCCGTCTGCGATAGAATCTATGATGGCCTGCAGGTTCGTCCCTCCGCCGGACACCAGAACTGCCAGCTTTAGCATAAAGTCACACCTTTCTCTCCGGCTTCCACGTTTCCAACCACATAAGGCGTTTCTCCCGCCGCGCGGATCGCTTCCAATGTCCGGTCCGCGTCTGCCGGGTCCACAGCCAGCACCATGCCAAGACCCATATTGTAGGTATTATACATCATATCCTCCGCAATATCTCCTTCTTTCTGAAGCATACGGAAGATCGGGAGTACCGGATAGCTGTCCTTTTTCACCACTGCGCGCACGCCGTCGGGAAGCATTCTCGGAATATTCTCATAGAACCCGCCTCCTGTAATATGGCTGCACCCTTTGATCTTCACGCCCGCATCCTTGATGCTCTTCAGCGCCTTTACATAGATCTTGGTAGGAACGATCAGAGCCTCGCCCAGAGTACATCCCAGTTCTTCATGATATTTGTTTAAGGATTCACTGGTCATGGGGAATACTTTCCGCACCAGGGAAAATCCATTGCTGTGCACTCCCGAAGAAGCGATTCCGATCAGAGTGTCCCCGGCCTTGATATCCGCGCCCGTGATCAGATCCTTTTCATCGACTACACCCACCGCGAAACCTGCAAGGTCATACTCATCCTCCGGATAGAACCCCGGCATCTCCGCCGTCTCTCCTCCGATCAGCGCGGCGCCTGCCTGCTTGCAGCCCTCAGCCACACCGCTGACAATTGTAGCGATCTTCTCCGGATAATTTTTCCCGCACGCAATATAATCCAGGAAAAACAGCGGTTCTCCGCCCGCACAGGCAATATCGTTCACACACATGGCCACACAGTCGATACCCACGGTGTCATGCTTGTCCAGGAGGAATGCCAGCTTCAGTTTTGTCCCTACTCCGTCCGTTCCGGACACCAGCGTAGGCTTTTCCATATTTTTAAACGCGCTCATGGAAAATGCACCGGAGAAACCGCCGATACCTCCCAGCACTTCCGGTCTCATGGTTGCCTGCACATGTTTTTTCATCAATTCCACAGATTTATAACCGGCCTCAATGTCTACGCCTGCATTCTTATAATCCATCCCTCGTTCCTCCTATTTCATGCGGTTCATATATTCCCGGTATCCCAGTTCATCCAGTTTCTCTGCTTTTGCTTCCACATCCTGCTTCATCTCTTCAGAGTACGCCTTCAGGCGGTCCAGCAGTTCCGGATCCGATGTGGCAAGGATCTTTGCGGCAAGAATGCCCGCGTTTGCTCCGCCTCCGATCGCCACTGTCGCTACCGGGATCCCGGTGGGCATCTGTACAATAGAATAAAGAGAATCCACACCGCCCAGATCAGAAGTCTTCATAGGGATGCCAATCACCGGCATAGGGAAGATCGCCGCGCACATACCCGGAAGATGGGCCGCTTTTCCGGCGCCTGCAATGATTACCTTGAAGCCTTTCGCCTCCGCGCCTTTTGCATAGGCGAAAAATGTGTCCGGTTCCCGATGGGCGGAGATGATCGTCATCTCATAATCGATTCCCAGTTTTTCCAGCACCTCTGCTGCTTTGCTCATTACGGGCATATCTGAATCGCTGCCCATGACAATTCCTACTTTTGCCATATCCAATCTCCTTTTCTGCCGTGTGTTTATAAATTTCCAAAAAGAAATTTATAAGTTTTATTAATGAGTATCGTTAATAAATTTATATTTTCTTATAAATTATATTACAGGTCCATCTATCCATTGTCAAGCAAAAGGATCATTCAGTTCCTCTGTTCCCGGAAGTACAAATCTGCCGTCATAAATCAACGGCGTCCGGCTTCCATCCTCATGGATCACCGCGATCTCCTGTATCTCATCATAGGGAATCGTAATATCTGTATGGCAATTAAAATACGCCTGCTCCACATCTTCCCTGCGCACTGCCGAACGCTCATTTTCCTTGGCAATGATCTTCTTGCCGTCCGGATTGTAAGTGACCACATCTTCTTCCCAGGAATAGCAGGTATCCCCCACCGCAAAATGCGGCCCCATCTTTTCTGCGATCAGGATCGGCATCTTTGCCTCGATCCCATATTTTTTCGCCGTCACGTATGCCGTCGTGTTGGTTCCCACCGCGAATTCACCCAGGGGCAGCGTATCGTGATGGTACAGCACATTTTCTCTGATATACCTGCGGTTTTCTTCTTCATCCTCATAATTCCGACAGCTGTAGTCTTTCACCATACCGTCCCGGAAAGTCATGCACAGATCCCGGTAGTACAATCCGTTGAGGTAAACTCCTGTCACATGAAGCGTTCCGTCTGTTCCGGTCAGTCTCGGAGACGTAAATACCTCCCCTACAGGTATGTTTACATCCGCCACACAGTTTTCAAAATCCGTCTCTGTATCCGGATCCTGCAGCGGCCAGAGCGCCACCGTAAGATCTGTCCGGTTCTTTCCCTTTCCCAGAATACGGACCGAGGTTCCCTGATCCAGCGCGTCGATCAGCTTCTGCTGTATCCTTTGATAAGTCTGATAATCCAAAGTGTTGATCTTCACGGTCTCTTTGAAAATCTCCTCAAACTGACTGCCGATATCCGGCACCGGAAACGCGATAATAGTAAAACTGCGTTCCTCGCCCTTTATATATTCGTTTGCAATCTGCCCCATACGGCTGTTCAGGTAAACCTGCACTTCCTGCTGCTTATCGTTCAGTTTCCATGCCGCCGGACACGCTTCCGGTTCAAAGGGAGTTTCCCCGAAGATTTCCATTACAGCCGGTCCTCCATGGACTGCCGCCAGATCTTTCTGCCTCTCATATGCCGTCCGGAGCACTCCCAGCTTTCGTTCCGCAAACGCTTTATCCAGGAACAACGCCGCGTCTCCCTTATGGTCATAATCATACTGCCTGTTCGGAGAAGAGCTGTAATATCCGATCTTATTTGCCTCACGCATGTTTACGCGGCTTACCGCAGCCCGGTAAATAATGCTCTCAAGCCCCATATCCTTGAAATTGTTCACTGCCTGGCGGATAATTCTCTCAAATCCCACACTGTAGCGAATATTCACAGTCTTCTTTTTGTCAAGCGGCTTGCCTGCCGCCACAAATCCCCTCCGGTATCCTTCCGTAAAGACAGAAGCAATCCTGTCAATCTCCTCCTGGGGAAGGCCGGCCAGGAACCGGCTCATCTTCCGTTCCGTATCCGAGATATATTCTCCAAAACGGTACAGATACCGCGGATCTGACAGATCCGCCTCCATGATAATATCGCGGGCAAAAGAAAGTTCCGGATCAATCTGCTCTTGCACCCTGCCTGCCACGGTGATCTCACTGTAATCGCTGACAAACCAGTATACGTCATCCCTCAGACGCTCTGCCTCCGGAATCTCGCCCCCGTCAAACTCTGCGTGAAGCTGCAGGAACAGTTCCATACAGATCAGCATCTCTTCCGCCCTCTGCTCGTACGCATAGACAATCATGCTCCTTAACTCAGCGCTCACAAAGGACAGGATCCGTCCGTATTCTGCCCCCAGCTTCTCCGCGGCAAATGCAGGGTTCGCATAACTCTTCTTATAATTTTCTCCCAGCAGATCGCCATACAGGCGGAGGTTCCACTCTTCCAGCGCTTCCAGGGAAGCGCTCTCCGTCCATCTTTTCTCTGCCTTTTCCCATACTTCCATCATTAACATCAGGAAATCAGCCGCAGACTTAAAATATTTTCCAAATTCTCCGGAAATCTCCGGATCTTCTGCGATCTGCCGGATTCTTGCACAGGCAAGCTCCCACCGTTCCTGCAGCCCGCTGTCATTCTTCAAATCTTCCATTTTTCTGTCACCACCCAAGCACATATATCATTACATACGCCGCCAAAACCACAACGTTCACTGTACATCCCAGATATGGAAACAGGCGGTACACATCCTCTTCCTTCAATCCAAGACTGCCATAGTACAGCCCCGCAACTGACAAAAGCAGCGCCAGGAATCCCAGCACTGCCACCGTTTTTCCAGCCTGTCCGCTCTGCAGATACGCGGCGGCGAAAACTCCTCCTGTCAAAAGCAGCGCCGCCATCCCCAGGCAGGCGGAGAATATTCCGTTTTTCGACTGGTTTTTATCTGTAAACTTATACCTTTTTTTCAATTTTCTTCTCCTTTATCCAGACTGCCAGCATATAAAGCCCATATCCCGCACAGCCGCCCAGAGTATTCAGGATAATGTCGTCCACATCGCAGCTCCCCGCCCGCAGAATAAGCTGGGAAACTTCAATGCACAGGCTGAGATCCAGACTCAGAAGCGCCGTCTTCCAGAATCCCACCTTTTTTCTGGGCAGAATCGGAAGCAGCGCGCCAAACGGCACGAACGCAAAGATATTGCCTGCCAGATTCAGAAGGACAAGCCAGCCGCCAATCTGCCGGTAATGCTGAAGATAACGCCTGATCTCGCGAAATGGGAGCAAATTATACTGATATTCTCCTCCCATGAAATTTCTTCCCCATTCTTCTGAAAAAAACATAAGGTAGATCAGCAGCAGGATATAAAAGCCGAAGAAAATACGGCTTAAAAGCCGGACACGCTTCTTTGTCGCTTCTCTCACTGATAACTCCTCGATTTTCTAAAACATCAGGTCGGTCTTTCCCTTCAGGAGGCGGGCCCCATTCACAATCATCATCACACCGGCTGCAATACCGGTAACTAATACCACAATTCCCAGTACAATATCACCGGCGCCTACGCCTGCCATCAGCTTATAGGTCTTTTCATTATCCATGTGATTCCCTCCTATTTCGCTCCATACTGTTTATAATATGCGTCAATGGACGCCTTTAATGCATCGTCAATGACAATCCTTCCCTTGCACGGATGATTATAAAGGCATTCCACTACTTCCGCCATAGTTACAATCGCGTTGGTCTCGAATCCATAGAGATCTTTGACTTCTTCCAGGGCGCATTTGCTGCCTCCCTTTCCCACTTCCATCCGGTCCAGAGATACCATAAGGCCCACGATCGTCACATCTGCCGCTCCCTTCACTTTCGGGACCGTCTCTTCCATAGACTTGCCGGAAGTGGTTACATCTTCGATCATGATGACCCGGTCTCCGTCCTTCAGCGGACTCCCCAGAAAACTGCCTTTGTCTGCCCCATGGTCTTTCTCTTCTTTACGGTCCGAACAATAGCGGATCTCCTTTCCATACAGTTCACTGTATGCAATGGCGGTCACCACCGCCAGCGGAATACCCTTATATGCCGGTCCGAACAGTACGTCAAAATCATCCCCGTAACGGGCATGGATCGCCTTTGCGTAATACTGCCCCAGCTTATGCAGCTGAGACCCCGTCACATAAGCTCCTGCATTCATGAAAAACGGCGACTTCCTGCCGCTTTTTAATGTAAACTCTCCGAACTTCAACACATCGGATTCTACCATAAATTCGATAAATTCCTGCTTGTACTGTTCCATATCTGTAATCCTCCATATCCGCAGGCTGACGCTTTCCTGCTCTCTTCATACTATTATATAAAAACATTTTCAATTCAGCGAAATACAAATGTATAAACCATATCCGCCGCCAAAATAGCCGCCAGTAAACCGGCCGCCGTCTTCCGGACCGTCTGCGGCATCCGGCCTGCGGCTTTTTCCAGAACCGGCTGCAGCAGATACAAAAATACCATCCCGCCAATTCCAAAACGGATGCTGGGATTAAAAGCGATCCTTCCCTCAAAATTCCAGTGAAACCGGGTATAATCCCACAACCAGCCTCCATACAGCCATTCCATCAGGTAGCTGGCTGCCAGTTCCACTGCGGTGGCGATCAGCACAATCCCCGCAAATACCAGAAAAGGAGCAGCCGGCAGCTTTCCTAAATAAATTTTCTTTTTCTTCAGGCCTCCCAAAGTGAAAATCAGCAAAAGCGCCCCAAATCCATAAATAGTACAATAAGGTCCAAACAGCACGCCCCGGTTTGAAAATCCCCACCGGTACACCACGACTTCCAGAAATACTTCATAACACCATCCGATCACAGAATAGCACATAAAGTACAGGAAATACTCCTGGATCTTTTTTCCCATATATTTCTCCTTCTAACCGACCGCTCCGATCAGATCACGGATATCTTCCACCCCTTGCTGATCCATATAAGCTTCAATACCTTCCGCCACCTTTTTTGCGGCATAAGGATCCGCAAAGTTTGCCGTACCTACAGACACTGCCGAGGCGCCCGCCAGAATAAATTCTATCGCGTCTTCCGCGGTACAGATACCGCCCATACCAATGACAGGCAGTTTTACCGCCTGAGCCGTCTGATATACCATACGCACCGCCACCGGTTTGATCGCCGGGCCTGAAAGCCCGCCGGTACGGTTCGCAAGCGCAAATGACCTCTTGTAGATGTCAATTTTCATGCCGGTCAGTGTATTGATCAGGGAAAGCGCGTCGGCGCCTCCCGACTCCGCTGCCCGGGCCATCTCCGTAATATCGGTCACATTGGGACTCAGCTTCATGATAATCGGCTGCTTCGCATGCTTCTTCACCTCTTTTGTGATCTCTTCCAGCGCATGCGGACTCTGTCCGAACGCGATGCCGCCTTCCTTTACATTAGGACAGGACACATTGATCTCCAGCAGATCCACCGGTTCAGACGCCAGGCGCTCCACAACCTGGCAGTAATCTCCTACCGTCTTTCCGCAGACATTAACGATAATCTTCGTATCAAACCGCTTCAAATACGGGATGTCTCTTTCTATAAACACGTCAATCCCCGGATTCTGAAGTCCTATGGCATTGAGCATACCGCTGGCAGTCTCCGCAATCCTGGGCGTGGGATTGCCCGGCCAGGGCACATTCGCCACTCCTTTGGTCACTACTGCTCCCAGCGCGCCCAGATCATAAAATTCACTGTATTCCGCGCCGGATCCGAAGGTTCCGGATGCGGTCATAACCGGATTCTTAAGCTCTACTCCGGCAAGCGTCACCTTTGTATTTTTCACAGCTCCACCTCCGTGCTCAGGAATACCGGTCCGTCCTTGCAGACCCGTTTATTTTTCACATGGGTATGGTTATCTACTTCTGTGGACTGACAGGTACATGCCAGGCAGGCTCCGATTCCGCAGGCCATGCGTTCTTCCATGGAAATCCAGCACTCAATCCCCTTTTCTCCCGCATAGGCTTTCACTGCGCGAAGCATAGGCTTTGGCCCGCAGGCATAGATCACATCCGCTTCCAGAGCATGCTCCCGGATTGCATCCAGCACGGTGCCTTTCGTTCCCGCGCATCCGTCTTCGGTGGCTATATACAGTTCTCCATAGTGTTTCAGTTCTTCCGCCAGAAATTGCTCACTGCGGTATCCGGCAATAATCTGGATAGATGACCTGTCTTCTATGGCAGACAACTCTTTCGCTGTCTGCACCATGGGCGGAATCCCGATTCCTCCTCCGATCAAAAATGCTTTTCCTTCTTTCAGCGGAAATCCGTTCCCCAACGGTCCCAGGACCTGGATCCGGCCGCCTTCACACAGTCCGGAAAACTCCTCTGTGCCGGCGCCCACTACCCTGTATACCAGGCGAATATATCCCCGGTCTGGATCGATCTCACAGATACTGATCGGTCTTGGAAGCATCCGGCTCTTATCTGCGCTGTACAGGGACAGAAACTGCCCCGCTTTCGCCTCCGCCGCAATCTGCGGAGCCTCGATCCACAGACTGTAGACGTCCGGAGCGATCTTTTCCTGTCTGATCACCTTTGCATATTCTCTGCTTTTCAAGGCTGTCCTCCTATTTTGCCGCTTCCAGCGCTCCTCTGATGTCGGCGATCATCGCCTCCACCGCTGCGCGGGATGCATCTGCGAAGTTTTCCGGTCCGAATTTGGCGTATGCTTCCTGTTTGTAAGCTGCAATGATGCCTCTGGAAGAATTTACAATGGCTCCCAGACCGTCTTCATTGAAGAAATGAACCAGATCCTTGCCCTGTCCTCCCTGTGCGCCGTATCCGGGCACCAGAATAAATGATTTCGGCATCACTTTCCTGAGTTTTTCTCCCTGCTCAGGATACGTAGCTCCGACTACCGCTCCGATATAACTGTAGCCGTCTCCCATGTGGTCCGCGCCCCATTCTGCCACTTTCTCTCCTACCAGTTCATACAAGGGCTTCCCGTCGATAAGCTGATCCTGAAATTCTCCGCTGGAAGGGTTAGAGGTTTTGACCAGAATAAACAGACCTTTCTTCTCTTCCTTGCAGACATCGATAAATGGTTTTACTCCGTCTGAACCCAGATACGGATTGACTGTAGCAAAGTCTTCATCAAATCCTGCGTACGTATGGCTTCCCACCTTCACATGACCCAGATGTCCTGCTGCATAAGCGGCGGAAGTCGATCCGATGTCTCCCCTTTTGATATCCCCAATGACCACCAGATCTTTGGATTTACAATAATCTACCGTTTTTTTGTACGCCTTCAGGCCCTCGATGCCAAACTGCTCATACATAGCGATCTGGGGCTTTACCGCCGGGATCAGATCGCAGGTCTTGTCCACGATCTCCTTGTTGAACTGCCAGATGGCCTCCGCAGCTCCCTCCAAGGTCTCGCCAAACTCTGCAAATGCCTTTTTCTGAATGTGTTCCGGCACATAGTTCAGCATGGGATCCAGTCCGACTACAATCGGCGCGCCCGTTTCCTGGATTTTTCGGATCAGCTTATTTATCATTTTCCTATCTCTCCTTGCATTTTTTACTGGAAACAGTGTACCATATGTACCTTTCCATTTCAATTATTAACCTGTCATTTCTTCCCAAATAACAGCAGCTTAAGCGGCGGGATCTTCCCAATCACAAAGACCAGCGCCGCCGTGACCGCGCTCATGAAGAGAAACGCCGCGGCGCTGTAAAGGAGCCCTGTTCCGCTCCAAAAGGTAAGTACATAGCCTTCCGGTTTCAGTACCGCCGCAAAATGGTAATGTACCACGTAAATTTCCAATGTGTACTTTCCAAGCCAGGCAAGCCTGCTCTTGATCCTGCCGGGTCTCCAGTCCTCTACCAGACGTATCACCGCCAGGCATCCTAAAAACGACGCCAGCGTCTGGATCCCCAGCATGACCGCCCCTGTCACCGTCACCAGATCCAGGCCCGCCGCCATGCCAAGGAAAATAACCCCGCCTGCATACGCGCAGATTCTCTGCTGTTTCACGGATATCCGCCTCAATATCTCCGGGTGTCTTCCTGCCGCATATGCCGCTGTGTAATAGGGAAGATACGTCACCAGAATCGACGGACTTAAGAATGTAATACCCGCCAGATACACCGCCAGGACCAGGGCGCATCCCGCCAGCCATACACCCCAGAACGCCGCCTCCCTTCCTGCCTTTGCTTCCGCCAGCTGCGCGCTGTACGCCAGCCAGGTGAACAAAAAAAGCACCATCAAAAACCACAGCCCGTAATCCAGCTGAAACATTACTGTGCGCAGCGCCTCCGGGATATTCGCCGCATGCTGCAGCAGGAGCCACGCAAAAAAGGGCAGCAAATAAGACACCGCCCTTTTTTTCACCCGTTCTGCATACTGCCGGAAATTCTGTATCTTTGTCCCTGCGCCTGCCAGATAGCCGCTGATCAGAAAGAAGAGCGGCATCTGCAGAGATTTAATCACATCATATAAATATGGATCTGTCATCTGGTTGTGTACCTGCACATGACCAAACATGACCAGCAGGATCGCGATCCCTTTCAGGCAGTCCAAAGATTCATTTCGTCCTTTCATAATTTTCTCCTTTATGATACACTTTTTTTGCCGGTTCCAGTCACAAGAACGGCATAAATATAATTTACGAGGTAAACAGCCATGATAGAATTTTTGAGACACTCTCCTTTATATCCAGGGCTTCTGAAACTCTACCTGATACTGCACAAAACTTTCATCTGGTTCTGCTGGCAGCTTTTCTCTCTCTGCCCTGTACAGAAGGACAAGATCGTGCTCAGTAATTTCAACGGAAACGGTTTTGGAGACAACCCCCGCTATATTGTGGAAGAGATCCTGCGCAGGAAACTGCCTTATCGGCTTTACTGGGTCAGTGAACGCCCGGATCCCGCTTTTCCCGGACAGCTTTTTCTCGTCCGACCCAATACTCCGGCGTTCGTCTATCATATGTCCACCGCCTCCGTCTGGATCGACAATACGCGGAAACTGTATTATTTTAAGAAAAAGAAAAACCAGACTTATATCCAGGTCTGGCACGGCGGTCCGGGTCTTAAAAAAATAGAAAAAGACGCCGGAAACAGTTTATCTGCAGAGTATATCCAATACGCAAAAAAAGATGCGAAAAAGATGGATCTGATGATCTCCAACTGCCGCTGGTGTACGGAGTGTTACCGCAGATGCTTCTGGTATGACGGTCCTATTCTGGAAAAAGGGCTGCCCAAAAATGACCTCTATTTCCGGGATGTCCCCACCATCCGCAGACAGGTGCGCCGGTTCTACCATCTTCCGGAAGATGTCAGACTGGTTCTCTACGTCCCCACCTGGAGGGAAAACCGCAAACTGAATGTTTATCATCTGGATTTTGAAGGTTGTCTCCAGGCTTTCGAACAACGTTTCAAAGGCCGCTGGATTATGCTTGTACGCCTTCATCCCAATGTAAATCCTGACGACTTTGATATCCGCTACAATGAACGGGTTCTCAATGCTTCCCGTTACAGCAATGTCCAGGAACTGCTCGCCGCCGGGGACGCGGTAATCAGCGACTATTCTTCCTGCGGCTTCGACTATATCCAGCTGGGACGCCCTTCCTTCCTCTACGCAGAAGATTATGAGGAAATGAAACGGACCAAGGATTATTATTTCCAGCTGGAAGAACTGCCTATTCCTCTCGCCTTCTCCAATGAAGAAATGATCCGCAACATCCTGGAATTTTCCGAGGAGAAGTACCAGGAAGCACGCGCACCTTTCATGGAACGTCTTGGGTACTATGACAATGGTCACGCATCAGAAGCTGTAGTCGACTATATATGCGGACTGTGATCATGACGTACAGAACTGCCGATATATCGGGATATTTGAGGCAAAACTTCCCCCGCCGCGGTCAGCAGCGCCAAACTTACCCCCACCAGAAGCGCCTGCGTCACCCCTTCAGCCAGCCCCAAAAGCCCGGCTCCGGTACGGATAAACATAAACAAAAACATGTGGAAGCACAGAATCACCAGCGTCTGACGCCCCACTGCCTCTATCGGCCGCATTACAGGCGGGCAGAGACGCTCCAGATATGCCCCTGCCAAAAAGACCAGCATGGATCCGGAGATCCCCACCGCCAGATAAAGCAACATACTGAACCCGTAATCTCCAATAGACAGATTCACGCTTCCGTTCAGATGCACAAGGACCGCAAAACAGATCAGCAGCTCCAGCCCTTTCCACCGGTTTCCTTTTTCCGTCAGATATGTGATCCGGTCTATCCTGTGAAGCAGTTCTCCCGCGGCAAAAAAGCAGGCAAAATAAGGTACAGCCTCCAGACTCCATGGCAGCAGCAGCCCTGTCATGTAATGCCACGCAACCGATGCCGCCAGTCCTGCCGCCAGCCAGATGCGCATTCTCTTTCTTCTTCTGATCCATTCATACCATACATAGGTCAGGAACATAGCCGTCAGGAACCAGAGCGGCGCGTTCAGAAGCGTCATCAGCACCGGATTCTCCCCCGGATAAGAGGACACATACATCTGGTTGCGGGAATACAGGATGCCGAAGATGGACGCCGGATTCAGATCCGTGGGATTTCCCGCCAGCAGAGAGTCTTTCGCCCAGAAAAATACCCACAAGAAGAGACTTGTCCCGATATAAGGAAAGAGCAGCCGCACCGCTTTCTTTTTTACGAAAGCGCCAAAAGGCTCCTCTTTCCGACGGTATGTGTATCCGGCTGCCACGAAGAAGACCGGCATGTAAAACATGCCGCCGTAAAAACTGACCGGTCCGAGGCTGCACTCCGCGTGCACCAGAAGAACTACCAGAATCCCCATGGCTTTTCCGAAATCCAGCCAGCCCAAACGTTTTCTATGATTTTCTGAAGATGCGCCCAAGAAGCACCTCCCCTTTCTTTCCCAGCGGTTCCACATAACGGGTCAAAAGTTCCGACAGCGCCGCCGTAATGCCAAAAATCAGTACCAGGTCCAGAAGCGCTGCCAGATTATATCCCAGGATTCCTTCCGTCCGAAGCAAAAACCATGCCCCAAAAGTGGCGATCACCAGGAAATGCACCAGATACAGGGAATAAGAGATCCGGCCCAGATAACGGAAAACACCCATGGAGAAAAACTTCTGGGGCGCCTCCAGATTCAGTACCGCAAATACAAAGCAAAGCACACCGAACACGTGATAATAATTTACAAACACAAAAGGCAGGATCCCCCAGATCGTACCTTCATAGCCAAACCCGGAAGAAGGATACGCCATGAAATACAGCCCGATCACCAGAAAGCTCCAGTTCAGAGGCCTGCTGGCGCAGATCTTCTTTCTCCATTTCCAGTCCGTGTGCATAAAGTCACAGAGCACATATCCCAGATAGATTCCAAGAAAATCCGTACGCAAAAGCAAAAGCGCCAGCGCGGCATAAAGAAACCAGCGCCATCTCTTTCCGGACACCAGAGCAGCCAGCGCATAATCCAGATAGGCGCCCAGGAACAGCATCTGAAGCGTCCAGAGCACACCGTTATAATCATTCGTTCCAAACAGGAAACAACCGAACAAAGATTCTCCCAGCATTTTCAGGAAATCAGGGGGAAATGCATTAAACCCCTGAAACCATTCCTCGGAACCTGCCAGCACCGCTGCCGCGCCATTCTGATACAACCCCAGACACATACAAATATAAATCATCAGGTTTACAACCAGCACGGAAGGCATCAGGCGAAGATACCGTTTTCCGGCGCTCTGAAGAAGTCTTTTCCGGTCTCCGGTAAGGAAAAAACTTCTGCAAAGAAGATATCCGCTCAGCACCAGGAAAAGACGGACGGCCGTATTCCCGTTGAACAAAAGATTCAGCAAAGATTTACCGATGGCGATATCCAGATTTCCCGGCAGATGGCAGCTCTCCGGCTGAAAATGATACATGCCGTAATAAAAGGCGAAAACATAATGTGTCAAAAACACGGCCACACATCCGGCGCCTTTCAATCCGTCCAGGTAGACAAGCTTCTTTCCTTCCATATGTGGATCACTCCCATCTCCTGCAGTAAGCGGATACCCAGATATGCAATAATTAAGAACTGCACCACGGCAAACGCCGCCATAGGCATCATGGATTCTCCGTTAAAACATTCCTGATATCCTGCATATACTGCGATCTGCAAAAGCATCGGCACGAAAAAGTCTTTCGGTTCCAGCATAAAATATATCACTCCCAGAATACAGAACAGATAACCGCTGGACTGGTCCATATATGGAAGAAAGTAGACTGCCGCAAGGCCGAAAAACAGAAACAGCCGTATCAGAAACGCGCGGTCTGACTTTACTTTTCCCATTCCGAACAGCCACAGGGCAAGAATCATCAGCCCCGCGGTCAGAAAAAGCCCTACCAGAGCGATCGGATCGATCAGTTGTCCCTGTATGGACTCTCTCCCCACAATTTCATAGATATTCGGCCAGTGAAATGTGGTCAAAGTATATCCCGCATGCAGATACGCACGGTATGCCGCCGCGAAACGCGCGCCGCCGCTGACCAAAAGCACCAGCAGCTGCTCTGTTTTCAATTTCTCGTTCTGCCAGAGCACTGCGCAGGCGGCCAGCAGCCCCACATAGCGTACAGAGCAAAGAAGCAGCGCCGCCGCTGTCAGCGTAAACAGCCACCTGCGTCCATTCTCCCAGAACAACAGCGCGCAGATAAAAAGCAGCGCCCCCAGACAGGCGTCTCCGCGCAGGATCGTCCCCTCGGCCACCACAGCAGGCAGAACCAACAGAACCGCATAAGTCCCCAGGGCACGTTTCCTGCTTCCTGTGTACCAAAATATCAGTATTCCCGACGCCAACGCCAGGTACCATTCCGCCAGCAGATATGTCCAGTGCGGAGGTCCATACTCAAACGGAGTACGGAGCAGATATCCTGCCGCCGTAATACACACTGCCAGAAGCGCTTCCAGAAAATCAAACTGTAATCTGCCGATCCGGAATTTTCTAAACAGAAGTCCCCGAAGCATCTCGTCCACATTCATCACAGGATCCTCCTCTCCTCTTCCGCCCTTGCCGGAAGCTCATACTCCGGATTATGCAGATAATGATACAGATCCAGCCCGATCCTCACCAGAAGCGCCAGCTGGACCCAGGCCAGTACGCCGTAGGATATGGCCGGCGGATTCTTGGACAAATACTCCGCATAGCCCATCACTCCGATAAAAGCCGAAGACACGAACCAAGGGAAGCGCTTCACCCGTATCAAAGCGTAAATCAGCAGAAAAGCGTCTGTCACATACAGATACCGCTCATGCATGTGCGGGATAAAATACGTAGTCAATATTCCAAAAAAGACAACCATCAGAACCAGCATTTCCTTTGTCACGCGGACCTTCTGATAGGCCATATAAAACATCACAATCATCAGGATGCCCAGGATCAGGTACATGCCTGCTCCCACATATTCATCCAGGAAATAATTGTTCCCTATGATCTGATAGATATTCGGAAACTTGATGGACAAAGACCAGCGGTCTTTGCTGCCCTGGAATGCGTAGATTCCAATGAGTTCCATAAAAGGCCGTCCGGCTATCCAGGCGGGAAGGATCCCCAGCAGATACATAACCGGGATTGTAATAAAATGCTTTAGATCCAGCCTTTTCCTGACCCACAGAATCACCAGCAGCGGAAAGATGAACAAGGTCTGCAGTTTTACGGCAAAGGCCGCGCCGTAAAACCACATACCGGTCCAGGTACGGTTTTTCAATAGAAAATACATGCTGCAAAGAATCAACAAAGTATATATAATATCGCACTGAGACCAGACCGACGCGTTCAGGATCACCGTCGGAAGGAAAAGAAAGATCCCATACGACAAGCGAGCCTTTTGAGCGCTTCCTGTACACTCTTTCACGATCCCCGCGATTACCGCCGCCCCGGCCAGTTCCAGCAGACAGCACAGCCCTTTGAAAGCCGTCATGGCATTGATGGGAAGCAATGTAATCAAATACAGAATATACATCACCGGAGGCGCATAATCATAGAAGTTGCCTGCGAGGGCTTTAAAACCGTCTGTCTCCAGCTCCGCCAGCCAGGCGCTCCAATAAGTACTCCAGTCATCTGCGATGAAGGAACGCACTGAAATACGCAGTGCCGCTGCCAGCGCCGTGAGCGCCGCCAGAAAAAGCCATTCCGATACTTTTGCCTCATGTTTTCCAAAAGATACTTTCCTGTCCAGCAGGCCTCTTACATATTGGTCCATACCCGGAGCTCCTATCTCAACACTTCTTCTATAATATATTTAGGCCTTGCCTTGGTTTCCAGGTAAATCTTGCCGATATATTCCCCGATCACTCCGATGGCAAGGAGCTGTAATCCGCCGATCGCCCAGATGGACACAATCAGAGAAGTCCATCCGATGCTGGTATTCCCCAGGAAATGCTGCACCAGCGAATAAATCAGCATGGCAATACTGCAAAGGAAGATCAGCATCCCCAGCACAACAATCACACGGATTGGTTTGATACTCAGCGACGTGATACCGTCCACAGCCAGCGCCAGCATCTTTTTCAACGGATATTTGGATTCGCCGGCAAACCGCTCATGCCTCTCATAGGTCACAATTCCGGTCTGGAACCCGATCATCGGTACAATGCCCCGCAGGAACAGATTGACTTCTTTATATTTCGCCAGCTCATCCAGCGCGCGGCGGCTCATGAGACGGTAATCCGCATGATTGAAAACTACTTCCCCGCCCATAAAATTAATCAGTTTATAGAAGCCTTCCGCGGTAAACCGTTTGAAAAACGTGTCTGTCTTCCGCGCGCTGCGGACGCCGTAGACGATTTCACAGCCTTCATAATATTTTTCCACAAACTGGTCGATCACATCGATATCATCCTGCAGATCCGCATCCAGGGAAATCACCATATCCGCATATTCCTTCGCTGTCATAAGTCCCCCCAGAAGCGCATTCTGATGCCCCCGGTTTCTGGACAGTTTGACTCCCTGATAGATCGGATCGCTTTCGTGCAGCTCCCGGATGATCTCCCAGGTCCGGTCTTTGGACCCGTCATTAACGAACATAATCCGGCTCTCTCCGGAGATTGTCCCGCTCTCCATCAGGTTCTCCATCTTTTCTCTCAGCCTTCTGGCCGTCTCGTGAAGCACTTCCTGCTCATTATAGCAGGGAATTACCAGGTATAAAATCTGATTTCTCGTTCTCTCCATATCTCCTCCATGCCTGCATGGCAAGCCGTCACTCTTCTGTCTCCTGTTTCTTTCTTTCCTCTTCCAGTTTCTGCTCCAGCTCCTCCAGCCTTTTCTCATTCAATGCCACAATCTGATCCAGCGTCCGCACGCTGTTGGACAACCTGGACAGAGCCACTGTCAGAGAAAAAATTATCAGGAGCGAAAAACAAAAACCCAGGAAAAAAATCATGTTTACCGGCGCGTAAATACCCAAAAACTGCGATACCACATTTAACAGCTGGGGCGCGCAGGCAAATACAAACAATACCGCCATCACCAGCATCCATGGCAGCGCATATTTCAGTTCCAGGCTCTTCCGCCGTATCATATTGACCAGAGTTGCAAGCACTACCAGAATCGCAGCAGCGATCACAACCTGCAGTCTTACAGTCATCATACTTGTCTTCCTCCCGGTTTATCCTCTCAGTCTCTCCATACAGATAGCAAGTGTCACTTTTACCATATAATATACAGATCTAAAGCCATAAATAGAAGAAATCCCTTCTCTGCGCTCCCGCATAACCACCGGGACCTCCGTCACCTTTTTCCCTTTTCGGAGAATCGCCACCACGCTCTCCGGCTCCGGATAATCTTTCGGATAGTTCTCCGCATAGATACGCATCACATCCCGGTTCACCATACGCATGCCGGAAGTAGGGTCTGTCACACGCTTTCCCGTCAGGATGCGGATCAGCACGGTGAAATAGCGGATACCGATCCTGCGAAGGCCCGAAGACTGGAATCCCTCTTTTTCGATAAACCGGGACCCGATCACCATATCGCTGGAAGTCTTTTCCAGTTCCTCCGCCATCGTCTCCAGATAAGCAGCGTCATGCTGCCCGTCCCCGTCGAATTGAACGGCCACGTCATACCCGTTCTGGCAGGCGTACAGATATCCCGTCTGTACGGCGCCGCCGATTCCCAGATTCACGGAAAGGTTCACATAATTCAATCCTTCCCTCCGGCATATATTCAATGTATCATCTGTAGAACAGTCGTTGACCACCAGATAGTCAAATCCCGGCGCATGTTTCCGGATATCCTCCACTGCCTGAAGAATACTGCCGGACTCATTATACGCGGGAATAATGACAAGTTTTTTCATATAACATTACTCCTGTGCAATCTCTTCGCCAAATTATATCATACATGACCTGTTTTTTCCAGCATCGGGGATCATCTCTGCACAAACTGCAGAAGCACCCTGACAATCCTGCAAAGATCCGTAAACCAGGCAAAGGAGACTCCGTTCTCTTTCAGCGCCCGGTGACCCTCCTTTAAGGATTCCAGATAAGCCCCAAAACTGCTGGTGCTGGTCCCTCCGTAGGACATATATACCAGTATATCCGGAATATAGGAAAGCCTTACCTGCTTCCGGTACAAAATACGAACCATAAATTCATAGTCGGCGGATATCCGGTAATCAGTCCGGTACATCCCGAACCGTTCGTAGACTTCCCGTTTCAGATACAAGGTCGGATGCCCCGGCATCCAGCCTGTGCGGATGCTTCCCTGCCCCTGATGCCATTTTCGGACGATCCGGTCCCCGTCCATATAACAGAGGTCTCCATGAACCCCGTCCGTTCCCTCTCGAAGTATGGCGTCCACCATGCGGCTGATCACATCTTCTGACGCCAGACGGTCAAAACAACATCCGATGATATCTCCTGTGGCCATGGAGATACCTTTATTAATCGCATCATAAATTCCATGATCCGGCTCTGAGGTCCAGCGAACCTTTCCCGGCATACGTTCTTCCAGCCGTCTGATCAGTCCTATTGTATCATCCGTGGAGCCCCCGTCCACAATCACATATTCTATATTTTCATAATCCTGGCGCATCGCCTGTTCCATAATTTTCTCCAGGTTCGACACATCATTGTAAGTGGTCGTAATCATCGACACTTTTGGCAGTCTGTTCATGTATTCTCCCTGGCCGTCAAACTGTGGTACAGATCCACATATTCCTGAAACCGGCCATATTTATCATATTTTTCCGCCCTTTTCCGGCAGTCTTTCCCCTCTTTGGGATGTATCTTTTCTTCCAGAATCGCCTGCTGCAATGCTACGATATCACCTTTGGGCACGACTCTGCCGCAGCTTTCGTCCAGACTTTCCGGACTCCCGCCCGTATCAAACGTAATCACCGGCGTCCCGCAGGCCAGCGCTTCCAGATTGGTCGTAGGAAAATTGTCCTCCAACGTGGCGTTTACAAACACATCGGCCATAGAGTAATATTCCGCCAGTTCTTTTACGCTGGAAGTCCTTTCTATACCGATTACAGAAGAGGGCAGTTTCCTTTTCTGCCTCTTATTCAGCCCGATCAGCACTATCCTGCACTCATCCGGAAGCCTTTCTGACAAATGCAGAAAATATGTCAGCCCCTTTCTCCGTTCCCACACATTGGCAACACCCAGAATCACATACTTTCCTTTCAATCCCAGGCTCTCCCGCAGGCTGCTGTTCCTTGGGCTGAAATTCTCCAGATCAATCCCATTAGGAATCACTTTTACCGGATATTCTCCCAGGAACGACTGTTTTACCTGTCCGGCCAGCCACCTGGACGGGGTCACGACAGTCAGGTTCGGGACTCCCGTAAACGCGGCTTTTTTCCTGTCAAAATTCCTGGCCGTACGGTTGCGGAAGATCGCATAAGGATATGTCCTGCGGTATTCACGGCAGTTCCTGCACCCGCTTTTCCAGCCGTCACAGCCATGATAATCATAAAACGCACAGTGTCCGGTATAGGGCCAGCAGTCATGAAATGTCCAGACCACAGGTCTGCCCGCCTTTTTCAGATAACCGAACAGCAGCTCCGCCTGGAGAACAAACCCGTGAATATTATGCAGATGGATTACATCCGGATTCCACGCTTCTATCTTGCGGATCAGTTTCCTAGTCTGCCCGGCAGAAGAGAATCCATGTTCCCCTTTAAAAAAAGTCGCGAGCACATGTCTGACCATATCCGGCCTGCTTCCAAATCCCCAGGCATTCAGTCCGTCCGGCGCGCCGCCCCTTCCATAAGCAATCAGGGGAATATCCCCGTTTTTTTCCAGCGTATGATAAATATCCACCGTAATACGGCCCACGCTTCCGCTTCCGCATACGGTATTGATCTGCAAAACTTTCAATCCCCTGTTTCCCGCGCCGTTGTCCGCGCATCCTTTCTGTGATATACTATAACAAAAAATGAGCGAGGTAAATCAATGATAATCATACAACCTTCAGGCGGTTTATGCAATAGAATGCGGGTGATTAATTCCGGATGGCGGCTGGCGCAGGAGCGAAAAGAACGCCTTCTCGTCCTCTGGAACTGCAATCCCGAGCTGAACTGTCCATTTGAAGACCTGTTTCAGCCGGTGAAAGAATTCCGGATCACCGACATCCGGTCCGTCGCCAATCCCCGGAAACTCTTTTACCAAAAAACAGCCCGTACTTATCTGACCAATGAAGAGATCCTGGCCCACCGCGGTCCTGACGGCCGGCTGCGGACGGATTACGCCCAGAATCTTAAAAGCAATATTTATATTTTCACCTGGGAACAGTTTTATCCCGCTGAGGATTACCATTTATTCCTCCCCACCGGAAAGATGCAGGATCGGATCGACGCCATGACTTCCGGTTTCGGTTCCTCCTGTGTAGGCGTACACATCCGCCGCACCGACAACGGTCCTGCCATCGGAAAAAGCTCTACAGAATGTTTTATTGAGTGTATGGAAAAAGAACTGGATGAAGACCCGGATACCCGATTCTACCTGGCCACCGATGACCTTGAAGAAGAAAAGCTCATAAGAGAACGCTTTCCCGGACGCATTCTTTCCAATGAAAAGCGCTGCCTCCGCAGAGACAGCGCCGAAGGCATCCAGGACGCCTTGTTGGATCTATACTGTCTGGCAAACACCAGGAAAATTATCGGCAGTTATTTCAGTTCCTTCACGGACATTGCGGCCGATATGCACAAAATCCCGAAAACCATCGCGGGGGAATAATTATTCTGCAGCAGCGGCGTTTTCCTCAGCGGCCGTATCCGCTTCGCTGTCTGCTGCGGCAGCATTCTCTTCTGAAGCCGCGTTCTCAGTGTCGTCTTCCGCGCCCGCTGCCGGTACTTCTTCCTGCTCTGCGCCAGCCGCCGGCACCTCTTCCTGCTCTGCACCTGCTGCCGGTACCTCTTCCTGCTCCGCATCATCTGTCGTTTCGTCTGCCGCGTTCTCCGTCTCGTCGGTTACCGTTTCATCAGCTGCGGTCTCATCATCCGTCGTCTCCTCAGTTACCGTAGAATCCGTCGTGCTTCCCGTGGAAGAGGATCCGCATCCTACCATGGCAAATGCTGTAATCACTCCTATGCAGCACAAGGTAAACCATCTTTTTTTCATAATATTATCTCCTCCTTTTGAATGGTACAGTTGGTTTACTGTTTACAGGTTATACTATGCCAAAAAGTTGTGTCTAATACGTGATCACTTTTTTAGGATTTTATAAAGAAACAATGAAGAAGCTCTTAAGGCGCACCGCAGAAAGCCCCGGCAGAAATCGTCCTGCCGGGGCTTGCCTCATCGTCAAAATTCAAATATTGCCACTCCATAAGGAGACAGCGGATAGTCCAGATAATATTTCTGGCCGTCGCACGCGCCTTTCTGAGCCTCATAGATCTGTGGCTTCTC
>CALWDO010000006.1 GCA_944376715.1 uncultured Lachnoclostridium sp. | reverse complement strand
TATTTACACCCGGTCAAAGTATGGAACCGGTATTCTGCGACGATGTTCCTGCCCCACAGGGCGGACCGGCAGACCGGGGAGTTTCGGACACTGACCGACGCTGTAGGGATGAGCAGGTATTATGCGGCGGTCAGCCGGTACCTGAATGAGGAAGACCAGAATCTGGACAGCTGGGAGCGGTATTTTCAGAAATGTTCCAGAGAGCGCGGCGAGATGGATCATCCGGAGACCTACCGGCGGCTCTGCGGCATGATGATGACGAAGGACGAACAGATCGGCCGGATGTTTGAGAAATTTTACCGGCTGGAAGATTATCTCCGGGTAAAAAAACGGATGATCGGCACGGGGAAAATCGGCGGGAAATCCTGCGGTATGCTGCTGGCGCGGAGCATTGTGGAAAAATGTCTGCCGGATCTTGCGGAGCGTCTGGAGCCCCATGATTCCTTCTTCATCGGGGATCATGTGTTTTATACCTACCTGGTTTACAATGGCCTGTGGGACCTGCACATCGCGCAGAAGGACGAGGACGGCTATTACCGTCTGAGCGACCAGCTGTCCGAGGGCATCATGAAAGGCGTGTTTCCGGAAAATATCCGGGAACAGTTCCGGCGGATGCTGGAGTATTTTGGCCAGGCGCCGATCATTGTGCGGTCCAGCAGCATCCTGGAGGATGGGTTTGGAAATGCGTTTGCCGGGAAATATGAGTCGGTTTTCTGCGCGAATCAGGGAAGCGGGGAAGAACGTCTGAAAAAACTGGAGGAAGCGGTGCGCATCGTATATGCCAGCACGGTGGATCCGTCTGCGCTGGAATACAGGGAGACCCGGGGGCTGGACGGTGTGGAAGAGCAGATGGCGATTCTGGTACAGCGCGTGTCCGGATCTTTGCACGGGAAATATCTGTTCCCGTCGGCGGCAGGAGTCGGGTATTCTTACGACACTTATGGATGGAGCCAGAACATGGATCCGGAAAAGGGGATGCTCCGGATGGTGCTGGGACTGGGCACCCGTGCCGTGGACCGGACGGACCGGGATTATCCCAGGATCATTCACATCGACCAGCCGGAGCATACCTATCTGACCACAATGGATGAAAAGGTACGGTTCTCCCAGCGAAGAGTGGATGTGATCGATCTGGAGAAAAACAGCCTGACGGAAGTGCCGCTGGAAGAAGTCATGGCGTGCACCCCGTACTGGTACCATAATCTGGTGCTGGAACATGATTATGAAGTGGAGCGCCGTCTTTATGACCAGGGCAGACGGCGGGATGTGTGTTTTGGTACCTGCCGGGGATATGTGAAGGACCCGCAGTTCATCTCCGACATGGGAAGGATCCTGGCGGTGCTTCAGAAGGAGTACTCTTATCCGGTGGATATTGAGTTCACCGTCAACTCCAATGAGAAGAAGGAGTATGTGATCTGCCTGCTCCAGTGCCGCCCGCTGCAGACTTTTTCCGAACGGACACGGGTAGAGATCCCGCCGGCGGCTGAAGAGCAGACGCTGTTCCGCGTCTGCCATGCATCCATGGGAATCCCGCAGAAAAAGCGGATTGACCAGGTGATTTATATCGATCCGGCGGCCTACTATGCGTATCCGTATCCGCGCAAAGCTACGGTGGCGGCCATGCTGACAGACATAAATCTGAGTTTCCGGGACAGCGGGAAAAATATTCTGCTTATGGCGCCGGGACGCATTGGGACGTCTTCTCCGGAACTGGGAGTCCCGGTGAAATTTTCCGGGATCTCGCATTTCTGCGCGATTGTGGAGATGGATGAAGAAGGCTCCCTGTATGCGCCGGAACTGTCTTTCGGAAGTCATATGTTTCAGGATCTGGTGGAGGCGGAGATCTTTTACACGGCTCTGTTTCATGTGACCAGAGAGGATGAAGCGCTGCGAAAAGAGTTTTTCCGGAAGTATGCGAAAACACTCCCGCTGCCGGAACAGTTTGCGGAGCTGTCACATATGGTGAATATTTATGATTTTTCGGGAAGCGGGCTCATGCTGTATTACGATATCCGGAGCGGTGAAACGCTCTGTGCGGTTGTATAAAAGAGACAATATATTTCCTGAATTTGCACGCGGTACCAAAAAATTTAAGAAGTTTGGGTATTTATGCAAAAAATATTGCATATCCGGGAAATTCGTACTAAAATAAAAAGCTGAAATCCGTAAACACAAAATAACTGAGGAGATTGAGAAAAATGGGTTATGTTGATGAGGTACTCGCAAGAGTAAAAGAGAAAAACGCATCGGAACCGGAGTTCCTGCAGGCAGTGGAAGAAGTGCTGGAGTCCCTGCGTCCGGTGATCGAGGCAAATGAAGAACAGTATAAGAGAGAGGCTCTGCTGGAGCGTCTGGTAGAGCCGGACCGTCAGATCAAATTCCGTGTGCCGTGGGTGGACGACAAAGGACAGGTACAGGTGAACACCGGATACCGCGTAGAGTTCAACAATGCGATTGGACCGTACAAGGGAGGACTTCGCCTGCATCCGTCGGTGAACATCGGTATCATCAAATTCCTGGGATTTGAGCAGATTTTCAAAAACTCCCTGACCGGACTTCCGATCGGCGGCGGTAAAGGCGGTTCTGATTTTGACCCGAAGGGGAAATCTGACCGCGAAGTAATGGCTTTCTGCCAGAGCTTCATTTCTGAACTTTATAAATACATCGGAGCAGACAAGGACGTACCGGCAGGCGATATCGGAACCGGCGCCCGTGAGATCGGTTATATGTTCGGACAGTATAAGAGACTGACCGGAAGCTATGAAGGCGTGCTGACCGGAAAAGGTTTAAGCTACGGCGGATCCCTGGCCCGTACAGAGGCTACCGGCTACGGACTTCTGTACATCACCCGCGAGCTGATGAAGTGCCATGGCATGGATATGAAGGATAAGATCTGCTGTGTATCCGGATCCGGAAACGTGGCAATCTACGCAACCGAGAAAGCGCAGCAGATGGGCGCGAAAGTTGTGACGGTGTCCGATTCTACCGGCTGGATCTACGATCCGGAAGGAATCGATGTGGAACTGCTGAAAGAGGTAAAAGAGGTAAAACGTGCGCGTCTTACCGAGTATGCTGCTGCAAGACCCAGCGCTCAGTATCATGAGGGCCGCGGCGTATGGCAGATCAAATGCGACATCGCTCTTCCGTGCGCAACTCAGAACGAGCTGCTTCTGGAGGATGCAAAACAGCTCGTTGCAAACGGCTGTATCGCTGTATGCGAGGGCGCAAATATGCCGACCACTCTGGATGCGACCGAGTATCTTCAGAAGAACGGCGTGCTGTTCATCTGCGGCAAGGCTTCCAATGCAGGCGGCGTAGCTACCTCTGCTCTGGAAATGACCCAGAACAGCGAGCGTCTGAGCTGGACCTTCGAGGAAGTGGATGCGAAGCTGGAGCAGATCATGGTCAACATCTACCACAACATCGACGACGCTGCAAAACGCTACGGCATGGAAGGAAACTACGTGGCCGGAGCAAATATCGCCGGTTTCGAGAAAGTGGCGAACGCAATGCTTGCACAGGGTGTGTGCTAAGAGATTTCTTTGAATCATAATGAGAAAGTCCTGGGAACGGCTGGTTTCCGGGGCTTTCTTTTTGCTTTCAGGTGATTGAGAAACAGGTCTGTCATTTTTATAAACTTTACCCAGATTTTACATGGAAAAGATAGCGCGGGAAAACACATATGGTACAATGATACCAGATTCTATACAGGGAGAAGAGCGATGACGGTTTTCTGGGTTGTTTTGATTTCATTTCTTTTATTTGCCGTTTTTCTGTGTCTGGGCGTCAGCGGGTTCCGGCGTGCGAAGGAGTGGTATGGTACGGTCAGGACCAACGCCGTAGTGACGGATATCAAGTATCAGGAAACAAGGGAGAGCGCGGGCGTCATTTCGGACGCTTCCTCCTATACGGAGGTGAAGTTCCAGTTTATGTGCGAGGGCCTGGTCTGTGAGCGGACGAAAAAATATGATGGGATCATGGACGCGCCTGGTTACATAGGCCAAAAGATACCGATCCGTTTCAACCGCAACACAGGCGCCTGGATCCTGCAGAAGGAGCTGCGTCCATACTGGGTCTTTGCATTCATGCTGGCTCCGGTCTGTCTGTTTTATACGGTGCTTTTCCTTACGCAGGGCGAAAGGTTTCTGTCTTTGCTTGAAGAGTTTACAGTGGAATCGCCGAATATGGCGGGCGAGATCCTGTATGTGACGTTTGGGAGTGCCTGCTTTGCGGCAGGATGCCTGTGCCTTCGGTATTTTCTGCCGCATATGTTCAAACCGGTCCTTGCCCCGGCCTGGCGGCTGCTGAAATACATAACCGGTTCTTTTGAACAGGTGGAGGGCAGGTATGTGGGCAGCGTGTGCCAGAGCACCTCTGACAGCAGCAGTTATTTTCCCATGTTTGCGGTGCCGGGGGCGGAAGGGGAAGCCCGGTGGGTCTCCCTGGATGAAATGCCCAGGAAAAAATATAAGATCGGAAAAAACTATCCCTTGTACCGTGACCGGCGTTCCGGCAGATACTGTCTGGGTTTGTCGGGATCGGACTTATCCGGCATGATTTTCGGCCTTCTGCCGCTGGTCTTCAGCCTGCTGTTTGTCGTCTCCCTTCTGGTATTCGGGGCGAGTCTGGTCGTGATGGCCGTGCAGCTTGCTTTATGATTTCGGGTGCGTACAAAACTTCCGCCTGATTCTGTAACAGGAATTGGACGGAAGTTTTTTATCCACAAATCGGAGAAATGGAATTTAGTCCTGAAAGATATAAAATAGATGCAAAAATGGAATAAAATCCATTTTTGTTGTATTTAGTGCGGACATGGGGTATACTAATTCTGAGAGGAGGTTTTCCGATGAAACGATTAGAGCGGAAAAATTATCTGGACTGGCTTATTCGGTGGAAAGATCAACAGATCATAAAAGTTGTTACAGGTGTTCGCCGCTGCGGAAAATCCACATTGTTTTCTATTTATCAGGACTATTTGCTTCAAAACGGAGTGGAGAAAGAGCAGATTCACGCTGTGAATTTTGAAGATCTGGAATTTGAGGATCTGACAGATTATAAAAATCTGTACCGTTATATCAGGGACCGGCTGCTTCCTGACCGGATGAATTACATTTTTTTAGATGAAATTCAGCATGTTCAGAATTATGAAAAAACAGTAGACAGCTTGTTCCTGAGGGAAAACTGTGATCTGTATCTCACCGGCTCTAATGGATATCTTCTGTCCGGTGAGTTGGCGACTCTCCTGACGGGACGTTATGTGGAACTTTCCATGATGCCCCTTTCATTTAAAGAATATTGTACCGGGCTGGATGAGGATTCTGCGTCCCTTGGCGAAAAGTTTGAGCGTTATCTCCGTTCAGGCTCCTTCCCCTATGTGCTGCGTTACGGCTACGGGGAACGGGAAGCCAGGGAATATATGAGCGGTATCTATAATACCATTCTGCTTAACGATATTGTCAAGCGTCTTCGGGTTGCGGATGTCAATATGCTGGAAGCAATCACACGATTTATGATGCACAACATTGGTAATCGGACTTCTCCGGCGACGATTGCAGGGACTATGACTTCTAGGAGGATGAAAATCGACCCCAAGACGGTGGACCGTTATATCCGGGGACTGACGGACAGCCTTTTGTTTTATGAGGCGAGGCGTTACAACATCAAAGGGAAAAAACTGTTGGCCTCTATGAACAAATATTACGTCTGTGATGTGGCGATGCGGAATATGTTAGTGCGGAGCCGGGATTCCGATATCGGACATATTCTGGAAAATGTTGTGTACCTGGAACTTAAGCGAAGGTATGCGGAAGTCTATGTGGGACAGTGCGGTGCAGACGGAGAAGTGGATTTTATCGCAATCCGGGATGGAATGCCTGCTTACTACCAGGTGGCGCAGACAACCCTGGACGATCAGGTCCTGGCACGTGAATTAGGACCGCTCCGCCAGATCAAGGACAACTACCCCAAGTATCTGCTTACCTTGGATGAAGTGTTCGGAGAGATGAACTATGAGGGGATTCAGAAAATAAATGTGTTGAAATGGCTTCTGAGCTGATGGAAAATATAGAATAAATTATAAATGGAACATTTTGTGAAAGCTGGTGACGCATTTGAAATCCGTTGTTGGCGGGAAGAGGCTGCCGAGATTGGGGAAGCCTCTTTATATGGAACTGCTGTTGCCGATAGATATGAAGTGTCTGTCAAAGGTTCCGTGACAGAAGAACTGCTTGGGAAATTATTGACAGAAGCCCCCCGCGGATAAGAGTATATATAATAAGATGACAAAGTATTTTGCAATCCATGTAAGAAATGATTTATGCGATATCTGGAGTGAACATTATGGCACGGAGATGGTCATAGATATCATATCAGATGCTGATACAGAGTTTTTTGAACTGGTAATGGGACAATATCCCGGAAGTTTCAGCATCGGGGAGAGCAAGAATGGATAGGGATTTTTTCTTAACGATAAACCGGATAGGTTTTTCCAAGTGGCAGAAAGGAGATATTCTATTAGCAGAGTTATTATGGGGCGATCCTGACGTTACAAGATTTATCTGTGCCAGCGGCAGGTTTGATGCGGATGATATTTCCGCCCGGTTAGAAAAAGAGATCTATAATGAAACAAAATATCATGTACAATACTGGCCTGTTTTTGAACTTTCCTCAGGAGATTTGATCGGCTGCTGCGGGCTGAGACCATACCGCGGGGGAAAATATGAAATAGGGTTTCATTTGCGTCCGCAATTCTGGGGAAAAAGCTATGCGACCGAGGCGGCTACAGCTGTAATAGACTATGCGTTTTCGGTTTTGAAAGCAGAAGCGCTTTTTGCGGGACACAATCCCAACAATGTGGCATCTTCAAAAGTTTTGCTCAAATTGGGTTTTCGCTATATTGGCGATGAATTTTATGAACCGACAGGCTTATACCATCCTTCTTATGAATTAAGACAAAATTATCCGTTATGACGGAGATGACAAGAAACGGAGCGAGAAATCGGAATTTGGAGGGAGTGTGGCTGTATGAAAAAGAGAAATTTGCTGGGCATTTTATTATATCTACTTGGTGTAGTCCTTTTTGTTATCTCTAATTCCTCAGTGGTGAGCGGCAGCCCGATATATTTAGAGTATTTTCAGCGAATAGTCCTTTGTGGTGTTGCTGTTGGCTCCATCGGAGCAGCCCCGTTTATATATAAAACCAAAACTTGTGTCGGAATAATTATTAAGTTTGTAATAGCAGCGGCATTGATTTACTGTATCTTCGCTTTTGGAGGATTTAGAGATAATAGGATTGCCAGCATAATGAATTTGCTTTGATAATTTACTTTGTTTTTACATTATTGAGATTGCAGGATTCCCTCAGCAATATATAATAAATTTATTAAAGCTGACAGGGAGGTATTATGCGCTATTTATTGATATTTTTCTTGATTTTAATTATCGTCTCATTGATTATTTCATTGCTCCTGGAAAAATTACTGGAGAATGGGGAAAAAATAGACGAGGGCTTTGCGTTTTGTTTTTGGAATCTAAGTTATAGAAGAAAATTTATCAGAACTTTCTGGATGCTGCCGTTTTTAGCAGCAGTGATATGTTATCTCCACATTACATACAAATCATATTTACTTACATGTATTGTCGGAGTGATATTAAGTGCCATATTTATTCTTCAAGCTGTTTATTATTATAAAAAATGGAAAATGGAGAAAAAATGAAGAATGCCCTGATCAATGCAAAACTAAAGGCCTTATATGACGAGTATACGCCGGCTTTCCTTTCCGCATGGTCTGATGTGTTTGAGGAGGCGGCCCCGTGCAGGATGAATGAGTTCGGTATTATTGATGTTCGCCGTTATGATCCAGAGAACGGAGTTTTATTTATAGGCCGTGAGACAAACGGGTGGGACGATAAAGACTACGCGGATGGCTGCCTGTTCCGCGAATGGCTGTGTAATATTTCCCGGAATGGCATTCAAGGACGGGGACATATTTCAAAACATCCGAATATGTGGTACAACATCGGCCGTTGGGCACTTCTTCTGCAGAACCCTGAAGTACCCATAGATTCTCTTGCGTATCTGAAAGAAGAAGCCGTCGATGCGCTGGGCACGATTGCCTTTACAAATATAAATAAGGTGAGGGGCAAAAATAAGATCGGCAAAGAATATTATAAGCTGGCAAATACCGACGTTGCAAAAAAGCTCATACAAAAAGAAGTTGATATTTTGAAACCAAAGACAGTAGTTGCCTGCGGTACCTGGTGGCCGGCGGCTTCGCTTCTCTCAGACTGTAATTGCAGAATGATCCGCATGAACCATCCCGGAGCAAGAAAAAGTTCCAGAGCTATGCTGCAAGAATTAAAGGCGCAGCTGGGATGAGCGGATTATTTTCATTTATTGGGGAGTTGAGCAGAGCGACAAATCGGAATTTGCGGAGGTGCTTGTCTTGATTATCAAAAATAAAACAATAGACGGTGGAAAAGGTTTTGATTGGGGAAGAGTGTCTTCGGAATATGCAAAATATCGAGATATTTATCCACAAGAATTTTACCAGAAAATTCTTGATCTGGGATTGTGTAAAGACGGACAAATGGTTTTAGACCTTGGTACAGGAACCGGTGTCTTGCCAAGAAACTTGTATTCTTACGGGGCGAAGTGGGTTGGCACAGATATTTCGGAAGAACAAATCCAGCAAGCACAAAAGTTATCTGAAGGGATGGATATTGATTACTATGTGAAAGCGGCGGAAAACATAGATTTCCCGGCAGAATCCTTTGATGTCATTACAGCGTGCCAATGTTTCTGGTATTTTGACCACAAAAAAGTTATGCCCAATTTGTATCGAATGTTAAAGCCTAATGGTAAATTATTGGTTTGGTATATGGCGTGGCGCCCTTATGAGGATAAAATAGCAGGAAAAAGCGAAGAGCTTGTTTTGAAGTATAGTCCAAAATGGAGCGGCGCGGGAGAAAGAATCCATCCAATTCAAATCCCGGATTGCTATGAGTCGAAATTTGATATGGTTTACCATGAAGAATATCTCTTGAATGTGCATTTCTCCAGAGATACATGGAATGGACGTATGAAGGCCTGTCGTGGTGTAGGCGCATCTCTTTCTAAAGAAGAGCTAAAAGAATGGGAATCTGAACACCTAAAAATGCTTTCCGAAATAGCGCCGGAAGAATTTGATATAAAGCATTATGCAGCACTCGTTGAATTACAGGCTCGGAAGTAAGTAGATTATAATTTGGAGGTGTGCGAAGATTGTTTGAAGGATTTGATTTTACGAATTTTTGGGAAGACAGTGCATATGCGCTGAAAGAATATGTCAGTGAAACGCCTTCTGATGAACTGATAGCCAGCGTTGAGCAAGAATTAGGCTACAAGCTGCCAGCTTCTTATATCTGGCTGATGAAGCAGCATAACGGAGGTATTCCCGTCAATACTTGTTTCCCTACGGATAAACCTACCAGTTGGGCAGGTGACCATGTAGCTATTACAGGAATTTTTGGTATTGGAAGAGAGAAGACATATTCATTATGTGGAGAGTTTGGGAGTCAATTTATGATTGAAGAATGGGAGTATCCTGATATCGGAGTAGCCATTTGTGACTGCCCAAGTGCCGGACATGATATGATTTTTTTAGATTACCGGGCGTGCGGCCAACAAGGGGAACCTAAAGTAGTGCATATCGATCAAGAATGGGATTACGAAATCACTCCTTTAGCAGATAGTTTTGAGGACTTTATTCGTGGCCTTGTAAACGAAGATGATTTTGCGTTAGAAGATTAGTGACTTCCCATTTGCCGGGGAGTTAAAAGGAGCGTAAAAACAGGAATTTTCGGGGTAGGCATCATGAAGAAAATGAGAGAGATTCTTTTTTCTGAAAAAGGAATGAAGATAGTCAATTTGTTATTCTTTCTGTCATTGATTTTCTATAGAAGCGGATTATTGTTCGTTGCTTATATTGTATGGATTGCTTATCTCGCATTTTGTATTAAGCACACAAACACAAACGGAAGCAGGATGATTTATTCCATCTTTATTGGAATTGCAGCTATTATGATTTGCCTGAATCTATACTTTTTATTACGAGGATAAATGCGCTGGCTAATCTCTATTATCAGATGCGATAAACTCAGGAGGAAACTCGGAAATGAAAAAGATACAATTAAAACATGTACGCATTGTAGGCAGTATTTCCCCCATACTGGGCATTTTTCTTATTTTACTGGGCTGCTGGCTGAAGATTGTTTGGTTGATTTACGTTGCAATTTTTGTGATGCTCGCGGCGATTATTTTTCTGGCTGTTTTTAACCGCTGTCCACACTGCGGACGATTTTTAGGTCATGCCGGCGGAGCTGCATTCTGTCCTCATTGTGGGGACAAGCTGGATGAGTAGACTATGGAAAAAGCGGATATGTGATCTGCTTTATATGATGAAAGGGATATAGAAGGTAGGGAATAATGGCATTTTTTCAATATGAGGGGAAATCTGTATTTTATACAGAATATGGAAGTGGAGAGACGCTGATTTTTTTGCATGGCAATACAGCATCTTCTAAGATGTTTGAACTGCTTATGCCGTTGTATGCGGAAAATTTCAGGTCAGCCTTTGCGGAACCAGCGGAGGCGCATGGGCGGCTGTCAACGCTGCGTTGGAGCGTCCGGATCTCTTTTGCACGGTAACGGCAGACAGCTTTGACGGGCGGACGCTCAATGATCATTTTTCCGGAAACCTGCTGGCTGAGAGAGAGATGGCGAAAGTCGATCCTCAGGCGAGGCAGTTCTATGAATGGTGTCAGGGTGCGGACTGGGAAAAGATAGTAGATCTTGATACAAAGGCGCTGATGCAGTGTGCGGAAGAAAGGTGACCGTTGTTTCATAGACCTCTGGAGAGCCTGAAGGTTCCGGTTTTATTTATGGGCAGCAGGGAAGACCAGATGTGCCGGAGTAATATGGAAGAAGAATACGAAGAAATGGCAGTGCTGATTGAGAATGCACAGGTGCATATCTTTCCAAACGGAGGACATCCTGCGATCGCTTCCAATGCGGAAGAGGCGGCACGGCTCATAAAAGATTTTGTTTATATGCATGTTAAATTAAATATATAGAAGGTGGAAATCATGGGACTTGTTGACGAAAAAGATTATATTATGCGGTTAATTAAAGAAATGGTAAGGGTGCTGTTTTCTCTGCTGTTTGGGAAAGAGTATGTTTCGGTTGAGCCGGAAAAAGAGAACAAGTATGAGGTGTCGGGAAAACCACTGGGAAATTTTTTAGGCATGATTGATGCGGGACAGATTAATGAAGCGGAAAATATGCTTCTGGAGAATATTGATTACACAGATAAGGAAGATGTGATGGCGGCAGCTCTTTTTTACCAGTATTTAGGGGAGAAAGACGATAAGTTTCTGGAGGATAACTGCTATTCTATGGAAGAAGTGATTTTCGGATTCCGGCAATTATTTGAAAATTCCGGATACGGAGATCTGCTTTATTTGATGAAAGAGATATAGGTAATTAGTTTAGATATATAACAACCCTGGCTGTGATACCTGTCACAGCCTTTTCCTTGCCCATTTTCATTCTCACAGGACGATGACAAGGAAATAAGAAAACTTTGATTGATAGCAAGGTATTGATTTGAACGTCAAAACATGTTATACTCCTACTTACGTTCAAGGAGGTACGGACATGGCAGAATGTGAGATGTATGGAGTATTTATCAAGCAGATTCACGATGAACTGGAAAAACAGATTAACAATCAGCTCAGGTCGGAGGATCTGACTATGGCCCAGGTGGGAACGCTGGTGATACTGAACCGCACGTCGGAAAGCCGGATGCCTCTGAAGGAACTGGAGAGAAAGCTTCACGTGGCGCAGTCCACGGCGCTGGGCATTGTATCGCGTCTGGAGAGAAAGGGCCTGGTGGAGTGTTTTGGAGATCCGGCGGACCGCCGGGTCAAGATGGTGCAGATTACCGACAATGGCATACATTGCTGCCATATGGCGGTGAGGCATGTGAAGATGGCGGAGGAGCATCTTCTCGCCGGCCTGGCCGATGAGGAGCGTGCCGTCTTTTATACCCTGCTTTTAAAACTCTGTAAATCATTTGACAGATGAATACAGCAAGATACGGAGGATAAGGTTTTGGAAAGAGAGAGACTTCAGATTGGGATCGACATCGGTTCAACCACGACGAAAATCGTGGCCGTGAATCAGGACACAGATGAGATTACATATTCCGATTACCGGAGACACAGCGCGCAGCAGGTGCAGAGCGTGATCGACTGCCTGAAACGCCTGAAAGAGCGTTTCCCGGCGGCGGAACTCCGCATGGCGCTGACCGGTTCCGGAGCGAAGAAGCTGGCGGACCGGCTGGGCCTGTCTTATGTGCAGGAAGTGGTCGCCAATTCGATTGCGATCCGGAAACTGTACAAGGAGGTGCGCACGGCCATCGAGCTGGGCGGCCAGGACGCCAAGGTACTGTTTTTCCGTAAGGATGACAAGACCGGCAGGCTGGATGTGGCGGACATGAGAATGAACGGAAGCTGTGCAGGAGGTACGGGCGCTTTTCTGGACGAGGTGGCGGCGATCCTGCGGATTCCGGTAGAACAGCTGAACCATACGGCGGAGCAGGGAGAATCGGTATATGATATCTCCGGACGCTGCGGCGTATATGCCAAGACGGATATTCAGCCGCTGCTGAACCAGGGAGTGTCCAAGGCGAACCTGGCGCTGTCCTCTTTCCATGCGGTCGCGAAGCAGACCATAGGCGGTCTGGCCCAGGGCCTGGATATCAAAGGCCCGGTGCTTTTCGAGGGCGGTCCTATGACCTTCAATCCGCAGTTGATCCGGGTGTTTTCCGAGCGTCTGGAGCTTCCGGATGAAGAAGTGCTGGTGCCGGAGCATCCGGAGATCATGGTAGCTTACGGGGCGGCTCTGTCCCTGCAGGAACTTTTTGCGGAAAGATCTGCGGAAGCGGATGTGGATGCTCTTTTGGCCAGTCTGGAAGAGATCCGTAAGAAAAGCCACGCGCCGACCGCGGGCAGGACGGCGGTCTTTTTTGAAAATGAGGAAGAAAAAAAAGAATTCATGCGCCGCCATGCTATTCCGAAAGATACCTGGCATCCGCAGCCGGGGCAGAAAGTACGGGCTTATCTGGGTATTGACTCCGGAAGTACCACGACGAAATTTGTCCTGATGGATGAAGAGGAGAATATCCTGGATTCTTTCTATGCTTCCAACGCGGGAGAACCGCTCGAGGTGGCGAGAAAAGCGCTGCTGGCCATGAGAGACCGCTGGAAAAAAGCCGGGGCGGAGCTTACCATCCTGGCGGCAGGCACGACCGGATACGGGGAACTGTTGTTTGAAAAAGCATTTTCTGCGGAATATCATGTGGTGGAAACCGTGGCGCACGCAAGGGCGTCTGCGAAATATGTGCCGGACGCCACTTTCCTTCTGGATATCGGCGGACAGGATATGAAGGCGATCTGGCTGGACAGGGGCGTGATCACCAATATTGTGGTTAATGAGGCCTGCTCTTCCGGCTGCGGTTCTTTCCTGGAGAATTTTGCGGCGTCCCTGCATATTCCGGTGGAAGTGATCGCCCAGACCGCATTCTCCGCGGAGAGTCCGGCGGCGTTGGGAAGCCGGTGTACGGTATTTATGAACAGCAGCATCGTCACGGCACAGAGGAGCGGAAGGCAGCCGGAGGATATCATGGCAGGCCTGTGCCGGTCTATTATCGAGAACGTGTTTACCAAGGTAATCCGTGTGTCGAACCTGGATTCTCTGGGAGAGCGGATCGTGGTACAGGGAGGAACTTTCCGCAATGACGCGGTGCTTCGGGCTCTGGAGCAGTACCTGGGGAAAAATGTGACGAGAGCGCCTTATCCGGGCATGATGGGCGCCATCGGAGCGGCCATTCTGACAAAGGAGAACCGGGAGCGACAGATCGCCCAGGGACAGGAGCCGGTCAGCACTTTTATCGGCCTGGACGCCATGGAAGATTTTACTTATTCCAGGGCGGAAGAATCCACTTGCCCGTTCTGCGGCAACCATTGTAAACGTACGGTACTGCGCTTTTCCAATGGAAAGGCTTGGGTGACCAACAACCGCTGCGAGCGCGGCGAGGTACTGGGAGATCCGAAGGACGCGTCTGTGATGGCGCAGGTAAAGGAGCGCCAGAAAGAGAGAGAAAAGACGGCCAATCTGTTCAGGTTGAGGGAAAAGCTTTTATTCCAGGAATATCCCGTGGAAAATGCGGCGCCCGACAGAGGAGTGAAGATCGGAATTCCCCGCGTGCTGTCGTTCTGGGATACGGCGCCGTTCTGGACAACATTTCTGCGCAGCCTGGGCTTCCAGGTGCAGCTGTCTTCGCCAAGCACGAGGACGATCTACGAGAGCGGACTGTCGGCGGTTACCTCCGATACGGTATGTTTCCCGGCCAAGCTGGTGCACGGACATCTGAGAAATCTGGCGAAGAAGGGCGTGGACCGGATCTTTATGCCGTCGATTACCACGGTGCCGTCAGAGAATATGGTGGATACCAGCCAGTCCATGTGCGCGGTGGTGAAAGGATATCCGTTCGTGATCCGCAATTCGGACAATCCGGAAGAACGCTGGAATATTCCGTTCGACACGCCGCTGTTCCACTGGTATACGGAGAAAGACCGGGAGAAACAGATGACGGAATACATGGAGAAGACTTTCCGGATTCCCGCGGATGAGACGCGCAGAGCGCTCGAGGAGGGCGACCGGGCCATGCGTTCGTTCCATGAGCAGCTGAAACAGGCCGGGAAAGAGGTCATGGACCGAGTGAAAGCGGAGGGATCTTTTGCGGTGGTATTGGCTTCCCGCCCATATCAGAACGATGCCCTGGTCAACCACGATCTTCCCGAAATGTTTGTTTCTCAGGGAATCCCGGTGGTGACAGTGGACTCTCTTCCGGATTTGGAAGACGTAGACCTGAGCAAAAGCACCGTGGAGATCGTGAACAACTTCCATGCCCGGATGCTGGCGGGAGCGATCTATGCCGCTGGCCATAAAGAGCTGGAATATGTGCAGATCGTCAGTTTTGGATGCGGACATGACGCTTATCTGTCTGACGAGATCATCCGTCTGATGAAAGAAATCTCAGGGAAGACGCCTTTGGTTCTGAAGCTGGACGAGAGCGACATCCAGGGACCTCTCCGGATCCGGGTGCGTTCTTTCCTGGAGACTCTTTCTCTGCGGAGAAATTCAGAGGAAAAGATGGAACTCCGGGCGCTGCCGGAACCGTATCCGGTGAAATTCACGGCCAAAGACCGCAGACAGCGCGTGGTGCTGATCCCCAACACTTCCCATGCGTTCAGCCGTATTATGGCCGCTGCTTTTGCCGGGCAGGGGCTCAGGACGGAATCGCTGGAACTGGGACGTGAGGAGGCAATCCGCTATGGCAAGCAGTATGTACACAACGACATCTGCTTCCCGGCCCAGATGGTGATCGGAGAAGCACTGTCGGCGCTGAAGAGCGGGAAGTATGATCTGGACCATGTGGCGATCGGCATGGGCAAATATATGGGAGACTGCCGCCTGACTCATTACAGCCGTCTGCTGCGCAAGGCGCTGGACGACGCGGGATTTTCCTGTGTGCCGATCCTGACTAACGATGACCAGGATCCCCATGACATCCATCCAGGCTTCAAAATGAATCTGATCACATCTGTCCGGATCGCTTTTGCCCTTCCGATGATCGACGCATTGGAAGCACTGCTGCGGAAGATCCGGCCGTACGAACTGCAGCCGGGAGCTGCGGATGAAGCGTTTGAAAAGGGTATGGACGCGCTGGTGGAAGGACTGGAATCCGGGGGCGTCTCCGGAGCGAAGAAAGGCTTCCGGAAAGCCATTGAACTGATGAAAGAAGTGAAGTATGACAGAAGCCAGGAACGGCCGAGGGTACTGATTGTCGGGGAGTATCTGCTGAATTTCCATCCGGGCGCCAACCATGACATCGAGAATTATCTGGAACGGAATGGCTTTGAGATCATTGAAGCGCATATGACGGACGTGATCCGGAAGACGTATTTTACCAAAGACATGCAGATCCGCGAATACCGTCTGAACGCGCCGATTCTGCAGAAGGGATGGTACCGGATCGCGGACGAGGTATTCGAGGCGGCGCATGATGCCACTGATAAAATCGCGTCAGCGCATCCGCTTTATACGCCGCCCTGCCGGCTGCCGGAACTGGTAAAGGCCAGCGACTCTATCATCCAGCATACTTTTGATACCGGGGAAGGAGTCCTGATCCCGGCGGAGATCATTCACTACGCGGAACAGGGATGCCGGGCGTTTGTGATCCTGCAGCCTTTCGGATGCCTGCCGAACCATATTGTGGGGAGAGGTATCGCCAAGAAATTAAAGGCAATGTATCCGGATGCGCAGATCCTGCCTCTGGACTACGATCCGGACGTAAGTTTCGCAAATATCGAGAACCGGCTGCAGATGTTGATTATGAATGTGAAGAACCTGAATCCCGAAGCGTCATGATAAAACCGACGGCAAGGGGCAGCAGGCACGCGTAGATGCTTTTGATGCCCCAGAGTTTCATACAGAACCAGCAGTAGACAACGCCTGCGTGAAAACACAGCAGCGTGCCGCCATAGAACAGGAACCGCGCCAGATGCTTTTCTTCCCGGCTGTAGAGATATTCCGTCAGCCCGGCAAAGCACTGGCGCAGGTTGTTTGTGGAGAAAATCGTGGCGCTGTTGTACCCGGCTGCCTGGGTATAGGACAGCCATTGTACCGCCGTGGCGAAGAACATGGGGTAAAGCGCCAGTACGGGATTCACGTCGCCGGGAATCTGCGCCAGCAGCAGGCATGCCGCGAAGTCGATCAGGAGAGACAGGTAACGAAGATCTGTCCTTTTCAGATATTTGGGCATCAGGGTGGCGAAGACGATCCCGGCAATATAACAGAGCGTGGCTCCCAGCCGGATCAGAAAATCCGGAAAGGAAGCGCCAAGTCCGTCTATGGTCAAAAAAATAAGATTGGATGTCTCGGAGGAGCCGAAGGTGTCGCTGCGCGTCATCAGGGCATAAACCCCGAAAAAGCCGCCCACTACAGCCATGGCGTGGTGGGCGGCAGTCTGTGTCATATCTTTGGTATTCATGAAGATTTTCTCCTTACTGCGTTATCCTGGAAACGAAAGTAATCGGGACGGTGGCGGGACTGGGTATATTCGAACATGACCCCGTCACTGTTGTAAGTCTGGCTGGTGATAACCGCCAGGCAGTTGTAGTCGTCCACGTTCAGTTCCAGATATTTTTCGTCGATCTGGGTGATCTTTTCCACCGTAACGGTCCTTTTGCTGTTGACGATCGTCATATGCAGCGTATTCTCCAGATAGTTGTAGATAGATCCCTCCGCGATCTCCCTGGTCAGGCCGGGAACGGCGCTTTTCAGAAAATAATTGTGATTGATGATCAGCGGTTTCAGATCCAGGTAGTGGAGCCTCTGCACATAGTAGAGTTCTGCGCCTTCCGGGAAACCGGTGCGTGACGCGATTTTCCGGTCAGCTGTCAGTTCCATGAACTGCAGCACCCGGGTGCTGCCGCTGCGGCGGTTGCGCAGAGAGGACTCCCGGAAAGACTCAATGCTTCCCAGGGTGTACGAGGCCTGCTCCACTGCCTGATAGATGTTGCGGACTCCCTTGCCGGGGAGCGTCTGTATATAACCGTCGGCAACCAGATTGGACAGGGCGCGGCGGACTGTGTTTCTGGAACAGTCATAGGTCTGGATCAGCTGATGTTCAGAAGGCAGCAGCTCCTGATAGGGGTATTCTCCCTCTTCGATTTTTTCTTTTAAGTCTTTGTAGATAGATTCGTATTTGCTTCTGGGCATAGGCCGTGCTGCTCCTTCCATGCTGTCTGTTTATGTTTCGGGATCCGGTCCGGACACCGGATTCTATCATTTTTTGGATCAATTCTGTCGGATCCTGGTACCATATTATAGACTATTATGGAGAAAGTCAAGAAAAAATATAGACTTGTTTAAACAAGTTTGAAAAAACCGGAAAAAGGGTATTGACTTGTTTAAACAAGTATGCTATATTCGACTTGTTCAAACAAGTGTAACGTGAAACACAAAACAGGAGGGGAATCATGGCAAAGTATACAGAGGAAGTGAAAGAGCTTCTGGAACTGATCGGGGGCAAGGAAAACATTTCCGCAGTGTCCCATTGCATGACGAGGATGCGATTTGTCCTTGCAGATGAAAAGAAGGCAAAAACGAAAGAAATCGAAAAAATCAAATGTGTAAAGGGCACATTTACCCAGGCCGGGCAGTACCAGGTTATCATCGGCAACGACGTATCCACATTTTATAATGAATTCACAGCTTATGCGGGCGTGGAAGGCGTGAGTAAAGAGGCTGCGAAGCAGGCGGCCAAAGGAAATCAGAACTGGGCACAGAAAGCCATGAGCAATCTGGGCGAGATCTTTGCGCCGATCATCCCGGCCCTGATCTGCGGCGGTCTGATCCTGGGCTTCCGGAATGTGATCGACAGCATTGCTTTTTTTGAGAACGGAACAAAGACGCTGGTGGACATCTCCCAATTCTGGGCGGGGATCGACAGCTTTCTCTGGCTGATCGGCGAGGCGATCTTCCATCTGCTGCCGGTAGGCATCGTGTGGTCGATTACAAAGAAGATGGGAACGACGCAGATCCTGGGTATCATCCTTGGACTGACTCTGGTATCATCCCAGCTGCTGAACGGTTTTTCTGTGGCGTCTACCCCGGCGTCGGAGATCCCGGTATGGGATTTCGGGTTTGCCAAAGTGCAGATGATCGGTTACCAGGGACAGGTGATCGCGGCCATGATGGCGGGATTTGTCCTGGTTTATCTGGAAAAATTTTTCCGTAAGATCTGCCCGGCGGTGGTGAGCATGATCGTCGTGCCGTTCTGCTCCCTGGTTCCGGCAGTATTTATCGCTCATATGGTAGTGGGGCCCATCGGCTGGACGATTGGCAACGCCATCGCGTCTGTAGTCTATGCCGGACTGACCTCTAATATCCGTTATGTGTTCGCGGCGGTCTTCGGCCTGGTCTATGCGCCGATCGTTATGACCGGCCTGCACCATATGACCAACGCGATTGACACACAGCTTGTAACCCAGACAGGCGGAACGATCCTGTGGCCCATGATCGCGCTGAGCAACATCGCCCAGGGTTCCAGTGTGCTTGCCATGAGCATGCTTCAGAAAAAGAATGAAAGAGCGCAGCAGGTGAACGTACCGGCATGTATCTCCTGCTACTTAGGGGTCACCGAACCGGCTCTGTTCGGCGTCAACCTGAAATATGTATTTCCGCTGGTCTGCGGTATGATCGGTTCTGCGGCAGCCGCAGTGATCTCTGTAGGATTCGGCGTGGAAGCCACCAGCATCGGCGTAGGCGGTCTGCCCGGTATCCTTTCCATCAAACCGCAGTTCTACCTGTATTTCCTGATGGCCATGGCGGCGGCGATTGTGATTCCCTTTGTCCTGACTCTGATCGTCGGCAGGAAGAGACTGTCCGGAGAAGAACTGTACGGCGAGGAAGAGGAAGCCAGGATGGAAGAGCAGGCGGAAGAAAAGGTGCGTGAAGAAGCCGGTGAAGAAGCAGAGGTTTCAGAAGTAAAGGAACTGAAGGCAGGGCTGACCGGAAAAGTGATTCCGCTGGACGAAGTGCCGGATGATGTATTCTCCCAGCATATCATGGGGGACGGAGTGGCTATTGAACCGGAAAATGACACAGTTGTAGCCCCGGCGGACGCGAAGGTGAGCGTGGTGATGGAAGACAGCCGCCACGCCTGCGGACTGGTCTTCCCCAACGGAGCAGAGCTGCTGATCCATGTGGGCGTAGATACCGTGGATATGAACGGCGACGGTTTTGAACTTCTCGTGAAAGAAGGAGACCAGGTGCGTGCCGGACAGCCGCTGATCCGCTTTGATAAAGACAAGATCCGCGCGGCAGGCCATCCCACTGTGACCATGTTCATTATTACTGAGCAGGGAAATGCCGGAAATATAGAGTATCTGACCGGTATGGACGCGGTAGCGGGTGAGACGACGGTTATTCGTTTTGAATAGTGAAAGGAGAAAGACAGCATGGATTTTAAGAAGAGCGTAGTATACCAGATTTACCCGAAATCTTTCTGTGACAGCAATGGAGACGGGTTCGGAGATTTAAAGGGAGTAACCGGCAAACTGGATTATTTAAAAGAACTTGGTGTGGATTACATCTGGATGACGCCGTTCTTTGTGTCTCCTCAGAACGATAACGGCTACGATGTGGAAGATTATTATAGCATCGATCCCAGATACGGAACGATGGAAGACTTTGAGGAACTGTCCAGAGAAGCAAAGAAGCGCGGGATCCGTCTCATGCTGGATATGGTATTTAACCATACTTCAGACCGTCATGAGTGGTTTCAGAAAGCCCTGGCAGGAGATCCGAAATATAAAAACTTCTATATTTTTAAAAAGGGCAAGGCCAACGGCGAGCCTCCTACTAACTGGGAGAGCAAGTTTGGCGGGAACGCCTGGAAATATGTAGAAAAGTTTGATGAATATTATCTGCATTTATTTGATGTTTCCCAGCCGGACCTGAACTGGGACAACCCGGAGGTGCGTCAGGAACTTCAGAAAGTGATCCGCTTCTGGATGGGAAAAGGCGTGAAAGGATTCCGTTTTGACGTGGTAAATCTGATCAGCAAGGATAAATATGAAGATGATTATGAAGGGGACGGACGCAGGTTCTACACAGACGGCCCCAGAATCCACGAATATCTTCAGGAACTGAATGCGGCCACGTTCGGCACGGACGCGGAAATCATCACGGTGGGCGAGATGTCCAGCACATCCATGGAGAATTGTTACCGGTACGCGTCGGAGGACGGCAAGGAACTGTCCATGGTGTTCAGCTTCCATCATCTGAAAGTGGATTTTGTGGGAAATGAAAAATGGGTGATCGTACCTTATGATTTCCAGAAACTGAAACACATTCTGTTCGACTGGCAGACCCATATGACGGAACATCACGCATGGAACGCGGTATTCTGGTGCAATCATGACCAGCCAAGAGTAGTGTCCCGCTTTGGCGACGAGGGCAGATACTGGAAGGAATCCGCGAAGATGCTGGGAACGGTGATCCACTGTCTGAGAGGAACGCCGTATATCTATCAGGGAGAGGAACTGGGCATGACCAACCCGCATTTTGACCAGATCTCCCAGTACAAGGATGTGGAAAGCCTGAACCATTTCCGGATCCTTCAGGAAAAAGGGCTGCCGGAATCTGCGGTATATGAGATCCTTAAGATACATTCCAGGGATAACAGCCGGACTCCCATGCAGTGGGACGGCGGCAAGTATGCCGGATTTTCAGATGCGGAGCCGTGGATCAGCGTGAATCCCAACCATGTACGGATCAACGCGGAATCCGAGATGCAGGATGACGATTCCATCTTCCGTTATTATCAGAAATTGATCCGGCTGCGCAAAGATTACGACGTGGTGGCATATGGAGATCTGGAACCGCTGGATGAAAAACATCCGTCTGTCATGGCGTACCGCCGGACCTGGAAAGACCAGGAACTGCTGGTGATCAGCAATTTCTACGGCAAAGAAGTGACCTGGGATGCGGGACGCGGCCTGGACGGTTATACGCGGCTGCTTGGAAATTATGAAGATTCCCGGCTAAGCGGAACGAAGGCAGAACTTCGTCCTTATGAGGCGGTCGTACTTTACAAATCGTTATAATCTGTTTCTGTCGCCCCATTCGCACATGGCGTCCAGAATGGGGATCAGAGACTTTCCCCTTTCTGTCAGGCTGTATTCTACCTTGGGAGGAATCTGCGGATATTCCTCCCGGTGGACCAGCCGGTCCGCCTCCAGCTCTTTCAAAGTGGAACTGAGCGTTTTATAGGAAATCTCTCCGATATATTTTTTCATTTCATTGAATCTTACAACTCCGAACTCCATTAATGTATAGAGGATCGTCATCTTATATTTCCCGTTGATCAAAGATAAGGTATAACTGAATCCGGTGGCGCTGAGACTTTCGTCGGCGATGCATCGTGCTCCCATTTTACACTCTCCTTCAGGTAAGTATCGCACCTGAATGTGCGTACTTGTGTTTTTTGCAGTTCTTGTTAAAATTGTAATATGAGCGAAAGAAAAAGTCAAACTACAGGATATTATTCGACAGAGGAACTGCTGGACAAAAGCTCCGTTTCCAGTCTGGTGGTCAGACTGGGGATTCCGGCCATGTTCGGTCAATTTTTTAATATATTGTACAGCATTGTTGACCGCGTTTTCGTGGGAAGGATCCCGGAGACAGGAGGAATTGCGCTGGCGGGCATAGGAATATGCGCGCCTGCTTTAACTGCGGTTACGGCATTTGCATATATGATAGGCATCGGCGGGGCGTCTTGTATGAGCATCAGCCTGGGACAAAAGAACAGGAAACGGGCCGGAGAAATCCTCGGCAACGCGCTGCTGCTTCTCCTTGGGATCTCTGTGATCGTCACGGCAGTTTTGCTGGCGGCTCGAAGGCCGGTCCTGTATATGCTGGGGTGCAGCGACGCCATGTATCCTTACGCGGAAGTGTATTTTACCATCTATATCTGCGGGACCGCCGCGTCTTTATGCGGCGTTGGACTGAATCAGTTCCTTCTGGCACAGGGTTTTGCGAAACAGGGGATGCTGGCGGTGGTGATCGGAGCCGCGGCCAATGTGGTCCTGGATCCGCTGCTGATCTTTGGATGCGGCATGGGGGTTGCCGGGGCGGCCGCGGCTACCGTAATATCGCAATGCGCCATGGCGGCATATGTTTTGTTTCAGCTGTGCAGCCGGAAAATGCCGATCCGGTTAAAAATCTGCAAATTACAATGGAATCTTTCCCGGAGGATCGTGGCGATCGGATCCATGTCTTTTCTGATTACTCTTTTAGACAATCTGATCATTATCCTGCTGAATGTGGCGCTCCGGAGATACGGCGGAGACGTCCGGGGTGACCAGCTCATTACATGCGCCACGGTGGTACAGAGTTTTATGACCATTGTTTTTTGCCCGGCACAGGGGATCACGTCCGGATGCGGGACGATTTACAGTTATCATTATGGCGCGGGTCATTATGAAAAGATACGCCGCACATTTATTGGCGTGTTTGTCCTGTGCGCTGTTTACATCGGGATCCTGGAGATTGGCGTACAGTTGTTCCCGCAGGTGTTTGCCGGACTGTTTTTGCGGGACGGCAGCCTGAGCGCGGAGGCTTCCGCCAGTATCCGCATGTATACGCTGGCGCTGCCCGGAGTGGCGGTGCAGTATGCGCTGGTGGACGGTCTGACGGCTATGGGAAAAGTGCGTTACGCGCTTCCGCTGTCTTTATTCCGGAAACTGGTATATATAGCATGTATTTTTGTCTTGCCCGTTATCTGGGATATCCGTTTTGTTTTTTATGCCGGATCTATCTCAGACGCGGTTGGCGCATCGTTCAGTTTGATCCTGTTCTTCTGCGCGGTAAATCCCAGACTGAAGAAAGAGCTGGGGTACAGGAGGACAGATCATAGATAGAAAAATACAAGGAGGAATTGATAATGAGTAAAAAAATTGTTGTGATCACCGGAAGCCCGAGGAAGAAAGGAAACAGTTTTGCCATGACGGACGCGTTTATCCGCGCGGCAGAGGAAAAGGGACATACTGTGACCAGATTTGACGCGGCGATGATGAAGATCGGAGGCTGCCATGCCTGCGAGACCTGTTACAAGACCGGAAAAGCCTGTTCCTTCGACGATGATTTTAACACCATTGCGCCGGCAGTGCTGGAAGCGGACGCAGTGGTATTCACCATGCCGGTATACTGGTATTCCATCCCGTCCCAGATCAAGGGGGTGATTGACCGTCTGTATTCGCTGGTAGTAGGAGGAAAAGATATCGCGGGTAAGGAATGCGCCCTGATCGCCTGCTGTGAAGAAGATGATATGTCGGTGCTGGACGGGGTCCGTATTCCCATGGAGCGCACCGCCGCGCTAAATAAATGGAAAATGGTAGGTGAAGTACTTGTTCCCGGAGTCCTGAATGTGGGCGATATTGAGAAGACAGACGGCTGCGCGCAGGCGGCCGCACTGGCAGATAAGATCTGATAGGAAGGGGAAGACTCAGAATGGGAAAGAAAATTGTCATACTGAACGAAGCCCCCGCAGAAAAGGGAATACTTCCGCGCTGGAAGAAGGAGACGGCAATCTGTTAAGAGGCCACGACCGTGCCTGCGCGCTGCTCATGGCCGCAGAAGGAAATGGGTTCGACGATGTGCTTCTCTACTACAATCATCTGATGGAGCATCTGAGATGGAAGAATCTGGGAAGCGTCCTGGCCGGCGGGAACGGCGACGTGGGAGATATCGAAGGGAAGCCGGAGATACAAAAAGCGTATGAATTAGGAAAATCTATCCAGTAGGTTAAAAAGTGCCGCTGAATCATCATAGAAACGATGATCTCGCGGCACTTTTTCTGTCTTATACTTCAAACATCAGGTCGCCATAGGACGGCATCGGCCATGCCTCTTTGTCTACCAGCATCTCCATCTTGTCTACCGGACGGCGGAGGGCCTCCATGGCGGGAAGCACATAGTCGTGATAGAAGTGGGCCCGTTTCTCGTTGCTTTCAATGGTTCCTGCTTCCGTGGTGACTTCACGCAGGATCTTGACAGCGCCGTTGGCCTCGTTCAGAAGAGATGAGATGGCGTTTAAGAGTTCTGTCTGAACATCCGCGTTGGCGCCGATGGCGCGCAGGGATTCAATGATCTGAGACAGAGTACCCGTGTATTTTATTACAGCGGGAAGGATCTGCTTGACCGCCATATCGATCATAGTTAAAGCTTCAATATTGAGCGCTTTGTTGTAAGTTTCATACTTAATCTCGGCGCGGGAAAGGAGCTCTGATTCGCTGAAAACGCCGAAACGTTCAAACATGCGGATGGATTTCTCCGTCACCAGAGCAGGGATCGCGTCCACCATGGATTTCAGGTTGGGCAGTCCGCGGCGTTCTGCTTCCGCTACCCATTCTTCTGAATAGCCGTTGCCGCCGAAGATGATCTTGCGGTGCTCAGAGATATACTGCAGCATCAGATCCTGCAGCGCCGTGTCGAAATCCTCCGCGTTTTCCAGCACGTCGCAGGCGTCTGCAAACGCTTCTGCCACGATGGTATTGATGACAACGGTGGAAGGCGCGATGGAATCCCGGGAACCCACCATACGGAATTCAAATTTATTGTTGGTGAACGCGAACGGCGAGGTCCGGTTGCGGTCTGTGGCGTCCTTGGTCAGGTCCGGCAGTGTCCGCACGCCGGTGTGCAGTTTTCCGCCTTTTAAGCTGTGCGTAGCGCTTCCGGTGCTCATGAGCTGGTCCAGAATCTCGTCCAGCTGCTCGCCCAGGAAGACAGACACGATGGCCGGCGGCGCTTCGTGCGCGCCCAGACGGTGATCGTTTCCCACGTTCGCGGCGGATTCTCTCAACAGATCCGCGTGAGTGTCTACTGCCTTCAGAATGCATGCCAGGATCAGCAGGAACTGTCTGTTCTCATGGGGACGTTTGCCCGGATCCAGCAGATTGATGCCGTCGTCGGTGGTCAGGGACCAGTTGTTGTGCTTGCCGGAACCATTGACGCCGGCGAAAGGTTTCTCATGGAGCAGACAGACCAGTCCCTGCTGCGCGGCGACTCTTTTCAGCGTCTGCATCATGATCTGGTTATGGTCGGTGGCCACGTTGGCCTCTGCGTAGATGGGAGCCAGCTCATGCTGGGCAGGAGCTACTTCGTTGTGCTGTGTTTTGGCGGGTACGCCCATCTTCCAGAGTTCTTCATTGACCTGCTTCATATAAGCCGCGATCCTCTGACGGATGGTACCGAAGTAGTGGTCGTCCAGTTCCTGACCCTTGGGAGGCATGGCGCCGAACAGGGTACGCCCGGTATAGATCAGATCTTTGCGTTCCAGATATTTTTCACGGTCGATCAGGAAGTATTCCTGTTCTGCCCCGATGGACGGCGTCACCTTTTTGGAGGTGGTGTTGCCGAACAGACGGATCAGACGGAGCGTCTGCTCCTGGATCGCTTCCATGGAACGCAGAAGGGGCGTCTTCTGGTCCAGAGCTTCTCCGGTAAAGGAACAGAAAGCCGTCGGGATGCACAGGATGGGACCGGCTGCGTCTTCCCGGATGAATACCGGGGAAGTGCAGTCCCATGTGGTATAGCCTCTGGCCTCGAAGGTAGTCCGAAGACCTCCTGACGGGAAAGAAGACGCGTCCGGCTCTCCCTTGATCAGGTCCTTGCCGGAGAATTCTTCCAGGACAGAGCCGTCCGCCCGGGGAGGAGTGATGAAAGAGTCATGTTTCTCGGCGGTAAAGCCGGTCAGCGGCTGGAACCAGTGCGTATAATGGGTGGCGCCTTTTTCGATAGCCCATTTTCGTATGGCGGAGGCCACGATATCCGCCACAGCAGGATCCAGTTCCTTGCGGCCGTCGATGGTCTTCCGGAGCTCATGATAGATGCTCTTGGGAAGATACTGGCGCATGGCTTTGTCGTTAAATACATTGGTTCCAAAGATATCCATGATGGTATGATTGTTTTCCATAGATTGATATTTCTTCCTTTCCTGTTGGGAACTTTGTGATAATTTAAAGATACAATATCCTTTTCAAAAGTACAATAGTAGGATTGTATTCTGGTCCGGTATTTTTTATAATGGTAGAAAACGACAGCCAAAATGGAGGGTGCAGGATGGAACGGACATTGATGCTGCAGATACTGGGATTGAAGGAACTGACGGACGAGGATACGTTAAGAAACGCGTATCACGAAAAACTAAGATCGGTGAATCCGGAGGATGACCAGGAGGGATTCCGCCGTCTCCGTGAAGCCTATGAGGAAGCGCAGAGACTTCTGCGGGATAAAGATCAGGAAGAAGAACAGGAGAAGACGCCTGTGGAACTCTGGATCGGCCGGGTGGACGCCGTCTACCGGGATTTCAGGAGCCGGAAAGATCCGGAGACCTGGGAGGAAGTCTTAAAGGATCCGGTCTGTCAAGACCTGGATACGTCGCTGGAAGCCCGCGACGCCATGCTGGGGTATTTGCTTTCTCATTTCTTCCTGCCCCGTGCCGTATGGAAAAGGCTGGATCAGGAATTCCAGATTGCAGAAGACACGGAAGAACTCAAGGAGCACTATCCGGAGGATTTCCTGAATTATGTAAAATTTTATACGGAGCACGATTATTATATTGACTTTGACCAGATGCGCCTCAGGGAGGACGCCGATGCGGGGACTGTGGATGTGGACGGTTATATCCGGGCATATCAGGAACTCCGGAATATCTGCGACCAGGGAGACTGGAAAAAGGCGGCGCAGAAGGCGGAAGAGATCAGTGCGTACGGCGTCTTCTATCCCTGGGAGAGCGCGGAACGTCTGCGGATCCGGTCGGCGTTATATAAGATTGCCCTGGACGCCCCGGAGATGACGGAAGAAGCGAACAAGCTGCAGAAGGACGCGCTCCTTGCGGAGGCGGAAGAACTGGCAGAGTCCTGGCCTGATTCCCAGTATATCATGACGCAGGCCGGAAATGTGCAGTGGGCATACGGAGATCATGAGAAAGCCTTTGCCTGCTGGCAGAAAGCTCCGGAGAATTACGAGGCCCGCTGCGGTATGGTCCGGTATTGGCTGGAGAACGGGCGCGACGCGCAGAAGGCGAAAGAAGCGGCGCTGGATCTGATGGAAGAGAATAACGACGAGCGTTTATCTGAATATCTGGCGGAGGCCAACCGTTATCTGATCGCCGGATATGAGGATAAGGCGCGCAGGCTTCCGGAAGGAGATGAACGCAGAGAGACGGAGCTGGAAATCGCCTGGTGCTATTTCCAGAACCGGGAGTTTGAAAAAGCTTTGGAGATCTTGAACGGGATGTCCTGCTATGAAAATATTCCGGAGAATATTTCCGCGCCTTTCGGGACGACGCCCGCTGAAAACCTGCTGTACAGCTATCACAACCTGAAAGGAAGGGTACTGGCGGCCATGTCCCGTTTTCAGGAAGCGGTACCGGAGCTGGAAATATGGCTCCGCCTGATTCTGGCGACGGAGGACGACGGGACCGAGGAGGCGGCGAAGCGTCTGCGCCGGAAGGGTTCCGCCTATCTGATGCTGGGATGGAGCCGCTATCAGACCGGAGCATATGAAGAAGCGGCCGGACTTCTGGAGAAAGGGATCCCTGAGCTCACTGTCTTATCGGAAAAACTGAGCTGCATGAACTCTCTGGCGGAAGTCTTCCTCGCCATGGACGCCTGTGAAAAGGCCGTTGATGTATGCGGACAGATTCTGTCCATGGAGAAAAATTACTATCCTGCCTATGTGAACCGGCAGGAGGCGTATTTCCGCCTGCAGAACGGACAGCAGGTGGTGGATGACTACTATCGGGCGGTGGAGATCTATCCGGGATATTACAAACCGTACTTGCTGGCGGAGAAGGTATTTTTCTTCTGCCACCAGTATGAGGACGCCCTGGATGTGGTGAAGCGCGCGGAAGAAAATCAGGTGGAGCCAAGCGACCAGATGAAACTGTACCGCCTGAAGGCGCTTCGCAATCTGGCGAATAACTCCGAAGACCGGAAGAAGATCTTTGCAGATCTGTTATTTTTAGAGAAGGCCGTGGACAGAGAAAAAACGGATCTGGAAGATATATCGGAACTGAAATATGAGATGGCGCTGCTGAAATGGGACGACAACGAGCTGGATGACGCCTTGAATTATCTTCAGGGGGCCGTCCTTGGCAATCCGTCCCGGCTGCAGTATTTCATGGTGCGGGCGGAGATTCTGCGCAGCGCAGAAAAGCCGCGGGCGGCGCTTCTCTCCTACGATCAGGCGAAAGAAGAGTATGGTGATACCGCGGCGTGGTATTACGGAGTCGGATGCTGCCATGAAGATACGGGTTATGAGGATAAGGCGCTGGAACATTTCCGGAAAGCGGCGGATATGGATCCGGGGTTCCGGGACGTGAATGAGAAAGTGGCAGATATCTATATGCGGCGGTACCGCAGATTTGCGAACCCGGATGATTTTGAACGGGCAGTCCGGTACATGGACCAGGAAGTGGAGAACTGGGAAGGATGCTATACGCTGGTGCACAGGGGCCTGATGTATATGGAAGCCATGAGGCTCGACGAAGCCATCGCCGATTTTGAAAAGGCGCTGACTTATAATCCTGACGACTGGGCTTCCTACAACAACCTGGGTTACTGCTACAAGCATTTAAAACAGTTCGAGAAAAGCATTGAAATGTATGAAAAGTCACTGGAATGCCTGAACAAGACCGGAGAGAAAAAGATCATGCCCTACAGCAATATGGCGGACTGCTATGAGATTCTCCGCGACTATGGGAAAGCGATCGAATGCTATCGGAAGGACCTGGAATGGTTCCCGGACGAACTGTCTTTCTATGAAGATATGGGAAATCTGTACCGTTATATGGGCAGATATGAAGAAGCCGAAGAGGCATATAAGAAGTTTCCGGAAGAAAAAGAGCATCTGCTGCGTCTTGGAGATATCTGTGTGGCGAAAGGGAAAATGCTGCAGGCGAAATATTACTATAAGAAATCGCTGCAGTGCGGAACGAGGCGGATCTACCGGAGACATACGGAATGCGCGGACCGGCTGTTCCATCATTTCGGCGACAACGACGGCGCCATGCGGCTGCTGAAAAAAGCGGAGGAGATGGACGGACGTTCCGTATGGAGCGCCGGGGACGACCAGCGTATCCAAAATCTGATGCTGCAGGCAAGGATCCAGTATCTGGAAAAACGATGGGGCGAGGCGGCAAGATGCGCCAGACTGGCGCTCGATCTGATGCTGCGGGGATATATTTCCGAAAAGATCTATGTGTCCTATCCGGCGGAACGTCCCCAGAGGCTCAGCAAAGTCGGCGAGTGCTATCTGTATATGGGAGAGACAGAGAAGGCCCTTGCATATTTTGAACAGACACGGGAGGGACTGCGCTGTAAATACTGCAGGGAGCCGGAGTGCTACGAGGGCCTGATCGGAGAGATGATCTTCCGGATGGGAGAAGAAAACTGGAGCGAAGCGCTTGCCTGCGGGGAGAAGGCTCTTAAGATCTGTCCCAACGACCTGGAACTCAAAAGTACCGTCCAAAGAATTCGAGGGGAGATTTGACAGTATATGATAGTAGGAATTGATCTTGGAACCACCAACAGCCTGGTGGCTTATTATACAGAAGAAGGACCCCGTGTGATCCCGAACCGGATCGGAAAGCGTCTGACCCCTTCGGTGGTCAGCATCGGAGAAGACGGACAGGTCTATGTGGGAGAATCCGCGGCGGAACAGATCTTGCTGAGCCCGGACAGCGGAGCGTCTCTGTTCAAGCGCAGCATGGGAAGCGGGAAGAAATTTCGATTAAGAGACAAGGAGTTTACGGCAGAAGAACTGTCTTCTTTCGTCCTGCGTTATCTGAAAGAGGATGCGGAGGCATTTCTGGGGGAACCGGTGACGGAGGCGGTGATCAGCGTCCCGGCGTATTTTAACGACGCCAGGAGGCGGGCCACCAAGCGCGCGGGAGAACTGGCCGGGCTGAAAGTCGAGAGGATCATCAGCGAGCCGACGGCTGCCGCTATCGCCTATGGACTCTGGCAGAAAAAGGATCATGCGCGGTTCCTGGTCTTTGACCTGGGAGGAGGTACTTTCGACGTATCTATCCTGGAACTGTACGATACGATCCTGGAGGTCCACGCGGTGGCGGGAGACAATTTCCTGGGAGGAGAAGACTTCACGGAAGTGCTGGAGAAGATGTTTTACGACGCCCATCCGCAGCTGAACCGCTTTACACTGAGCGGAAAGACCCAGCAGCATATCCGGCGCCAGGCGGAGCTGTGCAAGATCGGCTTCGGAGAAAACCGGACTTCGGAGATGAGGTGCAATATAGAGGGGCAAGAGTATGTATTCCCGGTTGAGCTTCCCGACTACGAGGATGCCTGTGAGGAACTGCTGGACAGGATCCGCCAGCCTGTGAAGCGGAGCCTGAAGGACGCCCATATCCGTCTTTCGGATATCGATCAGGTGGTGCTGGTGGGCGGAGCCACCAAATCTCCGGTGATCCGCAGATTTGCCGGAAAGCTGTTCCATATGATTCCGGATACCAAGATCAACCCGGATGAAGCGGTGGCGCTGGGAGCGGCGATCCAGGCGGCGATGAAAGAACGCCGGGACGGTATCCGGGAGGTGATCCTGACCGACGTCTGTCCCTTCACCCTGGGTACGGAAGTAGTCCAGGAATACGGCGATCATCAGTATGAGGACGGGGTATTTCTCCCGATTATCGAAAGAAACACGGTGATCCCGGCCAGCCGTACGGAACGCCTGTATACAGTGAGGGATAATCAGACCAAGATCCGGGTACATATCTTACAGGGAGAGAGCCGCTTCGCCGTCAATAACCTGTCTCTTGGAGAACTGTTCATCGAAGTTCCCGCCGGGAAAGCCGGGCAGGAGGCTGTGGACGTGACCTATACCTATGATATTAACTCGATCCTGGAAGTGGAAGTAAAATCCGTTTCCAGCGGGAAGAAAGTACGCCAGGTGTTTAAAGGGCAGAATCTGGACATGAGCGAGGAAGAGATTGAAGATCGACTGAAGACGCTCTCTTATCTGAAGATTCATCCCCGGGATAAGGAGGAGAATAAAGTCCTTCTGCTGAGAGGCGAGAGGATCTACGAAGAGAGTCTGGGCGTGAAAAGAGAGCAGGTCGGACGGATGCTTCGGGAATTTGAGCATGCTCTGGATACCTACGACCCGGAACGTATTGCGGAAGCAAAGAGAGAATATATGGAATTCCTGGAAAAACTGGATGAGTGGGAGTAGAAAGATGGATTTACAACAGATGTTGGAGACGGTGCTGGCCTCGGAGCCTTATAAAATGATCCTGAGCAATCCGTACCGCAAGGACGAGCAGTTCCGGCGGATCGTGATCAACCGTCTGGGAGAGGGCTGGCAGGCCGAGAAATATACCGAGAAACAGGTATTTCACGAGAATATGTCGGAGGAGGAACTGAAAGAGTTTCTGGAAGGAGCCATGCGGCAGGGGTACCGTCAGTTGAATGCCTGGGACGGAGAACGGGAACATGCGGTCCGTGTCTCCAAGGGCGGAAAAGCATCCTATACGAAAAAGAAGACGGCGCAGGCCCCAAAGGAGAAGACGGGCCATAACCGCAAGAAAAACTATATCCTGGAAGAAGGGCAGACGATCCCTCCTCTGGTGGATATGGGAATCTTTACGTCAGAAGGAAAGATCGTCCGGTCCATGTATGACAAATACCGTCAGATCAACCGCTTTGTGGAGCTGATCGACGACGAGATCGGGACTCTTCCAAAGGACCGGATATTGACGGTGATCGATTTTGGCTGCGGGAAATCTTATCTGACATTTATCCTGTATTATTACCTGACGCAGGTCCGGCGGCTGGATGTGAGAATTATCGGTCTGGATCTGAAGGCGGATGTGATAGAGCGCTGCAATCAGGCGGCGGAGAAGTACGGTTATGAACATCTGCGCTTTGAACTGGGAGATATCAACGGATATGAGTGCCCGTATCCGGTGGATATGGTGGTCTCCCTCCACGCCTGCGATACGGCGACGGATTACGCGCTGTACAATGCGGTCCGCTGGAACGCGCGGCTGATCTTTTCGGTTCCATGCTGCCAGCACGAGCTGAACGGCCAGATGCAGGGCGGAAATCTTCCCATACTGACCCGTTACGGGATCATAAAAGAACGGACGGCGGCCCTGATGACGGACGCCATCCGTGGAAATCTGCTGACAGCCAGCGGCTACCGGACGCAGCTTCTGGAATTCGTGGATCTGTCCCACACGCCGAAAAATATTCTGATCCGTGCCGTGCGCTCCAATATACCGGAAAAGACGCGCCGCGCGATGCTTCAGGAAGTGGACGCGCTGAAGGAACAGTTTGGATTCCGGCCTACGCTGGATAGGCTGCTGAGGGGAGAAGATACCTGAGGGAATCAGGCGCCTTCCCGCACCAGTTCCTGGATCCGTTCGACCGCTGTCTGCGCAGTTCTGTTCTCCTGGTCGGCCGGCAATTCCAACAGACGGGAGCGGAGGGTCTCCTCTTCCGCAGGAAAGCCGGCTTCCCTGGCGGCGAGGAACCGGCAGTACAGATGCCAGGCGTCGGTCACATCCCAGTAATCGTCATATTTATCTTCATACAGGTCGTAGAGATTCAGCTCTTCGTACAGGTCTGCATACTCTCCTTCGCTGGTCAGTTCCAGCAGGCGGGCGTCCCGGTAACTCTCATTGTCATAAGTAATATCTTCCACAACGGAGGAAAAGAAAAAAGAAAACATGATATAGTTCATGCCAAGCAGAAGAAGGATAATCAGTCCTTTAATGAAAAAGCGGCGATGATGCGCATTACGCTTCTGATTCATGGTAGCCCTCCTCTTTTAGACGCTCTTTTGCCAGTTCCATGAGTTGTTCAATATCTGTAAAAGAGACATATCCGCTGCCGTCTTCCTCCGGATAGAGTACCTGGATATCGTCCTCGGTCAGTTTCAGCATACCCAGAAGAAAAGTCCGCGCTTCTTCCTGATAGACACTCAGATTTTCCTGATTGACCGGATAAGTGTCCGGATAGGCGGGAATATGCGGCTGCATCAGTTCTGCCGCGCTGTCGATGGCGTATTTCAGATAGAAATCACCCGGGACAGATCCTTCTTCCAGCGCCTGTGTACAGTTCATGCTGTACTGAACGAAGTCTGTGTAAGTGTAGTAATACAGCGCCATCTGCATGTACTGGGGATAATCCTGTCCATTCAGGCCGTAACGGTCCATATATGCGTACAGTTCACCGTAGCGGCCCTCATTATAGAGGGCTTCTATCTGAGACTCATAATCGTCAGGACGGCCCAGCCCCAGAGTCCGGGGATCCCGGACCAGGTACCAGATCATGCCAAGGACGGTAATCAGAATCCACAGAAGCGCCAGAATCACAATGGCCAGATTCATGATCCTCTGTGCGAGGGGAAGCCGAAGCTGGTCCCGCATCTTTTGCCTGAGGTATTCATTCAGTTTCCGGCGTCTGTGTACTTCTCCCTGAAAAGCGGCTCCTTCCGGATTCAGGTTTCCGCAGTAAGGACACCGGACATCATTGACGGAGACTTCTCCGCCGCAGTAAGGACATTTCATAAGCTACTCCAATCGTTCCAGGACTAATGCGGCATAGGGAATAAAGAGCGATTCATCGTAGAGAGAATCTTGATCTCCATAAAATTCCGACATCTGCCCGATCTCTTCTTCCGTGACTTTTAAGGTTCCGGTCAGCAGTTCGCAGGCCTGATCATAGATGTCCTGCAGGGCGTCTTCGTTGCCCAGATACAGATCGTCCTGGATTCCGTTTTCGGCCCGTATCAGCGCATTCATAGCGTCGTTCAGAGCGAAAGAGAGACTTTGCAGCAGATAAGAGTCTTCCAGGCCGCTTTCCAGATCTGTACGGAACCATTTCAGATCATCCTGCACATAGGAGAGATCCTGGTAGGCATACGATACCGGATAGTATGGATCGTAGGCGGAATCATAGGAGTCAATGCGGTCAAGAAGCGCGGACAGGCCTTCGTAATCGCCTTCGGCCAGGCAGGCGTCCAGCCTTTCCACATTGCGGGCCAGGGTGCGACGGGTCCAGAGCCTCCATATGAAACTTCCGGCTACGATCAGGACGGCGGCTATGATGACTCCGATGAAGATGCGGACGCCGATCCTGGCGGCAGCCCGGTTGGTCTTTCTCAGAATCCGCTCCGGCTCATGCCGGATATCTTCGCGCTCCTCTTCCAGAGAGTGAAGCGTTTCCTGCTGCTGTTCCCGGGCTTCCCGGACATTTTCTGCTCCGCAGTGGGGGCAGCGGAGCAGGTCGTCCGCATATTCAAATCCGCAGTAAGGGCAGATCATGTTATGTATTCCTCCGTATCTGTGCGGCGCCTGGTCTGGCCGCGTGGTTTAATAGAATTATTTTACCATGGTAAATCTTGGCTCGGCAATTGCTTTTCTGCCTACATCTCCTCTACCACCTGGAAAATATAAAATTTCAGATAATACGACTGGTCCGCGGCCCACAGGATCGGGTGGTCGCAGGCCTGGGTGCGGAACTCTACCTGGCGAAGCCGCCGGTGCGCGCCGTGGGCAGCTTCCCGAAGCGTCTTGGCGAACAATTCCTGATCCATGAAATGAGAGCAGGAGCAGGTTGCCAGATAACCGCCGTCACGCACCAGTTTCATGCCCCGCAGGTTAATCTCCCGGTAGCCTTTGACCGCATTTTTGATGGAATTGCGGGATTTCGTGAAGGCAGGCGGATCCAGGATCACCACATCGTAGGTCTCGCCCTTTCGTTCCAGTTCCGGAAGCAGTTCAAAGACGTCCGCGCACCGGAAGGTCACGCGGTCTTCCACCTGATTCAGGCGGGCGTTTTCACGGGCCTGTTCACAGCCCAGCTCGGAGGCGTCTACACCCAGCACGCTTGAGGCGCCTGCGACAGCTGCGTTCAGCGCGAATGAACCGGTGTGTGTGAAGCAGTCCAGTACCTTTTTCCCTTTGCAGAGTCTCTGCACTGCCAGCCGGTTGTATTTCTGGTCCAGGAAGAAACCGGTTTTCTGGCCGTCTTCCACATTGACCAGATAGCGGACGCCGTTTTCCTGAATCTCTACTTTCGTATCAAAAGGATCGCCGATAAATCCCTTCTGCCGTTTCATCCCTTCCTGTTCCCTTACTTTGGCGTCGCTGCGTTCATAGACGCCCCGGATGACGATACCGTCTTCCGCCAGGACACGTTTCAGGATGTCCAGGATCTGAAGCTTCATGCGGTCGATGCCAAGGGCCAGGGATTCTACCACCAGCACATCAGAAAATTTGTCCACCACCAGTCCCGGCAGGAAGTCGGCCTCTCCGAATATGACACGGCAGCAGGAAGTATCGCATACGGTTTTTCGGTATTCCCAGGCGTTTCGTACCCGCCGTTCCAGAAAAGCCTCGTCGATAACCTGGTCTTTTCTGCGGGACATCATCCTTACGCGGATCTTGGAGTTCATATTGAGGAAGCCGTATCCCATAAAATAGCCGTCGAAATCATGGACCGTCACCAGATCTCCATTCTCAAAATTGCCCAGGATACTGGCGATCTCATTGTCATAGATCCACATGCCGCCGGCTTTGACTGTGCGGCCTTCTCCTTTTTTCAAAGTTACGATTGTATGATACATAGATATTATCCTCCGAAATGACAGGGATGAAAAATTTTTGACCCTGATATTTTATGTTTAATGTAGCATGTTTTGAAAGGATCAACAATAGTTTCTTGCCAATGAGGCGGTGCAACTGTAAAAGTTGCGGAAAAATGCTGGTTTGCAACCGCGGTTGCGTATAAAATAATATTCAGAAACAGAGAGTATTTGGAAAAGGGGAAACTACAAATGACATTAGGTGAAAGAATAAAAAAGGAAAGAGAAGCCAAAAAATTATCACAGGAAGAACTTGCTGAACAGATTGGCGTCAGCCGCCAGGCAGTATCTAAGTGGGAAGGGAATCTGTCAGTCCCGACTGGTTCCAATAAAAGGGCGTTATGTGAAATCTTATCATTTGATTTGGATGAAACAGAGAGAAAGCCGAAAAAATACCCTGCTTCATATCTCTTTGGATGGATTTTGGCTTTGTTTTTTGGGGGGATTTTTGTCTGGAATTATATATTGAACATGGCGGCGGGAATGGATGGGGCAGATCCGGCGCTGGTAAGCCTTCATTTTTATGATAAAACTCAAGAAGAGGTTTTTTCTGAAGCTTTGTGGTACAATTCCGCGAAAATAGAAAGTATACTTTTACAATGGACAGGAGGTACTCCGGCAACTGTGAAAATGTTTTTTACTCCTGCGGGAAGTGAGACCATGGAGGACACAGAATTATTAGTGACCCGGTCTCCGGATGACGGAGAAACCGCCCTGCTGATTTCTGCAGATCCGCTGCACAGGGATAATTTAATGGGGCACTTATATTTTGAATTAGACTTTGGGGAGGGATGTGTTGTTGCAGCAAATGACTTGTATAATATTTATTATGATCCAACGATGTAATTTTAATTTTTGTCCGGCAGAAAAACTGCTTGGCACTGGTTTCCTTCAGCATGGAAAATCACAATTTCTGCCGGATGAAGAATAAATACAAGTTGCATTTTCCCTGCCCGCATGATAATCTTTTCTTATAAGATTCTGCATCTCAGGCAATTCGCCTGTTTCCCATGTAAACTACAACCTTTATCTGCATTTCCAGAGCCGGTACATCCAATAACCGATGTCGCCGGCCAGAAGCACTCCGACGGCGAAGAAAAACCAGGAGGGAATCTCCAGCATCAGAGCCGTCTGAAGGATGGAATAAGTGAACAGGCAGGTGATGAGGAATTTCAGAGAGCTGGTCATATGAAGGATGGCAGTATATACCCGTGACCGGTTATGATCTGTGACCTGGACGCCTGTATTCCAGATCTGCGGGAATTGTTCCACGAGCGTGACCGGCAGGTACGTGATCCATGCCAGGACAGGAAAGAGGATCAGTTCTTTCCTGCTTCCCCATCGCGTGATATTTCCCGCCAGGTCATAATGCATGGGGATCTGCTGCGGAATATGGGACCAGCAGATAAGAAGGAATAAAATCATGCCGATAAGCTGGATCAGGCACAGAATATTCAGAACAACGGCAAATTTTGTTTTTTTGAGCTTCATTGAGACGCCTCCCTTTTGAAAAGATTATATAGGTTGGAACCAGGGCTGTAAAGAGAATTTGGAAAGGGGTGAATAAGATGAAAGGGAACGGGAATACTCCGGATATAGGAGAGTGTAAAATGATGGAAATGAAACGTACCGTAGAGTTTGAAAAACTGGAGCCCCACGACCGGTTAAAATATGAGATCGCGGAGGAGCTGGGACTTCTGGACAAGGTAAGAGAAGGGGGCTGGAAAGCGCTTTCTTCCAAGGAGACAGGAAAGATCGGCGGCATGATCAGCAGAAGAAAAAAAGCGCTGGAAAAATCAGAGAAAGATCCCGGCTGATTCCCAGCGCCGAGTGTCAGATCAGGATCGGCGCGCGGTAATCCTTGCCTAACATCTGCTTTTTCTTATCCTGGAATTCCCAGAAATAATCTTCCCTTACATCAGACCAGGAATGGGTGGTCTGATCATAGACCTGGACAAATTCCTCCATCTCCGGGTGACGGCGGACCGTGTTTGTCAGATACTCTTCGCCGGTCAACGGATTGATATCTCCCTGGGGCCTGCTTTTGCGGAACGCCTCGGGGATCTGGAAAGTGATCTTGTTGGAAGTCCCGGACGATTCTTCAGAAGGAGTTTCCGCAGGCGCTGTGCCGGACATGGCAGGCTGCACAGGGACAGTCTGAGGAGCCGGAGCTATACTTCCGGAAGGAATGGGAGCCGGCGACGCGGCCGGAAATTCTGAGCGTATAAATTCTGGCATGGGGATAGACACAGGATTCAGTTGAATCGACACCTGATATCCCAGAAGCGCCGCGATGATGTGCATATCCTGCTCCGGAAAATTATCTCTTTTCAGGCGCTGGGTGAGATTTTGCCGGGACATGGGTTTGCCGGTCTGCGCTTCATACATATCTGCAAGTTCTTTGATTGTCAGTCCTTTTCTTTTCAGAAGGATTTTGATCTGTTCGCCAAATGAAAGTTCCATATGGTGCCTCCGTTGTTTCTCTTTTGTTGATTTCATTATAATACAGATTTGTTAAAAAATAAATCTTAAAGTTTCTTTTACAAACAAAAACTGTTCCTCTGCATAGCCTGAAAAGGGGTGTTAAAATGACGGATGACCAGAAAATAGAGAATCAGCTGAATCTGGCGCTGGAGGCCACGGAAGAGGAACGGAGAAAATCCGTGGTGCTGGAGACCGGGTACGATCCCCGGGAAAAGACCTGGGAACTGATCGTGAAGTATTCGGGAGACCTGGACGCCGCTGTGCCGGACGCCGTACGTGTGACACGTCTGGTTAATGAATATGCGATCCTGGTGGTTCCGGAGTCATTAATTGAAAGTCTGGCCCAAAGTCCGGAGATAGAGTATATTGAAAAACCGAAAAGGCTGTTTTTCGCGCGGACAGAAGGGAAAAGGGCGTCCTGCATGACGCCGGTGCAGCGGCCGCCGCTTTCTCTGAGCGGGCGGGGGATCCTGGTGGCCGTGCTGGATTCCGGTGTGGATTACAGACATGAGGAGTTCCGCAATCCGGATGGGAGCAGCCGGATCCTGGCATACTGGGATCAGAGCATACCAGGAAATCCTCCGGAGGGCTATTACATAGGAAGTGAATTTACCAGGGAACAGATTGACGCGGTGCTGGCCGGAGATGGAGAAGCTGTATCGCAGGGCGAGGAGGGACTGCGGGAAAGCCGGGATCTTAGCGGACATGGGACCGGAGTACTTGCCATCGCGGCGGGAAATCAGGGAGTGGCATATGAGAGCGACATATTAGCGGTGAAACTGGGGACTCCCAGAGAAGACGGATTTCCGAGGACAACGGAACTGATGCAGGGTCTGGACTATGTGATCCGGAAAGCGCAGGAGTACCGGATGCCGGTGGCTGTAAACATCAGCTTTGGAAACACCTATGGTTCCCATACCGGAAGCAGCCTTCTGGAGACATACATTGATGATGTAAGCGCCCTGTGGAAGTCCGTAATCTGCGTGGGCAGCGGCAACGAAGGAGCGGGAGGCGGCCATACATCCGGAAGGCTCCAGAACGGCAGGACGGAAAATGTGGAATTTACAGTGGGATCCTATGAACTGGTGATGAACCTGCAAGTCTGGAAAAACTATGAGGATGTATTTGATATTTATCTGGTACATCCGAATGGAATATCAGTGGGACCCTTTTATGAAGGAACGCCGGTGCAGCGCTACCGTATGGGAAATACGGAGGTACTGGTCTACTTTGGAGCTCCCAGTCCATACAGTGTGAACCAGGAAATCTATCTGGACTTCATCCCTGAAAATGAATATGTGGATTCCGGGATCTGGAGTATCCGACTGGTACCCCGCCGGATTGTGGAGGGAACGTATCAGATGTGGATGCCGGGAAGTTCGGTGGTGGGAGCGGATACCCGCTTTCTGAATCCGGTGGAGGCAAATACTCTTACGATCCCCTCCACCGCGCAGAAAGTGATCACCGTCGGCGCGTACCGGGCGTCGGCCGATGCGTATGCGGATTTTTCCGGCAGAGGGGAGAACGGCCGGAAACCTTCTCTGGTGGCGCCGGGCACCAATATTTTGACCGCGGCGCCGGGAGGCGGATATGTACGGCAGACAGGGACCTCTTTTGCGACGCCTTTCGTGACCGGCGCGGCCGCGCTTTTGATGCAGCATGGTATCACAGATGGAAATGATCCTTATCTGTATGGCGAGAAGGTAAAGGCCTATCTGCAGCGAGGGGCGCAGCCCCTTCCGGCGTTCCGGGAATATCCCAATACGGCAGTGGGCTGGGGAAAGCTGTGCGTAGAAAAAAGCATTCCGAATTTATGATTGTATTTGCCATCTGGCTGCGATATACTTTAGAGAAAAGCGAAAATCGAGGTGTACTATGACATCCATATTGACAAAAATCTTTTTGCGCGGGACGGACGCCAATACTCCGGAAGGGAGGGCGAAAGTCGGAAACATGGCGGGTATTGTGGGTATCTGCTGCAACGTCTTCCTCTTTTTAGGAAAATTTATTGCCGGAGCCATTTCGGGCAGTATGTCGATCGCGGCAGACGCGTTTAACAATCTGAGCGACGCCGGCAGCAGTGTGATCAGCCTGCTGGGGTTCTGGCTGGGGGCACAGAAACCGGATGAAGAGCATCCGTTTGGTCATGCCCGGTATGAATACCTGGCGGGGATGGCAGTATGCGTGATGATCATGGCGATCGGCCTGAATCTGGCTAAAGAAGGAATTGTTAAAGTGATCCATCCGAATATGCCGGAATTCGGGCTGCTTTCCATATGTATTATGCTGGCGTCCATCCTGCTGAAACTCTGGATGAGCGGATTCAACAGGAAAATGGGAGAGATGATCGATTCGGAGACTCTGAGGGCGACGGCGGCGGATTCCCGCAACGACTGTCTGTCCACGGCAGGGGTACTGGTGGGTGCCATATTGTGTGAAGTCACCGGGATCATGCGGATCGACGGACTGATGACGGTGGCGGTGGCAGGCTTTATTCTCTGGAACGGATACGGTCTGTTGAAAGACGCGCTGGATCCGCTTCTGGGGAAAAGCCCGTCTCCGGAACTGGTGAAGATGATCGAGGATACGGTGATGAGTTATCCCAATGTACTGGGTATGCATGATCTGCTGGTGCATGATTACGGACCGGGAAATCAGTTCGCTTCCCTGCATATTGAATTTGACGCCGGTATGGACGCTTTGAAAGCGCATGACCTGATCGACAATATAGAACGGGACTTTTGGAAACAGCATCATCTTCAGGTGGTGATCCATTATGATCCGATTGTGACTGGAGACAATGAAGTCAGCGAACTTCGGGAATACATAACCGAACAGGTGAAGGCCTATGATGAACGTCTGAGTATCCATGATCTGCGCGTGGTGCCGGGAGATACCCATACGAACGTGCTGTTCGACCTGGTGGTACCGCCTCATTATGAGGGGGACCAGGATAAACTGCTGAATTATGTGGTGGAGAAAGTAAAAGAGAAAAATCAGGCATATATCTGTGTAATTAAAGTGGATCAAAGCTACGTTTGACCGGAATCCGCCCCATGTCAACCGGCCGGCAGAAAGTGCAACTGCCGGTTGACGGATTTCCAAGGTCGCTTTCTTGCGGCGCCAGGGGGCTGTCTGCTATGCTGAGGTACAACAGAGACAGCTCATGAAGGGCATGGAAACCTGAAAGAGCGGCGAGGAGGATTCATATGATATTGGCAGAAAAGATTATGCAATTAAGGAAGAAAAACGGATGGTCCCAGGAGGAACTGGCAGGGAAGCTGAACGTGTCCCGGCAGTCGGTATCTAAATGGGAGAGCGCCATGTCGGTGCCGGATCTGGATAAGATCCTGCTGATGAGCGAGATTTTTGAAGTGAGTACCGATTACCTGCTGAAAGACGACCGGACGGAAGAGGATTTTGTATCGGGGAATCCGGACGGAGAAAAGACGCGCAAAGTCACGATGGAAGAAGCACAGAATTTCCTGAAAGTACGCAGGGACGCGTCGGCGAAGATCGCGTCAGGAGTGGCAGCCTGCATCCTTTCTCCGGTATTGTTTTTGTTTCTGAACGGGGCGGCGGAAAACGGCGTGCTGGATATGTCGGAAGATCTGGCGGCAGGCATCGGTATGATGGCGCTGCTGCTGATCGTAGCAGGGGCGGTAGTCTCGTTCCTGATCTTTGGAAGAGAGATAGGGAAGTACGAATATCTGGAAAAAGAAGTCTTTGAATTGAGTTACGGAATCGAAGGCATGGTCAGGGAGAAGAGCGAAGCGTACGCTCCGGTATTTACGGTGAAGATCGCCTGCGGGGTCGCTCTTTGTATCTTTGGATTTATTCCTCTGATGCTGACAGACGGATTGTGGGGAACTGAGATGGCCGAGATCGGATCCTTCATTTTCCTGCTGGTCTGCGTGGCGGCGGGCGTCTGGCTGTTTGTCAGCGCCGGGATCATCCAGGGATCTTTCCGGCAGCTTCTTCAGGAAGGCGATTATACCGTGGAAGCCAAGCGTACAGGAAAGATCATGGATAAGATTGCCCCGGTCTACTGGTGTCTGGTAACGGCGGGGTATGTGGGATACAGCCTGTGGACCTGGACCTGGGAGACTTCCTGGATCGTCTGGCCGGTGGCGGCCATCCTGTACGGAGCGCTGGCAGGGGTTGTGAGGATCTGGAAGAAAAAATAACATAATAGATTACGTTAAAACCGGCTGCTGCCGGCCTGGCTTTGAACAGGATCCGACAGCAGCCGGTTTTTATGTTAATAAAATGGTTACAAACTCTTGAGGTTTCAAAATCTTGTGGTATAATATTATTAATCAAATGATTAACATGCAAAAGAGGGGGACGAATAACATGAAATATCCTACAGGTTTATCCGAAAATGAATGGTACATTATGCAGGTGCTCTGGGATCGCGCGCCGGCTTCGCTGCGGGAGATCTGCGAGGCTCTGGAGCCGGTCAAAGGTTGGAGCCGCCATGCGGTGACATCTTTTCTGAAACGGATGCTGGAAAAAGGAGCGGTCTCTGTAGACGAAAGCGGGAAAGTGCGGACCTATTCTCCGGTATGGAGCAGAGAAGAGACGATCCGGGAGGAGACGGATTCCATCATGGAACGGGTGTATCACGGGGATCTTCTGCTGATGGTCAGCAACGCCGTACAGGGGCGCAAGGTATCGGAGGAGGAGATTGAAGAGCTGAAAAAGATCCTGGACCGTCTGGGGGATTAGAGGGGGTGCCGTATGAGATTCTGGTATTTTGCTGTCAGCGCCGGGCTGCTGGTTCTGTTGGTGCTGGCGATTCAAAAGAAGTGGAGGAACCAGCTTTCTGCCAAAGCGAGATATGTGCTGTGGATCCTTCCGGTGATCCGCCTGCTGATTCCCTTTGGTATGGTGGAGCTTCCGACAGGAAACGTGATGAGTCTTCCCTATGCGGCGTTTGAATATATGGTGAACACATTTCGGGAAGGAGACATTGCGGGACAGGGCAGTGGGACTCCGGCGGGGAGCGCGTCGGGAGAGGAGAGCCGGGATGTGGAACTCCCCGGCGCAGGAGGGGAGGCGCTTCCGGCGGCCCCGGAAGAGGACGGTCAGACAGACGGGGAAACGCAGCCCGCGCAGGAAGAGGAGACGAATGCCTTACAGCAGCCGCAGGCCGGAATACCGGAGGGAATGTCCCGGACTTTCGCGGCGGGAATCATATGGGTGTGCGGCAGCGTGGTTTTGGGAGCATACGCATTCTGGAGCAATTGGAAATTAAAGAAAATGGCATCTACCAGATGTCAAATAAAGAAGGGCGGCAGACTCCCGGTATATGTGGGGGAGATTCCGGGAACGCCCTGCCTGTTTGGAGTTCTCCGTCCGTGTATTTTGATGAGCAGCGCCATATGGGAAGATGAAGAAGTGCGCCGCTATGCGCTGTGGCATGAGGCGGAGCATTATCGTCAGAAAGACCATATCTGGTCATTTGTGAGAGTGCTGCTCTGCGTTGTCTACTGGTGGCATCCCTTGGTGTGGTTAGGGGCAGTCCGTTCCCGGGAAGACGCGGAACTGGCCTGCGACGAGGGCGTTGTAAGGAGGTGTAAAGGGCAGGAGAAGAAAGCGTACGGTCTGGCTCTGCTGAGAATTCTGGAATATGCGGAGAAAGGGCCATCGCCTCTATGCGGAGCCACCGCCATGCGGGGCGGTCATGGGAAGATGCGCCGCAGGCTGGAGGCTCTTGTGGACGCGCCGTCCACAAAGACGGTGCCTTTCGCAGCTTCTTTCCTTATTCTGACCGGTGCGCTGCTGGCCGGATGCACCGCGCTGCCTGACGCGGCGCAGATGCGTGTGGAAGTAAATCCGGATAAAGCGGCTGTCTATACGTTAGAGGCTGATTATCATATGGATCTCCCGGGAAAGACGCCGGGACTGCTGCTGTATTTTGAGGTTTATGAGTACGGAGAGAAGAAAGGATCCTATAAGGTGTCGTATCTGGGGCCGGAGGAACTGAAAGCGGCAGGAGAAGACGCGGACCTGACGGTCCGGTTCGGACAGCAGTGGGACTGGGGGCTGTGGAGTTATCTGGAAATCACAGAAGGAAAAGCAGCGGATCGTGAAACTTATTATTTTTCGCCGCTGGAGGGCAATACGGGTTTTGCTGATTCTGCGCTCTGGAATGATGGAGCGCTGCACAGGACAGAAAAGGACAAAGAGTATGTCCTGGCGGCAGAATTCCGCAGCGCCGGTGATGTGACGGTGTCTTACGGATGCGAATATCTGACGGAAAATCCCCGGGAAGAGTGGAATGAATATTTCGACGGGATAGACAGGGCGGTACTGGTGCGCATGGTGCTGTCGGACCGTTCGGAGGACGAACTGACAGAGAAATATGGTCTGGAAGAATATGAACAGACTGTAACAGAACTGTCGCAGGATGAAACAAACTCCTTTGCACAGAGATGGCCGGACGCGTTTACGAGAAGAGACGGAACGACGATCCGGGCTTTGTCGGCACAGTCTGTACAGGAGAAAATGGAAGAAGACGGTCTTCTGTATGCGGATGTGCCGGAAGCTTTTGGAGATTCCAGCCCCTGGCCGTGGGCAAAAGAGACAGGAGCTATGAACTACCGGATTCTGGAAGCGGATGAAAACGGCATAGAGATCCTCTATTATGCCATGGACTCCACGCCGCATATGGAGGTATGGCGGGAGAGCCTTTCCCTGGTTTATGTAAATGGCGCATACCAGGCGATCGGAGAGGAACTGCAGTATCTGGATCAGATCTCCACTGCGGCGGAATATTTCCAGGCATATCCGGATGGAATCATCAGCGCGACCCGGATGGATTATACCTCCAACGGGCTGGGAGAAGCGCTGAATAACAATGCGATGCAGAACCCGGAGTCGGAGGTATACAGTCGGCTTTTCAATCCGGAGGAAGCGGCCCGCAGCCTTTTAAATCTTTCGGATGATGTGGAAATCCGCAGGACGGGGATGATCACGGGAACTCCTGCTCGAATAACGCTGCAGATTATCTTTTCTGATCAGGGATCTGTCAGCATCCGGATGGAACAGCCCTGGGGAGAAGCAGGAATCTGGGTGCCCGCAAGCGCCTCTTTTGAGAATCTTTAGTTGTATTTTGCACGGAAATTCTTTATACTGATAGAGTCAGTACCTGGGTGGGACTGCCTCAGGATTTGTCCTGCGGCGGCCCCATCAGTATTTATAGAAAGGACAGGAGAAAACATGGCTAGAAAAGGTAAGAAAAAAAGATTTTCCGTGTTATGGATATTGTTGTTGATCCTGCTCCTGGCGGTTCTGGCCGTCTATGGAGGAGGCGTGTATTATTATCATAATCATTTTCTGAAGGGGACGGTGATAGACCGGATCGATGTGTCCAATATGACCGTTCAGGAGCTGGAGGAGCAGGTGCAGGATTATTTCCTGAGAATCATTGAGCGCCAGTCGGACGGGACAACTTTGGAGGAAGATATTCAGGGAAAGGATATTTCTCTGGGATATGGGTCCACGGAACCGCTGGAAAACATCCTGAAGCAGCAGAATAAGTGGCTCTGGTTCCTTCCGGGCGAGGCGGAATATGAGATGGACGGGCTGGTAACTTATGACGAGGCGGCATTGGAAGAACAGGTCCGGGATCTTCGGGGCTTCCAGGATGATTTTGCCACGGCGCCTACCGATGCATATATTTCCGACTACACACCTGAGAACGGTTTCCAGATCGTGGCAGAGACGCAGGGAAATGAGCTGGACTATGATCTGACGCTGGAAGCGATCCGGTCCGCGGTGGACAGCCTGGAAGAACAGGTGGATCTGGATCAGGAAGGCTGCTACCATGTGCCGCAGGTTACTTCAGACAATGAACAGCTCCTGGCTGCTTTGCAAAAACTGCAGAATTACGCGAATGTGACCATCACCTATACTTTTGGCGATAACAAAGAAGTGCTGGACGGCGCCACGATCAGTACCTGGCTGCATGTGGACGGGTTTGAAGTGGAACTGGATCAGGAGAAAGTAGAAGAGTATGTGGCGACTCTTCGGAAAAAATACGATACGATCTTCCGCCCCAGAACATTTATGACCAGTTACGGAAAAGAGATCACGATCAATACCGGGGATTACGGCTGGTGGATGAACTATGGACAGGAGGCTGTAGAACTGGCGGAGATGATTAAAAACGGCGAGAGCGGGGAGCGCACGCCGGTCTATTATCAGACGGCGGCTTCTTACGGGACGCCTGATTATGGAAATACTTATGTGGAGATTAATCTGACTGCCCAGCATCTTTTCTTCTATCAGGATGGATCGCTGATCCTGGAATCGGATTTTGTATCGGGAAATGCGTCCCGCGGATACGATACGCCGGACGGAGTATACAGCATTACTTATAAACAGCGCAACGCTACGTTAACGGGAGAAAATTATGAGACTCCTGTATCTTACTGGATGCCTTTCAACGGAAATATAGGCATGCACGATGCGAACTGGAGAAGTTCTTTCGGAGGGGATATTTATAAAACGAATGGTTCTCACGGCTGCATCAACCTGCCGCCTTCCGTGGCGCAGGAACTGTATGGCTATGTGGAAAAAGGCACGCCGGTGATCTGTTATTATCTTCCGGGCACGGAGACGGTGAAACAGGATCCGGCAGCCGCGCAAGGGACGGATACTCAGTCTACAGACGGAGCGGCGGCAAATCAGGAGGCTGCCGCCGCAGAGTCTTAGAGAAATGGATCCCGGCAAAAGACAGGTACTTTCCTATTTTATAAAATATTTACAAAAAACAATAGGAAAAATAGGTGAATTGTGCTAATATATTAAGAAGTAATATTTTACTAGGGAAAGGAGACTTGGAATGGGATATGAGGAGAAATGGAAGGAGCACACAGAAAAATACCAGCAGCTGTGTGTAGAACATGACACGATACCGGACGAGCTGTTCAGGGAATACGGCGTGAACAGAGGCCTCCGTGATATCAACGGAAACGGCGTGCTGACAGGACTGACGACGATTTCCCGGATCGATTCGTTTAAAATGGTGGATGGGAAGAAAGTCCCCTGTGACGGTAAACTCTGGTACCGGGGTTATGATGTAACGGAGCTGATCAAGAGAATTCCTGACGACGCCTTTGGATTTGAAAAAACTGCCTATCTGCTGCTGTTTGGCGAACTTCCCAGCCCGGAGGAGGAGAAGGACTTTGCGGATATGATTGCATCCGGCAGGGAACTGCCGACAAACTTTACCAGGGATGTGATTATGAAGGCGCCCAGCAAGGATATCATGAATTCTATGACCCGCAGCATTTTGACGTTGGCGTCCTATGATCCCAATGCTAATTCCACATCGGTGGACAACGTGATCCGTCAGTGCCTGAATCTGATCAGCGTATTCCCGATGCTGGCTGTGTACGGGTACCATGCATACAACCATTATGAAAACGATGAAAGTATGTATATTCACCGCCCCAGCGCGGAGCTTTCCACGGCGGAGAATCTGCTGATGATGCTGAGACCGGACAAAAAATATACGCATCTGGAAGCTAAAGTACTGGATGTGGCATTGATGCTTCATATGGAACATGGCGGAGGAAATAACTCTACCTTTACGACCAGAGTGGTCACTTCTTCCGGTTCTGACACATATTCCGCCATCGCCGCGGCTATGTCTTCGCTGAAGGGACCGAAACACGGCGGAGCTAATATCAAAGTGATGGAAATGATGAACGATATCCGTTCCCATGTACATGATTATTCGGACAAAGAAGAAGTGGCGGCTTATCTTGGCAAGCTTCTGGATGGAGAAGCCTTCGACGGGAAGGGCCTGATCTATGGTATGGGACATGCGGTTTATTCACTCTCCGATCCCCGTGAGCGTGTCTTCAAGAGCTTTGTGGAGCAGCTGTCCGTGGAGAAACACAGAGAGAAGGATATGGAGCTTTACAATAACATCGAGCTTCTGGCTCCGGAACTGATCGCGGAGAAACGCCGTATCTACAAAGGAGTCAGCCCCAATGTGGACTTCTACAGCGGATTTGTATATGAGATGCTGGGGATTCCCACAGAATTGTATACGCCGCTCTTCGCTATCGCCAGAATCGTGGGTTGGAGCGCGCACCGGATCGAGGAGATCATCGGTATGAACAAGATCATCCGTCCCGCGTATAAGAGCGTGATGAAAGAAAGAGAATTCCCGGATGAATAATCCGGTAAGACAACAATGGAGCCGCTGTAAAAGCGGCTCCTGTTGTATTTATGCCTTTGTTTTTATTTAAGTACCAGTTCATCCCATCTGCTCTGGGATACCAGACCTACATAAGTCTTGCCCACGTTCAGGGTGATTTCATTGCCGTCCGCGTCATAGAACTTGGTCGGGTCTGTATCGGCGCCTTTAGACCAGGTGACGGGGATTGCTTTTCCGCCGGTGATATAGTAGCCTTCTCCGGATTCGTTCAGAATGTTGAATTGCATGTATCCATTGTCATCATACTGATGATGTTCCGCACACTGAAGAATGACGTTGGTAAAGGAAAGCTGCGCGTCTCCGTTTGCCGGATCCGTATGCTTCATACCATATTCTGAGTACAGATAGAGTCCGCTGGCTTCGTCATAATCCAGCTGGGATTCATTGTGCGGGAACGGAAGATCCACCAGCGTGCAGTCGATGGAAGCGGACGCCGTGCCAAGGTCGACGGGGCTGGATTCTGATGCAAACTGCCAGTGGGGTCCCGGATAGTAATCATCGTAGTCTTCAGAAACGCCTGTGGATTCAAAACGGTCTTCCAAATCTCCGGTCATGACATACTCGGTAAATTCTCTGGGTTTGCCATTGTTTACACGGGAAAATCCGCCGCTGAAATGTTCCACCCACGGATTTGACAGGAATGCATCTATGTAGAAAGGTCCACCGTCATGCACTACTACCGCGTTGTACTCAGGCGCGATCATGAAGTTGGTAGGACGTACGCTTCGGATACTTCCAAACTGTGTGATGCTTCCCCAGTCTTTTACCAGACACATAAAACGGGTAATCTCGCCGTTGGCTGTGCTGTTCATCATCTCGTACACAATATCTGCCTGATTCAAACCGTAATGAGGAAGGGCAGTTTTCTCATTGTCTACCATAATTGCCACCGGGCGCTGGCTCTGGAGAGATTCGTCAATCCATTCTCCGGTCAACTCGCTTTTATACATCCCTTCGGGAGCTTCTTCTTCCACCGGCTCCGCTGCTTCCTCTTCCGGTTCTTCTGTCGCGCTCTCTGACACGTCTGTGACAGCGGGAGCAGTTTCTTCCGATGAATTGCCGCAGCCGGCCAGGACAGAACATGCCATGACCGCAGCCAGGAACAGTACCAAAGTTTTTCTCTTCATGTAATTATGATCCTTTCTTTTTGAAATGGTTCTCGGTTTTCCCAGTATACACCCATTTCAATTTTTTTTAAAGTATTTATCACAATTCTATCACAAATGACTGCTATATTAAAAGCACAAAAGAAAGGAAATGTTTTACATGGAAAGGAGAAAGCATCATGTATGAAGATAATGATATGAGAAAAGATGACAGCTTTGCGACGGGCAGCTATTATGATACAAGCAGCAGCTATACACACTATAATTCCGCGGAGGCGATGAACCAGCCGAAAAAACCGAAGAAAAAAGGCGGGTTCGGAAGGACGGTTGCCAAATGTCTGGTATTGGCGCTGGTATTTGGCAGCGTATCCGGAGCAGCGTTTACAGGAGTCCGCTACGCGGGGAACCAGCTGCTGGGAGAGACGGGTACTGCAGAGAGCGCGCAGGCTTCCACTACAGTGTCGCCGACTACAGTATCTACACAGACCAACGACGTGTATGATGTGTCAGATATTGTGGCAAACTGCATTTCATCGGTGGTTTCCATCAGCAACGTGGGTACTACAGAGTTTCAGACGATCTTTGGAACCTATCAGCAGGAAAGTCAGTCCAGCGGATCCGGTATTATCATTGGTCAGAATGATACGGAACTGTTGATTGTGACAAACTATCACGTGATCTCCGGGGCAAAGGAACTGAGCGTGTACTTTAATTCGGACAATGAAGCGGCAGATGATGAAAACGTGATTTCCGCCAGCGTAAAAGGCAGCAACGAAGACAAAGATATCGCGGTGATAGCGGTACAGCTGAGCGATATCCCGGAAGAGACGCTGAATAATATTAAAGTCGCTACCATCGGTGATTCTACTTCTTTGGAAGTAGGCCAGCCGGTAGTGGCTATCGGAAACGCATATGGTTTTGGCCTGTCTGTAACTTCCGGTATTATCAGTGCGTTGAACCGTGAAGTGACAGCTACCAATGAAGACGGATCTTCCACTACCCAGATGATGATCCAGACGGATGCGGCGATCAACCCGGGCAACAGCGGCGGAGCGCTTCTGAACAGCAAGGGCGAACTGATCGGCATCAACTCCGTGAAATTTGTCTCTGAAGATGTAGAGGGTATGGGTTATGCGATCCCGATCTCAGATGTGGAATCTATCATCAATGAACTGATGCTTCGGGAGACCAGAGACAGAGTCAATGAAGATCAGAAGGGTTATCTGGGAATCACCTGCCTGGATGTGACGGATCAGGCGTCCAAGAGTTATAACATACCTGCCGGTGTATATGTCAGCACGGTAACGGACGGAGCGGCTGCGCAGAAGGCAGGTATCCAGACTGGCGATATTATTACCGGACTGGACGGAAATACGATTACAGGAAGTGAGCAGTTGATTGATCTGCTGGGTTACTACTCTGCCGGAGAAACGGTTTCCCTGACCATACAGAGAGGAAACGGCACGCAGTATGAAGAGATCACAGTAGATGTGACACTCAGCTCGGCACAGGAGGCAGGAGCGGTAGAAGCGGAATAAAGCAATCAGTGACAGGGAGCAGCAAACTAAGGCTGCCGCGGGTCCGAAGAAGGACTGGCGGCAGCCTTTTGGCATAATTCATAAAAAGTTTACTTGTCCCCCTTTGCGGGATGCTTTATAATTTGTTATGTTAGAAAAGGGGAATTACAATCTATGGATGAAAAAGAATTCAATACAAATGAAGAGATAACGAAAGAAGAAAACGGACCGGCGGAACATACACAGGAAGATGAAAAAGACACCCAGTATGAGGACGTCTGCTTTGTATGCCACAGGCCGGAGAGCAAAGCGGGGAAGATGATCCATCTGACTAAAGACATCAGTATCTGTGCGGAATGTATGCAGCGCACGATGGATATGATGAATAATGGCAATATTGATTACAGCAAGATGGATTTTTCCAAGATGCCCAATATCAGTATGATCAATCTGTCTGATCTGCAGAATATGATTCCGAGGCGGCAGAAGGTCAAGAAAAAAGCGGCAGCCGAGGAAGCAAAGGAACCGCAGAAAAAGTTTGATATTCATTCTATTCCTGCGCCGCACAAGATCAAAGCCAGCCTGGATGAATATGTCATCGGTCAGGAAAAGGCCAAGAAGGTAATCTCGGTGGCGGTATACAATCATTATAAACGAGTGGCGGCAGGGCCGGAGGCGGACGGAATCGAGATCGAGAAGTCCAACATGCTGATGATCGGCCCCACCGGAAGCGGAAAGACCTATCTGGTGAAGACTCTGGCAAAATTGCTGGATGTGCCGCTTGCCATCGCGGACGCCACTTCCCTGACGGAAGCGGGATACATCGGAGACGATATCGAGAGCGTACTCTCCAAGCTGCTGGCAGCCGCGGACAATGATGTGGAAAAGGCGGAGCGCGGGATCGTGTTCATCGACGAGATAGACAAGATCGCCAAGAAGCGCAACACCAACCAGAGAGACGTGAGCGGGGAGTCTGTGCAGCAGGGGCTTCTGAAGCTTTTGGAAGGGGCGGACGTGGAGGTGCCGGTGGGCGCCAACAGTAAAAACGCTATGGTGCCGCTGGAGACAGTCAATACAAAAAATATCCTGTTTATCTGTGGCGGCGCTTTTCCGGAACTGGAAAATATTATCAAGGAACGTTTGAATAAACAGTCTTCGATCGGATTCCGGGCGGACCTGAAGGATAAATATGATAACGACAAAAATCTGCTTCGGAAAGTGACCGTGGAGGATATCCGCAACTTTGGTATGATCCCGGAGTTTATCGGAAGACTGCCGATTATATTCACGCTGGACGCCCTGGATGAAGATATGATGGTGCAGATACTGAAGGAACCGAAAAATGCGATCCTGAAGCAGTATCAGAAACTGCTGGCGTTAGACGAGGTGAAACTGGAGTTTACCGATGATGCCCTGAGGGCGATCGCCAGAAAGGCCATGGAGAAAGATACGGGAGCCCGTGCGCTTCGGGCGATCATCGAAGATTTTATGCTGGATATTATGTATGAGATTCCGAAAGACGATAATATCGGACAGGTGACGATTACCGGAGATTATATTGAACACAGGGGCGGCCCGCTGATCACGCTGCGCGGCGTTCCGGCATTGGAAATGCAGGGGTAAAAATGAAGAAATTGGTGTTTATCCAGCTTGCGCTGGGATTGTTCCAGATCGGCCAGGCGGTCAGGAGCGAGGTTGAACAGCATCCGGAGATGGAAAAGGGGATAGATGTCTGCGGCGGAAAGATTCGCCTGGAACGGCTTCATAACAAAGGAACTGCGGGGGGAAAGATGGAAGGGCATATGCCCGCAATCGCGGGAACAAGCGGTCTGATAACAGTCGGATGTGCGGCTTGTTTTCTGCGTCTGCTTTGGAAAGAGGACAGAGATATACAAAAGACAGGATTTGCCTTCCTGGTGGGAGGCGCCCTGTCCAACCTGTATGAACGCTGCAAGAAAGGATATGTAGTGGACTATCTGCGCTTCCGCCTGCCAAACGGGAAATTTGGCAGACTGGTTTTCAATCTTGCGGATCTGTTCATATTTGCAGGGGCACTGATGATCAGCATCGGACAGAAGGAGCGCGTATGAGCGAATATTTTGATATCAGAGACTGGGACGGCAACAGAACCGGAGAGATGAAGGAACGGGAACTGGTACATCGGGATGGAGATATCCATGGAACTGCTCACGTATGGGTGATCCGCAGTAATAAAGAGACCGGCAGGCCGGAGGTCCTGCTGCAAAAAAGGTCCCAGGAAAAGGATATCTTCCCCGGATGCCTGGACGTATCCGCAGCCGGACATCTGGACGCAGAGGAGGATTTTCCTGAGGCGGCGGTACGGGAGCTGAAGGAAGAACTGGGACTGGAAGTAAAGCCGGAAGAATTGGAGAGGCTTTTCCTGAACCAGGAGACGGTACGCCAGACTTTTCGCGGGAAGAAAGTCTATGACCGGGAAGTCAGCGCCGTCTATGTGTTGGTAAAAGACGTCCCGATAGAAGCGCTTTGCCTGCAGAAGGATGAAGTAGAGTCCGTGATCTGGATGGACATGAAAGAGTGCCGGAAAATGATGGACAGCAGAAAAGAACTGTTCTGCGTCCATCCCGGCGAGTACGAAAGAATTATGGATTATGCGGATAAAACGCTGGCGCATGAACTCAGCCCCACCTGGAACGAAGATTGCCTGTCTGAACTGGACGAATGGATTGAGTCACAGGGGATTTATATCCGACAGTGACAGGCATCAGTTTTCAGCTTTGGACAGGGCGGTCTGTATAGCGCTCAAAAGCATCAGGGAGGTGTACTGGCTGTCTTCTGAATAGGAAATGTTTTCCAGGGACTGGGACGCGCAGATCTGTTCAGACAACGACTCCAGAGACGGCTCCATGAGCGGATACATGGCGGAAACAGTCTCGTCCAGCTGCCGGAATTCGATGGAAGAAATGTAATCCTCATCTACAGTGACTGCGATTTCTACGGAATTTCCGCCCAGGATCATGGAAGCCGTATAGACGCCTGCCGTGTATTTGGTTGGAACCTCCGCTGTGTTTTCCTGTTCCGGATTTCCGGAAAACATGAAGATCATAAGCAGCAGCAGGAAGATTCCGAGAACGATAAAGACAGCTGTATAGATCAGTTCTTTCATATGGAAGACCCATATTCTGGTTTTGGCACTCATGGATAAGGCTCCTGGTTGCAGATTCTTTGTTATACTCTATGAAGGCAGGGACGGATTTATGAACGGCGTTCCGGTTTTTATGAATAATGCATAAGGGAAAAATTAGAGAAAAATAAATGAAAGAGAGAGGTTGTGCATAAAAAAACTGAAATACCCTCTTTCTTTTTTTGCTATTTTGCATTAGTATATAACATAGGTATTTTGTATCTGCGGAAAATTGCCCGTTTTTCGCCGATATTTTCTTTGGGAGTTTGCACAAACAATATTTTGTAAAGGAGAAAAAACATGATATCAAACCAGATACTCCAAAATACGATTGACGGACTAAAAGAGATTACCAGAATTGACCTCTGTGTTCTGGATATGGAAGGACAGGCGCTGGCGTCCACAGAAAAGCAGCCGGAAGACTGCACATCGGATGTGGCGGCTTTTATCGCGTCTCCGGCGGACAGCCAGGTGGTGCATGGGTACCAGTTTTTTAAGGTGTTTGACGAAAATCAGCTGGAATATATTCTTTTGGCAAAAGGCTCCAGCGACGATGTATACATGGTGGGGAAACTGGCGGCATTTCAACTTTCCAGCCTTCTGACCGCATACAAAGAGCGTTTTGATAAGGATAACTTTATCAAGAATCTGCTCCTGGACAACCTTCTTCTGGTAGATATTTACAATCGTGCCAAAAAACTGCATATTGCGACCGAAGTACGGCGCGTGGTATTTATTATAGAGAGCAACCGGGACCGGGTAAACGCGGCCCTGGAGACGATCCGCGCGTATCTGGGACCCAAATCCAAAGACTTTGTCACCGCGGTAGATGAGAAGAATGTCATCGTGGTGAAGGAGCTGGCGCCCGGAGAAGGTTACGAAGAGATGTACAAAGTGGCGAAGGATATGAAGGATGCCGTAGAGCAGGAAGGCGAAGATATCCGCGTGGCCCTGGGAACGATTGTGAATGAGATCAAGGAGGTATCCAGTTCCTATAAGGAAGCGCGTATGGCGCTGGATGTGGGCAAGATCTTTTTTGACGACCGCGCGATCAATGCCTACAGCGATCTGGGCATCGGCAGACTGATCTATCAGCTGCCTATTCCTCTCTGCAAGATGTTTATCAGGGAGATCTTTGACGGAAGATCGCCGGATGACTTCGACGAGGAGACCCTTACCACGATCAATAAGTTTTTTGAGAACAGCCTGAATGTTTCTGAGACTTCCAGACAGCTGTATATCCATAGAAATACTCTGGTTTACCGTCTGGATAAACTGCAGAAATCCACAGGCCTGGATCTGCGCGTATTTGAGGACGCCATCACGTTCAAGATCGCGCTGATGGTAGTGAAATACATGAAGTATATGGAGACACTGGATTATTAGAAAGGCGGAAGAAGAAGTTCCATGATAGTACTGGACAATGTCAGTAAAGAATATTCCAATGGCGTCGCTGCCATTAACGGGATTAATTTACATATTGAGCGGGGGGAATTTGTGTTTGTGGTGGGAGACAGCGGCTCCGGAAAATCCACATTGATCAAGCTTCTGCTGAAGGAGCTGGAGCCCACATCGGGAGTAATCCGCGTGAACGGGGTAAATCTGGGGAGAATGAAAAAACGCGCGATTCCTAAATACCGGAGGAAGATCGGATGCGTGTTCCAGGATTTCCGGCTGCTGAAAGACCGCAATGTCTATGAAAATGTGGCGTTTGCGCAGCGGGTCGTAGTGACGCCGACCAGGGAGATCAAGAAAAATGTGCCGGCGATGCTCTCGTTGGTGGGACTGGCGGAAAAATACAAATCGTATCCCAGACAGCTCTCGGGCGGCGAGCAGCAGAGGGTGGCTCTTGCCCGCGCTCTGGTGAACAGCCCGGATATTCTGCTGGCAGACGAGCCGACGGGTAATCTGGATCCGAAGACGTCCAGAGAGATCATGAAACTTCTGGAAGAGATCAACGCCCGCGGGACCACTGTGCTGGTGGTGACGCACGATCAGGCGATCGTCAATACTCTGAAGAAGCGGGTGATCCGCATGCAGAAAGGGATCATTGTGGAAGATGCTAAAGAAAGTGGGTACATCGGATGAGACTGAGTACGATAGGGTATTGCTTTAAACAAGGATTTTTGAATATATGGCGAAATAAGCTTTTTTCTCTGGCATCCGTGGCGACTATGGCCGCGTGCATCTTTATGTTTGGTATTTTTTTCTGTATTGTAGAGAATTTCCAGCATTTTGTGAAAGAAGCAGAAGAGGGCGTTGCCGTAACTGTTTTGTTTAACGAGGGTACTTCAGAAGACCAGATCATGGAACTGGGAGAAGAACTCCTGGACCGGGACGAGGTCTCAAAGGTAGTGTATGTATCCGCAGAAGAGGCATGGAAGAGTTATCAGGAGATCTATTTTGAGGGAGATCCGGAAGCAGCAGAAGCTTTTGTAGACGACAATCCACTGGCCAACAGCGCCAATCTGGAAATCTACATGAAGGATGTTTCCATGCAGCAGAATCTGGTGGATTATCTGGAATCCATTGATATTGTAAGAAAAGTAAATAAATCTGATATGATTGCGGATATGCTGACCGGATTTAACCGCCTGGTAAGTTATGTTTCCGTGGCGGTGATCGGACTGCTGCTGGCGGTAGCTGTATTTTTGATCAGCAATACGGTGGCGATCGGTATTTCCGTGAGAAAAGAAGAAATCGCCATCATGCGTCTGATCGGCGCAAAAAATTCTTTCATCAAGGCGCCGTTTTTGATCGAAGGTATGGTGATCGGGGTTGTGGGAGCCGCGCTGCCGCTTATCGTTCTGTTTTTCCTGTATGGACATCTGGTGGTATATATCGCGGACAAGTTTAATATTTTAACCGGCGTTATGCAGTTTCTGCCGGCAGGGGAGCTGTTCCAGGTGCTGATCCCTGTGGGCTTGATTCTGGGCGTGGGTATCGGACTTTTCGGCAGTGTTTTCACTATGAGACGGCATTTGAAAGTATAAGCGGAGGGTGTTATGCGGGCACGGTTGTTTCGCAGGTGCCTGTCTTTTCTGGTTCTGTGCGCGGTCCTGTTCGGATGGACAGCTGCGCATACGGATGTTCTGGCCGTCGAGGCGGCGGATACGGAAGATCTGGAACAGCAAAAGAAAGACACCGAAGACAAGATTGATTCCATCAAATCCAGTATCGATACGGTAGAGAGCAAAATCCAGGATTTGGAGAGTTCCAAAAGTGATCTGCAGACCTATATTACCCAGCTGGACGGACAGGTGAATTCTCTTTCTGTGCAGATCCAGAATCTGGAAGGCCAGATTGAGGATAAAGAAGAGGAGATCCAGGTAAAAACGGCAGAGCTGGAAGAAGCAGAGGCAGAAGCGGCGGATCAGTATGAAATGATGAAACTTCGCATACGTTATACGTATGAGCAGGGAAATGAATCGTTTCTAGTACTGCTGTTGGAATCAAAGAGTCTGGCGGATATGATAAACCGGGCAGAATACGCCATGCAGATGACAGAGTACGACCGTCAGATGATGGAAAAATTGAAAGAGACGCAGGCGCAGATTGAGGCTCAGAAAGAAGAACTGGAGCAGGAGAAGGCGGAGCAGGAAGAAATGCTGGACGAAGTAGAGGAGCAGAAGAGCGCGGTAAACAGCGCAATTAATGCCAAATCCCAGGAGATAGCTTCTTACCAGTCTCAGATCCAGTCTGCTTCCGGTGAACAGAGTGAATATGAAAAGCAGCTGGCAGAGCAGGAAAAATTGCTGGAACAGATTGAGAACCAGATCGCTGCCGCTGCCGCCGCCGCTGCCAGCGCGGATGACGGCGACGGAGGGGCGTCCGGCTTTTTGTGGCCCTGTCCGGCCAGCCACCGGATCACCAGCTCGTTTGGACCGAGAACTGCTCCGGTAGCGGGGGCGTCTACTTATCATAAAGGTATTGATATCGGCGCATCCAGCGGTTCCGCGATTGTAGCTTCAGCGGGAGGAAGAGTGACTACAGCCACCTATAGCAGTTCAGCCGGCAATTATGTGGTGGTTTCTCACGGAAACGGAATTTCTACTGTATATATGCACGCGTCGGCGCTTTATGTCTCGGCGGGGGATGTGGTATCCCAGGGCGACACCATTGCGGCCGTGGGTTCTACAGGATATTCCACCGGTCCCCATCTGCATTTTGGCGTAATTGTAAATGGAAGTTATGTGAATCCATTGAATTATGTACAATGATCGATACATAGAATGGTAGAGAGAAGGAAGGAGAGACAGCGAATGGAAGAGCGTAAAAGAGGGAGTTCTTTTGGAAAAGGGCTTGCATGCGGTATCCTTTTCTCGGTTCTGGTTCTGAGTGTGGGCGGCTGTGCGGCCGCATATTTCCGGGGACTGGAGCAGGTGACCGGGTCCGAAGAGGCGAAGGTCGACGCCAAGATCCGGGAGCTGGAGGCATATATTGACCAGTATTATCTGTTTGACTATGAAGACGAAGATGTGGAAAACGGTATCTATAAGGGCCTGATGGCAGGGCTGGGCGATATTTATACTTCCTATTATACTCCGGAAGAATATGAGAGCTTTATGGAGACCACATACGGAAGTTATTGCGGAATCGGCGCCATGCTGTCCCAGGACGCCACTACGGGGATCATTTCCGTCGTGCAGGCTTTTGAAGGTACGCCGGCGGAAGAAGCCGGGTTGCAGCCCGGAGATATCCTCTATCAGGTAGAAGGGGAAGAAGTGACCGGACAGGATCTGACCCTGGTGGTGACAGATCTGAAGGGTGAAGAGAATACAGAGGTCCATATCGGTATCATCAGAGACGGAGAGATCCTGGAGATGACACTGACCAGGAGAAATATTGAGATCCCCACAGTAGATTATGAACTTCTGGAAGAGGGGATCGGATATATTGCCATCTCCGAGTTTGAGGATCTGACAGACGATCAGTTTATGGCGGCGTTTGAAGACTTGAAATCCCAGGGGATGGAGAAGCTGATCATTGACCTTCGGAATAATGGCGGCGGCCTGGTGGACGTAACCTGCAATATTCTGGACCAGCTGCTTCCGGAGGGAACGATTGTTTACACAGAGGATAAATATGGAGAACGGCAGACGGAATACTCGGATGCGGAGCATTATTTCGACGGCGAGATGGTTGTTCTGGTGAACGGCAACAGCGCCAGCGCTTCCGAGATCTTTGCCGGCGCCATAAAAGACTATGGGGTCGGTACGCTGATCGGGACTCAGACTTACGGTAAAGGGATCGTTCAGTCCCTGTTCTCGCTGGAAGACGGTTCAGCAGTCAAAATAACCGTATCCCGCTACTATACGCCGGCCGGAAATAATATTCATGAAGTCGGCATTACGCCGGATATTGTTCTGGAATATGATGAAAACGCGGGCACTGACAACCAGCTGGAGCGAGCGCTGGAAGTGCTGCGGGATTCCTGAACTTAAGGGAGATGAAAAAGGAATGATGTGGCGTCCTGCGATGGATGCGATGCTTTTCTGCGGAGTAAAACCGTTGATTCGGGGCATCCTCATCGTATGACGCCATATTGTGTTGCCGGGAAAATTTTTCTTTATTTGCAGAGACATCTTTGTTATAATAGACAGAATAAAGGAGGCTAACGCATGAATTACAGTAAAAAGAGCACCTCCAGGAAGCAGAAAGCCCTGAAATCCAAAAAGAAAATGATGAAGAAAAAATTGGGCGTGGTCTTCCTGAAGACGCTTCTGGTGCTGGTAATTGCATTGGGAGTCGCAGGGATATGCGGCGGTATCGGGATTGTGAAAGGCGTGATCGAAAATGCCCCCGATATTACAAGCGCCAGCGTCATTCCCAGAGGATACAAATCCACGGTATATGATGTGGAAGGCAATGTGACTGCGGAACTGGTCGCAGAAGGTACGAACCGTACTTATGTAAAGATCGCAAATATTCCCAAGCATGTGCAGGAGGCGTTTATCGCCATAGAGGACGCGCGTTTCTATGAGCATAACGGAATCGATATCCGGGGTATCATCCGGGCAGGCGTCCGCGGGCTGGCATCAGGCTTTAAAGATATGGAAGGCGCCAGTACAATCACCCAGCAGCTTTTGAAAAACAATGTGTTCGACTTTATGTCTGAAGACACTTTCATGGATAAAGTAGAGCGGAAGATCCAGGAACAGTATCTGGCGATTCAGCTGGAAAAGATTATGACCAAGGATGAGATCCTGGAAAGTTATCTGAACACGATTAATCTGGGACAGAATTCCCTGGGCGTCCAGGCGGCGTCCAACCGGTATTTTGGGAAATCCGTCAGCGAACTGACTGTTTCAGAGGCCGCCGTACTGGCAGCCATTGCGAAAAATCCGTCGGGATATAACCCGATCACCAACCCGGATGCCAACGCGGATCGCCGGGAACTGGTGCTTCAGAACATGTATGATCAGGGATATATTTCGGAAAGCGAATATCAGGACGCTCTGGCGGATGACGTATATTCCCGGATCGCAGAACATAATGAGGAGCAAAGTACGGAAAGTACAGTATATTCCTACTTTGTGGATGAAGTGACGGATCAGGTCACCAAGGATCTGGTGGAGAAGGCCGGTTATACGGAGACACAGGCGTACAATGCTCTTTACAGCAGCGGCCTGAAGATTTATACCACGCAGGATCCTAATATTCAGTCTATTTTGGATGAGGAATTTGCGGATCCGGAAAACTTCCCGGAAGATTCCAAGATTGGTCTGGAATGGGCGTTGAGCGTGGTGGACGAAAATGGTGAGTGCACCAATTACAGCCAGGAGATGCTGGTGAAATATTTCCAGGAGACGGATCCGGACTTTGACCTGTTATTTGACGATGAGGAATCCGCACAGGCCGCCATTGACGAGTATGTGGCTACGCTGGGCATCACGGACAGCGATACTGTATATGAGAGCTGCCAGATGACAATCCAGCCTCAGGCGTCCATGGTGATTATAGAGCAGAGTACAGGCAATGTAGTGGCGATGATCGGCGGCCGGGGTGAAAAGAGCGCCAGCCGTACGCTGAACAGAGCGTCGGATACCCTGCGCCAGCCGGGATCTACCTTTAAGATTCTGGCCGCATACGCGCCGGCATTTGAGGAGCTGGGATATGGCCCGGGCACCGTACAGTATGACGGTCCGTTTGCCTATACGGAAAATGGCAAGATCGGGCGTCTGGTGAAAAACGTCAGCGGCAACTACCGCGGCTGGACTACGATCCGGGAAGCGATTACCCGTTCCATCAATGTGGTGGCAGTTAAGACGATTACGGATGTGACACCGACGGTGGCGGTTGATTATCTGCTTCGTTTCGGCATCACTTCCCTGGAACTGGAAGGATCCAATAATGACTATACACAGTCGCTGGCGCTGGGCGGTCTGACAAACGGCGTATCCAATCTGGAACTGACGGCGGCTTATGCCGCGATAGCCAACGGCGGAGAATATATCAAGCCGAGAATGTACACCAAAGTGGTGGACAACGACGGCAATGTGATCCTGGATAATGAACCGGAGACTACACAGGTGATCTCTGAGGAAAATGCATGGCTGCTGATTGACAGCATGAAAGATGTAGTTACCGGCGCCGGAGGAACCAGCCCGGCGGCTAAGATCCAGGGTATGACAACGGCAGGAAAGTCCGGTACGACCTCGGATAACCGTGACGTGTGGTTTGAAGGCATGACTCCGTACTATACGGCGGGTATCTGGGTAGGTTATGACAATCAGGGATACGTACACTATCTGGACAGCTCAGAACGGAGTTTCCATAAGAGCCTCTGGTCCGCAGTGATGACCAGGGTGCATGAGAACCTGGAAAATACAGACTTTGAAAAGCCGTCCGGCATTGTCCAGTGCGTGATCTGTACAAAATCCGGGAAACTGGCTGTGGGAGGCCTGTGCGACAGTGACGGCAGGTCCGGCATTGTCCGCAATGAATATTTCGCGGAAGGAACTCAGCCCACAGAAGTATGCGATAAGCATGTAACGGTAAGTATCTGCGTAGATACCGGACTTCTGGCTACCACCATGTGTCCGAACCGGGTGCCGCAGGTGAAAGTACTGCTGCCACAGATGCAGGAAGGCGTGGCGGAGGCGGTAACGCTGGATACGGCTTACGGTATCAGTTCAAACCTGCAGGCGGCTACCTGTACGGTTCACACCGGAGGCGTTTATGTTCCCAGCGAATACGAGATGTCCGGAGCGGCAAACCAGGCGGCAGGAACGACGGATCCCAATGCGGCCACAACAGATCCCAATGCGGCGGGAGCGGATCCCAATGCAGGGACAGGCGATCCTTCGGCTGGAACAACTGAATAAATAATAGAAATATAAGGCAGGAGCCGATTGCAGATTTTGTCTGTGACCGGCTCTGTTTTTATGATATTGTTAAAGTTTACATTATTGCTTTTCTATTTTTCTCTCTTTATATTTAGTCCCAAATATTCAAGCTTATTGAAGGGAGAAAAGGAATGAAAAAGAAAGCGATGATATTTTTTACGTTTATACTTATGGTGTTGGCACTCTCTGCATGCGGAGGCACGGGATCAGGAAGCAGAGCAGGCGGAAGTTCGGCGCAGGGAAAGGGTGAAGTCACCTGGACCTGGGGAACTTTCCGCGGACTTTATGGAGACGCGGAGGTTACTTTTAACGAGGACGGCGGAAGAGACACGATCCTGCTGAAATATCCTAATGGAAACCTGTATCGTCAGATCGAGTACTATTATGATTTTAACGGAGCGTACATAGGCGGCAAACAGGTATATCCGGTGGAAAAGGTCACGAAGGATGCAGGCGGAAACGGACTCTATTCCTATAGATATGAATGGGCGATGTGCGAGCAGTCGCCGGATTTCTGGGGAGCCAGAGGGGCTTCAGATATTACGCCGATCCTGGAAACGGCCGAACAGATCGAGGCTGGAAAAGTCCCGGAGACGGAGGAGGACAGATTTTATTCGTATTATGAATACGGATATGATATGAAAAAGGAAGAAAGTACTGGCTCTGTCAGCTATCAGGAAATGTCCCATACTGTGTTGTCGGGCCAGTATATGGATGTCTACCATTACGGGAAGGGTTACTGGCTGACCGAACGGGTGGACGGCAATCCTGTGAAAACCTGGTTCTATGCGCCGGACGGGCGGCTGGAGGAAGACCTTACCATTACCTGGAACTATGAAAAGGGGAAACCGGCAAGTCTTCAGCTGGGGCGGTACGATACATATATTTATCTGGCGGAGACATCGGAAGACGGGCTGACGACCACCTATACGCTGGACAACTCTCATGCAGCGGAGAGCGATGACGGAGAAAGCAAAGACCTCGAGCAGATTTACACTTTTACCCTGACCTGGCAGGAAGATGGGAGCCCGGCAGAATTCCGGTACAATTCCAGCGTGGATTATCTGAATACCGACGTTCCGGAGACGGAAGAATATAAGATCACTTATCGATATGCAGACGGCGTTCTGGCAGGGGCGGAGTACAGTACGGCAAAAGACGACAGAGAGCCTGACCGGTACACGATTACCTGCAATGAAAGCGGTATGCTGGAGACGGAGGATCATCTGCTGCTCAGCGTCGGAGGAGGAGATATCGGAGCGAAATCATACACCTACCATGAAAACGGCATGCCGGCGACGGTGTCCAACTATCAAGCTTTCACTACAGAAGATCCGAATGAAATTATATGTGTAGAAAATTATGATGAAAACGGCGTGCTGGTCGGAGAAACGTTTTATGAAGACGGCGAAGCTGTCAGGGAAGTCTCTTATACAGAAGAATAAGAGCCCTGAAGAAGTGAGTGAAGAATGGGATGCCGGAATGCGGTTGCGCTCCGGCAATATTTTCAGGGAGGAACGAGAATGAAGAAAAAACCGTCTGTCATGGCCTGGCTCTTTGGAGCGGGACTTTGTATGGGACTTTTGCCGGATCTGGCGGCAGCGGTCTGCGCTGCGGGGAAAGAGGAGCCTTTGTCCGAAGCAGTTATTCTGGGGATCGGCCTTATCTCAGCCTGTGCATGCTTATTATGTTTTATTCGGGCGATCTATATCCGGTTTGGCAAAGACCCGGAGAATAAACCGGACTGGTTCTGGTACCTGGCCGGGTTGTTCCCGTGCCTGTTGATATATCTGGTTTTTCTGTATGGAAGCAGGCCCGCGATTCCGGTGCTGGCCGCGGTATATGTGGTACGAAAAGGCGATTTTGCCGGGATTGCCGCGGCTTTGTCTCTGGCGGTCTTTCTGCTGACGGGAGTTCTGTTTTTCTGTTACCTGAACGGCTGCCGGAAAATGCCGTTGGCGCGGCCGGTCCGTCGCTTCTTTTCCAGAATCTATCTTGGATTGCCTGCAGCTCTGCTTTTGTGGCTGGCGATTTTTGCCATGCCGTGCGCGCTGGTTCTGATCAGGAGACTGTACGGGGAACCGGGAAACCTGCTTCGCCATGCGGCCTTGCTGTTCGGCGCGCTGGCGACGGCAGCTTTCCTGAATATGGCTCTTGCACTGGCGGAGAAAATGCTGACCGGGGCGACGGAAACGCCGGAGCAGGAGGAGCGTGCTCTTCGGAAACGGCTGCTTTTTCCGCTGGTATCATTATTCCTCTGTCTGTTTCTGTTCTTTTTCCGGAATATGCCGCGGCTTACGGGGAATGAGGCGGCGCAGCTGGAAGCGCGGCTGAAAGAGTCTCTGGTAGAATACGGCATTTTCCTTTCGGCCTGCGACATCAACGGCGCGGCGGGAATCGCCGGGGAAGCCGCCGTCTGGATGGACGAAGAACTTTTGACCGCCGAGGAGGAAGAAAAAGAAACGGCCGATGATCCCGCGGCGCTTAGAAAGGCGGAAAAAAAGACGAAGAAGCTGCGGCGGGTATGCGAAAGATATGAGATCTTCCGGTCGGACGGACAGGCGCTGGCATATATAGACCAGTACAAGAGGGCGGGCGACGCTACGGAAGATCTGGCAGAAGATGTCCTGACGCTCTCCGAAGAATATCCGGACAATTTGCAGGTGCAGTATGCGGCGGCCTTGATCGGCTGCAGTCTGACCTATGACGGAGCAGAGCATTATGACCGTACGGCAAAGGCGGTCCTGCGCTGGGAGGAACTGTACCTGAAAGAGAGAAATCCGGAGGGCGCGGACCGGATGGAATTTGAGAAAAATGCCGCGCAAATGCTGATGAAGATATACCACGAAGAAGAAGCATCCAAAATTCTGGAAAAAATCGTGAATACGTACGAAGATACAGAAGCCTGCGTGCTGCTTGCAAAATGCTGCGACCGTACCGGCAGGCAGGAGGAGGCCTATGAACTGGCGGCAGAGCGGTGCGAAGCGGGAACGGACTCCCCTTACCTTCTCTATTATGCCGCGCTTTCAGCGCTGAAACTGGGAAAGACGGAAGAATGCTTGGAGTATACGTCAAGGCTGGCTTCTTATACGGCAGAATGTGAGGGAGAAGAGCTGAAAGAATGTGATATATGGCTGTTTGAACTGATGGAATTTCTGGTGCTGAAAGATAATTCTGTGTATACGGAGTTCCAGTATCCGGTTTATGAGGACCTGACGGAGGAGCAGAACGAGTTTATTGATGAAAATCTGTTTTTCCGCAATTATCTGGACGCCGCGTATCTGGCGTATGGCTCTGACGACAAGAGAGATCCCTCAGAAGGGCTTGAGAAGATCGACGCGGTTCTGGAGAGGAAGCCGGAACTTGCCAGCGCATGGTATCTGCGCGGAGTGATCGCCTCCAACACCGATTTGGAAGAGTATATGGAAGAAGCGGTGGAGATGTATCAGAAGGCCGGGGAACTGAACAGCAAGATCCCGGCGGTATGGTACGCCATGGCACGGGAATACGACCGTCTGGAAAAATATGAAAGTGGAATTGAGGCCTGTAAGAGGGCGCTGGCGCTTCTGCCGGAACAGGATCACGGAAGCGACTGGTACGGCATCCATTTCCACTGCAGCAGACTTCTGGATGCACTGGAGAAGGAAGTGGAAAAATGAGTAGGTTTGAGATAAAAAAGTTAGCGGTTATTTTTGTAGCGGCGCTGTTGGTGGTCATCGTCTGTGATCTGGCAGTCGAGAAAATCTCCGGGCCGGCGGAAGGAACAGAGCCGGGGCAGGAGCTTCAGGAAGGGCGTGTGTTTGAGGAGGCTGACCGCCTGATCCGGGCCGGACGGACAGACGAGGCACTGCGCCTTCTGGATGAAGAGGAGGATCATACCAGCGTGGAATATTATTATCTGAAAGAGATGGCGTACCTGGAAGACGGTTCTGAAGAAGCGGATGAAGCGCTGCAGAAGCTTTATCCGCAAGCGGCGGACCAGTGGCCCCAGTGGCAGCATATGCAAAAGATGGCGGGGGCCGCTGCTGTCTATGCGGGAAATTATGAGTCGGCGGAGTACCGGCTCCTTCAGGCGCTCCGGCTGGACATGGAGGACGCGGAGACCTGGTATTATCTGGGAGCGGTTTCCTATTATCAGGGAAATTATGAAGACATGAGAATGTATTTTGAGTATGCGTTGGAACGGGATCTTGGCGAGACGAAGCAGCGGCAGATCCTCTGGTATGCGGAACAGGCAGGTGACAAGGAATGAAGAGAATGATGAAAAGACTGCTGGCAGCGCTGCTTGCCGCTTCTATCGGCCTGTCTGCCTGCGTTCAGGCGCTGGCGGCTCCCGGGAAAGATTCCGTGAAGGTATCCCAGGTCATGTCGGGGGAAGGCTTGCGGGAGAAGATGAGGAAAGAACAGGAGGAGGCCAGAAGGAAGAACAATCCGCTCTATGCGGAACTGCTCAGAACAAATGGAGAACCCAAACCGATCACTTCCGTATTAGACGAGGGGGCAGACTGGGCGGAAGAATACCGGCTAAAGACGGCGGAGCAGGGTGTCAATGTGCTGCTGGATACGGTAAAAGATTCGGCCAAGGACCGGATCAAGCATCTTTACAGAAGATCTCCGAGCTACTATGACACGAAAAATGCGCTTGCAGATGTGGCAGATACAATAGACAGTTTTGGCTCTTTTATGGGACTCACAGACGCGCTCTCCAAGTTTCCGGAAGTGCTGAATCTGCAGGGGAACACGGTGGAGGAGCAGATGATGGAGCTTACAGTCCTGACGGCGCAGTTCGGCATCGCCGCATTTTCAGTCATCGGCATGAGCATCGGGTTCCCCTGGGGCATGATTTTAAGCCTGGTGCTGGAACTTTTGCTGGATGTGATCCGCAGCGGAGCTTTTGACGGAGTATTCCTGTCGGATGAAGAGTACGGAGATGATCCTGGCAGCACCCGTTACAAGCTGCCTGATGGGACGAATGTGTTGAAACCCAATATTTATATTTACTCCCAGGAAGAGCGGAAAGTAACGGTCACCTTTGATGAGCCGGAACTTCTGACGGTTACGATACCGGAGTATCAGGGAAGCTGGAAGGTGACGGCGGATACGGAGGGGCGCCTGATGGATGTATCTGGAGAAACTTATGATTTCCTTTTCTATGAATCTGTCTCAGAGGCATTTTATTTTGAGACGGAAGAGGGATGGCGCATATCGGCGGATGAAAGGGAGGAACAGTTTGAAGAGATCCTGTCCGATCTGGGTTTTCAGGGACGTGAAATAGATGATTTTACCGGATTCTGGACGGAGAAGCTGGATCCGGATACGGACTACCTTATGTATCCTCAGGGGACGGAACGGGTAGATCTTGCCATGCCGGTCACGATTACGGAGGAGCCGGAATGCCTGGAAAGAATCTGGTTTGTTTTCACGGAAGATGATGGACAAAGTGTGGAGGAACCTGCAGGATACGAACTTACCCGCGGCGGCGAAGAATGCCGGTATTATGTGTTGGAGTGGGGCGGACTTGTGATTTAAAGAAAATAAAATCCAGCGGCATGTGATGCCGCTGGTGGAAAAGGCTTTCTCTGTCTGAGCATACCGGAAACACCCAGCAGTCCCAGGCAGCTGTATTTTACCGCGCAAGTATAATGCTCAGCGCTAGTCATTTAATGCTTTCTCCGGCAGCCCTGTATGCATCTGTTCCATAAAGTCGTGCCAGATATCCACAGGATAGCTGGCGCCGGAGATGGCGCTTACGCCCCGGGGAGAATCGAAGCCTACCCAGACGCCGGTGGTGTAGTAGGCAGAATAGCCCACGAACCAGCCGTCGATATTGTCGTTGGTGGTTCCGGTTTTTCCCGCAGTGGGCATGCCGGAGAGCCCATGACCGCGGGCGGTTCCCCGGGTCAGTACCCCTTCCAGGATATTGGTCATTTCTCTGGCGGCAGACGCTTCATAGACCTGGTGTTCATCCCGGTCCGGTTCCACGATTACGTTTCCATCCATATCTGTGATTTTTACGATACAGGTAGGCAGACGGTAGACGCCCTCATTGGCCAGTGTGGCATATGCCGCCGTCATTTCCAGCGTGCTCACGCCGGTAGTAAATCCGCCCAGAGCAGCGGCGAGATTATAATCATCCTCTTCAATGGAAGAAAAGTTCATGCTCAACAGATAAGAGAGCCCCACTTCCGGGGTAAGCTCCCGGAACAGTTTGTGAGCCACTGTATTTTTGGACTGTTCTACTGCCGTGCGCAGGGAAATAGCGCCTGCATAGCTGCCGCCGGAATTTTCCGGACCGTCCTCCTCTTTGGAGTCGATGACGGTGGTGGAAGCAGTATATCCCCGTTCCAGCGCCGGCGTATAGACGATCAGCGGTTTGATGGCGCTTCCCGGCTGTCGGAAACTTAAGTAAGCCCGGTTATAATCTGTAGAAATACCATCTTGAGAACGGCCGCCCACAATAGCAGCCACCAGACCGGTTTCATTGTCGATACAGACCGCGGCGGACTGCAAAGCATAGGTCCCGTTGGAGTTCATGGTATTGTATGCTTCCAGCTGCTGGTCGATCGTGCTTTGTAAAAGCTCCTGCATATCCATGTCTATGGAAGTATAGACTCGGTAACCGCCGTTATACAGCTCTTCCCGGCAGGTTTCGTAGTCTTCTCCTGTGGTTTCCATCAGGGCGCGGGTGGCGCATTCATAGATGTAGGTGTGCGCCCAGGTCCGGGTAAAAGATGTGCTGGAAGTTGTCAAAACGATGTCCTCGGCAAGTGCTTCTTCGTATTCTTCCTGAGAAATTTTCCCGTCTTTGTACATGTTTTCCAGAATCAGGTCCCGGCGTTCCAGCGTATGCTCTCCATTGACCAGAGGATCGTACAGGCTGGGACTGTTGGGGATCGCGCAGAGAAAAGCAGTCTCTGACAGAGATAGTTCGTCCGCGTCCTTGCCAAAGTATCCCCGGCTGGCAGCCTGGATGCCGTAATATCCGTTGGCATAATAGATATTGTTAATGTAAAATTCCAGTATCTCGTCCTTGGAGTATTTATGCTCGAGGGCAATGGCGATAAAGATTTCTTCAACTTTTCGTTCCCATCTCACTGTGTGGGTCAGATAGATATTGCGTGCCAGCTGCTGAGTAATGGTGCTGCCGCCCTGGGAGATACTGTTTTTGGAAATCAGAGAAAGAGAAGCCCGGACAATGGCGACAGGGTCAAAGCCCCCGTGCTTGTAAAAACGCTTGTCTTCGATGCTGACAAAGGCGTCTTTGACCTGCTGAGGTATTTCATCAGAAGTCAGATAGACGATATTGCGGTCATTGCGCAGAAGGGCAATCAGCTGTCCGTCCGCGTCGTAGACTTCTCCCGACTGATAATTCTGAAAATCATCTATGGAAGAATCCGCGATGACTTCCTTTGCTTCCTTATATAAAGAAAATACAGTCTGAATATATCCGGCGCGGAAAATCAGAAATCCGACGCCGATAAAGAGACAGAGCACAAAGACCTGTGTGATGCGGAAGAAAACGCTTCCTTTAGTCCGCCTTTTTTTCTTGTTATGATGTTTCTTCACGGTGCCCTCCTTGCGCTGCATGATAAAGTTATTATCCTACAAATTGTCCGGAAGTGCAATTCCTAAAAAAGAAATCCCCGGGTCTTTCTGGTCAGAAGCCGCAAAATGTAGTATACTAACGTTAGAAAGTAATAAAGTATTGGGAATAAAAAAGGGAAAAGGGAAGGAGGGTTCTATGAGCTGGAACATGGAAAAGATTTATACAAATGCATCGGAGATCGCAGGATACTTGGGACTGACGGATGAGGAAGAGAGGCAGATGCAGGAGATTCTGGAGCGGTATCCGATGGCAGTACCGGAGTATTATCTGTCATTAATTGACAGGGAGGATCCGAATGATCCTATTCGCCGCATGTGTATTCCGTCTCTGACGGAGACGGATATGTCGGGGGAATTTGATACCAGCGGGGAAGCGGACAATACGGTGCAGACAGGGCTGCAGCATAAATATGTCCAGACGGCGCTGATCCTTTCCACAAACCGCTGTGCCATGTACTGCAGACATTGTTTCAGGAAACGGCTTGTGGGGCTGGATGACGCGGAGACGGCCAAAAATTTTGAGGCAATGATGAATTACGTGGCGGAACACAAGGAATTGACCAATGTGCTGGTGTCCGGAGGGGATTCTTTTATGATGTCCAACCGCATGATCAAGAGGTATCTGGATGCGCTGACGGAGATGGAACATCTGGATCTGATCCGATTCGGCACCAGGGTACCGGTGGTATTTCCGGACCGGGTATTGAAAGACCGGGAGCTGCAGGATATTTTCCGCCAGTATGCAGATAAGAAGCAGATCTATATCGTAAGTCAGTTCAATCATCCCAGAGAACTTACCTGGCAGGCCAGGGAAGTGATTCGTATTTTCCGGAAAATGGGGATTATATTTAAAAATCAGACAGTCTTGTTAAAAGGCGTCAATGATGATCCCCAGGTAATGGGGCAGCTTCTGCGTGAGCTGACCGCAGCGGGTGTTGTCCCGTATTATATCTTCCAGTGCCGGCCGGTGCGCGGAGTGAAGAATCAGTTTCAGGTGCCCCTGGAACGGGGCGTGCGGATCGTGGACGAGGCAAAGAATATGCAGAACGGCCAGGGAAAATGTATCCGTTACTGTATGTCCACGCCAAAAGGGAAGATCGAGATCCTGGGGCAGCTTCCGGACGGACAGATGTTATTTAAATTCAATCAGGCCAAGGACAGTTCCGATGCGTCAAGGCTTTTTGCCATGCAGCTGGAGCCGGGTCAGTGCTGGCTTTCCTAAGACCGCGTGAAATACATAAACCGCTTGCACAATCGTAAATGCGAGGTGCAGGCGGTTTTTTAGCGCGCGTCTTCATGTTTGGAAAAAGATACCGGATATCCCGATATTAAGAAAATGTTAAACTTCACATGATTGCCGGTACAAATCAAGAATGTTAATTTTAACTTGGTTCTTTATACCATTTTCAGGGTACATGGAAAATTGGAATACAGGGGAGAGTTATGGGAAATATGGAAAAGGCGCTTTGGGATCTTGCGGACGCATGTCTGGAAGCAGGAGAAAGGGAGCGGCCGGAAAAGCAGTGGCTCGGACATATGTATGACAGATTCCGGGAAGAAAACGGAGGACTGGGAAAGGCGGAAGCGGACGAGATGATCTATATGAGAATGTACGCGCAGATTCCGGGAAAACCGTCGGACACTTTGAAGATACGCTACTGGCGAACCGGGAGACACCTTCCGGTCAGCAGGGAGCAGTGCCTGTCTTTTGGGAAGGCGATAGATCTTTCCGAAGAGGAGATGCAGTATCTGATACAGGGATATTATGACCGGAGCGACCGTGTTTTTGAGATGGAGCAGGAAGGAGGAGAATACGGACGGAGGATTGGACTCTTAAACGAGCTGATCCGGGAGTATCTGGATAAGATCCATCCCGTGGTCCGGCGTCGCCTTTACCGGTCCGGCGCGGATCTGGAACACAGTCTCCGCCACATCTATTATACGGACGCCAGAAGTTATCTGGATGCCAGGGAGCCGGATCAGACAGAAGTAAAGCAGCATATTGCCAGCATCAATTATGTATCGGAATTCGGGCGGCAGATGAAGCTTCTGGGAGAGATTCCCAGAAAAACGATGATCCGGCACCTTCTGCTGTTCGCAGTTCCTTTTGTGAGCAGAAAACTGTTAAGCAGCCGCCTGGAGGCGTTCGGATACCTTCCGCTGCAGGACACACATACACAGGTAGACGGGAGCCGTCTGGATCTTCTGATTCTGGGATTTCTGGAGCTGTATGAAGCGGATTGTTCCGGAAAAGACCCGGAAAGCTGCAGCCGGTGGTTCCGGGAGGCATACGGGATCCTGGACCGGTATCTGGAAGAAAGAGGAAATACAAGCCTGAGATTCTTATATTTTAAAGCACTGAGGGAGAGACAATAGACAGGGCATATAGAGAAAGAAGGGGGAACGGGAATTGATACGTTTTACGGAGATAATATCCGGGAAAAAACTGGGGCTTTTTCTTTTGCCGCTGATGATGTCCGCTATCTTTCAGCAGATCTATGACCCTATCAGCGCCGCGGTGGCGGGACGATATCTGAACGAAGAGGCGGTGGCAGTGATCGGCGCGTGCAGCGGGTGGAGCGGAGTGACGGAATCCTTGTTTGTATCCATGACGACAGGGTTCAGCATCTGCATCAACCGGCAGGCCGGACTGAAGGACAGCACGAAAATGCGCTCAGTATTTCAAACGGCGGTAAAAATCACGCTGCTTTTGACTTTTGGAAGCATGCTGCTGGCTCTTTTTACAGAGCCTTTTATGGGCCTGGCAAATATTCCGGAATGGATGCGGCCGGAAGCCCGACGGTATCTTGTATGGCTTTTTTTGGGCGGAGGCTTCTGGGGGATCCAGAACCTTCTGGTCTGCGTTATACAGGGAAGGGGAGAGAGTACTTATCCTTCCGTAGTGATGATTGCTTCCGCCGTCGCCCAGACAGCGCTGTCCGTTGTTCTCCTGGGAAAGCTTGGCGTGGGAGTGGAAGGGGTATCTCTGGCAGTGTTCATAAGCCAGGGTGTCAGTTCTTTGCTCCTTTGTCTCTATCTGTGCCTGCGGGACTGGGGAAAGGAACTGGTGCGTCCGGCGACTGAAGGGAGTCCCGGCATATGGAGGGATCTTCTGGAGAGCGGCACGGCGAAATCGTTGATGGGGATTATGACCAATATCGGATATATGGCGGTGCAGCGCCGTATCAATCTGTATTCCGTGGACGTGATCGCCGGGTATACGTACGCCATGTCTCTGATGAATCTGTTTATGCAGCCTTTATGCGCGTACACAATTGCTGCAAACATCATGTCCGCGCAGAACGTGGGCAGTGGAAGTCCGGAGATGGTATTTTACTACAATCGAAAGATGACACGGCACAGCCTGTACTGGTGTGCGGTCTATGTACTGCTGGCGCCGGTGTGGATTCCGTCGTTGATGCGCCTTCTGGCCGGAGAGGGAGCTTCTGCCGTTCTTCTTCAGGCAGGAAGCGGCTGGCTCTATGTGGCGGTGGTCTCTTACCCTCTTCTGGTGTTCCTGATGATCGGAAGGAACGCCCTGCAGGGGATGGGATATTATAAGGTGCTTTTACTGCTGGGTTTTCTGGAAATGGCGGCGCGGTTTTTCTCGGCATGGGCACTGATCCCGCTGATGGGATATGCGGCGGTCTGTTTCAATACGGCGTTGGTCTGGGGACTGCCGGGACTCACCGCGCTGCGGCTTTATCGGAAAAGAATGAAAGAGGCATGGAGGGATGCTTATGGGGAAGAACGGGTTTTTGGACGGTGAAGATCTGGAATGGCAGGAGCGCCTGTTCCGCCTTCGAAAAAAATACAGGGAGACGCCCCCAGGATTCCGGGAGGCGGAGGAAGAAGAAAAAAGTCTGCGTGATCTTCGCCGGATCAGGAAAGAGTATGAAGAACGGAAAAAATACCGGATCTGTTCCGGATACCGTGCGTTGCAGGAGTGCTTTGTGGGAAGGGAGCGGTACCTGACACGGATCGAGGAGATCCTGACAGGAAAATCCGGACCGGCGGTCTTGTACGGAATCGGGGGGATCGGCAAAACCGCGATCGCCAGGGCCTATGTCCGCCGCCATCAGGAGAAGTATGATTCCGTACTTTTCCTGTCCTGCGACATCGGCTTTTTTCCGCTGTTCTGCGACGATATCCGCGTAGCGGTCTCCAACCTGCATTATTCTAGGGATAAATACGGGAGCAAGAAGCAGTATTTTAAAGAAAAAATGAAAGCTCTGGCGGAGATAGGGGAAGAATCCAGGCTTCTTCTGGTGCTGGACGACTGCAACCGGGAAGCAGATTCGTACATGGAACAGATCTTTGCTCTTCCCTGCGATATTCTGGTCACGACCCGGATCGATCCTGCCATGTGGGGAGTGGCCGGCGGAATTCCGGTGATGGAACTGGAACCAGGCCGGGAATGGGAAGAGTTTGTCCGGGCGTACCGGGGATCGGAGCCGACGCAGGAGGAATGGAAGGAATATCGGGAATACCGGGAGAGGATCGGCGGACATACGCTGCTTATGATGCTGAAGCTGCACGGCGTTGAGCCGGGAAAAGACGCATCCGGCACGATGGAGATGATCGCCAAGGATATGTTCCGCCGGTTTCCTCTGAAAAAATGGGAAAAACAGGCGCTCCGGGAATTGTCCCTGATGCCGGTACAGGGGATTTCAGAAGATTTGTATTATCAGGTCTCGAGAATGGTTCCCGGTGCAGTGGAACGGCTGGAAGACCGTCTGCTGATCCGGCGGGAGGAGAAAGAGGGAAAATATGTGCTTTCGCTCCATCCGATCATCGCAAAAGCAGCCCGAGATGTCTTTGTGCCTACCCAGACAAACTGCAGAACGCTCCTGCATGGATTCTATAAGATTGCACGCAATTCCTGGAACAGAACCTATCTGGAGAACCAGGAGATCGAGCCGTATATATTTGCTTTCCTGAATGTTTTTTCGGCGCCGAAACCGTGGCTGTTCAGAGAATACGGCGCGTTTATCGCCTGGCTGTGGATCCAGGGATATTTTGAAGAGGCGGAAAAATGCTGCAGGAGTCTGGTCTGTCAGATGGAAGCCTGTTACGGCACTGTGCATCAGGCGACCGGGGAGACCTATCTCTGGATGGCCGCCGTCTATTATAATTCCATGAATTTTGAGAAAGCGGATGTTTGGTATGAGAAAAGCTTTCAGAGTCTGAATGCCTGCAGCCCCTTTGACGACCGGTATTTTTATGTTCTTGGCACTTCCTACGCCAAACTCTCCCGTTCCGCACGCTACAAGGGCGATCTGGATCTGGCACTTGGTCTGGCGGATGAGGCGCTGAAGATAGGCAGGAAATACTGGGATCTCTGTGAAGAAAGGAGCGTCTGGTATGAGGAGAATGATGCCCAGAATACCTGGTGTCACTGGCTTCTGAACAAGGCGAGGATCCTGTACGACCTGGGAAGGGTGCAGGAAGCCTGGGAACTGGGGTATCAGGCATGGAAGGGAGTCTGGGACGAGGTGCAGGAAGGCAAGAACTATGGCTACGAACTGGTGGAATTTGAGCGTTTTCTGGTGAAAGTACTGATGGCGCTGGAAGATTACGGACGGGCTGAGGAAGTCGCAGAGGAGATGATGAAGACCGCGTTGGCCTACCGAATGGAGGGATCGAAGGAGGCATTAAGCTGCCGGGAGCAGATGGCAGACCTGTACCTGAAAAGGGGCGATGAAAAGAAAGCGGCCAGACTGTACGGGGAGATCACGCAGAAGCTGATGGAAGATTTTCCTTATCAGAAGGACTGGATCCGGAAAATACAGTCGAAATGGAAGACGGCGGGCGGAAATGTTAAAGTCCACCTTATTGACGCGGAATAGAGAAACGGTTAATGTACAAAAACACAGGATCCGGCGATCTGAAGCGAAAGCAATAATCATTTGACGGTCAAGGAGGGAAAGAGGATGTTTTTTGGAAAACCGAAGATGGATGAAGAAGAGAGAAAGAAATGGTCAGACGAAATCGAACGCCTGATGGACGAAGACAAGACCAGGGCGGCTTATGAAAAGACTCTGGAATTTGAAAAACTGGACAAGGACGCTGCCGGTTATCATATGAGCTATTTCTATTTTATGGGAGAATGTGTGCGGGAAGACAGAAGAGAAGCCATAAAGAAGATTGAGAAATATGTGCGTCGGGTACCGGGGGATCTGGAAGGATGGTACCGGTACGGCCTTCTTCTGCGGGCGGAAGGAAACGAGTCGGAAGCGGCGGAATGTTTTGAAAAGGCGTCCGGAATGGGACATATCCAGGCAACGGTGGATCTGGCGGGAAGCTGTAAGATCCTGGCAGACCAGTTCCGTAACCAGGCGGCTGGAACGCTGAATGTGAAAGAATACGGGGAGTGCAACAACCGGGCGGTTTCTCTGTATATCCGTTCCATGGCCCTCTATGACAGGACCGTGCAGGATCATCCCGGAGAACTGGGAGAGGCCGACTGGCAGGGATACGGCCGCGCCGCGGACATGATGTATTTCCTGAGTCTGGCCGGAGAAGTAAAAAAAGTAAACGTGAAAGATCCGGAGTCTCAGAATTACCTGAATCTGGGGCTGCAGCTGACGTCCGGCAAGGGAAACGTCAAAGAGCAGCGTTACTGGAGAATCAATGCGGTAAAAATATACAGCCAGATGGAGCAGGCAGGCTGGAAAGCCATGGCAGAATATTTCCGTATGTCCATGTGTCTGTACGACTGCTCCGAGAAAAAGAACCAGCCGATGTTTGTCAATGCCAGATGGCATATGGACCGGATACAGGAGCTGAACGGCAGCCTGTCGGAGGAACAGAGGAAGTCCTATCCGGAGGATTTCGCGGATGTGACAGAGCTGTATGTGAAAATGGAAAAAAAATACGGGAAGATTATGGAAAACCGGCTGCGCGCAGGGAAATATCCGGATCTTTCCGAGGACTATATGCCGGGACAGGCCCCGGCAGTGGAAGAATGCAGACGGTTTACGGATTTTGCGGAGGCGGTCAGAAGCGGCGCTCCGGTTCGGCCAGATACTTCCGGAGAGCCGGAAAAAAAGAAAAAGGGACTGTTTGGATTATTCCGCTGAAAGGAGAGATGAAAAATGATACCTTATGTGTTTACTTTTGTCGGGATGTTCCTCCGTCAGTGGTATGTCAATGTGATCAATCCCAGCGACGGCGGGGCAGTGTTCCTGACGGTCGCCGGGGTCCTGCTGACCGTCATAGGATTGTGGAAGACTTATAAGATCCAGGGAGGAAAATACGCCGATAAGAAAAGACTGGGGATTGCCATGGGTATTCACGGGGCGATCTGGCTGGCAGGACTCCTGCTGTTTGGCGTGGTGAGCTGGATCCTGGGCAAGATTGTCTATCTGATCGCTCTTGCCGTCGGCCTTGTTATCGCTTATTTTTGGTTCCAGTCACTGAACGGGGGCGGTTCCGACACTGCATACAGTTCGGGAAACGATGAAAGAGAGGGGCTGGATGCGCTTCCCAATCTGATGTACGATGGTTACAGACGCTGGCAGCTGGAACATAAAGGCCGGGATTATGCGGTCTATCACGATGACGACGGCAATACGATCACGATCCGCCAGGCAAGCGTATGCGGGGGAACGATCACGACGGACGCGGGAACTTTTCAGAGTTATCAATAAAAAAGAGGGGCTTTGCGGCCCCTCAAAGCATTTGTCTGTGTCAGTGTTATATAAATGTCAGCAGTACAAAATTTAGTATGAACAAAAATGTGGCCGCCCAGAGGATCGGATGAACCTCTCCGGCTTCTTTTTTGCAGATCTTTACCAGACAATAGGCGATAAAACCAAATGCGATGCCGTCCGAGATGCTGTAGCACAGCGTCATGAACAGGCTGGCGAAAAACGCGGGTACCGCTTCTTCAAAGTCTTCCCAGTTAATCTCCTTGAAAGCAGAGGTCATCATGACGCCTACGCTCACCAGAGCCGGAGCGGTGGCCGCGTAAGGGATTGCGCTGACAAAAGCAGCCAGGAATGCGCTGAGCGCAAAGCAGACAGCCACGACGACGCTGGTCAGTCCCGTACGTCCGCCTGCGGCGATTCCCGCGGCGCTCTCCACATAGGTGGTGGTATTGGAAGTGCCGAAAAGCGCGCCGATGGAGGTGGCGGCCGCGTCAGCGAATAACGCCCTGTCCATCTTGGATTTGAAGCCTGAGCTGTTTTCCATGGTTTTTTCATCCTCTTCGCTGAAGATGCCGCTCTGGATGCCGGTACCGATAAACGCGCCGATGGTGTCGAACGTGTCGGAAACACTGAATGCCAGGATCGTGATCAGTACCATGGGAAGCCTTGTCATGTCTGCGAACAGGGAAGGAAGCCCCGCAGGGGTGAAGATAACGCCTACGGTGGTGGGCAGTGCGGCGCAGGCTTCACGGAAAGAGACCGTATCGGCTGTGGTGGTAACTCCCATGGGAATCCCGATTAGGGAAGTAATGACAATGCCGATCAGGATAGCTCCCGGTACTTTGCGTACCAGAAGCACGATCGTCAAAGCAAGGCCGATCAGGAAAAGCCAGAGCTGCGGATCGTTGAAAGTTGCCAGAGCCGGGACTCCGGAATCAAATTTGATAAATCCCACATTCAGAAGTCCTATATAAGAGATAAACAGACCTATGCCTCCGCCGATGGCGTGCTGCAGGCTTCTGGGAATACATTTGATAATGTACTTCCGAAGTTTTGTCACGGTGATCAGGATATTGAGGACGCCGCAGATAAATACCATGGACAGCGCCTGCTGCCAGGTGAAGCCCAGACCGAAGCAGACCGTATACACGAAAAAGGCGTTTAATCCCATACCGGGGGCCTGCGCATACGGCACATTCGCCACCAGTCCCATGACCAGCGTGCCGATGATGGCGGCGATGATCGTGGCAAGGAATACCGCGCCCCATTCCATGCCGGCCTGGCTCAGGATGGCGGGATTGATGGCGATAATATACGCCATGGTGAAAAAAGTGGTGAGTCCGGCGGCGATCTCTGTCAGAACTGTTGTGCCGTTCTCACGCAGTTTAAAAAAATCATTCATAAAACGTTTCTCCCTTCTGCCCGTAGGTGGAATATCAGGATCCATTCATGGACATTACGTTTTCATTATAAGTATTTTCCCGGTTTTTTCAATAAGAATTCATAAAAGAAACCGGCCTGGCGCGGGATGGCCAGACCGGTTTAAAAGTTTAGAATTTATTCACGGGGAAAATGAAAGTCATTTTCCAGTTCATAATAGTACATATGGATCAGCTGCGTAGAAATCAGCAGATAGAGACGCACTTTAGGATCATCCAGATTCAGATTAATAATTTCTTTTATTTTATTCAGGCGTTGGTAGAATGTGTTGCGGTGTATATATAAGAGCTCGGCGGCGGTAACTGCATTGCAGTTATTCTGCACATAGATTTCCAATGTTTTAAGTAAGTCCGTACCATTTGCTTTGTCATAACCGTGAAGCTCTACCAAGGCCGGATGACACAGGTGCCGGGGAGGCAGTCGGCTGGATCCATAATGTATAAAATGATAGAGCGCATAATCTTCAAAAATATAACACCAGAAACTGGGATCATAGACTTTGCCCATCTCATAAGCATAGCATGCTTGCCGGTAATAAATGGGGGTTGTCTCAAAATTCCAGTATTTAAAACTGATTCCCGCCTTTAGGAGACCGTCTCGTAAAAAAAGACTGATGCTGTGTGAAATATCGTAAACGGAGCAGCCTGCTTTATCCAGGTTTACGATTGCGGCAATGTGTTCTTTGTAAGGAAAAGCAATACAGTCATGGAACTGATTCTCTAATTTCAAACAAAATGTGTTGATATAATTCCAGTTATCTGTTTCTTGCTCATTCAATGGATAGACTACAATACAACAGCAGCAATCGGTAATTTGCCATCCTATTCCTGCAAGCATGTTCTTCAGATCTTCCGTGCTGAACTTGACTCCTTCCAACATAGAAAGAATGACAGAAGACATGCTGCGGGAGCTGGGAGTCTTGCGTGCCGAATGTTGAAAAGAAAGTAAGATGAAGTTATGGACATAGTCAATCAATTCCAGGACGCCGCGTGTAAACGTTCGGGAAGTTTCAAATGCGACGACGATATAACTGTCTCTGCCGTTCAAGGTGGAGATCAGATTATAAGGAAGACGGTCATCCTGCAGAAGCACCGCATTATTGATAAAGTTGCGTGCTTTTTCCATATAGACCAGATTCAACTGGTTAATAAATTCTGTAGGCATGACTTTCAAACCCGAAAAACGGTCATCCTCCCATTCTAAGAGACCGCCGGCTTCCGGCGAAATATACTGCAGACGAAGGGATTCGTCGAAAACGATAAAAGGTACATGCAGAAAATCCGCGATCTGATTGCAGAGTGTTTCTGTGGATTCACCCCGTAATAAACTTTGTTTTATCATATCGTCGAAAGAGTTATATTTCCGAAAAATTTCCAGTACTGTGTTGAAGATAATGGAAAATCGACGGTCGTCAATACAAAAATATTCCGCATCGGCATGATTTAAATAACCTTCCGGGAGGGTTCCGACGATGATCAGGGAAACATGTTCCTTTTGTTTCCAATGAGCAGGAAGACGGCGCGCCTCCGCCACATAAACGGTATGGACATCGGGAGAAACGGAGGCGCTACCCGTAAGCAGGGCAGCGCCGGAAAGGTTCATCCCATATAAATGACCAGAACAAAGCGGGCTGAGGGAAAAATCCTTGCTCAATTCTTCCCATAAAATAGACATACTGATATACATGGGAAATATTCCTTTTTTCAATTTTATATTTTATGTTCCTGAGCATATTTACGGCCATAGGATGCCAGTTCATCCAGGTAAATATCATTGTTCCATTTTCGGAAACAACATCCATTGGCGATGGATGGATAAAAACGTCCTGCGGGGCAATAGGTATCGAAGGCCCGACGGACTTCTGCCCGGATTTCTTCTTCAGTAATGTTTTCAATGTCGATCTTTGGACCGTCGATGCCTCCGATCATGGCTAAATTACCTTCTGTGATACGTTGAATTTCCACGATATCGTTCTGCGGGATGACACCCTGCCAGATATCGATGCCCATTTCAACCATATCCAGTACGAGAGGCTGGCAGACACAGTCGGCGTGATGCATGAACATAATGCCGCAGTCATGAGCGGTCTTGACGATTTCTGTGTGAAGCGGTTTGATCAATTCTCTCCAGATACGGGGAGGAAGAAATACATTCTGCTTGGTTCCCCAGTCGTCATGATAGAAGACAATATCCGGCTTCAGATATTTGGCGGCCAATTTTAAATATTCGATTTTGTAATCTGCAATCTTACGCAGAATGCCGGCCATTTCTTCCGGATATTCCATGTAGTTAATTAACGCTTCCTGCATACCCATCAGATGATGAGTACGTTCAAATAATCCCCCGGAGCAGTAGATAGCGCAGAAATATTCTTCACGGTTTACCGCCTCTGCCTGTTTGACAGCGGCACTCCAGTCCAGACCTTCCAGAGTCGGGACCCGAAGCTGCTCTTCCCATTTTTCAATATCTTTAATTACAGCGTTTTCTTTATTCACGACCGGATGAGGACCGGGTGCATCGGGAAGAAAAAGAAAAGAAGTTCCCCAACCGTCCTGGTGGATTTTTCCATCTGGCGGGATCCGGTCACGCAGGTAAACCGGATCCTGGATAAACTGAAGAGAAGGCATAAAATCCCCATAATAATCCGGCTGCTGCCGATTGAATACTGCCATAGCGTTTTGTCTTGGCGTCATCATAATTTAACTTACCTCCTAATATTTTCTCCGGATATGGCACCTGTATACTTGTCAACACAAGAGAGTTTATAAGTCAGCTGTATAAGTAGTTTATATCATTGTAAAATGCCGGTTGTCAAACGGCTTTCGCGCAAATAAAACTTTAATATTTGATCAAAAACCAGTATTTGTGGACTTGATTTGGAAAATATCTGACAATATTAAAAATAATTTCGCAAAAAAATAAAATTTATAATAAACGGATGTACAAGATGCACATGTTAAAAGTGAATAAATAAATGGTGTGTCTATTTAAAAAATTATGCAATATGTACTATAATCGGATTGCAAGGTACCTGAATGCGATGAAACAACAAGAGAGAAACAACCAAACAAATCTAATAACAAGGGGGTATTTGTTATGACAGAAACAGCGGTACAACAAAAGAAAAAGCTGAATCCTTACGTGTACATCGTTATTATGGTCCTGTTTTTCATGTGTTATGGAAACTGTCAGTATAAAATCAGCCCAGTGCTGACTTACCTGATGGACGGCATGGGAATTGGGACTGATCTGGGCGGGCTGCTCACATCTTCCGTGAACCTGTTGGGAATCTTTATTACGATCCCGCTGGGGGTAGTTATGAATAAACTTGGCCCCAGAAAGATGGGGCTTCTGGGGATCAGCCTGGTATTGGCGGGTTCACTGCTGGGGACATTCTTTACGACCAGTTTTCCGGTGATGCTGATTTCCCAGCTGATCGTAGGCGCCGGCGGCGCGGGTATTTCTATCGCCTGTCCGTACGTGATCGCCTGCCTGTTTGTGCCGGAGATGCGCGGGAAGGCAAACGGCGCGTATATCATGGCCGGTACGCTGTCTCAGCTTTTTATGTATAATATTGTGCCGAGAATTGTAACTCCGACCAACCTGGCCCCGGCGTGGTGGCTGACAAATGTCTGGGCGATCGTCATGATGATCGTGTGGCTTCTGACAATTACCGATGAAGTGGCTCCGCCTGCAAGAAGCGAAGGGCAGAGCGGGCCGTCCCTGGGCGCGACGCTGAAGTCCCTGGGAGACTCCAGAATGCTTCGTTTTTTCATCGGTGGTATGTTTATGATGGGTTCCGCAGTAGCAGTTCTGTCGATGTCTCCGACTTTCCTGGTACAGGCGAAAGGTATGGACGTGGCAGCGGCAGGTTCTCTGGTGTCCGGTTCTGCCCTGGTGGGGGCGGTCGCGTCTCTGGCAGGCGGCTGGCTGTCTGATGCGCTGCATACCAGAAAATGGCTGTTTGTTTTCTGCTTTGCCTGGATGGCAATATCAAGGGTATTGATTGCTTTCCTTCCGGCAGGAATGCTTCTGAATCTTTGCATCTGGCTGCAGGGAATTCCATCCATAACCATGGGACTGTTTTATACAGCGGGCAGCGATGTGATTGAAAAAGAGAATTACGCGATGTGCTGTTCTGTGCTGAATACCGGAACAAAGATAGGGTCTTTCTTCGGAGCTACCATCTTTGGCATTCTGGCGGCAAGCGTCGGATACTCCGGAACCTATATTGCATTTGCGGTAATTTCTCTGGTTCCTCTGTTCTGTATGGCAACATTGAAGGGTCTGAAGTAGGACGGTACTGAATGCAGAGGTCTGACGGACCTCTGCATTTTCTACAAAAGGAGGACATACAAAATGGCAAATTTATCCATGAAACGCAAAGTCGGTCTGGTTGTGGCGCTGCTTATCCTGATCGGCATGTATTTTGTACCTGTTCCGTCCGGGTTGACAGTTGCGGGCATTCGCACGCTGGGATGCACTCTGGCATTGCTGGTTTGTCTGAGTACAGGCGCCTTGCCGTTGGGGCTGGCTTCTCTGCTGTTTATGATGCTGTATTTTCTGCTGGGAGCGGCTTCCTCGTTAAATACTGCCATCAGTGGTATGGCTACGCCGCCTGTGCTGTTTATTCTGGCTTCTTTCGGAATGTCCGCCGCAGTGTCCGAATCGCCCATTTCCAGAAGAATCCTGCATTTTATGCTGAAAATATTTGGAAAATCCATCCGGATTACTCTGCTGGGATTGATGTTCGCGACAGCGTTGGTATCCTCCCTTATATCCAATGTGCCGGTGACAGCCATGTTTGTAACCATTGGCCTTGCGTTTTTGAATTTATATCAAAATGAGGATGAAAGAAAGAGGACAGGACGGACTTACATGATTGCCATTCCGGTGGCCGCTATGATTGGAGGAATTATGACACCGGTAGGATCGTCTCCTAATCTTGTAGCGATCTCTACATTGCAGAGCGTGACAGGTTATCAGATTTCCTTTGTTGAATGGATGGCATATGGAACACCTTTGGCATTGATACTGATACCACTGGCATGGCTGATTATTATTCATGTATTCCCGCCGGCAGAACTGGAATCGGAATTGTTTAAGAAATTTGTAGATTCCACCTGTGTAAAAGAAAAGGTGGGTAAACAAGAGGCGAAAGTAATTGCAATCATGGGTGCCATGGTACTTCTGTGGGTGCTTTCGTCCTGGATCACTGCCATTAATCTGTATGTGGTGGCTGTAGTAGGCGTAGCGGTCATGTTTCTGCCCGGTATTGAAGTGTTGGACTGGGAGGCGTTTAAAAAAAGTACAAACTGGGATGTGGTGTTCGTCACTGCGTCTGTGATCTCGCTGGGTAATGTTATTCAGGAAAACGGGCTTAGCGATTGGATTGTAGAGGCTGTTTTCCCATCTGAAATGAATCTTCCTGCCTTTGCAGTAGTTTTCGTTACAGCGATTTTTGTTATTTTGATGCTTTTGATCGTGCCTATTTCCGGAGCATTGATACAGATTCTGGCCGGTCCGCTCATCGCGGTGGCCGTTAATGCGGGAGTAGAGCCGGTAGTCCTGATGATTACATTATGTGTCTGCGCTACAAACTGTTATTTGCTGCCTATTGATACAGTACCGCTTTTGTCGTACAGCACCGGTTATTATCAGATGACCGATATGCCGAAAGCAACTGCCCCGATTCTTTTGGTGCTGGCTTTGTTGTGCGCACTGTGGTTCCCGTTTGTGAGCGGGATTTTGTAACTGGTATTGGATAAGAAACCGTCAGAAAATGGAAGGAGACAGATTATATGGGATTAGATTTAAAACAATATCCGTTTGATGCGGATGAAGAATTGAAGGATGTGGGGATGTATAAAGCAATTCCGCGTCCTTACGGCGGAGCTGCGGCGCCTGTAAGAAAGTTTAATACGCCGATTACGCCAAAGGAGAATTTCAAACGTGTCTGTCATCATGAAATGCCTTTGTGGATGATGAATCTGAATCAGGATTTTAACTTTATTCAGCCGATGGTAATGCCGGATGCTCACGCAAGGGCTTTTGGGGGCACAGACTGGTTTGGTATCCAGTGGACTTATGAACCGCTGACTCGTGCGGCGATGGTGACTCCGGGAACCAGGAGACTGTCAGATATTACCAGATGGAAAGAAGAACTTCTTCCCGTATGGCCGGATCTCAAGGCAATCGACTGGAAGAAAGATTATGAGGAAAACTATGCGCCGGTACTGGATCCGGACCGTCCAACCATGTTTGTTATCGTGAATGGATACTTTGAGCGTCTGGCTGACCTTACCAGTTTCGAGGATACATTCTGCTATCTCCTGGAGGAACCGGAAGCAATCGAAGAGTTCTATAATAAACTGGATGAGTTCCACATTGGTCTTTTGAAGATTGCCAAAGAGGTTTATCATGCGGATGTGATTACTTTCCACGATGATATGGGGTCTCAGCAGAACGCATTTATGTCGCCGGAGACATTTCGTGAGATTTTACTGCCGCATTATAAGAAATTTAATCAGGCAGCCCATGATATGGGGCTGTATGTAAACCTGCATTCTTGCGGCAATGTGGGAAAACAGATTCCGGGATTTATAGAAGCAGGCTTTGATTTCTGGGAAGGCCAGGATAACTGCAATGATAAACAGGCGATCATGGATGAATATGGGGATAAACTGGGGCAGATTAGCGTCTTTCAGGTGCTGCCGGCAGATCTTCCGCAGGAAGAATTTGAAAAAGCGGTCCAGGAACGGGTATGCGGACTTGGAAAGACAGGCCGTTACATTGCGTTTTATGCGGAAGTGAATCCGGAGCGTTCTCCCGGCGGAGCGGAACTGATCTATACCTACAGCCGAAAGTTGTATTGCGGAGAAAAATGATAAAGGGGATATGTTATATGAAAGCATTTGAAATGTTGCCGGCGCCGATTATCCGATATGGGGAGAACGAGGCTCTAAATCTGGAAGCGCAGCTGAAAAGGCTGCATGCCACGTCGGCGGTCATTGTCTGCGATAAAGGGGTGTATGACTCCGGCCTGCTGGAACCGCTGCTGAAGGAAATCAAGGAAATACCTTATGTAGTGTTCCATGATATTCAGCCTGAGTCCCCGGATACTGTGGTAGAACATCTGCGGGATTTTGCCAAAGACCATAAGGCGGATGCTTTTGTGTCCGTGGGAGGGGGATCTACTATTGATACGGCCCGCGCGGCCCTGCTGCTGTCGGATACAGAAGGGCCGGTGTCCGTATATTTTGAGAAATGGCTGGAGAAAGCGCCGACGGACATCTCCTATATTTGTATTCCTACTACAGCCGGGACAGGCGCGGAGATGTCGGCGGGAGGTCCTATATATAATACGAAGACCAGCACGAAGCAGGCGCTTTTACTGCCGCCCAAACAGCCTGATATGGTGATTCTGGATCCGGTGATGACAGTGAGCCTTCCGCCGTACGTGACTTACACGACGGCTATGGACGCTCTGGCTCACAGTATCGAAGCTATGACGGGAAAACGAAGAAACGCCATGACGGATATGATCTGCGGACAGGCAGTGGAATATATCTGGGGCAGTCTTCCAAAAGTCATGGAAGACCCGAAAGATCTGGATGGAAGGGGAAAGTTGCTGCTTTCCAGTAATATGGCTATTGGATGCCAGTCGCTGCGTCATCTGGGGCATGCGGTCTGCCAGCCGGTGGGCGCGGCGTTCCATCTTGCCCACGGGTATACCTGCGCGGCGGTATTGCCGGCGACAGTCCGGCATCTGGCGAGTGCGGAGGGGCTGAAAGAAGTGTGGGAGATGATCGCGGCACGCATGGGAATCACCGGGGAAAAGACAGCGGGAGAAAATATTGCGGACGCGCTCTGGAAAGCAAATAAAAAGTATCAGATACCGACGCTGAAACAAAAAGGACTCCGGTGGGAGGACGTCCTGAAGTGCAAAGATGAAATCATGGGAGACGGGCGGCTTCTGCCCAACTGCCCCATCGAAGTGAAGGAAGAAGATGTGGTTGCCGTCCTGTCAGGGATGTACAACGGTCTGGATTAGGAGGGAAAAGAAATGGCTAAAAGTTTTACAATTGAATCCAGGATGGTTCCGCCGCCCTGCGAGATGCCGAAACTGGATTATCCGGTGACGCAGAAAGAGAATTTAAAAATGCTGCTGGAAGGAAAGATCCCATATTGGATTCCCATGATGGGAATTGATCATCAAATGACCGCCTGTCCGGCAGACAATGACCGGCCGCCATACGGAACCAGCGGAAAAGACTGGTTTGGCGTAAGCTGGAGCTATGTGGATGTAGTAGGCGGACAGACCGTAACTCCGAATACATTCATTATGAAGGATATGTCCAATTGGAGAAATGAGTTCATTTTCCCGGATCTTGATAAGATTGATTTTTCCGTGGGAAGAGAAGAAGCTGAGAAAAAGCTGTCTCCGGACAAAATCACCGGTTATGTGATGCAGGACGGCCTGTTTGAACGTCTGATGTCATTGTGTCCTACGGAGGAAGGCCTTGCGTGGATGATTGAGGAACCGGAGGATGCGGCGGATTTCTTCAATGCTATGGCGGACTACAAGATTGCCATGATCCATAAACTGATGAAGGAATGGGTACATATTGATATGCTGATTAACAGCGACGACTGGGGAACTCAGATGAGCACATTCATGTCTCCTTCCGTATTTGAAGAACTTATCCTTCCGCCTATGAAACGGATTGGAGAAGTGGTCAAGTCTTACGGAGTATATTATGTATGTCATTCCTGTGGAAAATGTCAGGCACTGGCTCCGTATATGGTGGATATCGGATTCAGGATGTGGGAAACCCAGAATATGAACGATCATAAGGCGGTACAGAAAGCTACAGACGGAAAACTGAACCTGCAGGTGACGCTGGATCCGTATGTACTTCAGGACCCCGATGTCACGGAAGAGCAGGTAAGAAACTATGTCCGCAGTGTCATTGACCGTCTGGGGACAAATGGAGGACTTGCTCTGGCATTCAAAGCGCTGACTCCAATGGTGTATACTTCAGTAATTGACGAGATCTATACCTATAGCCGGAAATTGTACGCCGGCCGGGAAGGGCAGCCTGCAAGACCGCAGGATGCGTGATTCCTGAAAGAAAAAGGGCTGCGTTTTTACAGGCGCAGTCCTTTGATATCTTTAATTCTGGACAGGATTACGTTGCTGTTACATGAAAGGATGCCGGGAAGCTGATCCAGAGTCCCGCAGATCAGCTGCTCCATTTCCTCGTTAGATGCGGCAACCGCATGTACATGCAGTTTGCTTTTTCCGGTGACCCGGTAAATCTGTGTGACGGTGTCAATTTGCCGGAGCGTCTCTGCAACCTCCATAAGGACTTCGGGTTTTGTCTCAATCTCAAAATAACAGGAGACGGCGCCGCTGATTTTTTGGGGATTGATGATCGTCGTATATTCTTCAATGATTCCCTTTTTTTCCAACGCCTGTACCCTCATCTTTACAGCTACACGGGAAATGCCGATTTTCTGCCCGATCTCAGAGTAAGACATGCGTGCGTTTTCTATTAAAAGCTGGACAATTTTCCGGTCCAGTTCGTCAAGACCTTCTAAAAACATATAAAGTCCCCTTGTGTTTCAATATTTCCGTTATTATATAATGTTTTTTTAATGCGCGTCAAGAAAACAAACAGCCATGGATTGACATTCTATATTCCTAATCTTATAATATATTACGAATGTTAATTTCAAACTTACATAAAGAAAGAAAAGTGATGAGAGATGGAAAATGAACTGACACGGGGACCGGTGATGAGTACCATGCTTCGGTTCGCGGTGCCTATGATTCTGGGAGATCTGCTGCAGCAGTGCTACAATATCGCGGATACGTTGATTGTGGGTAGATACCTGGGAGAAAATGCATTGGCAGCTGTGGGATCTGCATTTTCTTTAATGACTTTTTTGACGTCCGTGATCCTGGGTCTGGCCATGGGAAGCGGTACGGTCTTTTCAATCCGCTATGGACAGAAAGATATGGTTCGGCTGAAAGAGGGAACCCTGGCTTCATTCGCTCTTCTGGGTGTGGTGACAGTGATACTTAACATACTGGTTTTTGCCGGTGTTGATGGAATAATCTGGTTTCTGCGCACGCCGGAAGAATTAAAAGGGATGATGAAAGATTATTTAGTAGTGATTTTTGCCGGTCTGGTGGGAATCTTCCTTTATAATTTCTTTGCATCACTGTTGCGTTCTCTGGGAAATTCTGTGATACCTCTGGTGTTTTTAGCGGTATCGGCACTTTTGAATATAGGTTTGGACCTGTGGTTTGTGGCAGGATTAAATCGTGGCGTGGCCGGGGCTGCGGAAGCGACAGTAATATCCCAGTATGTGTCCGGAATCGGAATTGCTGTTTATACTTATCTGAAGTTTCCCGGCCTCCTGCGCCATGACAGGAAGATCCGTCTGCGCAAGGAACGGATCCTGGAGATCACTAATTTCTCTGCATTGACCTGTATGCAGCAGTCCATCATGAATTTTGGCATTCTGGCGGTTCAGGGACTGGTCAACAGCTTCGGAACGACGATTATGGCGGCGTTCGCGGCTGCGGTAAAAATTGATGCGTTCGCATATCTTCCGGTGCAGGATTTTGGAAATGCCTTTTCTATCTTTATTGCCCAGAACTTTGGGGCAGGAGAGAAGGAGCGTATCCAAAAGGGAATCCGGGTGGCGGCGCTGACATCGGTATCGTTTGGCTTGCTCATTTCCCTGTGTGTATTTGTTTTTGCTGCACCGCTGATGAGTATGTTCATTGACGCCGGGGAGACGGCAGTGATTTCGGAGGGTGTGCGCTATCTGAGAATTGAGGGCGTGTTTTATTTCATGATTGGAATATTGTTCCTTCTTTACGGATTATACCGGGCGCTGGGAAGACCGGGCATGTCCGTTGTGCTCACCGTGGTGTCTCTGGGAACCCGTGTGGCGCTGGCTTATTCGCTTTCTGCGATACCCGAACTGGGAGTCGCAGGGATCTGGTGGTCAGTACCCATTGGGTGGTTCCTGGCAGATGTGCTGGGAATAGGGTATTTTGTGGCAAAAAGAAAGAAGATTTTTGATATAATATAGACTGCGTAAAAAGGGAGAGATTGAAGGAAACCGAGGAGGAATTTCAATGACATTGCAAACTTTACATTCCGATCACACGATAATTCTGTCTTGTACTTCCCTGTTGCTCCACGTGGAGGCAGCTCAGGTGCGTATGGGTACCCGGTTTCCAGTGGTGGAGCTGGATCGGCGATTCCATACAGAGCCGCAACAGATGCGAAAACGCATTCTGGAAACCCTGTATTCCCTGCCCGCAGACTGTGATACGGTGCTGGCAGCCATGGGATATTGTGGCGGTTCCTGGGATCACATTCCCATTACCCGGCGGGTCGTGGTACCCAAGGTGGACGACTGCATCACAATGTTGCTTCACACGGACGACACGCCCCACGGAAATCTGAAAAAGACCGGTCATATGTATTTCCGGGACTGTGATACGGGGCCGTACAGCATTGAGGGCATAAAGGGAGAGATCTGTCGGAAGTACGGCATGGAGTTCGGGACATCCATCTTCGGATCCTGGTTCCAGAACTATACCAACGCCGATATCATAGACACCGGCGTATATGACTGCTATTCTGAGGAATACGTAGCCGAGGCACAGAAAAACGCAGACCTGATTCGATGTTCTCTGGGATATGTGGAGGGGAGCAACCGTATTCTGGAAAAACTGGTATCTGGCCGATGGGACGGGCAATTTGTCGTGCTGGAGCCGGGCCGGGAAATGACAGAGCGCGACTTTGGCCTGAGCGCCGGAGACAGTCTGTTTGAACCGCAAACACTGTGAATTCCAGGAAAAGAACAGACGGGATATTCTCCGCCAACGGTCCGGCTTCTGAAAACTAAGATTAAGACAGAGAATATAGAAGCAGCCATTTCCGCGGCTGATTATCTTATATAAAATTGAACATACTAGAAAAAGAAGTATAGCGGCAGAGAAGAACAGATGTTCTGAAATGCCGCTATACTTTTCTGACTATCCATGTTATAATTTGGGATAAAAATACGTTTTGGTGACCTATTACGAATTCCTGCCTGATATGCGTTTTTTTACTATGATCACTCGGGAGGAAAAATGGAAAATGGGAAATCAAGGATATTCGCAATCTGCTGATGAAGACCAGCTCCCTGCTCATGAAACCGGCGGAAAAATTGCCGGTTTCAAATTACACTCAGAATATCAGCCTGCCGGTGACCAGCCGCAGATCATTGAAAAGCTGGCGGGAGGGTTCAAAGAAGGCAATCAAGCGGAGACTTTACTGGGGGTTACGGGATCTGGCAGGACCTTCACGATGGCCAATGTCATCCAACAATTAAATAAACCTACATTGATCATCGCGCACAACAAGACACTGGCAGCACAGCTTTACAGCGAGTTCAAGGAGTTCTTCCCCAATAATGCCGTAGAATATTTTGTCTCCTAGTGTGCCGGGGCCGGAAAATGAGGTATATTTAGTGCTTTTTCGTGCTGTTCAGTCCAGATTTTGTGGACAGAACGATACTAAACGGACTGGATAATACCAGGCGGATAAAATGATTTTGTGAATTTTTGTAGGAAAAATTCGTAACGGTAAAAACCTATTGAATTTTAAAGGTGAAGAATATGAAAAAGAAAAAAGAAATATCTATAGTGCGCTCTTCGGCGGCAGAGTATTTGACATTCATTACTGCTACAGGAGAAAGTGATGTTAATGCTATATATTTTGATGAAAATGTTTGGCTGACCCAGAAAATGATGGGACTTCTTTACAATGTGGAAACACATACGATTAATTATCACTTGAAAAAGATATTTGCTGATGGAGAATTAGATGAGAATTCAGTTATTCGAAAATTTCGAATAACTGCTTCAGATGGGAAAAGTTATAACACAAATCATTATAATTTAAAAGCAATTATTGCTGTAGGAAATAAGGTTGACTCTCCGAGAGCGGTTCAGTTTCGAAAATGGGCGAATGGAATCATAGAAGAATTCACGATAAAAGGCTATACTATGGATGATGAACGACTAAAAAACTTTGGAACGGTACTGACAAAGGACTATTTCGAAGAACAGCTGCAAAGAATCCGCGAGATTCGATTATCTGAAAGAAGATTTTATCAGAAGATCACAGATATTTATGCAACTAGTATAGATTATGATCCCAAAGCGAAAACAACGAGACTGTTTTTTGCAAAGGTTCAAAACCAATTACACTGGGCGATTCATGGGGAAACAGCGGCAGAGGTAATCTATCATAGAGCGGATAGCGAAAAAGAACACATGGGATTACAGACATGGAAGGATGCCCCTAATGGTAAAATACAAAGATTTGATGTTACAGTTGCAAAAAACTACCTGACCGAACAGGAACTTTCGGCTATGGCTCGAATTGTTAATGCATATTTAGACCTGGCGGAAATGCGTGCAGAAGAACATGTCCCTATGACGATGGAAGATTGGGCAGAACAATTTGAGGGTATTTTAAGACTATCGAAAAAAGAAATTTTGACGCATGCGGGACGTATATCAGCTCAAATAGCAGAAGAACATGCGTTAAGTGAGTTTGAGAAGTATCGTGTGAAACAGGACAGATTGTATCAGAGTGATTTTGATCGGGTATTGTTAGAATCGGAAGAGAATACAGACGAAATAAAATAACAAGGAAATAGTGAACAAATAAATAGTGGTAATATATTTTGGAAAAACCATAAAAGAGAGAGGTTATCATGGACCATTTCGAACTAGTATCTGAATACGCCCCCACAGGCGACCAGCCTCAGGCAATCGCCGAGCTGGTAAAGGGGTTCAAAGAAGGCAATCAGGCGGAGACCCTTCTGGGTGTCACCGGTTCCGGCAAAACTTTTACGATGGCAAATGTCATCCAACAATTAAATAAACCTACATTGATCATCGCGCACAACAAGACACTGGCGGCACAGCTTTACAGCGAGTTCAAGGAGTTCTTCCCCAATAATGCCGTAGAATATTTTGTGTCCTACTACGATTACTACCAGCCGGAAGCCTATGTCCCTTCCAGCGACACCTATATCGCCAAGGATTCTTCTATCAATGATGAGATCGATAAACTGCGTTTGTCAGCAACAGCGGCGTTAATTGAACGAAGAGATGTAATCATTGTGTCCAGCGTATCCTGTATCTATGGTCTGGGTGAACCGGAAAACTTTGAAAAGATGATGGTTTCACTGCGCCCGGGGATGCAGAAAGACCGGGACGAGGTACTTCGCCAGCTTATCGATATCCAGTATGACCGGAATGAGATGGATTTTAAGAGGGGTACATTCCGGGTGCGCGGGGATGTGGTGGAGATTATCCCGGCAAATGAAGTGGAGACGGCCGTGCGGGTGGAATTTTTCGGGGACGAGATCGACAGGATTACACAGATCGATGTGCTGACTGGAGAGATCAAAGGAGAACTGGAGCATGTGGCGATTTTTCCGGCTTCTCATTATGTGGTTCCGGCCGAACGGATTAAACAGGCGGCAGAATCCATTGAAAAGGAATTGGAAGAGAGGGTACAGTACTTTAAGAGCGAGGACAAGCTCCTGGAGGCGCAGCGGATCGCAGAGCGTACAAATTTCGATATAGAGATGCTGAAAGAGACAGGGTTCTGTTCCGGAATCGAGAATTATTCCCGCCACCTGTCCGGAATGGCGCCGGGAATGCCGCCTAATACGCTGATGGATTATTTCCCGGATGATTTCCTGATTATTATTGATGAGTCGCATAAAACGATTCCCCAGATCCGGGGAATGTATTTTGGCGATCAGAGCAGGAAACATACTCTGGTAGATTATGGATTCCGGCTTCCGTCAGCATTGGACAACCGCCCGCTCAGCTTTGAAGAATTTGAAAATAAGATAGATCAGATCTTATTTGTGTCCGCGACACCCGGAGAGTACGAGGCGGAGCATGAACTTCTGCGGGCAGAACAGATTATTCGTCCCACCGGTCTTCTGGATCCGCAGGTGTCGGTACGTCCTGTGGAAGGTCAGATCGATGATCTGATCGGAGAGATTAATAAGGAAGTTGCAGGACACCATAAAGTGCTGATTACGACGCTGACGAAACGTATGGCGGAAGATTTGACCGATTATATGCGGGAATTAGGAATCAGGGTACGGTATTTGCATTCGGATGTGGACACACTGGAACGAACGGAGATCATTCGTGATATGCGTCTGGATGTGTTCGATGTGCTGGTAGGTATCAACCTTCTTAGAGAAGGACTGGATATTCCGGAGATTACTTTGGTTGCTATCCTGGACGCGGACAAAGAAGGGTTCCTGCGTTCGGAGACTTCATTGATCCAGACCATCGGACGGGCGGCAAGGAACAGCGAGGGGCATGTGATTATGTATGCGGATACGATCACAGACTCTATGCGGATGGCGATCGATGAGACAAATCGACGCCGGGAGATTCAGGAAGCATATAATAAGGAGCACGGCATTACGCCGAAGACCATTCATAAGGCGGTTCGGGATCTGATCCGTATCTCCAAAGAAGTGGCACAGGAAGAAGTGCGATTCGAGAAAGATCCGGAATCCATGAGTGCGGCAGAACTGGAGAAACTGATCGGGGATATCCAGAAGAAGATGAAGAAAGCCGCGGCAGAACTGAATTTCGAAGCGGCAGCAATGCTGCGTGACCAGATGATTGAGCTGAAGCAGCAGCTGCAGAAGGCGAAGGAATAAACAGAGAGGAACAAAAATAAATGGCAGAACAGAAAAAAGAATATATCCGGATACGCGGAGCCAATGAACATAATCTGAAACATATTGACGTGGATATTCCCAGAAATGAGCTGGTAGTATTGACCGGCCTGAGCGGATCGGGGAAATCCTCACTGGCATTTGATACGATTTATGCAGAAGGACAGAGACGTTACATGGAGTCCCTGTCTTCTTATGCACGGCAATTCCTGGGCCAGATGGAGAAGCCCGATGTGGAGAGCATCGAGGGCCTGTCCCCGGCCATTTCCATAGATCAGAAATCCACGAACCGCAACCCCAGGTCTACGGTGGGAACGGTGACGGAGATCTATGACTATTTTCGTCTGCTGTATGCCCGGATCGGGACGCCTCATTGTCCGAAGTGCGGGAAAAAAAAAAAAAAACAGAGTGTAGACCAGATGGTGGATC
>CALWDO010000005.1 GCA_944376715.1 uncultured Lachnoclostridium sp. | reverse complement strand
CACAGTCCATCCGACCGGGAAAATACAGTCATTACTGATATATACTGCATCCTCATGTATCCGGATCTGTATTGGAACTAACGCTGCATAATTGGAATGGATAATTGCATTATATACTGCCTCTCTGACAGCTGCTTTAGGAAGAGGTAATGGTACTCCCCCTTATAATTTACAGGATAACTGCTCGGATTCACACATATCTCAATGTAATCTTTACCATCTTGGGTCAGCAGATTGACATCCACGATAATGCCAAGAATATCCCGCACTTTATTGGGGATATCTTCCAACAGCTTTTTACTATCCTGCACACCGATAACATTGCCATTGTCATCGGTTCCAATATATATTTTGCCTCCTTGAGCATTTGCAAAACCACAGATCCATTTCAAATACTCATCACGTCAGGATTCTTTCCATTCAGTGTTTTGATTTTCTGACATATAATTGCTCCCTATAAATTTTGTTGCATACCAACTCTTCGTAATAATCACTATACGTTATAGTTTGCAGCCGCAGCGGGTCAAAAGCGCCACCACTTCACAATTCCCGGTCCATGGGAACATGTCCACACAGCAAGCCCTCTCCATCCGGTACCCGTTTTCCTGCAGCAGTTCCAGATCCCGTGCCAGGCTGGTAGGCTTGCAGGAAATGTAGACCATACGGTCCACACCGTAGTCGATGATCTTTTTCAGAGCTTTTGGATGAACGCCGTCCCGGGGAGGATCCAGCACGATAAAGTCGGGACGTTCTTCAATGGAATCCAACATCTTCAGTACATCCCCGGCGATAAATTCACAGTTGAACAGTCCGTTCAGGCGGGCGTTCTCCTTCGCCGCCTCCACCGCCTCTTCCACGATCTCCACTCCGATCACTTTCTTCGCCACCGGCGCCAGGATCTGGGCGATGGTGCCTGTTCCGCTGTACAGGTCGAAGATAGTCTGATCCTTGGTATCGCCGATATAGGATCTGGCCGTCTCATAGAGCACTTCCGCCCCCAGAGAATTGGTCTGGAAGAAAGAGAATGGAGTGATCCGGAAACGAAGTCCCAGCAATTCTTCATAAAAGAAATCCTGTCCCCAGAGTATCTCCGTGCCGTCATTCTGGATCACATCGGCCAGGCTGTCGTTTTCCGTGTGCAGGAGCCCGATCAGTTTTCCTTCCAGAGGCAAAGAGAGCATTCTCTCTTTCCACCCTTCCAGGTCAGCCTGCATCTGCGTGCTGGTCACCAGATCTGCCAGGATCTCCCCGGTCCGCACTGCCTTTCGCACCAGCAGATGGCGCAGATACCCTTCATGGCGCATTTTATGATAATAGGGCAGTCCCTGTTCCTGAAAATATGCCAGAGTCTCTGACAGGATTTTCCGGAAATCTTCATCCACGATCTGGCAGCCATCCACTGTCACGATATCATAGAAACTGCCTTTTTTATGCATCCCCAAAGACAGCGGACCGTCTTTGTACGCATCCCCGAAGGAGAATTCCATCTTATTGCGGTATTCATATTTTCGGGGGCTGCCTTTGATCGGTTCCAGCTCATATTCATATCCATATGCCCGTACCGCACTGTCCAGCAGTTCCTTAACCTGTCCTTCTTTCAGTCTTAACTGTTCTTCGTAGGGAAGAGTCTGCCAGATACAGCCTCCGCATTCCGAGAAATGTTTACAGAAGGGTTCACATTCCACAGAAGAACGCTCCAGCACTTCCAGAACACGCGCTTCCGCCTTTCCCTCGCGAACCTTTGTGATCTGACAACGGAGCCGCTGTCCCGGAATGCCGTTTTTTACAATTATAGTCTTTCCTTCCGCTTCCATCCTTCCTTTATTGGGGAAGGTTGTATTCGTCACTGTGCTTTCAATAATCTGCCCTTTTTTCATATATTCTCCTTAATCTGGTGAAAAAAACAGCGGAGCCCGGCACGCAGCCCTGGTTCCGCTGTCTTTCACAGTCCCTTACTCTGCTCTGATTCCTTTCCTGCGGAAATTACTCTGCAGTCTTGTCCTCTTCTTCGTCTTCTGCTTCTTCTTCATCGTCAAAGAAGTCATCGTCAAAATCATCGTCGAATTCCTCATCAAAGTCCTCCAGATAATCCGGAGTAAAGAAGCGGTATACGGCATATGCGATACCCGCCACTGCAAGTACGGCGCCGATCGCGATGAGAACCCACATCAGTACGTTCTGCTTTTTCTCCTCTTCCTTCTTGATATGAAGCAATTCTCCCAGCATCTCATTCGTCTTCGCTGCATTTAAAAAGTCTTCTACACGGTTCATAGCGGATACCTCTTTTCTGTATAAAATCTTATTTTAGTATACCATATTTCATGATAAATTACTATAGCGTTTCAATTTTTTTCAATTTGGCAAAGGAAGCGAACATCCTCTTGACTCCGGCCTTGTCGAAATCTACTTTGACCTCGTAATCACGTCCTCCTTCTGCAATCTCCAGGACAGTCCCCTGGCCGAATTTTATATGACTCACCCGGTCTCCTACTCCATAGTCCAGCTTATCCGCCTTGACCACTTTAAACTGCCTGGGGTCGAAAGTCTTGACCCGGAAGGCTTCCTTCGCTTTCTCGTAGACCTGATCCCGTTTGTCGGTCGGAGCCTGCTCTTTATGCCTTTCCGGGAGGCCTTCCCTCTTCATCAAATTTTCCGGAATCTCTCTGATAAACCGGGATACTGCATTACAGTGATTCTCTCCGCGCACCATCCGGAATCTGGCGGAAGTTAAAGTCAGTTCCTTCATGGCACGGGTAATCCCCACATAGCAAAGCCTTCGCTCTTCTTCAATCTCTTCTTCCGTGTTTGCCGCAATGGACATGTAACTGGGAAAGATCCCGTCTTCCATACCCGCCAGATAAACCCTGGGGAATTCCAGACCTTTCGCGCTGTGCAGCGTCATCAGGAGAACCCGGTTGTCGTCCTCCTCCAAACTGTCAATGTCCGCCACCAGCGCCACCTCTTCCAGGAACTCACTGAGTTCCGGATGTTCAGCGCCTTCTTCATATGTAACAATCTTGGTGATCAGTTCGTCGATGTTTTCCAGCCGTGCGTCCGCCTCTTCAGTATCTTCCATCTCCAGTTCTCTGGCATATCCGGTTTTGTCCAGAATCTCTTCCATCAGTTCTTTCAGCGAAATATCGGCAAGCTTCAGGCGCATCTCGTGGATCAGATGGACAAAAGGCTGGATCTTCAGAAGCGCGCGTCCGATCCCGGGGATCTCCGACGCTTCTTCCAGAGCCTCAAAAAAGCTGATCCCCCGGCTCTGGGCAAATGCATCCACTTTATTCAGAGTCGCCGCACCGATGCCCCGCTTCGGCACATTGATGATCCTGCGCACGGCAAGATCGTCTCTGCCATTGTCGATGGTCTTTAAATAAGCCAGCAGGTCCTTGATCTCCCTGCGGGAATAAAAATTAATCCCGCCGATCAGGCGATAGGGGATATTGGCCATAAGAAATTTTTCCTCAAAAAGACGCGACTGGGCATTGGTTCGGTACAGGATGGCAAAATCCCGGTATTCCGCCCCCGGCTCCTGCATCTTCCTGCGGATATCGCCTGCTACGAACTCCGCTTCATCATATGCCGTGTTAAACTGATGGAATTCGATGGGATCCCCTTTCTCATTTTCGGTCCAGAGTGTTTTCTCTTTTCTTCCCTTGTTGTGCGAGATCACGCCGTTGGCCGCATCCAGGATCGTACCCGTAGAACGGTAATTCTGCTCCAGGCGGATCACTGCGGCGTCCGGAAACGTCTTTTCAAAGCTCAGGATATTTTCTATATTCGCCCCGCGGAACTTATAAATGGACTGGTCGTCATCTCCCACCACGCACAGATTCCGGTATTTCCCAGCCAGGATACTGATCAGTTTGAACTGTACCGTATTGGTGTCCTGATACTCGTCCACCATAATATAGCGGAAACGATTCTGATAGTATTCCAGAACATCCGGGCACACGGTAAACAGATCTACCGTCTTCACGATCAAGTCGTCAAAATCCAGCGCGTTATTCTTCTGCAGTTCCTTTTGATACTCCAGATACACCTGGGCGATCTTCTCCCGGCGGAAGTCTCCCCTGGCCTGCAGTTCCACTTCCTTCGGCGACAGATATTCGTCCTTCGCGTGAGAGATCACATTCAGGAGCATCCGTTCCTTGTACATCTTCGGATCCAGTTCCAGACGGCGGCATACGTCTTTTACCACCGACTTCTGATCCTCCGTATCATAGATCGTGAAATTGTTGGAAAATCCCAGACGGTCGATGTATCTGCGCAGGATACGGACACAGGCAGAGTGAAACGTGCTCACCCAGACGCTCTCCGAGCCAAAACCCACGATCTTATCCACTCTCTCTCTCATCTCGCCGGCCGCCTTGTTGGTAAACGTAATCGCCAGGATATTCCAGGGACTGACCCCGCAGTCCTCGATCAAATGGGCAATGCGGTGGGTCAGCACCCTCGTCTTGCCCGATCCGGCTCCTGCCAGGATCAAAAGCGGTCCCTCTGTACAGAGTACCGCTTCCTGCTGCTCTTTATTTAAAAGTTCCAGACTGCTCATCCAGATTCTCCTTCTCCATGATTTTAAAAGCCCCGGAAAAGCTTCGCTTCTCCGAGGCTGCTACTCATGAGATTATACCACAGGAACAAATGTTTGACAACTCGTTTTACGCGCGGCGCGCGTCGATCTCCGCACGATACTGCTCTACTTTTTCTTTGGTAATCTTAAATCCGAAAATCAGGATCACTGCCGACAAAAGCAGTGCGCAGGCCGGAATCACCATGAACCCTAAGCAGATTCCTTTCTGCAGTTCTACGGTAGCCTGAGACGGATCAATGGCGGAACTGAAGTTTGCGATGGCAAGGCAGGCAGAGATAATGATACCTCTCATCATAACGCCCACTTTCAGCGGAACATTCTGAAGCCCGCTGATCCATCCGGTAGCATTCTTTCCGGTCTTCCACTCGGAATAGATGATCGTATCCGAATACAGCGCCGGCGTGCAGGCATATGCGATGCCGTAACCCAGCTGTGCCAGAGACATCAGGAACACCACCAGCCATACATTCGTATAGAGGAAGTTTGCCGCTATCATGACTGCCGCCATCAGGACAAAGGTGCCGATCGTACCGGTCCTGGTAGAGAATTTCTTTGCCACGGATTTTGCCAGATAAGATCCCACCACGCAGAAGATATTGGAGATCAGGATGTAAGTGGTCAGAAGTCCCGCGTCTTTTGCGACGTAGGTAAAATAATACATGGCGATACCGGATACGATAAAGTTAAACGCCCATTTGGACAGATCCGCAATCATCAGCGCAATCAGCGGCGGGTTCTGCAAAAGCGCCCGCACCAGATCCATACCGCTGGTCTTTGTAGTGTCTTTTTTCGTCTCCTTGACATCCTCAGCGCTGACCTCTTCGTATCCGTCAAACATCTTGAAGTGGGCAAAATACAGAACCACCATCACCCACGCCAGCACGAAAGCCACCGCTCCGTACTGATTGGTCTCTCCAACGATGCCGGCAAATACCGACGCCAGCGGGACACCCACATAAGAGAAGATAATCTTGGAGAAATTCGCCCATGCCGCTCTGGTAGAGGACAGCTGCGCGCGGTCATCCGGCGTAGCGCCCGCCACGGAAATCATGGACACATTGGCTACATACGGGAAATTCCATACTACGTGGCTCGAGATCGCCGCGACAGTAACGATCACCGCCGATACGATTCCGTTTCCGATCTTGATAAACTGGAACGCGTACAGAAACGGTACGATCCACGGCAGCAGAACCAGCCAGGAGCGGTAACGTCCCCATTTCTTCGGCTTAATACTGTTCAGGATCGCCCCATAGATCCAGGACAGGCAGGCGTCCACCGTGCTGGATATGGTCGTGATCGCCGTCACGACTCCCAGATCGAACGACGCCAGATTCGTAAGGAAGAAATTAAAGAAATAACTTTCCACATTACTCATTAAGGTAAATCCGCAGTCCCCGACTCCGTAGAACAGCTTCAGCGCTCTGCTCAACGGCTTTTTATTATTATTACTCATACCCCTCTCCTTCTTTTGACACGGGGCTCCCGGAAGGAGCCCCTGATCAGTTTAAACCCCGTATACTTTCTTGTTGTACTTGTCGATCTCATCATTGATGATGGGATCCACGTGTTTGTACAGGCAGCCCGGTCCGCCGTAAGTGATGCACGGAATAAAATGTCCGCCCGGCGCGTAGGTCTCGCAGGCTCTTCTGGTCTCTGTACGGATCTCTTCTTCCGTGGAGTCTGCCCGGTCTACGATGGAAGCGTCGATACCGCCCATCAGCGTCATCTTGCCGTTCACCTGTTTCTGGATCTTCACGATATCATTCTCCGGAAGCGCTCCCTGCCAGATATTGATGCCGATCTCCACCATGTCGTCAATGATCGGCTCCAGGAAGGAGTCTGCATGGTGCATAACAAGAACGCCTTTTTCATTCATATAGCTGTACATCTTCTGATAATGCGGTTTGATGAACTCTCTCCAGGTATCCGGGCTGATAAACAGCGATCTCTTGGAACCCCAGTCGTCATGGGAGATAACCACGTCCGGTTTCAGGTAGTCTACGGACAGTTTCATGAACTGATAACGGTATTCGCCGATCGCGTCGATCAGTTCATGCATTGCTTCCGGCTCCAGCAGGAAGTTCATCAGCATATCTTCAAATCCCATCAGGAAGTGCAGACGCTCGAACAGACCCGTCGGCAGATATCCCATCAGGATCTTGCCCTCTGCCCTGTATTCTTCTGCCTGTTTGATATACGGCTCCCACAGAGCAGGATCGGAACACTCTTTTACGATATCCGGAATCTTCAGATAATCCTTCCACTCCGTAATGTCCGGAATCACCTTATTAGCCTCGGTCACATGGGGCATCGCCGCTACCTGTCCTTCCGGCCAGAGGATCTCTGTACCAAAGCGGTCCTTTGTGGGCGGCATACCTGGATGACGGTCCCCTCTGATGTATTTCAGCACCGGGTTCATGTTCAGAAACGCCAGTCCTTCATACTGTTTCATCAGCCGGTCCGGATGTCCGTCCGGTTTCACAGTCTCAAAAAAATTCTCTTTTACAGATAACATACCATTCTCCTCCTTTTTTTCGGGCGCAGCGGTCCTTTTCCTACCTTTTGTAGTGATCCCCTGCACCTCTTTGTATTTCAGTATAATCTTCTTTTCTTTCCTTGTAAATCCGGCAGTGGATCCCATTCTTTTCCGTTCAATTTCTACTTTTTGTACAGGTATGGATAGTCAGAATTAACAAAAAAAGTTTTCTATGATATAATGGTATTCAAAATATATTCCTACCACGAAAAAGAAAGGGAAATGCTATGCATCAAAAACTCAAACGCATCCTGGCGCTTGCCGCCGTCCTGATCATCGCCGCCCTCTATCTGTTCACCTTCATCCTGGCTCTGACCGGGCAGGACGGCTCCAAAGAAATGCTGGCCGCAGCCTTTGCCGCCACCGTCATCCTCCCCGTCCTGCTGTATATATACATGTGGCTGTACCGTACCTTCGGAAAACAGGACGATTCCAAAAACGATGATACACAGGTATAATAACAGGGCCGCTGCAATCCCGCAGCGGCCCCGATATTTTTACTTACTCCGCAAACCAAAAGCCTGCAAAATCTCCCTTCATCACCCGATAAGTCTGCAGTGTACATTCATATGAATATTCACGTATCAGCGTACCGTCCTGGGTGTATTCGCCAAACACCATGCTGCAGCCGCTGTTGACCACGTAATTATCCCCCATAGGCGTTACATTCGACACAATGCTGGAATACGGCACATCGAAGCTGTCCACCAGTTCAAACGTACGTGCTTTCTCATCCACCAGATAAAAATACACATGCGAATATTTGGAATCATCCAGCAGGGCGGTGCCTACACTGTCCGGCAGATCCGGTTCATAACTGTCCCTGGTGCTTAAGCTCCAGTAATTGTTGTCAAACATACGGAGATAATACTGTCCGTCTTCCAGTCCCTCATTCCCTGCATATTCGACTGTATGCTGTCCATACTGAGGAGTGAAATCTCCCACTTTTGTATAGCTGTAGGATTCATACGGAGTACCTTTCCAGAAATCCTCATCGCCGATCAGATAGTCAAGTTCTTTGTTCCCGTGTATGTCACGAACTTTAATAATCGTAGAGGTCTCTCTGGAGCTGACGATCACGCTGTCATCCTCTTCCATATATTGTACGGTATTCAGATGGATCCAGTCCTTTTTCCCTGCCAGCCATTTGAACTCGTCGTCCAAACCGATCACATGGGCATAATTCTCATAATATTCCGGAAGAATATCTTTAAAGTCAATCAGTTCCGTCACCTCTCCGGTCACCAGATCCACTTCCAGCATCAGGTCTTCCACATCTGTGCTTTCATATTCGCTGGCCAGTACCACCAGGCTGTCATCTCCCGAAAATACCATATCGTGATGCATCTCGTAACCATCCAGGTCATAGGTCTTTGTCACCTGCCCCAGACGGTTGAAACGCGCGATCTTATAAGCGGACGCACAGGTCAGCATCTCTCCTTCATACCAGAGCATCCGGTCCAGCCCATATCCCTCCAGTACCATCTCATAACGCATGATACCGGAATTATCATAGAAAAATGCATATCCTGTATAACCTCCCGTACGGATCGTGTAGAACAAACCTTCCGTCTGTCCTCCCGCCGCTTCTCCGTCTGTATAATCCAGTCTCACCGCGTATCCCGACTGGGGTTCCGGCATCGTAATGGTGAACTCTGCCGTATTCTGCACCCTTCCATATTTACCCAGCACTTCCATCGTCACATGGTTTGTCTCACCCGGCACCAAACCGATCATCAGGAATTCATGCATCCGAGAAAATTCCCGGTCCCCATTGTTTGCCACCGCCGTATAATCCGGGATACTTTCATCATCCACATGGATCGTATAACGGATCTGGCTGGACCAGTCCGTAGTGAAATACAAATACAGTCCATTGCTGCCTGTTCCGAAAGGATTCAGCACAGCCAGCGGTTTTTCCAGCGTGAAACTGCCGTTCTCCCCTGCCTCTACCAGCGCGGCCGCAATCCTTTGCTGTACCTCTTCCTCATAGTATGTAAATCCGTCCTCTTCAATCTCATCCGGCAGCAGACTGATCACATTGAGATCTGATTCCACATCCGCCTCATAGGCAGATACCCCGTACTCCTCGTCAGACACCAGCAAATCTCCGGTCTCCACTTCCCAGGAGTCCCGGATACTTGTCTCTGCGGACAGAAAATAATGTGTGAATGCCACCACTCCTGCCGCAATCGCCAGCAGGACCACCAGAAGTCCAATCAATACATACCTCTTTTTCATAAGTCCCTCCATTTTCACATGGTATATTGAGCTTTCAGGTCTTCCGAATCTCAGAAATATTTTATAGCATCCGTTTCTTCCTGTCTATCCGAAGTTTTCACTTTTCTTAATTTTTATTAAAATTTAATTAAGATTATTTGCAGCAGTTTACATTTCAGTAATATTTGAGCACGTCTTCACTTTCTCACTCTTTCCGACCTCCTGCATATAGTAGTAGAGAACACAGCAAACACAGGGAGAATCATATGAAAAAGCGAATCATTGCATGTATAGGCGCGGCCGTCCTTGGCCTGTGTCTCCTGACCGGCTGTTCAAACGGCGAAGGCGGTTCCTCGGTTTCCGAAGGTCTCACGAAAGTAACGCTTAACGAAGTGGCTCACTCTATCTTCTACGCGCCCCAATATGTAGCCATTGAAAACGGGTATTTTGAAGAAGAAGGGATCGACCTGGATCTGGTCACCGGCTTCGGAGCTGATAAAGTGGCGACTGCCGTTATCTCCGGTGAGGCCGATATCGGTTTCATGGGCAGCGAATCCTCCATCTATATTTATGGACAGAATCCTGACGACTACATCGTCAACTTCGCGCAGCTCACCCAGCGGGCCGGCAATTTTCTCGTATCCCGGGAGCCTGTGGACGACTTCCAGTGGGAGGATCTGAAAGGGACCTACGTACTTGGGGGAAGAAAAGGCGGAATGCCCCAGATGGTCTTCGAATTTATCCTGAAAAAGAACGGCATCAATCCGGCTGCGGATCTGACCATCGACCAGGGCATTGACTTTGGCTCCACGGCGGCGGCTTTCTCCGGCGGGCAGGGAGAATTTACCGTGGAATTCGAGCCCTCCGCGACCGCGCTTGAGCAAGAAGGAGCAGGATATGTGGTGGCCTCTCTGGGCGAAGCCTCCGGATATGTCCCCTACACCGCCTACAGCGCGAAACAGAGCTATATTGAAGAGCATTCGGAAATCCTGCAGGCATTTACCAACGCCCTTCAAAAAGGAATGGAATATGTACAGACGCATACTCCCGAAGAGATCGCCGAAGTGATCCAGCCGCAGTTTGAAGAAACAGATCTGGATACCATCACCACCATCGTCACCAGGTACTATGATCAGGACACCTGGAAAGACAATCTGATCTTTGAAAAAGACAGTTTCGACCTTCTGCAGAATATCCTTCAGGAAGCCGGAGAGCTCCCGGAGTGGACGCCTTATGAAGATCTGGTTACGACCCAATTTGCCAAAGAAGCCGTGTCGAATTAGATCATATCATTTCCTTCACTATTTTATGTAGTTTTTTATACTAGATATATTGACATTTACTATACACCGCCCTATAATTATTTTGACTTTCAAAATAATTATAGGGTTTATACCCGGAAAGGGATTGGATTTTACCATATGAATATCAAACCTTTGCAGATCGGAGAAAAGACCGCCGCACTCCCCTTGATTCAAGGCGGCATGGGCGTAGGCGTCAGTCTGTCCAGACTGGCAGGGGCAGTCGCGCGTGAAGGCGGCATAGGCATCATCTCCACCGCACAGATCGGATTCCGGGAACCGGATTTTTCCGAAAACTCCAAAAAAGCAAATCTCCGCGCTATGGTAAACGAACTGAAACAGGCAAAAAAAATCGCCGCAAAAGCGGACGGCTCCTGCGACGGACTGATCGGCTATAATATCATGGTGGCGACCAGAGATTATCCGGACTATGTAAGGACGGCGGCAGACGCGGGCGCTGATGTGATCATCTCCGGCGCCGGCCTTCCCGTAGATATGCCGGAATATGTAAAAGGGACCGATACCAAGATCGCCCCCATCGTTTCTTCCGAAAAAGCCGCCCGCATTATCCTCAAAATGTGGGACCGTCATTACAGGCGCACCGCAGATTTTCTGGTCATTGAGGGGCCCCACGCCGGCGGACACCTGGGCTTTTCCAATGAAGAATTAAGCCATATAGGCGAAGACGGATTCGACTCTGCCTATGACCTGGAGATTCAGAAGATCATCGCCTGTGTACGAGGATATGAGGAAAAGTTCCAGACGTCCATCCCTGTCTTCCTGGCAGGCGGCATCATGAATGCGCAGCAGGTCCAGCATGCTTTTTCTCTGGGCGCAGACGGAGTCCAGGTGGCGACGCCCTTCGTGACTACAGAAGAATGTGACGCTTCGGAAGCGTTCAAACATGCCTATGTGAATGCGCGCGCAGAGGACATCGAGATCATAAAAAGTCCTGTAGGCATGCCCGCCAGGGCCATCCGCAATGCATTCCTGGAGAAGATGAAACAGGGCCGGGAAAACATTACCAAATGCTATCGGTGCCTGGAAAAATGCAATCCCAAAGAAGCCCCTTACTGTATCACGCAGGCTCTGATCCGGTCCGTACAGGGAGACGTGGAAAACGGCCTGATATTCTGCGGAGACAATGTCCGGTATCTGGACCGGATCACCACAGTGCCCCAGGTAATCCAGGGGCTCTTCGCCTGACAGATCAAGACTGCTCTGCGATCCGGTCCGCCAGATCGCAGAGATACACATACCGTTCCATCTTTTCTTCCAAAAGGCGCTCCTGCTCCTCTTTCTCCGCCGTAAGCTGATTCAGCTTCACAAAATCTGTGGCAGACGCTTCCATCTGCTTTTCCAGATCCGCTATCTTTTCCTCGATACCGGCAATCACTTCTTCGATCGTTTCGTAATCCTTCTGTTCCTGCCAGGTGAATTTCAGTTTGCGGATCCTTACTTTTTCTGTCTTCTCTCCGGCGGCTTTTCCCTTTTTCCCCACAGAAACATCGGAGTCTGTCTCTGCCTTTCGGGTTTCCAGATAATCTGAATATCCTCCTTCATACTGCCGGAGATTTCCCCGGCCCTCAAAGGCGAACAGGCGGTCCGCTGTTTTATCCAGGAAATACCTGTCATGGGATACCACGATCAGAATTCCCGGAAAATGTTCCAGATACTCTTCCAGGATTGCCAGAGTCTGGATATCCAAATCATTGGTAGGCTCGTCCAGAATCAGGATGTTCGGCGCCTCCATCAATACTTTCAGCAGGTACAGGCGTCTCTTTTCTCCTCCGGACAATTTCCCGATCAGGGAATGCTGCAGCGCCCCGTCGAAAAGGAACCGTTCCAGCATCCCCGACGCAGAGACCATTCCATCCTCCGTCCGCACATATTCCGCCGTATCACGGATATAATCGATCACTTTCTGCCGGGGATCCAGAGTTTCATTTTCCTGGGAAAAATATCCGATCCTGACCGTCGGTCCCAGAATCACTTCTCCCCGGTCCGGTTTCTCCAGACCCATGATCATCTTCATCAAAGTCGTCTTGCCGCATCCGTTCGGCCCCACAAAACCGATCCTGTCCTGCTTCCGGAACGCATAGCTGAAATCGTCTATCAGGATCTTCTCTCCAAAGCTCTTGGAAATGTGCTTCAGTTCCAGCGTCTTTTTCCCCAACCGGGACGCCACGGTACCGATCTGCACTTTTCCGTCCTTCTCCGGCGCCTTTGTATTTTCTTTCAGTTCCTCGTACCGCTGTATATGCGCCTTCTGTTTGGTAGAACGGGCCCTGGCTCCCCGGCGCATCCATTCCAGCTCTATACGAAGAATATTTTTATTCTTGCGGTAAGTAGCCAGTTCCAGATCTTCCCGCGCCGCCTTGGCCTCCAGGAATCCGGCAAAATTGGTCTGGTAATTATATAATTTCCCTTTATCAATCTCCACAATCCGGCTGCACACCCGGTCGAGGAAATACCGGTCATGCGTCACCATGACCAGAGCTCCCTTCCGCTGCGCCAGCATACGTTCCAGCCAGAGCACCATATCAATATTCAGATGGTTCGTGGGCTCGTCCAAAAGCAGAATATCGCTGGGAGCCAGCAGAGCCGCCGCCAGCGCCACCGTCTTGCGCTGCCCGCCTGACAGATGTTCCAGGAGCTCCTCCCCGGTTCCAAATCCCGACCGTTCCAGCACAGACTTGATATCGCCTTCCGCGCTCCATCCGTTTTTTTCTTCTCCGTATTTCTGCATATATTCATACACAGTCATGCCGGAAGGATAATCCGGGTTCTGAGGCAGGAAACGGATACAAATCCGATTTCCTTTTATCACCTCTCCCTCGTCCGGTTCTTCTATACCGGCCAGGATGCGCAAAAGGGTGGACTTGCCGGTACCGTTGATACCGACAATGCCCACCTTGTCTGCGTCCTCCAGACTGAAATCTGCCCCTTCCAGCAGTTTCCTGTCCGTAAAAGTTTTACTGATTCCTTTTGCTGTCAATATGTTCATGATATTTCAAAATCTTCTTCCCGTAAAATCCGGTTGCCATATTCATCTACATTTTTCTTGGCTATCTTTTCAAATAAATGCCGTACATTCCGTTTCTCTGCATGGGAAATGGCCCCATCCACAATATCTTTGACTTCCGCCACGGATACCATATGATCCAGAGTCTGACGACTGCCGATCCGGTCGTAAAGAGCCAGCACGCCAAATTCGTCAAATGTGCAGTTAAGCTCCAGCGCATAAGACTTTGCGAATGCGATCAATTCATCATTGGTGAAGACCGGAATATCGATGGTATGATCGAATTTCGACGCAAAATTCTTGTTTTTATAAAATATTTTCTGAATCGCCTCTGCCGAATCTTCCAGAATAATCAACAACCCGCCGGTATCGCCTTCCATGGCGAGACTTAATGCCACCAACGCGGAATCCGAAAGGGCTCCCGCGTTCTCAATGATCAGCGCTCCGCCTTTTACTTTCCCAAGAACTTCCTGCACATCTTTGGTATTCAGATTCCGTCCGCTGATCTTCGCCAGTTTCTTTCCTTCGATCCGGTTCTGCTTCTGCAGGGCTTTCACAATATCAATAGCCAGCGTCGTCTTGCCATTTCCCCGTCTTCCGGTAATTACCAGGTTGCCGTGAGACGAGTTTTTCCGGTTAGGACGCACATTGCCCTTGAACAGTTCCGCCAGCTGTCCGCTCATTCCCTTCACAGAAGTGAAATAGGCGAACAGGCGCGCCTGCTCCTTCGTCAGATGACCTGCATTCACCGCCATTTCCGATACTTCCGTAGCCAGAGACCGTTCCAACTCCTGAATCATATTCATGGCCGCGGTATCACCGGAAACTTTGGGTTTTTTATGTCTGGCATGACTGTCTCCTTCCGGATACTGCGGCTTTGTCTCTTCCGGCAGCTTCAGTTCTTCCAGCGTAATTCCCTCTTCTTCCAGAGACGGCTCTATCTGCGGCAGAGGTTCCTCCGTTTTTTCTGATGCTTCTTTCTTTTGACGGCTCTCTTCGTCGATCTCGTCCAGGATTTCTTTCACATCCTGGGGAAGGCCGCTGGTATCTCCCGTGATCAGCTTCATCAGTTCGGCAGTTTCCTGCTTCACCTTTTCTCTGCGGGCCTTCGCCTGACCGGCTTCTGCTTCGATCTTCGCTTCTGTCTCTGCTTTTTTATTCTCCCACTCCGCCAGAACGTCTTCAATAGTCATTTGTCCGGCTGGCTGTTCCGGTTCTGTTTCTTCCGATTCCGCTGCCTGCGGCTCCGCCTCAGGTTCTTCCGGCTCCGACTCCACAGGCAGATCTTCCAGATCCAGTTCCTCCAGTTCGATCTCCGGCTCTTTTTCTTCTGCCTTCGGCTCCGCCTCAAGTTCTTCCGGCTCCGGCTCCACAGGCAGATCTTCCAGATCCAGTTCCTCCAGTTCGATCTCCGGTTCTGTTTCTTCTGCCTTCGACTCCTCTCTGGGTTCTTCCGGCTCCGATACCACAGGCAGATCTTCCAGATCCAGTTCCTCCAGTTTAATCTCCGGTTCTGCTTCTTCTGCCTTCGGCTCCTCCCTGGGTTCTTCCAGCGTCAGCTCCTCCAGCTCGATCTCCGGCTCTGCTTCTTCCGGTTCTGCTTCCTTCTCCGGGGGCGTCTCTGTCTCCGGAAGGGTCAGAGGCGGGATCTCTATTGTCGAATCCGACTGCAGCAGCTCATCCAGATTGGCCGCCAGCTCTGCCTGCAGATTAACGGTACTGAATTTGTCTGTATTATAAGTAGGAACACCCTGTTCTTCAAAATCATCCTCATGGATGTCAGCCGCTCCTGAATTGCCCAGCATACGGTCATACTGAGCCTGCTGGGCAGCCGTCAGAGGCTCATACTTCATCTTCAGTTCCATGGCCTTCACGACGTATTCGCCTTCGCTGAACCAAAGTATCAGCTCATCGCATTCCCTGACACATTCCTCAGTCATGCCGGCCTTGGCATAACACTCTGCCAGTTCGTAGGCCCATTTTTCCTGATATTCATGCGCTTTATATTCACGGAGAATCTTGATCTGGTCCTCAATCCTGGAGCCTCTCTCCCGGTATATCTGATATTTCAGGATATACCGGCTCTGATCATGGGGCGCCAGCTTGACAAATTCCCGGTACAGAGAAATCGCGTCTTCGAAGTTATGCATCTTCGTGGCGGTCTCCGTCATTTTATAGAGCAGCATACGTCCCACCGGAGCGCGGTCATATGCGATATTCAGGATCTCCATGCAATCCTCATATCTTTCCAGCTCGTCATAAATCTCAGCCACAATGTAGAGCATGCTCAGGTTCTTTACCCTGCGCCAGTCAATAGTATCCGCGATCTTCGCCGCTGTTTTGTAATCTTTCTTTTTAACCAGTTTCTCAATCTGTTCCGCCTTCAGACGGTATTCGTATTTATCCAATGGAATCCATCCCCTATTCTACAACTTTTGAACAGGCGATGGCTAAAGAACCATCACCAATATGACATGCCACGCTCAGAGACAGTTCATCAACAAGAATCTCTCCGACTCCCGGGAACTCAGCCTCCACTTCCTTTTTAAATTCCATGGCTGCCTCCTGATTATTCGTATGGGCGATCGCGAGACGCATCCGGCATCCCGCAAAACGGGTATCCATATCTTTATGCATCGCGTCCAGCATCACCTGCTTTGCCGCATGCATCGTTCTCACTTTTGCAAAACTGTCCAGACGCTCCCCCTGAATCTGCAGCACAGGCTTGAGACGCAGTACCGTACCCAGCGCGGCTACTGCCGGAGTGATCCTTCCGCCTTTTCTTAAATACTTCAAAGTGGTCACCGTAATGTAGATGCTGGACTGAAGCGCTTCCTTTTCCAGAATCTGCCGGATCTTGGCCGCGCTGTTTCCGTCGGCGATCAGCTTCTGTGCGTCCATGACGGCGTGCACCATGGTCACGGATACTCTCTGGTTATTCACCACTTCTACTTTACCGTCGTAATCCTCTGCGAGCATCTTTGCCGTCTGGCAGCTTCCGCTCAAGCCGCTGGACATAGGAATATGGACAATCTCATCATACTCTTCCAACACCTTGTCCCACAACGCCGTAACCGATTCCGGAGACGGCTGGGAAGTGGACACATCTGCATCCTGCTTCAGATATTCATAAAACTCTGCGGGAAAAAGATCAATCCCGTCCAGATGTTCTTTCCCATTGATTAAAAAAGGCATGGGAAGCACAAAAATCCCCATTTCTTTTGCTCTTTCCTGGCTGATGCCGCTGTTGCTGTCTGTCACAATCGCTATTTTACTCAATGTCATTCCCTCATCTTATAATTTTTCCCAACAGAAAAAGCAATGGTAATGCTCATGACTCCCTGCCGGCACAAAGTTTTCCGCGCCGCAGTAGGAGCATACTACCTTTTTCATGCCCGAAGGGATATTCGTCTCATAGTCTCCCCTCATTCCTATACGGGAAGGTTTCCCTTTGGAGTAGGCAGCCTCGTAGGTGCAGGACTTCTTTCCTGTATCCGGCTGTAATCCCGGAGCCTCCGGCTCCTGCATCCTGCGGTTTACCCTGGGTTTATTGGGAACCGCCGACGCTTTCGGCTTTCTCCTGCCTGCCGCCCGTTCTCTGGCCGCCATGCTCTTTACCGGACCCTGCTCTCTGTTTCTTTTCTGGTTTGCATTTTTTACATAAAATACCACATATAATACCAGAATAATGATAATAATCTCAATCATAAACGGCCTCTTTTGTATTGGTAATACAGGTTTACATATTCTGTCTCATTATAGCAAAACCGTACTTAGAAAACAAGAGCGCGGGTATAAGAAAAAGCCAGAAAACTTTTGGAAAGTTTTCTGGCTCTGATTAGCAGTCGATAGGGGAATCGAACCCCTGTTTCCGCCGTGAGAGGGCGGCGTCTTAACCGCTTGACCAATCGACCTTATTTTCTGTGCTCTCGCTGAGCACTTATATAAAATACCATAGCTCTTTAGAAATTGCAAGCACTTTTTTTATTTTTTGCATATTTTTTTTCGGGCGGGGAATTCTGTTAGCATAAGGAGGAATTTTATGGATTATATCAACGCGTTCTGGATCGGCGGACTGATCTGCGCTCTTGTACAGATCCTCATGGAAAAAACAAAACTCATGCCCGGAAGGATCATGGTGCTTCTCGTGTGCAGCGGCGTCATCCTGAGTGCCGTAGGAATCTACGCCCCCTTTCAGGAATACGCTAAGGCAGGCGCCAGCGTACCGCTGCTTGGCTTTGGAAATACTTTATGGAAAGGCGTCAAAGAAGCCGTGGATACAGAAGGGTTCCTGGGAATCTTCAAAGGCGGCTTCACCGCGGGAGCAGCCGGCATCTGCGCAGCATTAGTCTTTTCTTATCTTGCCAGCTTCCTGTTTGACTCTAAGATGAAACGCTGAACAGCCCGGCAGGTATCAAAAAACCGCCTGTGTGAAATCCGTTTCTGCGATTTCACACAGGCGGCCGCTGTCTTCACTGCGAAGCTTCGCCGCATACGTCCATCAATAAGCTCCCTGGTTCTTCTTAAAAATCATGGTGCCGGATTTTTCCAGGGCTCTCAGAAGCACACTTCCCAGCACGCCTACCGCTATGATCTCTCCGATCCCCACTGTCAGCATCATAAACGGGATAGGAAGATTGGTGCCATATCCATAGCGCAGGACAAACGGCACGATCAGCACATTGGCCAGGATCGGCGGAATCAATATGAGGATTTTATTTTTCCTCAGATAATATGATCCGATTGCCCCGATCAACGTGGCAATACTCCCTCCAATCACATCCAGCAGGACAGATCCTCCAAGAATATTGGAAAGCAGGCATCCCACAAACAGTCCCGGCACCGCTGCCGGCGTGAAAAACGGCAGGATCACCAGCGCTTCCGCAATGCGGACCTGGATTTCCCCGTAGCTGATCGGTGCAAAAGCGATGCATAACACCGTGTAAGCGGCCGCAATCACTGCTGCCTGTGCGAGAAATAGTGTCTTGTTTCTTGTCTTCATATGCAATTGTCTCCTTTAGTTTTGTTTTACGAGTGGAAGGTCTCGAACACTCGATTCATTTAACGCCGGGAATCGGCGGCGCAAGCCCGGAAAGACCTTGGTTTTGTGGGCTTTGCAGCGTGGTAGAGTATATCACAGCCAACCTGGCAAGTCAACCGCATTTTCCCGGTTCACTGTTAAAACTTCTATATATTGAAAGACAACACTGTATCCGTATTCAGAATTTTTTAAGAATTCTTCGGATTTCTCCCTATTGTATTCCTGAAAATCCTGTGCTATGATGGCGCAGAAATGAGAAAACGTAAGGAGGGTAAACTATGCGTCAGAAAATCAGAACATTTTTATCTTGCTATCCGCATATATGGACAACTCTCTATTTCCCCGCTTACTTGGGATGCTTTATCTATCTGGAAAGGATGGAGACTCGTCCATACCATGTCATCCATTTTCCTCTGGATCAGATGATACCATTCTGCGAATACTTTATCATTCCATATTTTCTGTGGTTTTTGTATATCGCAGTCGTGTACATCTGGCTTTTTTTCAAAGATCGAAAGAACTATTACAAATACATCGTATTTCTCTACACAGGTATGACCGTTTTCCTGATCGCCTCCGCTCTGTATCCAAACGGGCATTTGCTTCGCCCTACGGAATTTAACCGGGATAATATATTTATCAAAATGGTCTGTTTCCTGTACCAGACTGATACGTCCACCAATATTTTACCCAGCATCCACGTATTCAACTCCATCGCCGCGCACATGGCGATCGTGCATACGCCCGGGCTTGCAAAAAGCAAGTGGACAGTCCGCGGATCACGGTTTCTGGCCGTATCCATCATCCTGTCCACTGTATTCTTAAAACAGCACTCCTGCATCGACGTCTTTACCGGCATCCTGCTTGGGCTGTTTATGAACGATATGATCTATCATTCCGGCATGTTAGTTAAAGCCCATGACTTTGTTGGCAAGCTTATAGGCAAAGACAGAAACTTTTCTCCCACCTTTTCCAGGAAGGTTCATAGCCCGGCCGAAGATGCCGAAATATAATTTATAATAAAGACCTGCATCCTTATTCTTAAGGTACTGCCACAGGTCTTTTTTCTTTTGCAGACTCTCCTCTGTACCGGAACGGATAAGCATGATCGACGAGACGGTCATCATGATATCCAGATAACTTACCATGTATTTGCGCAGTTTTGTATTCTGGATCGATCTCAGATCGTACTGGTCAATCATAATCTTATTGACTTTAATCTGCTGGTCCACCCGGCTGATCATGACTTTTTCATTGACGGACTGATCCGAGCGTCCGATGAAGTAATGGTACAGATCTGTATCCATATAATACAGGGTTTTGACATACGGCAGCGGATAATAAACAAAGATATTATCCACATAAAAGGTATGCTTCGGAAGCTCCAGTCCGCAGCTCTGCAGCATCTCTGTCCGGTAGATCACCGAATGCATCAGGATATACTGTCCCAGATGGAAATGTTTTACATCTCCCCAGGTAAATACCTGTTCCACCGGGAAAGCTGTCGTATAACGCACTGTCCTTTTATGTTTCGCGCCCTGTTTGTCATAAACATAATTACAGATTACCATATCGACGGTATCTCCCGCCCGAACCAGTTCTCCCAGTTTCTTCAGGACTTTCTGGTAGCTTTCCGCATCCAGCCAGTCGTCGCTGTCCACCACTTTGAAATACACGCCGGTAGAATTTTTTAGTCCTGTATTGACCGCCTCTCCATGGCCGCCGTTTTCCTGATGCACCACTTTGACAATGGTAGGATATTTGGCCGCGTACTCGTCCGCGATCTGGGGCGTACGGTCTTTTGTGGAACCGTCGTCCACAATGATGATCTCCACTTCTTCTCCGCCCGGGAGCAGGGATTCAATACAGTTTCTCATATACGCTTCCGAATTGTAGCAGGGGACCGCTATCGATAATAACTTCATCTTACACCTCTTGTTTTATTTTCTCTGTCAGTTCCAGCGCTTTCATCACCATGGCATCGATATTGTAATACTTATATTCTGCCAGACGTCCCAACAGCCATACATTGGGAATCTTTTCCGTCAGCGCGCGGTATTTTTCATACAATGCCTGGTTCGCGTCATTGGCAATGGAATAATAAGGGATCTCGCCCTCCGCCCCGGTATACGCGAACGGATACTCTTTCACAATCGTCGTTCCCGGAGCTTTCTGTCCGGTCAGATACTTAAACTCCGTGATGCGGGTGAAATCCTCGCTTACCGTATAGTTTACCACACTATGGCCCTGATAATCCTCCTGATCCAGATACTCAAAATCAAATCTCAGAGACCTGTAAGGAAGACGTCCAAAGCAGCAGTCAAACAGCTCATCCACCGGGCCGGTATAGATCACTTCCCCATGGAACGGCTCTCCATCCAGAAGCACCTGGTCTTCTTTGAACCGGATGCGGCTGCGGGCGTCCACGCCGGTCTCCACCCTGATCTTCGGATGGTCCAGCATCTTTTCAAACATGGGAGTATATCCGTGCAGAGGCATTCCCTGCCATGGTTCCTGGAAATACCGGTTGTCATAAGAGATCACCACCGGCACCCGTCCGGTTACGGCCGGATCGATCTCTTCCGGCGTCTGCCCCCACTGTTTCATCGTATAATGCAGGAAGATGTTTTCATAGACATAATCTGCGATCTGATGGATCTCGGGATCTTCCTGCTCCCGAAGCTTTAAGATCGGCACGCGGCTTCCCATGCCGAAAGTCTCTACCAGCTTTTTCTCCAGGGCGTCCGCTTTTTCTTTCTCATATACCATATGAAGCGTATTCAGATTGAAGGGCACAGGAATCAGCTTGCCGTATACATTCGCTACCACTTCGTGTCCAAATGCGTACCAGTCCGTGAATCTGGACAGATAATCATATGCCTTTTTTTCTTTCGTATGGAATATATGGGGACCATATTTATGGATCAGTATTCCATTCTCGTCCGGCTCGTCGTAACAGTTTCCTCCGATATGGTCTCTCTGTTCCAGCACCAGCACGCTGCGTCCGCTTTCTGCCAGTTCTCTGGCAGCCACACTGCCGGCAACGCCGGCTCCTATGATCACACTGTCAAACATCTTTTCTTCCTTCCTCATATTTTTCCTGTCCCAGTACAATGTCCATATACCGCGCATATGCGGCAAAGGCTGCGGGGATCGGATATTTTTCTTCTGTCTCTCTGGCGTCTATAAAAAACAAGCCGTCTTTGTCCATGTCTTCCGACTCTTCCAGGCTGACCGCATAGCCGGTCATCCTCCACTCCACATGGCTGAAGATATGTTTCGCCGGGGCAAGGGGAAGTATCCGGATCGGCGAAAAGCCCCTCTCCCGAAGCCTCAGAAGCACTTCCTCATCGCTAAGCGTCCCTTCCAGATTGGGAAGTTCATAAAGACCCGCCAGCAGGCCCTTTTCAGGACGTTTCCGGATGGCCACCCGGTTTCCTTCTCTTAAGACCAGCACCGTCCTGTTCTCCACACGCCGTTCTTTCTTCGCCTTCTTCTTGGGAAGCTCGTCCACGATTCCCCTTTCCTTTGCCTTGCAGCAAAAACCAAGCGGACATTCACCGCACTTTGCCTTGCCGTTGGGGACGCAGACAATCGCGCCAATCTCTATGAGGGCCTGGTTAAAGTCTCCGGCCCGGTCTTCAGGAATGATCTTCTGTAATTCTTCTTCAAAGGTATGCTTCACACTCTGGCTTAGGATATCGTCATAGCTGGCCTGAAGCCGTGACAACACCCGGAGCACATTCCCGTCCACCGCAGGCATACAGATACCGAAAGCGATAGAACTGACCGCTCCCGCCGTATAGTGCCCGATTCCCGGAAGCTCCAGCAGTTTTTTATAATCCGCCGGAAATTTCCCATCATATTTATCCACAATCACGCGCGCCGCTTTCTGCATATTGCGGACACGGTTATAATATCCCAGTCCCTCCCACAGCTTCAGAAGCTCGTCCTCCGGACACTCCGCAAGAGCATGTACATCCGGCAGGGCCTTTACAAACCGCTCAAAATACGGTTTTACCGCTTCCACACGTGTCTGCTGCAGCATGATCTCAGACACCCATACCCGGTAAGGACTGATTTCTTCCCTCCAGGGAAGAACACGGGCATGTCCATCATACCATGAAAGCAGCGGTTTTACAATGTATTCCATCATTCGTTTTTCTCTCCAAGCCGCACTTCCACCGACTGGTCCGCCTGTATGGACTCCGGCGTAACCAGGCAGTCCACCGCATGTATCTCTACGCCTGCATCCGCAGCCGCGCGAAGCGCTTTCCCAAACTCCGGATGAGTCCGGTCGTTGGGCTCCAGGTATCGGATCCCTTTCATCTGGATGACGAACAGGATTCCCGCCCGATATCCTTCTTCCCGGCAGCGGACCAGTTCTTCCACATGCTTCACGCCTCTTTCCGTGGGTGCGTCAGGGAAGCGGGCCACGCCCTCTTCTTCCAGAGTCACTCCTTTGACCTCCAGGAACATGCGGCTGTCTTTGTTCTCCAGATATAAATCAAAACGCGAATTCCCATAACGGGTTTCCGGCCGGATCATCTGCGGGCGTTCAAACAGATGCCCGGAACGGATCCATTCTTCCGCCACTTTGTTGGGGATCTGGGAATCTATATTTACAATCCGGCCTTCTTTTTCCACCGCGATCAGGTCCAGCGCCGTCTTCCGGGACGGACTTTCATTTCTCTGCACCCAGATACGCGTCTCCGGTATCAACAGTTCCCTGCACCGTCCTGTATTTTTTACATGGCAGACTTCTTCTCCCCGCTCTGTCCTCACCCGGGCCACAAACCGGTTGGGCCGGGACAGGAAAACAGCCTCTTCTATTCTTTCATATCTCATATTTTATCCTTTTCTCTTGCGTCAGATTCACGGTCATGCTATGTTAGATAGAGCGGTCAAATCCGCATTCTATTTTTACACTCAGGAGGATCATACATATATGAAACCAGACAGTATTATCTTGGATATAGACGGTACTTTGTGGAATTCCACCGGAATTGTGGCGGACGCCTGGAATGATGTAGTGGATTCCCGTCCCGATGTTCCTGTCCACTTTACCCCGAAGCAGCTGACACAGCTCTTTGGTAAAACACTGCCCCATATTGCCGATCTATGTTTCCCTTTCCTGGAACCGGAACAGCGATATCCGCTGATCGAAGCCTGCTGTGAAAGAGAACATGAATTTCTCCGGAAGTCCCGTCAGAATATTCTCTACCCGGGCGTAGAAGAAACCATACGCGCTCTGTCAAAAACTATGCCTCTTTTTATCGTCAGCAACTGTCAGTCCGGTTATATTGAGCTGTTTTTGGAAAAGACCGGTCTGGGCCCCTGTATTCAGGATTTTGAATGTCCTGGTAATACCGGCCTGGAAAAAGGCCCCAATATCCGTCTTGTAGCCGACCGCAATCATCTGGAACATCCTGTGTATGTAGGAGACACGGCCGGAGACCAGCAGGCGTGCGCCGCAGCCGGCATTCCCTTCTGTTATGCCTCCTACGGGTTCGGGCAGGCAGAAAATCCCGACTATACAATCCGGCAATTTTCGGATCTTCTTACGGTCTTTTAAATCTCAGACGGATCTGTTCTTCCGCTTCATGCAGCAGCCCGTCCGGCACACCGGCACGGCGCAGATAAGCATGCTCATCCGCGGTCCCCTTCCCATGGGGCACCAGGTATGCTCCTGCGTCGCTGCCCAGTCCGATACATGCGCCCAGTTCCGCGGCTTTTCTGACCCGTCTCATCTGTCCATCCAGATTTTTCTTTATCTCTTCATCCGGGAACCGGCCGCATCCCAGCAGATTTCCTATAGGCGAAAAAGTAGGGATCCATACGGTACGGCTTTCTGACAGCATCAAAAGCGTCTCATCTTCCATAAACGCCCCGTGCTCCAGGCTGTCTGCCTCCGCGCGGATCGCATACCGGCAGGTCTCATCTCCATTGCAATGGGCCATGACGGCCATCCCCGCGTCATGAGCCGTTCCGATCATATATTGTATCTCTTCCTCTGTCAGCCCTTCTTCCGTCAATGTGCCTGCGTGGGCAAAATCCAGAAGTCCGCTGATCATGATCTTGATAAAATCAGCCCCCTCCTCTTTTGCCTTTCTGACCAGATCCCGATACTCCTGACGATTATCATAAGGCAGACCCACAATCCCACCGTAATGGCCTCTTTTATGGATCGCAAAGAGAGGAGTCCGATAATCGATCCCATACTCTCCTGCGAGTTCTTTTGCCAGCGCGGACGCGCCGTGCGCATCGCCTCCGTCGCGTACAAATGTTATTCCTGCATCCTGATACGCTTTGAGATTCTTTCGGACTGCCTCCTCACATACTCCGTTTTTATGGAGCGCCACCGCATTCTTATAATTGACGCCGTCCATGATCACATGGGCATGACATTCTCCCAGCATATCCATCACCTCTGCCATTCAATATAACACTTCCGGCAGAAAAAGTAAAATCTTCCCGTTTACGGATACATGGAAAAATCCACCGTCCGCTCATAAGCTGCCGCATCCGGATCTTTAAAAAGATAGATCCGCCTCCATTCTTTTGTTTCCGCATTGCGCTCCGTCTCCGAACGGTTTCTGTACAGAAAACGCACTATCTGATAACAGTCGACCCATATCTCATTATCTCCGTCTTTTTGGGATTCATCAAAGATCAGCTGCATTCCAAAATGAAGGTGCGTCGTATCAATATTATTGGTATCTTCTACAGTACTGTACCCGGTATGTCCCATATATCCGATCACATCTCCCGCCAGCACCACAGATCCCTCTTTCAGTTCCGGCTGATAGGGGAAACCCTGGCGCAGATGTGCATAATAGTAATATCGTTTTTTGTCAAAGCTGCGGATTCCGATCCGCCATCCTCCGTACTGGTTCCATCCCAGCGCTTCCACATAACCGGACTCTACTGCTATTATCGGCGTGCCCGTCTGCCCCATCATGTCATGCCCCAGATGATTCCTTTTATATCCGTAAGTCCTGGATACGCCGAAATCATCATAATCGCTGTATGGAAATCCTCTCGCTATGGGATGAAAAGCCTTCAGACCGTATTTTTTTACCCAGTTCTTTTTCCCTTCTTCTCCTTCTATCGGTTCTTCGATCTCGAACTCGCCTACCATACCTCCCAGAACGGCCCCGTATGCTTCCTTATAATATGGGAAATACTCCAGCCCCGATGTCATCTGTTCCAATGTCTCTCCCTGACTGATCTTATCTTCCAGTTCTGTCAGAAGGCTCAGGACCTCCCGATCATCATTGAAACTGCCGCCTGTATGCGCCGCCGTCCAGGCCAGAAGGTCCGTCCATCCCACATGCGCGTCTGTACCGTAAGTATCCCTGTCGTATTCGTAGGCCTCGGACATGGCGAACTCCGACACCTGAAAATCTACCCAGTGTATGTAATCTTCGTTTTCCTCATCTGTATCTGTATTCTCCGATCGGTCTTCCTGTGTCTGCGAAACGGTCTGGGCGGCAGTCCGCCGCATGCCTCTCCCCACCTCCGCCCAGTACGATGCGCCGGCAAATATCAATAGAATCATCAGATTGACAAAGAGGATCTTCTTCAATATCTATATCCCTCCATATTATTAACCAATCTATGTCCTTCCGGGCGTTTTCATGCCTGTCATTTCCGCCGCGGATGTCCCCTCGTGTCGTCCGATTTCATTTGACACTCCCGGTAAACTATGGTAGTCTTAGGTTGTGCAAAAAAGCACGTATTTATTTTAAGGAGGTACCACAATGAACAGAGGTACAGTTAAGTGGTTCAACAACCAGAAAGGCTACGGTTTTATCTCCGACGAGAACGGCAACGACGTGTTCGTTCACTATACCGGGCTGAATATGGAGGGCTTCAAATCTCTGGAAGAAGGCCAGGCCGTTGAATACGAAGTAGTAAACGGCGCAAAAGGACCACAGGCCACCAACGTGACCAAACTTTAATCTGATTTGGACATTTCAACAAATTCTTATGTAAAAATAAATCAAGCATCAAAGCTTCATATGTTTTTTATCTTGAGAATTATGCAAGAATGCGAAAATGGAAGAGAAGCGGGAGACTGGCATGTCTCCCGTTTTTCTTTACTTTCTAAACAAAATTTCTATCTGGAGCCGTTCTCTTTCTCACCGGACAATGTGTATTCAAAAATCCGATCAGACATCTGTTTCATCTGATGCGCCTTTTTATTAATCTTTTCTATATATGACCACATCTGTTCTTCATTCTGAAATTTCCTCTTATCCAGCATTTGCGTATAGATTAACAAGGATGTGAGCGGGGTCCTCAGACCGTGGGACATCTCGGTGATCATGCTGCGGTAGGCTTCTGTCAGTTCCGCCTCCCGACGGTTCTGTTCCCGAAACGCTTTCCGCATATCGTCCAGCTCTTCTGCCAATGCTGCCAGTTCATCTTTTCCCTGCACGGTAATCGGATGGTCCAGTTCACCCGTTTCCATCACACGTATTTCTGCATTCAGCAGCCTGATATAACGGATCGTCCTGCGAATCCCCATCATGACTGTCAGCAGGAATATGGCGAAGGAAAGCAGCAGCGCCGATACCAGCGCTCCCACATAAAGCCGGTATCCATAGCTTCCATAAACCCTCAGTTCTGTTTCTCCATCCGCGAACATCAGCGGGATTTCACACTCCGGCATTTCCCAGCCTTCGGTTTCAAGGGGCAGGCCTTCCGGATAATAAGAGTCATACAGGAGTACTCCATCCCTGAAAATCTGGATATCTGCCTCCCAATGCCTGTCAGACCACCAGGTCAGCTTCTCTGTGTCCGAAACCGACAGGTTTTCTGCGTCAATATACTCCTGCAGTCCCGCAGCAAATTTCTCATCCATGCGTTTTATAAAGTCATCGTTATCCACGCATACGCTTACCGCACGGGTCCCCGCCGCATACAGTACCTGAAAGCTTATAAATGCCAGTATTGCTGCCAATACCAATAGTTTTACAAGGCAAAAACCGAGCGAATGTATCTTACTTTCCATATCCTTCAAAGCGGTATCCCTTTCCCCATACGGTTTTTATCAGCTCGGGCGCCTGAGGATTTCTCTCTATTTTAACCCGAAGCCTTCGAATATGCACCATCACCGTACTGTTGCAGCTGTAAAAATATGGTTCCTGCCAGACGCTTTCATATAAATTCTGAGCGGAAAAAATCTTGCCCGGATGTTTCATCATCAGCAGAAGTATCTGATATTCGATCTCAGACAATTCTACCTGACGGCCGCGGACGAGCACTTCATGAAATTCTTCCTCAATCTCTATCCCCGCCAGTTCCAGGCGACGTCCCTCAGTCTGTTCCTGGCCTTCTTTTCCCTGATATATCCGGTAGCGGCGCAGCAGCGCCTTTACTCTCCCAAGGAGTTCCGCATAAGAAAACGGCTTGGGAAGATAGTCGTCTCCCCCCACCATCAAGCCAATTAAACGATCTGATTCCTGTGCCTTTGCCGTTAGAAAGAGAATGGGCACAAATGATGTCTTCCGTATCTCTTCACAGGTTCTTAAGCCCGATATGCCGGGAAGCATCACATCCAGTATAACCAGATCTGTATCCTGATCCAGGAGCTTCAGCCCGTCTCTTCCGTTCCCTGCTTCGGCAACTCTGTAGTTTTCACTTTCCAGAAGGATACGGACTCCTTCCCTGATATCTTCATCATCCTCTATCAACAGTATCTTTGGATGTTCCATCCTTTTTCTTCCCTTCGCTGTTTTTTACAGTGTAAAATGACATTCTGTAAAAAGCAATCCTTTTCTTATTCGTACCTGAGAGCTTCTATGGGATCCATCCTGGCGGCCCGGTTCGCCGGGTAATATCCAAAGAAAATACCGATCAACGCAGAAAAAATTACAGATGCCGCAATCCCCTGCAGGGACGGGCTGATCTGATACCCCATAGCCCGTGTCGCAGCGAAAGCGGCCCCGATTCCCAGCAGGACTCCGAATACGCCTCCGATCAGGCACAGGACAACCGACTCCATGATAAACTGAATCCGGATCGAGTTATTATCCGCTCCCAGGGCTTTCCTCGTTCCGATCTCTCTGGTTCTCTCCGTAATCAATACCAGCATAATGTTCATGACGCCGATTCCTCCCACCAGTAAAGAAATTCCTCCTATGGCGGCTATCACAAGAGAGATTCCGGAGATCATCTGTGTCATGCTTTTCACCATAGATTCCATATTCATGGCGGAAATTTGAAAGCTTTCATTGTTCCGGTAATACTTCTCATTCATATACTTCTGAAGGTCTTTCGATACCTTCGCCACTTCCGCTCCCGGCGCGGCCAGAGCTGTAAAACGGGTATATCCGGAGGAATTATGTTTCTGCGCTCTCGCCGCTTTCAGAGGCAGATAAAGAGCAGACCTTATATCATCCTCGGATGACACAGTAAAATCCATCGCTGATTCTTCATATTGATAAACTCCTACAATCGTGTACCGCACATATTGTTTATCTATCAGCACTTCTACCGAATTCCCCACAGCCTCTGAGAGATGGTTCCCGAATATTTTCCGCACCATTTTTTCCGACGCCAGGACAACGTTCCTGCCTTCCTCCTGGTCTCTTTCCGTCAGCGTCCTGCCGGCCAGAAGCGTCAGCTTTTCATTCTCCAGGCCGGCACGGTTATATCCGGTTATTTCCACATACGCGCGTTTTTCTCCTGTCTGTATCCTGCCTTCTCCCACCTGCTCCGTCAAAGATATTCCCGTTATCTCTCGCGCAAAACGCTGCTGTATTTCATCCAGCATCTCCTGAGTAATCAAATCTGCCTCCGACGGTTTCTCCGTTCTTGGTCCATCCAGGTAGGTCAACCCTTCAGAGTTCGTCTTCTGTCCCGTGTTTTTTCTCTGTATGCCTGCCACGATCTGATTTGCTCCCAGAGAATCCATAGATTGACGTACCGACATGCCGATGGAATTACCCAATGTCATAATCGCGATGACCGATGCAATCCCGATCACGATTCCAATCATAGTCAGAAAAGATCTCATTTTATTGGCTATCAGACCGCTTAACGCCAGTCTTGTATTTTCCCATATCAACATGCTTTTCCCCTTCTCTCGCCCACAATGACGCCATCTTTCAGGGTCACTATCCGTTCTGTCTCTTCTGCCAATTCCTGCGAATGGGTAATCAGGACAATCGTTTTTCCCTGTTCTTTGTGAAGATGCTGAAAAATATCCATGATCATTCTTCCGGTCGCTGAATCCAGCGCCCCGGTAGGTTCATCCGCCAGGATCACTGCCGGGTCATTCGCCATGGCTCTGGCAATCGCGACTCTCTGTTTCTGCCCTCCCGAAAGTTCATCCGGCCGGTGACTTATCCGTTCTCCCATCCCCACCATATCTAAAAGTTCCTTCGCACGACGGTTCCTGGTCTTTCCATCCAGTCCGAAATAAAGCATGGGCAGTTCTACATTCTTCAGCGCGCTGGTACGGCTGATCAGATTATAGGTCTGGAAAATAAATCCGATCTTTCTATTCCGAATTGCCGATAATTCTTTATCTTTCAGTTTTTCCGTCTTCATGCCATCCAAAAAATATTCTCCTTCTGTAGGCCGGTCCAGCATCCCTATAATGTTCATCATTGTTGATTTTCCTGATCCGGACGCGCCTACAATCGATACAAACTCCCCTTCATAAATCTCCAGGTCAATGCCGTGAAGAATTTCCAATTCGTTTGGTTTCCCTATGTAATAGCGTTTTCTGACATCCGTAAATTTGATCATAGTCTTTCGCTTCATTAAAGATCCTCCTCATAAAAATCATCTTCAAAATAGAGATCTTCCTGCCCTTCCGTCAACATGTCATCTTTCATTTCTGTCGTATAATAAACCATCGTATTTTCATCCACGCCGTCTCCTGAAATTTTTACATAATAGCCGTTTTTCTTTCCTTCTGTCACCGGAATCTTTGTCTTTTCGCCTTCTATGTCTGCATAAATCACTGTATTTCCATCCTCGTCCGTCGTTACACAGTCATAAGGAACTGTCAGCACATCATAGACTGCTTCCTGAATGATGCTTGCTTTCGCAGTCATACCGGCCCGCAGATGATCCTGCTCTCCGTCCATGGCAATCCGTACTTTATAAGACGTATTCCCTTCCTCCGCCTTTTCGGCCGTGGGTGATACATAAGACACTTTTGCCGGAATCTCCACATCTCCTGCGGCTTCCACCAAAACAACCGCTTCCATTTCTTTGGAAATATCCGCCACATCATACTCGCTGATTGACGCCGATACCACAAAATGTTCCTTATCCGCCACAGTAAAAAGGAGATTGGACTCCCCCATATATGTATCCCCTTCCGCCACTTTCATCGCGGTAATCACACCGGAGATGGGCGCAGCAACCATACAGCTTTCAATTTGATTTTTATAATCCTCTATCTGTTCCTGACTGCTGTCATTGGAATACGCATGCTCCTTTTTAGCCTGTTCCAGCTGATCCGCCGCTGTTTTTATGCTGCGGGCATTCTTCTCTTCTGCATGTTTCAGAGCTTCCGACGCCGTCTGATAGGTTTCCTGTGCTCTTTTTTCTTCTTCTTCCAAAACCATATATTCTTGATGCGCCTCCGTATAAGACGCTTTTGCTTCCTGTAAGGCTTCTTCCATAGCTGCCTTATCTTCTTCCCCGGCCTGTTTGAGAGCTTTTTCTGCCTCCACGACTCTTGTCTCCCGGCGTTTCAGGGTATCCGCCGCTTTACTTAATTTCCCGCCGCTTTCTTGAAGGGCTTCTTTTGCTGATGCCTCCTGTTTTACCGCCTGATTATATTCCTCCGACCCGTCTGAAACTATATCCCGATAGCCTTGCTCTGCCGTCTCAATCAGTTTATTTTCTTTATATTCGCTAAGTTTCTGACTGTTTTCCTCCTGCTGGAGCCTACGTTTCAAATCCGACGAATCCAGAACCACAATCACCTCTCCTTTCTCCACAAAATCTCCCTCCTGATACCGGACTTCCAACACCTTTACATTTTTTGCCGTCGCCGATACATCTCTGGAATCGGCGCTCTCAACAATTCCCGTGACGCCTATGGAATCGATCAGATTCTGCCGTTTCACCTGCACAGTCTTGACCGTCCAAGAATCTTCCTCACGTTTCCTGTTCTCTGTCTGTTTTCTGTATATCTCTGCCAGGAGAAAGGATGCGCAAGCCAGAGACATGATCCCCGCTATTATCCATTTCTTCTTCATATTAATCTTCCTCACTCTGTTTTCAAATGATCAAAAGCGCTTTTGTTAATATCAGCATAATCGACAGTTCTTAACAGTTCCTGAACACTTTCTTAATAATAACACGAAACCGGGCGGCATCTCTGCCGCCCGGTCTGCGTCCGATCTTATTCATTTATATTATACTGCCTACTGTAAAAATTCATCGATTCCATTTGCCATGCCCTCAGCCATCAGATACTGATACTCTTCCGAAGCCATGTTCTGATCCTCCGTGGGGTTGGTCATATATCCCATCTCAATAATCGTCGTCGGAACTGACGCCCAGTTAATCCCGCTCATGGAATCTGTTTCCCATACATACTGTTTATCGGCTCCGGTGCTGGCCACAAAGCAATCCAGCACTGCATCCGCAAGGGCCCTGCTCTCTTCATATAGATCCCCGTTATACGGGTTCGACGAAGTCTGGCAGATCGTCATAGCCCCATGCACCGTACTGTCCTCGGAACCATTGGCGTGAATCCGGATGAACGCATCCGCTCCCGCTTCATTGGCCACGGCCGCTCTTTCACTGTTGCTCATATCTACATCGTTGGAGGTGCGTACCATAATCACTTCATATCCCCGCTCCAATAAGATCTCCTCCAGCTTTTGGGCCACCTGCAGATTCAGCTCATACTCCGCCAGACCGGTGGTCGTCCCTGCAGTTCCCCCGGTCACTTTTGCCTTAGTCTCAGAGGCTCCCGGCCCTATCGGCTCCTGTTCCGAATTGCCCTGACTCTGGTGTCCCGCATCGATGACAACCAGATAACCGTTGCCGTCGGCGGCTTCCGTTTCCAGGCTGTCAGGCTCAGCTGCTTCTGTTTCCAGACTGTCAGACTCAGCTGCTTCCTGCTGTACCGGTTCTTCTGCTGCGGTATCTGAAGTCTCCTGCGCGATCTCTTCCAATGCTGCATCCGCGGTCTCCTGCTCCCGCTCAGTCTCTTCCGATGCTGCTTCTGCGTTTTCTTCTGTATTTCTCCCGCAGCCGCACAGCAGTAGCGTCAGGCAAACCAGACCGGCCATCATCCTTTTCTTCATCCTTTTCAGCCCTCCTTATTCTGGCGCATCGCCTGCATAGCCGCCCTCTCCTGCTCCAGTTCCTTCGTTAATTCACAGACGGTCCAGAACAGATTGTGAGGCGTTGCGACGGCCTTCAGCCCGATGGAATCAATTCCCCGCTGCCGGTATTCCGCAAGGAAGCGGTCCAGGAGCCCGTCATCCAGCCCGCAGAATACCAGCAGTTCCGGCATACGGTATCCTTCCGGCACCTGTTTCGCCGCTCCGGGCGCCAATTCCGGCGGAAATACGCCCGCCAGCATACCGACGGACTGTCCTGCATCTCCTTCTTTCAGTTTTCTGGTCAGGATCCCCATATCCTTGCAAAGATCCACAACCTGTTTTTCCTTTTTTGTCTCCTGTATAAAATAAAGCACCTGAGATGATGCCTTCGGTTCTGCCCTCATCTGCGATTCTCCTCCTGTCTTCGTGCTATTTGATTTTTAACGTAACTTTTCAGAACGGCACATCTTCTTGTCCCCGTTTTCCCGCCGTCCCGAACTATTTTAACACATTATTTTTTGACAGACAACAAAATGCCGCCTGCTGTGAAACCGAACCGGTTCGGCTCTGTTCCACAGCAGGCGGCTGAGTTTTCAGGAATTGTATGTAAAAGCGTCCGGCATGGGGTTTTCACCTCCTGCCTTCCGCCATTGTTGTTAGTCGAGGTACGGCGCCCGCTTGCGCGCCGGCGAACAACCGCCCCCATTTTAAGATTCCCAAAGCCTTCCATTTCTCCCCATTTCCGGTTCGTAAATGAAAAACCCCGGTGGAATTTCTATGGTTTTACTATACCGGATAAATGTGTACAAAATATGGGAAAATCGTTAAATAATCATAAATTTGGGCCTGGAAATTTTACAATTCCTTCAGAACTTTTACAGCAGTTCTTTTAATATCTGGTTCACCAGTCCCGGATTCGCTTTTCCTTTCATGGCTTTCATCGTCTGTCCTACCAGGAAACCGATGGCTTTTTCTTTACCATTCCGGTAATCCTCCACTGACTGGGGATTAGAGGCGATGACCTGCTCGATGACGGAGCGTAATGCGCCTTCGTCGCTCACGGTCTTTAAGCCATGCTCTTCCACATACTGATCCGGATCGATATCGTCCAGGAATACTTTCTCGAACACTTCTTTTGCCACTGAGCTGTTAATCGTTCCGGCATCTGCAAGATCGATCAGCTTCGCCAGATTCTCGGGAGAGAATTTCAGATCGTCCGCTTCCATATCATGTTCTTTCATCAAATGCATGGTCTCTACCATCAGCCAGTTGGAAACCTTCTTGGGCTTTCCGCAGAGAGCTGTCGTCGCTTCGAACAGATCCGCCATCTTCTTGGAAGAAGTAATGATCTGCGCGTCATAATCCGGAATATCAAATTCTTTCTTATAGCGGATCAGTTTCTCCGTCCTGAGCTCCGGCTGTCTGGCTTTGATCTCTTCCAGCCATTCGTCGCTGATAATCACCGGAGGCAGATCCGGTTCCGGGAAATAACGGTAATCCTGCGCATCCTCTTTGGAACGCATGGCATGGGAAGATTCCTTATTATCGTCCCATCTTCTGGTCTCCTGAATCACCGGCCGCCCCATCTCCAGCAGCTCTATCTGGCGTTCCTTCTCGCCCTCTATGGCTCTGGCGATCGCTTTGAAGGAGTTCAGGTTTTTCATCTCTGTACGGGTCCCCAGTTTTTCAGATCCGACTTCCCTCACTGACAGGTTCACATCCGCCCTCATGGAGCCTTCCTGCAGCTTGCAGTCAGACGCTCCCAGATACTGGATGATCAGTCTCAGCTTATCCAGATACGCAATCACTTCATCCGCGCTTCTCATATCCGGTTCGGATACAATCTCGATCAGCGGAACTCCGCTTCGATTGAAATCCACCAGTGAACAGTCTTCCCACTCGTCATGGATCAGTTTCCCGGCGTCTTCTTCCATATGGATTTCATGGATACCGATCTTTTTCGTCCCCGACGGAGTGTCGATCTCCACATATCCGTTCCGGCAGATCGGCTCATAAAGCTGGGAAATCTGGTAATTCTGGGGATTATCCGGATAAAAGTAGTTCTTCCGGTCGAATTTACATTTTCTGGTAATGGAACAGTTGGTGGCAAGGCCCACTGCCGCCGCATACTCCACCACCTGCCGGTTCAGCACCGGCAGAGATCCCGGCATTCCCGTGCAGACGGGACAAGTATGCGTATTCGGCGCTCCGCCGAACTCCGTACTGCAGGAGCAGAAGATTTTTGTCTTGGTAGCCAGCTCCACATGGACTTCCAGACCGATCACGGTCTCATACTGTTTGCTCATCTTCTTCTCTCCTTCCTATACCTGTTCTGCCGCCAAAGGGCAGTGTGTATATGCTCTGGTCTGTTCATAGGCGTGCGCTGCCCGAAGAATCTTTCTTTCCTGGAAACAGTCTCCGATCAGCTGCATGCCGATGGGCAGCCTTTTGCCGTCTGTGCCGCAGGGAACCGTAATACCCGGAAGACCTGCCAGATTGACAGAAACCGTGTAGATGTCTCCCAGATACATCTTCAGCGGGTCGCTTAAAGACTCTCCCAGCTTCGGAGCCGTCGTAGGCGCCGCCGGACCCAGGATCACATCATATTTCTCAAATGCCCGGTCAAAAGCCTGTTTGATCAGCGCCTTTGTTTTCAGCGCTTTCAGATAATACGCGTCGTAATAACCCGAGCTCAGCACAAAGGAGCCAAGCATGATCCGTCTTTTTACTTCCGGTCCAAATCCCTCGCTTCTGGATTTTTTGTACATATTATGGAGGCCTTCGTACTCAGACGTACGATATCCGTATTTGACTCCGTCAAATCTGGCCAGGTTGGAACTTGCCTCCGCCGACGCGATGACATAGTAAGCAGGAATCGCATATTCCACCAGGCTCAGGTCGAATTCTTCCAGCACAGCGCCCCTGCTTTCCAACACCTTCGCCGCTTCCAGAATATGACTTTTTACTTCTTCATCCAGGCCGTCTCCAAAATAGTCTTTCGGAATACCGATCCGGAGTCCTCTGACATCTTCGTCCAGCGCAGACAGGAAATCATAGGAATCTCTTTTCATCGAAGTGCTGTCCTTCGGATCATGTGACGCGACCGCTTCCAGTACGGCGGCACAGTCCGCGGCATCCTTCCCGATGGGACCGATCTGATCCAGCGAAGAACCATAAGCGATCAACCCGTATCTGGATACCGTTCCATACGTAGGTTTCAGCCCGGTTACTCCGCAGAAAGAACTGGGCTGTCGGATAGATCCTCCCGTATCAGATCCCAGCGCGAAGGAACATTCTTCGGCTGCCACTGCCGCGCAGCTTCCTCCGGAAGATCCCCCCGGTACATGTTCAGTATCCCAGGGATTCCTGGTAGGGCCAAAATAAGAAGTCTCTGTCGTGCTTCCCATGGCAAATTCATCCATATTGCTTTTCCCGAGCACCACAACTCCCGCCTGCTCCAGATTCTTTACCGCTTCCGCCGTGTATGTGGGCACGAAATTTTCCAACATTCTGGAACTGCAGGTCGTCCGTACCCCTTCTGTGCAAATATTATCTTTGACTGCCGCCGGGACGCCTGCCAGCGGACCGGCAAGCTCCCCCGCGTCTATCTTTTTCTGTACTTCTTCTGCTTTTTTCAGTACGCTGTCTTCCTCTACGGTCACGAAACAGTTCAGTGATCCGTCCAGCTTTTTTATCTGTCCCAGAGCTTCTTTCGCCGCTTCCACAGCGCTTACTTCTTTTGCCTGTATCTTCTTTCCAAGTTCCAGGGCCGTCAAACTCATCAGACTCATCGACACACCCCTCCTATTCTACCGTCTTCGGCACTTTGAATGCCCCGTCTTTTGCAGCCGGCGCATTGGCCAGTATCTTTTCATGCTCGTCATCATTTTCTACCACGTCTTCCCGGAATACGTTGTGGATCGGGAATATATGGGACATGGGTTCCACGCCGTCTGTATTCAGAGTATTCAGCATGTCGATATAATCCAGCATCTGCTCCATATCTTTCTTCGCCTGCTCCCGTTCTTCATCCGAGAGCTCCAGCTTCGCCAGGATTCCCACATATTCCATCGTTTCATCGGAAATCATATTTGCCATTTTTATTCTCCTTTTCTGCTCATTGCCGGCACTAAGGCTCCAGCCTGCTTAAGTCTCTCGGATACAGCGTAGTCTCACGCACATTGTCTTCTCCAACCAGTTTCATGGTCAGACGTTCCAGACCGATACCCAGTCCTCCATGAGGCGGCATTCCATAGCGGAAGGTATCCAGATACTGTTCCAGTCCTTCTTCCGTCATTCCTCTTGCCGCGATCTTTTCTGTCAGCATCTGGTAATCATGAATACGCTGTCCTCCTGTCGTGATCTCCAGGCCGTGGTACAGAAGGTCAAAACTCATGGTATAACGGCTGTCTTCCGGGTCATCCATAGCATAAAACGGACGTTTCTTGGACGGATAATGGGTAACAAAGACGAAATCTGCGCCGTATTCTTCCTGGAAGTATCTTCCGATCAAGGTTTCTTCCTCCGGCTCCAGATCGAAAGGATTACGAATCTTACGGTCATATTTCTCTGCCACCAGTTCTTTCGCCCGGTCAAACCGGACTGCCGGAATCTTATCTGTCTTCGGAAGCGTAATGCCGAGGATCTTCAGCTCTTTCGCATACTCTGTCTCCAGAAGTTTCATGGTATACTGCAGAAACCCGGTTTCCATAGCCATAATATCTTCAAACCCGTCGATATACCCCATCTCGAAGTCCAAAGAAGTATATTCGTTCAGATGCCGTTTTGTATTGTGTTTCTCCGCCCGGAACACCGGCCCGGTCTCAAACACCCGGTCAAAAACTCCCACCATCATCTGTTTATAAAGCTGGGGAGACTGCTGCAGTACTGCCGGGCGGTGGAAATAATCCAGTTTAAAAAGGTTGGAGCCTCCTTCCGCGCTCTTTGCTCCGATCTTCGGCGTATGAATTTCCGTAAATCCCTGTTCATACAGAAAATCACGGAATCCTCTTACAATACCTTCCTGAAGTTTGAATTTCGCCCTCTCCCGGATATTGCGAAGAGACACGGAGCGCATATTCAGTTTTGCCTCCAGGGAAGTATTCAGTTTCCATTTGGCGATAGGCAGCGGCATGGGCGCAGTGGGAAGAGAGAGAATTTTGATTCCGGTCAGACGGATCTCAATCCCGCCCGGAGCACGTTCTTCTTTTTCCAGGATACCTTCCGCCTCTACAGTAGCGGCCTCCTTCAAATCTTTCAGGTCGAATCCCGCAGTCCCTTCCTCATAGACACACTGCAGAAGTCCGTCCCGTTTGCGAAGGATCACAAACGCCACCTCTCCCATATCGCGGATTGTATGGACAGCTCCGTTTACCCGGACAGTCTTTCCTTCCATACCGTCCTTATACAATTCCTCCAATTCCAATGTGTCCGGTTTTTTTACTCCTGTCATAAATTCCATTTTCCATTCCTCCTGTTTTCTCCGGGATGGAATTTTTATGCACAAAAAACCGTCCCGGAATTTTTACATTCCGGGACGGGACAGATCATTCATCTCCCGCGGTACCACCCGCATTGAACCGCATCCATCGCATAAATGTCCGCGATTCCACTCTTTTGCACATAACGCATGCCTGCGGACTGACCTACTCTTCTTTCAACCAGCCGGCTCCCAGGTGTTCCCTTTACTTGCTCTTCCAAACGGCGCTCTCAGTCGGTGACGCCATATTCCTGTCGGCCTCTGCAAGCAAGAGTCCTGTTCTTCGCTTTTTCTTTGTGCTGTATCTTATCATATTCAGTTTTTAAATGCAACTTTAAAATTTACGGTTTTTTCAAATCTCTCTTGATTTGGGAGGAACTGATCTCCGGAGTTCGGGGAAGATAAATCACCTCCGCGCCTTCTTCTTCCAGAAAATCGAATTTTCCGGCCCAATCGTCGCCCATCACAAACGTGTCCACATGATACTCATGGATATCTGTGCGTTTCTGTTCCCAACAGGTCTCCGGAATCACCAGATCCACATAACGGATGGCCTCCAACAGCATTTTTCGTTCTTCATAGGAAAAGTAGCAGCGTTTCTGTTTTTCCTTCCAGTTGAACTCATCCGTGGAAAGTGCCACGATCAGATAATCGCCCTGCGCTCTGGCTCTGCGCAGCAAATTGATGTGCCCATAATGCAGCAGGTCAAAAGTTCCGTAAGTAATCACTCGTTTCATGAAAACTATCTCCTTCTGTCTATTCTTCTTCATAAACCGCAAACGCCAGATCCACATTCGGGATTTCTTCCGGCGCATAGAGCGCGCCGTCCCCGTACATGTCCCAGGCCCCTGTGCCATAATATAGAAAATCCGTCTTGACCGCACAGTCCGGATTCGTCAGACTCACCTGTATCGTATAGGTCTGCTCTCTGTCGGGGATTACCTTTTCAAAGGATACGGTGTAGGAATCAATACAGGGCATCTGTGCGCCGGGCATCTGAACTTTCGCCACTTCTGTCCCTGCCCCGTCCAATATTCTAAGCTCATAAACAGCATCATTGGCTGCACCGTCCCAGTTCGCCACCCAGAGGTCCACATGATCGAAAGCCCTCCCTGTACGGAAAGTCTGGGAAAATTCTGTCTGCAGCACCAGATCTTTGCTGGTTTCCTGATCCTGCAGGACGGAATAATTCCTCACCGGCGCGCCGATTCTGCCCACAACCCACACCAGACCTGCGGCAATCATCAGAAGGCCGCCTGCCGCGGCCGCCGGAACGAACCGCAATGCCGGAAGTTTTTCTCTTGCTTTGGTGAAACCTCTGTCCAGCCTTACCATTCCTACGGCCTCCATCATCAGAAACATGAGCATAAACGGAATACTGTAAGCCTCGTCCACCTCCCAGATCAGATAAAACAGATAGGCTCCGCAGATATTCAGGGCGATTACATCCAGAAAGCCCCGCTTCCCGCGGAAAGCTCTCCAGATCAGCGCCAGCAGCACAAGGCCGCACAGCAGTCCATGATAGCTGTGCAGATAAACCGCCAGATAATCGCTCCTGCCGCCGTTTATATACTGCTGCGCCGGCGACGCCTCCCTCATGGTCTGAAACAGAGACGCATAATCGTCGTCTCCATCTGAAAATGCCACCCTCAGTTTATTGCGGAACAGCGTCAGAAGGCCTCCCGGCCCCATCTGTTCCAGACGATCCTTCAGTCTGTCCAGATCCGCCTTTGTACGCTCCTCTTTTGTAGAAAAAGAACCTGTATAAGCATCATCCGTGCTGTTATACTGGCCGTCTCCCTGGGCGCTCATCATAACCCAATGCACCGCGGGATATCCCGTTTCCGAAGGATCGAATCCCGCGTAGTGTCTCTCTGCCGCCTTATATGCTCCCAACACCAGGACAGCGCCCAAAAGAGCTGCCAGCACGCTGAACGCTCCTTTGGAGTACCGGAAGGACCGGATCCGCAGAACCGCATAAATCATCAGCGCCGCTGCCGTGATGATAACCGTCGCGCGGATCTGGTATCCGGCTGCCAGCAAAACGCCAGCCAGCGCATATTGCAAATATTTCTTCCAAAGAATCTCCTGACGTCCCGCGCTGTCAAAAAGCCATATGGCTCCCATGGAAAACGCCAGCGATATCGTAGAAGTATAATACATCTCTCCCAGCAGATACCAGAGCGGATTTAGCAGTATAAGCAGAAGATACCGGAGAGCAGCGGACGGCTGATGGCGGCGCAGGATACGGTAACCGCACCACATGCCGAAATTCATAAACAACAGGTTCACCAGTTTGATGTATTCCATCCAGGCGCTCCGGGGGATATGAAACAACTCCGCCAGTTTCAGCCAGAAATACGTAAACAGACATATAGGTATGTTATTGGGATATTTCATAAAATACGAGCTGAAATGGGTATCTGCGATCACGCCCTGATCCAGCATGGCTACGGCTGTGTCGAAGATTTTCAGATGATCGTATCTCAGAGAAGTCCGTATACAGATAACTGTCAGCACCTGAAAAAGGATCATCACCCCGAAGAGAACCGGCACCGCTTTTTTCTCATATTTTTCCAGCACCGGAATCAGCCGCCGGGATACTCCGAGCAAAAAAAAGCCCAGCAGAAAAGAGGTCCCCAGCAAAAATACGGGAACCATTTTTCCATGCAGGACTTCCTGAAGCGCGTCGGCTCCGTCCAACGTATCAAGCGCTCCGTAAAAAATATATGCGCTCAGCAGGATCAGGACGATGAACAATACAGCATATACACTTTTTACGCATCCATTCCAGACCTTTATCATATCCGCTCCATTACTCCAGTCCGTCCGGGAGGACAATCTCGCCTTCGAAGACCGTAACTGCCGGTCCGGTCATATAGACACAGCCGTCTTTTTCGTCCCATTCGATCTCCAGGTCTCCGCCCAGCAGATGAACCAGTACTTTTCTTTCACAGAGTCCGTTCAATACGGCCGCCGCCGTTGCCGCGCACGCTCCGGTGCCGCAGGCAAGCGTCTCGCCGCTGCCGCGCTCCCACACGCGCATCTCCATACTGCCGCGGTCCAGTATCCGGATAAACTCTGTATTAATCCGTTTGGGAAAGCGCTCGTGATTTTCAAAATACGGACCATATTTTTCCAACGGGAACTCTTTTACCGGCGTATCAATAAAGACTACCGCATGGGGATTCCCCATGGAGACACAGGTCATCTCCCAGTCCCGTCCGCATACTTCGATCGGCTCTCTCACCACCGGAGATTTTTCAGCTCTTACCGGAATCTTTTCGGCTTCCAGCACCGGTTCGCCCATATTTACCCGTACACGGGATACTCTTCCGTCTTCCACCGTCAATTTCAGATATTTAATCCCCGCCAGTGTTTCCACGGAGATCTCATCCTTATCTGTCAGTCCGTAATCATATACATACTTTGCCACGCAGCGGATCCCGTTCCCGCACATCTCTCCCCGGGATCCGTCCGCATTATACATATCCATACAAAAATCTGCCTGCTCCGATGGCCGGATCAGGATCAGCCCGTCCGCCCCGATTCCGAAATGGCGGTCGCTGACCAGGCGTGAGATCTCCGATGGATTTTTTAAATCTCTGCGAATACAATCCACGTATACATAATCATTCCCGATTCCCTGCATTTTTGTAAATCTCATCCTGTTTCCTCCTTGAATTCAGCCGGCTGTTCTTTCTCACACTATATCAAAAAAAAGCCGTCCATACAAGGGACATCCCTTATATTTTTATCATGCTGATCACCATCTGGGCAGTCTCCACCAGAGAATTTCCGCTGTCCATACTGCATTTCTGAATATATCTGTGGGCTTCTTCCTCTGTCATATGGTTTCGTTCCATCAGAACCGCCTTGGCCTCCCAAAGAATTTTCTGTTCTTCTTCCGATCTTTGCCTGGGCTTTCCTTTCTTTTTTTTCTTCTTTCTCGCCTGACTTGCACACATCATTTCCAGTGTGCTCATCAGATCCTGTACCTTCAAAGGCATGGATACACGTATGATATCCTGATCCCGGCACTCTTCGCAAACCCGCGGAGAGGCCAGCAGCAGCATATCAAAATCCGGAGGCAGAGAACTTTTTAAATCAAAATAATACATATCCTGGAACTTGTATCCGCTGATCACAATCCCGCCGTTTACCATGTCGGCATAATTCAGCGCCTGTGCTCCCTGCGTACATACTGCAGCCACATCATATCCATGGCGGACAAGCAGGTTGCGGATACTTTTCCCATCCTCCGGCTTCGGAAACACAATTATCACACTGATCATATATATTTCTCCCTATGTCATACTGCGGCTGTCAGGAGAATGTCAGTATCTCAGCAGATAGTTTTCCAGTTCCCATTCAGATATCTGAGCGTTATAGTCCTCCCATTCCTGGAGTTTTGCCTCCACATATTTTCTGCAGACTTCTTCGCCCAATACCTCCTTCATCAGAGGGTCATTTTCAAATTCATGCACCGCGTCCGCAAGGTTCCGGGGAAGGCATTCGATACCCATATCTTTCAGCTCCTCCATGCTTAGCTGATGCATATTCATATCCTGCCGTTTCGGCGGTTCGATTTTATTGCGGATTCCATCCAAGCCCGCCGCCAGACAGACTGCCAGCGCCAAATAAGGATTACATGCCGGATCCGGAGAACGCAGCTCTATTCTCACCTCTTCGCCTTTTGTAGCGGGAATCCGTACCAACGGAGTCCTGTTTTTCGCAGACCAGGCAATATACGCCGGGGCCTCATATCCGGGCACCAGACGCTTGTAGGAATTTACGATCGGATTCAGGATCAAAGTCATCCCTTTGATATGTTTTAACAGGCCGCCAAGAAACCAATATGCTTCGCGGCTCAACCGCAGCGGATCATTTGCGTCATAAAACGCATTTTTCCCGTTTTTATCCAGAGACATGTTAATGTGCATGCCGGAGCCGTCCTCCCCGTTTCTGGGTTTGGGCATGAACGTGGCATGGAGTCCGTGACGCTTGGCGATTGTCTTAACCGCCAGTTTAAATGTCATGATATTGTCAGCGGTGGTCAGCGCGTCATCGTATCTGAAATCTATTTCATGCTGAGCCGGCGCGTTTTCATGGTGGGACGCCTCCACCTCAAATCCCATCTCCTCCAGAGACAGCACAATATCCCTCCGGGCATTTTCTCCAAAATCCAATGGGCTCATGTCAAAATAGCCGGCCTGCTCGTGGGTAATATTGGTAGGCAGTCCGTCGTCATCCAGGTGATAAAGGAAAAATTCACATTCCGGACCCACCTGGAATGTATATCCCATTCCCTCTGCCTCAGAGACAATCTTCTTCAAAATATAGCGCGGATCTCCTTCATAGCAGGAGCCGTCAGGACGGTACACATCGCAGATCAGACGCGCCACCCGCCCCTGCTGGGGCCTCCACGGAAACATGGCCAACGTATTATAATCAGGATAAAGATACAGATCGCTTTCTTCCACATCCACAAATCCATTGATGGAAGAGCCGTCAAAAGTCACCCGGTTGTCCAGCGCTTTCCTGAGATGATTCGCCGTGATTGCCAGGTTTTTCATACCGCCAAACAAATCTGTAAACTGCAGACGGATAAATTCCACGTCCTCTTCTTCTACCAATTCCAGAATATCTTTTTTCGTATATTTGCTCATCACGCTCTCCTTTTCACATGCTCAATATGGAAAAAGGGCGTCATTTTCTCCCGAAAAACGCCCTTGTTTCTGCATTCAATATAACAACTGGTTTCTCCTTTGTCAAGAAAAGACTCTCCTGCATAGTCTATAACAGAAAGGAGTTGAAACTATGAACAGTTGTATCTGGATTTTACTGCTCTTATGCTGCTGCGGCCAGAATCATGGCTGTGGAAATTCTCGCGGAAATACTTGCTGTGATACATCCACCGGCAGATCCGGATGCGGATGCGAACAGAATACACGCCCTGTCCCGCCTCCGCCGCCGCGTCCTCCTCGTCCCCCGTATGAGGACTGCGGATGTAACAACTAATTGTTTCCGGCGTTCCCTGCTGCTTTTCTCATCATCCAGAAGAGCAGCAGCGGAGCCGCCAGCATAACAGGATACGCGTATCTGAGAAGCGCCGCGGGTCCCAGAAGATTCGTCCCCATATAAGTCCAGAACGGGAGCATCCATAAAAGTTTAACATACTCTTTTCTGTAAATTACATAAAGAACGGCAAAAACCATCAGCCAGAAATATCCTCCCATAGACAGTACTTCCTTCAGTACCGGAATCTGTCTGAACACCGCCTCCGTTCCTATGGCCGTATAATAACGGTTGAACAAATCACTGACCGGCTCCATGTGAACATGCGGATAATTGGGATTGTCTTCTTCAATATCGAAACAGACAAATTCCAGATATTCATTTTCTGCCCCCGGATACCAGAACGCATATGTGGTATTCAGAAAAGCGTCTATATATATTTTCTTGTTTCTCAAACCGATCTGCAGCCAGGTCTTTAAAAATTCTCCGGATTCTTCCTGAAACGCCTCTGTATGAAAATAATTCTTGATGGAATCAGACAGATCCGGCGTATATAAAGCCAGAGTTTCCTCGTCCAGCACCGGCCGGATCACATCCATCTCTTCCGGACGGATATCTCCCCCTGCCGCATAGGTACGTCCCAACGTCTGCATGATTACGCTCAGAGCCTCTCGCGGATTCCCCTCTTCCGCGCCGATCATTTTCAGAAACGGACCATTATATGCCTGATAGATCAGAAAGATTCCCGCCAGCAGAAGCAGCAGCTTTTTCCAGTATCTTCTCAAAAAAAACAGCAAAAACGGAGCGCACAAGACAATCGTATGGAACCCGTTATTTCTGAACAGCAAAAGCAGAGTAAAGCAGATCCCTCCGCACAGCAGGTGACGCCATCCGCTGAAATATTCTTCCGGGCGAACGCACATCTGCCACACCTGCATAACGCTTAATACAAAGATGCCCGCAAATAATGTATCCTTCGTCGTATAGATCGCCATCATTCCGTGGACCGGAAAAAAGCACAGGAACAGAACCGTGCCGGTCTGCAGCCAGGCCGGAGCCTGTTCCCGATTCAGAAACCGGCTGATCCAGGCAAAAATTCCCGACATTGCCAGCATCTGCAGGATTGTGTAGACAGCCGCCGCCAGATTGTCGCTTCCGCCCAGGGCCCGCACCACAGAGAAGATTCCACATAAGATTCCTGTATGCAGCAGCGGATGATGGGCTGTCAGCCATCCTGAGAACGTCCATCCTATCTGATTCGGCGCATCCGCCGCGAATAATCCCGGATATCCTCCCAGGAAAGCCGGTAGGAAGCTGATAAAATAGACTCCCCACATCAGAAAAAACCAGTATCTATGCCTGGTCAGCCTCTGCCATGCCAGTGCGGTCCGTCCGCCAGTCTCTTCTTTTGTCCGCAGCCATTGAACCGCCAGCAAAAGCAAAAGCACCGCCAGCGTATACGCGGGAAGCCGGCAGAGAATCCTCATCCATATGGTCCGGTGCCACGGATTCTCTGATATGGTCCAGATACTCCCGTAATTTTTCAGCATATACCCGCAACGGTCAAAGGCGGCAAATAATATGCCGCCTCCCAGTGAAAAGATCCCCAGCCGGATCCATTTTCTTTTATCAATCGTCAGAATCCTGTCCTTCATTTTTTAAAAGCTCCTCATACTGCATCCTTGTCCGGATCAGATTCATCTCAAAGTCCTGACGGTTCCTCTGAGCGCCCGCGGACAGGATCAGCCCCGCAAACACGGACTGAAGCGCCGCAATAAGCGCGAAGCCGCAGACAATCAGAGTCGGGAACTTAGGTACAAGTCCTGTCTCCAGATATTCCACCAGTACAGGAATGAAAAATACAATACTTATGACCGCCAAAACCAGTGCCAGCAGTCCAAAGAAATTCATCGGCTTATAATTACGGTACAGCTTCGCGATACTCATCAGCACCTTCGCCCCGTCAGAGTAGGTATTCAGTTTGGACTCACTTCCCTCCGGACGGTCGCGGTACTCGATCACAACATTCTCCACCTGCATGTTTTTATCCGCCGCATGGATCGTCATCTCCGTCTCAATCTCGAAACCTTTGGAGAGAACCGGGAACGTCTTCACAAACTGGTAGCTGAATGCCCTATAACCGGTCATGATGTCTTTGATCTCTGTATGGAACAGGCGGTTAATCGTACTGCGCACCAGCGTATTTCCAAAATTGTGAAACGGCCGCTTATTCTCTGTAAAATAAGTAGAAGAAAGCCGGTCTCCCACCACCATATCCGCTTGATGGTACAGAACCTTGTCCGCCATCTCTCTAGCAAACTCTGCAGGATAAGTATCGTCTCCATCCGTCATCAGATACACTTCCGCATCCACCTCACGGAACATCCTTCGGATCACATTTCCCTTTCCCTGCTGATATTCATGACGGACAACGGCTCCCGCTTCCCTGGCCAGCTCCGCCGTCCGGTCCGACGAATTATTATCATACACATAGACGACCGCTTCGGGAAGTACGGTCCTGAAATCCCGGACTACCTTCGCCACCGTCTTTTCCTCATTATAACATGGGATCAATACTGCTATCTTATCCAAGTTTGTTCTCCCTCAAAAATTATAGTCGGTTCATTATAACATGTCCGCCTGCTTTTTCCAATATTTATTCATTGGGTCTCTGATAAAAACGACCCTCAACACGTTCTGTACGGATCACATTGACAAAAGAGTTCGGGTCAACCTTTTTCACCGCTTTCAGCACCTGCTTCAATTCTTCACTCGATACTACAGAATACAGAATCTTATGCTGCATATGTACGTAAGACCCTTCTCCCTGTATGATCGTCGCCCCATGATTGGTCAGGCTGTAGATCTGGAGGTATACTTCTTTGGGATGGTCTGTCACAATGAACAACGTATTCTGCTGATATCTCTTATACAGCATATGCAGTACCTGCGTGGAGGCAAACTGGAAAATAATAGAATAAAGTGCCTTGTCCCATCCAAACAGCAGGCCGGCCGCCAGGAGAATCACCATATTCAATCCCAGGATCAGATTCCAGGTATCCATTCCCTTCTTCTGGGACAGATAGATGGAGATCAGGTCAGTCCCGCCTGTGGTCGCATTCTGGTGCAGGCAGATACTTATCACCGTTCCATTAATAATTCCTCCAAAAATACAGATCAGCAGAATATCCGAAGTGATCGGCACAGAAGGCAAAATATCCGTCAGGATACTGGTAACCAGAATCGACAGACAGGAATACAGCGTAAACTTTTTACCCAGATAACGGTAGCCGATATAAAGCGGTCCGAAATTTAACAGACATGTCACAAGAGTATATGGAATCTCCCACCCGAAAAACATCTCGCATGCCCGCTGGATCAGCAAGGTCAGCCCGGTTACTCCGCCCGGATACAGGCCGCCGGTCCGTACAAAAGATTTAATATTCACAGCCGAAATCGCTGCCGCCACAATAATGAGAATAATACGCCTTCCGTCTTCTTTCCATGTAAACTTCATATACTTCCCCTTTTAGCACATATTAACAGTTCATAAGCCGGGACAACTCTTCCCCTTTCAGTATATGGAGTTTGCGTTAGGTTTTCAATAGAAACCTGCAAACAGTGAGGCTCCGATTACGGTAAGAAGTCCTGCCACCGCAATAGACAGGCTGCTCATGGCGCCTTCTACCTCACCCAGTTCCATAGCCTTTGCAGTACCTATAGCGTGTGCTGCCGAGCCAATGGCAATTCCTTTCGCCACCGGTTCCTCTATCCGGAAAAGCCGGAAAACGGCTTCCCCGATAATATTCCCAAATACCCCTGTAATTACAATGACAGCCACCGTAATGGTGACGATACCGCCCAGTTCCTCGGAAACGCCCATGCCGATCGCCGTCGTGATAGACTTAGGCAGCAAAGTAACATATTCTTCATGGGAAAGTCCGAAAACTATGGACATAGCCAGGATGCTCAGCAGGCTGGTCAGTACGCCGGCCAGGATACCTCCAAGAATAGCTTTCAAATGTTTTTTCAAAAGTGTAATCTGCTCGTATAAAGGCACTGCCAGGCAAACAGTCGCAGGCGTCAGCAGATAGCTTAAATACTGGGCCCCATTGTAATAAGAGTCATAATCCACCTGAAAAACCAACAAAATTCCGATCACAGCAGCCACAGACACCAGAAGAGGGTTAAAAATCGCCAGGTGAAATTTTCTCTTCAATAAATTTCCCAATTCATAAGTCAGGACGCTGACCATCACGCCAAAGAAAACCGAACTGCACAGCATCTCTTTCATTTCTTTTTACTCCTTTCGCTCCGGATTATCCACTGGGTCACGATACCGCTGATCCCCATAACCAGGACCGTAGATACTGCCGTGATCACAGCCACTTCCGCGAAAATACCGCTCAAGGCTCCCCAGGATTCCAGGAGGCCGACTGCCGCAGGTATGAACATCAACGGCATAATCTCAATCAAGAAACCAGATACTTCTTTTACCTGATCCAGCTTTATCACTCCGGCCAGCAGCGCTCCCAGCAATAAAAGAAGGCCATAGATCGACGCCGGAACCGGCAGCGGAATCAAATATTTACAAACTTCACCAAGAAACGTCACTAAAAGTATGATCAAAAACTGTCTGACGTATTTCATATTATTTCTTTCTCCTTTCGAATGCCTATACGGAATATCCCCTGCGGAAGTTCAAAAACCAATAAGATACTAAGTACGATCGCCACCGCGATTTTCAATGTCTGAAAGCCCCGCTGACCTGCCAGCCCCAACTCATTGACCACAATATAATAAGCCGTCCAGTAAATCCCTGCCCCGGGCACCAGCGGGAAGATTCCTGAAATCAGGAAAACTGTAACCGGACATTTTTCCCTCACAGCCAGAAAGCGTGACAAAAACACTACCACCACATTGGCAAAAAAAGCCGCCAGAGGTTCCGAACAACCTGTTAATAGAAATTGATAACAGATCCATCCGCACCCTCCGATCAGGCCGCAGTATTTATAATACCTCTTCGGCACCTGAAACAGCAAAGCAAACGCCGCCGTTCCCGCAAATGCCGCCAGAAATTCCCATATGATTCTTCCATTCACAGCATCGTTCCTCCCGTCAGATAATGATAGAGCGTCATAACCAATCCCACTCCCATAGCTATACAGAAGGTTACAAGCAGGGCGTCCAGCATACGGACAGATCCGGCGATATAATCTTCATCCGCGATGTCACGGATCGCCGTAGTAAAAGCCACTCCCGGAACCAGCGGGATAATAGACCCGATAACCATCTGCCCCAGCTGATGCCCGATTCCGCATCGATACAACAGAATACAACAAAATGTGACCAGCGCCCCTCCGGAAATATTGGAAGCAATTTTAGAAAGGCGTCCTCTTACCCAATATAATAAATACAGATATAAAAGAAGTCCTGACATAAACGCCGCCAGACTGTCCAGCCAGTCCCCGCCGAACAGGAAACAAAAACAGGCGCTTCCCACGCCGGAAGCCAATACCTGATGTATTTTAGGTTTCGCCGGCATTTTCTGAATCTCTAAAAGGCGCTCCCGCGCCTGAGCCGGCGTATGCTTTCCCTGGACAATCTCTCTGGAAAGCTGATTTACCTCCGTCACTTTGTCCAAACGCGCTGCGCTGAGCGGAATATGAAGAACCCTGGCAAAATCTGCCTCCCGTTCATTTCCTGCCGTCAAAAATATACCGCTGCTCAGCACAAACGCGTCGCTGGATTCCACTCCGTATGCCTGGGCAATACGGAAAATCGTATCCTCCACACGGAAAATCTCGGCTCCGCTTGCCAACAGAATATCTCCCGCAAGAAAGGCCACATTTAAAGCTTCGCTTTTATCTTCTTTTTCCATTCTTTATTCTGATCCTTTCTCAAACGGTACCATTATACTCATAATTAAATGAATGTACAACCCACTTTTTATGCCTCGGATTTTCGCAAAAGACCGGCACGGAACATCCGCACCGGTCTTTCAACCCCACAACAAAAATTACTTTCCGTAAATTTCTGTCTGTATGTATTCTTTGTTTGCCTCAAAATCAACTTCCAGGACCGCCATTCCTCTTATCGTCGCATTGGAATAAGTCCCTTCCAGCGGAATGCTTCCCTGTACCATCTCATAGGTCATCATTGCCGGAGCCTGCAGCAGCAGACCGCTGAATTCCGAGCTTGTCAGATTGGTGGTAATATTTGACATTACGCCGTCAATCAGTTCGCTTCCATTGGTTGCCAGCGCCAGCGGAGCTTTTTTAACTGCAGCCGCTATGACTTTCCGCTGTCTTTCCGTTCTTGCGAAATCCGTGCCAATATATCGGTTGCGGCAGTATGCCAACGCCTGAGGTCCGTTCAGGTGAATATTCCCGCTGAGTGAAGTATCCAGATAATCCGTTCCTTCCGGCCTTCCTTCCAGCTGGTTATACTCTACCAGATATCCATTAATATACTGGACTTCTTCATTCGTCACATCCAGGTCTATACCGCCGACAGCATCTATCAGATTGGCGAACGCCTGGAAATTCACGAGCATATAACGATTTACCTGGATATCAAAGTTCTCCTCCAGAGTTTCCATTAAAAGTTCCGGACCGCCGTAAGCGTACGCGGCGTTTAAACGGTTTCCGTCATGCCCCGGAATATCCACATACATGTCTCTTAAAAACGAAGTCAGATGAATCGAATTGGTCTTACTGCTGATAGAAACCAGAATCATCGCGTCAGAACGGCCGCTCTCATCATCTGTCCTGGAGTCATTGCCAATCAGGAGAATATTTTTAACTCCCTCTTCTTTAAAAGGTTCGTCGGACAGGGAATCTACTTCCTGATAATCCAACTTTCCATACAACATGCCGCCCGCCAGAAAAACTCCTACGCCTAACAGCAGTATAAGCACAAGCATACACCCCAGAAATCCCTTAACAAACGGATGCCATTTCTTTCTTTTATGTTTCTTTTTTCCCGTTCCTTTTTCTTCATTTTTTATTTTCATTTTTAATCTCCTAAACTGTCAAAAATAATGTTGTATTATTATACCGCATTCTTTTTCTGTTTTCAATGAAGTCCGCGCCGAACAATTTGTCATGATTCCCTTGCAAATCTCATACACATAGAAGCAAGAAATATCCTGCGGAGTATATATGAAACATTTGTTCCTCTCAAAAGCAGGTATCCTCGCTCTCTGCCTGGCTGTTGTGCTGGTTGGCACAGTATTTTTCGGCAAAGACACCGTCCCAGCCTCTGCCCTGGTGGAAAGCCGGAAGCTGCCGATCTACTGCGTCCAGACAGAAACGCCAAAAGTTTCCCTGAGCTTTGACGCGGCATGGGGAAATGTGTGATTGCGGAAAAGGACCGGTACACTTCGTTTATGTACCGGTCCAAAAAGATTAATCCTTACCCAATCAAAACCTTGCAGCGCTTCTTATAACATGCAATCCCGTATTTCCGTACTGTCTCCATTCCGTCATTCAGGAATGTATCTGTATAATTTTTGTCATCGATCTGCTCTATAGCTCTCCTGCATGCTTTCTCCAGATCTCCGTCTTCCGCATATTTCATCTCGATCACTATGCCAGTTCTGTGCTTCTCGTCTTCAATCCGGATATCGCAATACCCATCTCCCGCTTCTGTATTAGAAGAAACGATCCAATCCTCCGCGTAGCCTAAAAGTCCCAGAAGGATGCCATGGTAGAAGTTTTCCTTTCTGTCCCTTCGTGCTCCGGCATCACGGATACTGATGGTTCTGCGCAAATATTCATTAAATAAATCCTCCACGGTCTGCGCATCGCCTTTTTGAAACGCCATGCAAAGCTCATTCAATTTTCTTTGGTCGCCTGCTGTCTGTTCTTCAAACCATTCCCTGATCTGTGTAATAAAGATTTCCCTGATCTCCTGATTCGGAATTATCAACTCCACAGTCCTGCCATCCGCAGGTTTTTTCAGCGTCAGATATCCGGTCATAAGCAAAACGCTCCAGACATTTTCTACTGTACCGTCCAGATCCCGGTATGTCAGTTCTGACCGTATACTTTTTGAGATTCCCTCACCGGCGATCAGATTCTCCACTTCTCTCTTCGTAGCAGCCGTCGCTTTCTGAAGCAGACGTCTCACGATATTATTGCTGCTGGTATTCGACCAGTAATCTTTGGGCCAGTTATGGGGATCTGCCCGGAGATCCGAGCAGTAATTCACCACATCCCACGGGCAATACACATTTGTGTTGCCGAACCGGTAGCCGTCATACCATTCTTTCATAGTGCTGTAAGCGCCCATCTGTCCATAATATGAAAGCATGTCCCGCACTTCCTGATCTGTAAAACCGAAATATTCACCAAACTGCCTGTCCATAACCGTCAGTACACGAAGATTATTCAGCCCGGTAAAAATACTCTCTTTGGAGATGCGCAGACAACCTGTCAGCACTGCAAACTGAAGGTAATCATTGGTTTTCAAAACCTGAGAAAACACATTCCTGATTAAATCTGTCATTTCGTCATAATAACCGTTTTGATACGCCTTATCCAACGGAACATCATACTCATCAATGAGCAGAATAACCTCTTGCCTATAGTGCTTCGCCAACAGTCTGGTCAGCGTCTTCAGGCTCCCATACAGAGTTTCATCCGTCAGCATATATGGAAGCCCCTCTGCAGCCTCTCCCCATAAAAGGCAACGATAGTCGTCTTTATCCTTTACATTCAATTCTTCACTGGTTTCCAGAAATGAGAATCTGGCGGCCTCATTTCTTATCTCCGAACAAAGCATACCCCGTGCTGTTTCATAATTGGGACCATCCACGCCTTTTAAGGTAAGTGAAACCACGGGAAAACGCCCCATATATTTTTTGCACAGTTCCTGATCTTCCCATATTTTCAGTCCCGCGAACAATTCTTTGTCACATCCGATCTCAAAGAACGTTTTCAGCATGTTCATGTTCAGAGATTTTCCAAAACGGCGGGGACGGAGCAGCAAGGTAACCTGCGCCCAATTATACAACAGCTCGCTGATCAGTCCGGTCTTGTCAATATAATAGAAATCTTCTGTACGAAGTTTCGTAAAATTTTCTATACCTATTGGAAGCAGCTTTTTCCCCTTCATAAATACATCTTTCCGCCTTTCTGAATGCTACTATAAAGTATAGATGAAATCTGCCTTTTTAGCAATCGGATTTACGTGTTCTTTCCGCCGTCTTTGTAGAAGATCTGGAACAAGTCCTTCAGTTCGTCAGAAAACAGGTAATGAATCGTAATCTTCTGCTCATGATTCTCATTTTTCTCTCCGACCTCTATTTGTTCGATAAATTCCACAATCGTCTCCCGGTCCAGTTCGTCGATATGTTTTCTCGCAAGAAGATTTTGAATCCATGGTGAGTCCAGAATCTTTTCCGGTTCTTCCTGACTTTGTTCCGTAAATTTCTCCAGTTTTGAATGTAGGAATTCTTCCTGGCTTTGATACTCTTCCCGCATATTCAAATATTCTTCTTTCGACAGCAATCCTTCTTTATAGTCCAGGTATATCTCCCGTTTCATCCGTTCTGTTTTCTGCAGCTTTTCTTTAACCTGTTGGATCTCTTTTTCTATCTGTCCGACGCCGGTATGACCTTCTTTGCACTGATTCTCTACCAGACTTTTTATATCTTCCACATTTGCGATCACAGTATTGATATCATCAAGTATAATCTTTTCTAAAACGCTATGGCAGATAGAATGGCTGGTACACACTTTTGTTCCGGATCTGGAGTATGCTCCGCAGCTATATAGATACTCCCCCTTACTTTTACGCTTTACCATGGCACGGCCACAATCCGCACATTTTAGAAAGCCTGCGAAAATACTGACGTTTTGATGAAAGTCATTGACACGGGTTCTCTTTTTTAACAATTCCTGAACCCGTTCCCATGTTTCTGGATCTATGATCGCCTCATGGGTTCCGTCCACGATGATCCATTCCTCTTTTGGACGCGTCTTTGCCCTTCCTCTCATTCTTCGGATCGTCTTATTCTGCACCATAGAGCCTTTGTACATCGCATTCTGCAGTATTCGGTGAACCGTACTGTAGGTCCAGTACGATGTCGTCTCCAGTCGATGGTTGTTTCGATAGTTTTCACCGTTTTCCTTCTTATATATAGAAGGACAGGAAATACCCATTTTATTCAGCCGCGCAGCGATCGATCTTTGCCCCATGCCGGATAAGTACCAAGAATAGATGTCTTTCACCACCGCCGCCGCGTACGGATCGATCACCAGCTTATGTTTATCCGCCGGATTCTTGTGATATCCATAACTGGTATGAGAGCCACAGAAAGCTCCGGCTTTCTGCATTGCCTTGAAGCTGGACTGTACTTTTCGGGATATATCCTGGGAATAGCTCTCGTTGAAAATATTGCGGATCGGCAGCATCATGTCAAATCCCTGCTGGCTATCCCTTTCCGTATCCACATTATCATTGATGGCAATGAAACGGATTCCCAGCTGCGGAAATATTTGCTGCGTATATCGCCCGGTCTCCAGGTAATTGCGGCCGAGACGGCTCAGATCTTTTACAATAATACAAGAGAACTTTTTCTCCTGAGCATCTATGAGCATGCTCTGAAATCCGGGTCTTCGGAAGTTTGTCCCTGTATATCCGTCGTCCACATACTCCTGATATAATTCCAGATCTGAATGATCTGCTATGTATGCGTTCAAGATCCGGCGCTGGGATTCGATGCTGTTGGATTCTTCCTTATCGCCGTCCTCCTTGGAAAGACGGCAGTAAATAGCCGTTAAGGTCTTCATTCAAGTTCCTCCTTGGAGTAAAAAGGGAAAGCTCATTGGCTTTCCCTCTGCTGGTTGGTTTTCAAGTGATTGCGGATCGCTCTGCTGACTGCGGAGTCGGCAGATTGCTTGTTGGAAAATTCACGGTGGATGATGTAGATATTCATACTTTTTCTCTCCTGCCTTAAATTCAAATTTTGCAAACTCATTATTTGTTTACAATTCCTGTCTCGTATTCTATATAGAATACGAGACAGGAATACAATTTATACCTAAAAACGCACCTTCCTGTGTCTTAGTATGTTTTCCAGTTCTAGATCAGCCAAATACATAAATTTACTCCTCCTTTTTCCATATGAACGTACAGACATATAACCTTTTAGCGCATAAAGTGATATACACAAATGACGCACACCCAGAAACTTTTTACAAGTAGTGTCTCGATCCTGCAATAACAGATCATTTTCTTTAAGATCCTCTATTACTTTTTTGACAAGCCCTGCAGCTGTCTTTTCATCATAATACTTACCTAATCCATATTTCAGAGCCACCTTTGTCATGTAGATAGCATTGCCATCCTTAAGAAATATTTGGGTTGGCAACAATTTGTACTCGTCAATCATGTCTGAACATATTTTATACACTTTATCTTCCTGGATCAATTTGTACAACAAAGCAATATAGTCTGTACTATTTTGACTTTTTACCAGTCTCATATGTTTCTTTTGTATTTGTATCTGCATTTTCAATGCCTCTCTTAGTTCCTCCTGATGACTTTCGCCCATATATTTTTCATATAGATCCGCTACCATCAAAAGCTCTGCACTCTGTCTATCCTCTCTACTGATCAATTTGTGGGATATTACAGATTTTTCGTAAAACTCTTTAATCATTTCTGTTATCCCTGTATAATTATCAAGTAGAGTCTGTGCAAAATTTCTGGCAATTCTAGGTAAAAGATCAATATTATTCTGAATCTTTTTTAATACTTCTACATTAATTTCTGACAACTGAATCTGGAGCAAGCGATCTTGCATAGAATAACTCCCATCCAAATACTCTGCAGTAACAACAAGCACAGGACTTTCAGCATTACTTTCCACAAAACGAAGAGTTGCGTTCATTAGTTCCAATTGGCGTTTTTGATTATATCCTGCCGCCACTGGATGGAAGTCATCAAGTACAAATACAAATCCAAACGCTTTTTTTAGTCTGCGTAAAGTTTCATTTTTTTTGTCGTTTAACACACTTGCCCATGTAAAGGATTCCATATCTTTTGTAAGCATACACATAGTACGCGCTAACAATGTCTTCCCGGTCCCCGACTCCCCATATATAATAAGATTTGTGGATGGAATATAACCCATACTAACAAGAAGCGGTTTAATCGCAGCTAGTAGAATTGCATAAAGTAATATCACACTTACGCCGGGAGCTAATTCTACATAATTTTTTAATAAGTCTGTGCGAACAAGTATATCCTCGGATAAATTCCAAGCATGCCCTTTCATTTCATCATTCAACTCAAGATTGGGTATGGCTTGAGATTTTGGAAATAGTATCTGATTCCCAACGGCATAAACAGGATTTTTCCCATCTATGAGGTAGAGACCCGGCGTCTCTACCTCATACATTATTTCCCTTTCAGCGCACGCAGCAGATTGCTGAAGGCGCTCCAACAACAAGCTCCTTACTCTAGTAGAAAGCCCCGCATCTGCAATTTCATGCCATAAAGAAAATAAATCTTGCGTACTCAATCTTTTGACAGTCCTGGATGGAAGATAGCTTCCATCCATAAGTTGTGCCCCTATTTCGTAAATTAGCTTTTATTTGCCATTGATAGTCTTGAATTTCGTTTTCTTGTTGACCATTGTCCAATTCTGTCAAAGCGAGCTCCAGCGTATCCCAGATATGCTGATTTATATCAATATCTGGCTGATTTAAAATGTATTTATATGCAAGAATAATAATAGCCATTGGATTTTTAAAAACTTTTTCGTCGTCGATGTTTTCCACTATTGCTCCATGTGTTGCTCCAACCATAGTCAAAAATTGTGAAGTTAAAAAATAATCTTTCCAATCGCTACTGTGTGAAGTTCTCAATGATGAGACTGACTTTTTTTCATCTGTATTTGCTCTAAGGAAACAAATCAAGTCATAAACTATATCTCTCTTTATCGCCTCATCCAATGCCCGATCAAACGAGATGAGCCTTTTTCTATTCTTGTCAATTTTAAAATGCTTATAATAAAACGAACGCTCATCTCCTCTCAATCCAAACAGTAAAATCTTCTGTTCATTCGATTTTCGCGGCATAGTCCTCTCCTCCTACTACTTTTTAAACAGTTGGGAAGATTCCCAACTGTTTAAAATTAATAAAAACATTACTTCTCAATAATTTTCTTATAATTGTATTATACAAAATTATCGTTTTCTTGTCCCATATATATTTGTACTTGATCAAACATGGCCTTATATACATATATACTATCCGATAAATAATCCGTCTCACCCACTACATTCTGATTCACTTCCTTTACAACTTCCCGGAGACCTTCCGCATCCATCCACGATTCCGCCGGACAAACAATCAGTTCGTGCACACTGCTTGGCAAGAGATAGCAGGCACCCATCTTATCACCGATTACCTCCTTTAAAAGTTCCAGATTTGCCAGAATCGCCGCACCCAAGATACCTTCTCTGTTCGTAAGGATCTGTAGCGGAACTTTTTCAGTCTCCGTATCAATTTTTGTCGGCATAAAGCCACCCAGCATTTCCTCCATTGAATATAATCTGTATCCCTGTGCCTTCATGTTTTCCGCCGCTTGTCTTTCCAGAGTCTCCTGGTCAATTCCCCATTCTTCAAGCATTTCACGAGTCACCTCTACATATCCCTGCTGGCTATCCCCTACTGTCATTTTTGTACAGTATATTTCAGCCAGATCCAGGTACTTTCGATGCACCAGATTTTCCAGCCGCTCCTGATTCCGTTCGGCGTTGATTAACTTTGGCAGGACTCTGTCTTTGCTTTTCTCCCAACAGTAAATTTCCTGCGGGTCCGTGTTAAGATCCAGATATGGCGTTACAATACCGATGATACAGTCCACCATTGTGTCGTCATCACATTCTTCACCACAGTGCGCCAGAATGTCATCCCAGTACACAATCGGACCATTGCGCTGTCCTGATCTTCGGAAACCAATTCCCTCCCTGTAAGTACTGTTATTCTTCTCAATCAAATGTCTGCTCACTATAAAGTCTTCCAATTTCAGACTGGTCAAAGCTGTAATCCTTTCTTTTCTTTCTTCCGTCATCGTTCTACTCCTCCACTTCCTGATATTCACTTTCGGAAACCGCCTGTTGGCGTTCCACTTCACTCATGTCCACTCCGATCTCTTCCTGGATCGCACCGTCTACCGCCATGGCCCGTACAAAGTCTGTCTTCATAGGGGCATACTTCAGCACCTGCCGGATTGCTGTTTTCTTGGCCATCTCTTCATAGTTGGTCTTCCAGGGACTGTATGCCGCATCGATCGCCTTGGAATATTTCCGCGCATGCCGGTCAACGTCTGCCTTGCTCATGACCTCAAATCCAAACCCACCATTTTTCAAACGGAAAACAGCATACACCGCGTACATCTCCCCGCGGTCCAACAGTTCCGGCACATGGCGCAGATCCGGGTTCAGCCCCAGTTCATAGGAAAACTGATCATTCTTGTAGACGCAATGAGCCTGGACCGTCTGAACATTTTCATTCCGATAGGCCAGATCCAAAAGCCCTTTATAACCGATCTGGAATTGGCATTCCAAGGTGCCATGATTGTTATAGGGGATCAGGTATGCCTGTCCCAACGGGGTGTTCGGCTCCAGCCCCAGCTGTGCCGCATTCATAAGCGCCGCAAGGAAACTCATCTGAGTGCATTCCTGCAGCTTCGGCGTAGTATTCAGCGCCGACAGTGCCATCCGTGTAAACCGTTCCGGCGTCAACACACTTGGAAGCGCCTTTTTGATCTCTGGTTCCATGGCACGGATCAGATCCGCAATGCTCATGTTTTTCGTCAGCGTGATATCCTTTTTCTCGGAACGCCCTGCTTTCCGGGCGAGTTCTTGTTTTACGTCCATAGAAATCTTCCCTTCCTTATAAAAGGGCACCGCTTTTTTACGATGCCCTGAATTAATCTTCTTATTTAAAATTCCATTCTGTATACCGCCGCAGATCACGCTACATAGATATTCAGCCTGGAGCTTTTCTGCACCTTTGTGTATTCCCTGTATATCTCCGGCCGCTCTCTCTTCAGCCGTTCCGTGTCGATCCGGCTGCTCTCGATCTCGTTCCAGGTCACCCGGTAATGATCCGAGATACCGATCTGCGCCTGTTCTTTCCCCAGGTACATCTTCAGTTCCTGGTCGATGGTTTTCTGTTCCGTCTGCAGCTTTTTGATCAGGTCAGACAGTTCATTCCTTCGGCTGATCCGGTCGTCAAAACCGATCAGCTGTGTCGTTACCCCGGTTTTTGTATGGAAATATTTCCGGATCAGTTCATCCGCTCCTTTGGATCCATCCGGCGCGGGCATGACTCCTGCCTGTACATGGTTCTCCCAGAAATCTTTCTCGATGGAAACCAGATCCCTAAGCAGCTCTTCATCCCGTTCCATGTAAGTATACTGGAATCCTTTCCCGAAGATCAGCACCGCCAGATACCAGCCGTCTTTTCCCAGCGTCTCCATATAGTGCTGGCACTGCAGATAATACCATTCCGGCACCTTCCCGTCTTTCCACCGGTCCGCCGTATAGGGGCTGGCAGTCTTGCACTCCAGCCCCGCATTTTCCCCAACGACCAGCCGGTCTACGTTGGCCATCATAAAAGGATGCCTGTCGCTTACATACATGGCATTGCTCCGGCGTACTTTCTTCCCGGTCGCCTCCATAAACCGCTCCGCCACATAGTCTTCCATATCCCGTCCCAGACGCATGGCTTCATTGTCTTTCATCTCAATGTCCGGGGTGGTTTTATCCAGATAGACCTGGATCGCGCTCTTATACGGATTCATCCCGCAGACTGCCCCGGCGTCCGTCCCGGTCAGGTATCGTTTCCGGATACGGAGCCATTCTTCCTGATCGTCTTTACTGGTAAGCCTGTTCAGGATCATAGTTCTTACGCTCCTTTCTTCCGGATGATTGGGTTCTGTCCTTCCCGGTCATCCTGCCTTTTTTCCGCCTGAATAAATCTTTTCCCTTCGATGCTGTACCCGGTTCCCGGTTCTCCCACGATCACATGATCCACCAGATCGATTCCAAGAAGGCTTCCGGCGTCTTTTACCCGGAGCGTTGTCTTTTCATCCTCTTTGGATGGAAGCACATTTCCGGACGGATGGTTATGCATCAGCAATACTCCCGGACAGTTGGACAGAAGCGCAAACTTCATGATCTCTGCCACCGCAACCTGACAGGAATTGACCGCTCCGATCCCTATGACCTGCAGTGCAACCGGCTCCCCGCTCTGGGTCAGGGCTACGGCCAGCAAATGCTCCACCCCTGCATTCTCAAACAAACCTCCAAAAGCGGCCACGGCATCTTCCGGGCTTTGAAGCTTCCGTATATCCGAATACAGGATTCCGGTCCGTTCCTGTTTGGCGCGTACCACTGCGATCCGTTTCCGTTTGATGCGAGATACACTGCCGTTTGATGTTTCTTCCGTGCTGACGGTCTGTTTTTTCTTCTTATCTTCCATGATTCACACTCCTTATCAAGTTTTCTTCTTAGAGATCTATTTGTCGGGATTTCTTCTATATATAGATAAATAAATATCTGACCCGCCTACGCCGCCTTCACCATCTGGTAGGCCCGGTCAATCAGGGCGTTCCCATCCATTGTCCGAATAAACAGATTTTCCTGATATCCGGCAGTCTTCCGCAGCGGTTCATTGTGGGTGGCAAAATCGCTGACTGCATTCAGGAACCGGTATCCGTTCTTCCCGATATCAATCAGATCCGGCGCGTCAAAATACCTTTGTTTTAAGTTCTCCCTCAGATTCGTCACGTTCTTCTTCTGCTGGATGGTCATATCCTCCCGCATGGGGATCAGGGTTTTCATATAATCCATCACCGCCTTATCGGACAGGCGGATCTTCTGAAGGTCGCAGATCTCTTTGCCAAGTTCTGCCATGTAATGCTCCGCAAAAAGCAGCGTCTCCCTTGCTTCCTCCAGTTTCCCGGATATGCTCACCGTGTGCCGTGCCGACCAGGAACGCTTTGCCGTGGACAGTGCCAGGTTTAAGGTGTTGGAACATACTACCCTCACCGGGGTCATAGCCACCCTTATGGCTCCGCTCCCGTCATGGGAATTGCAGAACACCAGATAGGGACTGATCTGTTCCCCGGAAATGATGTACTCCTTTGGAAGTTTTGCAAGCATCCATACCCGTCTCCCGGACTGCAGCGCCCCGGCGGTCTCATAACGCACCCCTTCTCCCAAAAGTGCATCGGTGAATGCGAATGCCTCTTCATTCTGGACGACCCGGTAACGGTCTCCGACGACCCCTAAGATCTTTCCATCCCGGTCCCGGATATTCACACGGCATCCGGAGATCTGCTGGCCTCCTTCCGTATACACCTTCCTCTGGATCACCTTCCAGTCAAGCCCTGCCAGTTCCAGCGCCTCTTTGGATGTGGGCGCTTCTGCCACGATCGTTCCAAGCCCGTGCCAGGGTTTCTCCCGTGTTGAAAACATGCTCTCTACATTCGCTGCCATTTTTCTTTTCTCCTTTCTCTTCGGCTGATGCCGGTTTCATTTTTTACATGAAAAGCGGGCAGTGGTGATATTCCCCTGCCCGCCATACACGTTCCAGTCTTTAGTTTTTCCTTTTCTCGCTGTACTGTCTCCATACTTCCTTTAAGACCTCTGCAGACACCGTGATCACCGTCACGGCAATCGTCCCTGCGCCTTTTACTACCTTCCATACGGTTTCCTTCGTCATACTGTGATCTCTCCTTTTTTCCATTTCTCTAATAAGCTGCAGATAACCCGGTCTCTTTCCTTTGCACTGTATCCGGACGGGAAATACTTTTTATATACATCCTTCCCTGCAGCACGTGCGCGATCTGACGCCTTGCTCTTCTCCCGGATCCCGACAGACGTTTTTCCCGGCTTAAATAAGGAAGCCCGGATCGCCTCCCTGGTCAGCGTCCCCTGCTTTTCCTGTTGTTCCTGTTCCTTCAGATGTCTTGCCTGTTTCAGGGAAACCTTTCCGGCACTCTCCATCAGGTGCTCCGACAATGCTCTTTGGGAATCTTCCGTCAGATAGGAAAGCTCCACCCCTGCCAGAAACGCCAGCGATTTCTGGTCCACCCGGTCTAAGAGATCCGGGATCAGATAGTTCAGGCGGAGATACCGCTGCACCTGCCTGCCGCTGTCTCCGTTTTCAGTTCCGACCTGCTCAGCAGATTCTTTTTTCCACCTCCCGACAACTTGTCGGGAAGCGTCGTCTTCAGGCAACAAATCTGTCCGGTATCCCTGTTTTGACAGCGCATCCATCTTCATCCGGTATGCTTTCGCCTTCTCGCTGGGCAGGATATCCGTGCGCTGGATATTGGAATCCACCATCCAGATCACTGCTTCTTCCTCCGACAGGTCCTTGACCACTGCCGGTACCGTCTCCTTCTGAAGTTTTCTGCTGGCAAAACATCTCCTGTGACCGGCTACAATCTGATACCTCCTGGCTCCATGTTTTCGCAGGATTACCGGAACCAAAACGCCGTGTTCCCGGATGCTCTCCACCAGTTCTTCCATCTCCGCATCCTCCTGTACCCGGAAGGGATGCCCCGGAAACGGATCGATCAGGGACAGCGCAATGTCCGTACTGTCATTCTGCTCCAACATCTTTTCAAACGAAGTCAGGTTCATACATCCGGCGCCTCCTTCCCGCAGGATTCCAGCACGATATCCACCAGCCGCTCATATGCCCCGGTTACTTTTCCACCTTTGTCCACCTGGTAAATCGTCTTTCCTCTGGAACTGATCTCTTTCGCCCGGACAGAAAAGGGAACTGCCGGAAGAATCCGAATACTGTTCCCATAAGTGTCCTCCAGAAGTTTGAGCACATCTCTGGCATCTCTTGTCCGGTCATTTACCATAGACGGCAGGATGCCCAGGATTCTTAACGACGAATTCTCCGTTTTCATGATCCCGGAAATCGACCGGAGCATCTGTTCCAGCCCCTTCGCAGCCAGGTATTCTGCTTGTACCGGAACCAGCACCCAGTCCGCCGCGCACAACATGTTCATGGTCAACAGTCCAAACATGGGCGGCCCATCCAGCAGGATGTAATCATACCGTTCCTGATACTGGGACAGAACCTGGGCTAATTTGTGGGACGGCGCTTCCACTTTCAGCAATGCGAACTCCAAGGTGGTCAGGCCCCGGTGAGATAAGATGCAGTCCACGTTCTCACCATAAGGAAGAACCGCTTTTTCTGCGTTCGTCTCATCCAACTCCCCGGCAACGGATGCCGAGAACAGCTCCACCATGGTGACCGGATACTTTTCCGGATAGTCATAACCTAGACAGATCCCAAGGCTCCCCTGGGCATCCAAATCGACCAGCAGGGCTTTCTTTCCACGGGCTGCCAGACCCATCCCCAAACATGCTACCGTCGTGGTCTTTCCCACACCGCCTTTTTGGTTTACGACAGCAATTACTTCAGCCATCTTTTCATCACTCCTTTCCGGGGAAATAATATACCGGCGAAAAATCTCCGGATGCGGAAAGTGTTTCATGTAGTTTATTCTAGCCTGCAGGGCAGTGACTAAAGGCATCCTATCTGAATCCGGCTTTTCCAAACTTTTCCCCAGACAGACAACACTTTTATAAATAGAAAAAGGCCTGCCCCAACCGAATGGGACAGGCAAAAGTTCATACAAGCGGGAGGTTTTTATGTCGCAAAATAATTTAAACCATTTGACCCTGTATACTTTAAAAGAGTGCCGGTCTATTTTAAAAATCGGAAGAAACAAGATGCTAGAATTAATCTGGCGCGGGGAGATCGAAGCCTTCAAGATCGGCGGGCATTGGAGAGTGTCGGAAGAAGCGCTGAGAGAATATGTGCATCATCAGAGTTAATGGTTTGCCTGAAAAAAGGAACCGGGGATTCCGGTTCCTCATCATTCTTACCAATGAGCGAAATAGTAATTTAAAGCTAAATGTTCTATTCTTCATTTAACTTTTCGTCCATGTCATAATCATGTACAATATTCATAATAACATCATATTGCCCAGCCGAATACAAACGATTTAATTTTTCGTTACTTTTTCTTCCCTCTTCTCCTAATTGCTTGTTTTTCTTCATGTGTTTTTTCATCAATTCATAACAAGCTTTCTTATAGTAGTCTCTTCTTGCATACATAATCAAAATACCTCCCTGATATTGTGAAGTAATTTTTTCTTATCACAATAAATTAAACTTTATCGAATATTTTAAACTTCCCACCCTTCTTCTTTTTTGATTTACTTAATATCAGCGAAATCTTATTTTTCAAGTCACCCATCTTGCACTCAGGGCATAATTCTTTTTTCATATGCTCTTTATTAATATACCCATATTGAATACGCTTCCAAAATATTTTTTACATCTAGGACATTTACACTCAACTATTACCTTATTTACATCTGTTCTAGGGCTTTCAGGCCACGGACAAATTATTGATTCCAATTTCATAATGATCTCGCCTCTATTCAAATTGCATTATGAACCAAGTATAGGCTTATACTTAATTGCAACACGTTTATTAGTTTCTACTGTCTGTTTCAATTCCTTTTCACGATTTTGCTTATATTGATCAACCTTTCTGCATCCCACATCTCTTTCACCGTCTTATATTTTCAGATTCTCGTCTCTTCATATGCTGTTTGTGTTCATCTTTACTGCCAAAAATATTTTTATCAAATGTAATTTAAAATCCGACTCTCACCTTCCTACATCTTGAATACTTTCATTTAATTTGTCTCTTGTGATTATCATTATACAAAACGCAATGGACAGGTTCTGTCATGCAGAAAAAATTTTTAAAACAAATAAAAATCGGCACAAAAAATCAGGAGTATACCACATTGATATTCTCCTGATTCCTGACTAATTTTCATGTTATCTAATTACAAAAACACCATCTTCCATGTACACGTCTCTTTTGTAAACACCAGTTTTACAAATGCCTCCTGATGTTCATTCACCCCGATCCTGCAGAAATGCTCGACAGTCTCAATACCGGAATAACGCTTTGTTTCCGAGGCCAACACTTCCAGCACCCGTATGGTATGCATACCTCCCCGATCATCCATAGCACGTATCAGCTTGGGAATGGTCTTTCCATTTTGCGTGAACCAGCAGCCACAGGCTATGTCCTGCAAAATGCCCTGGAATTCTCCGGCATCTGTATATTCATTAACCGGTGTTATGATAAGCCCCATGTTTTCGCTTCCTTTCTGCCTATCGGATCTCCTGGAGACTGTAATCTACGGTACGCTTCTCCCGTGAAATTCCTCCGCTTAAATGATCGATCTTGTCACTTTCCAGAAATACTGCCCTCTTTACAGAATCAGCGCCATAGCGCATACGTATTGCGTCGATCGCCCTGTCCATACGGCTCAATTTCTCATGATCCGCTCTCTGGTCGTCAAAAAGGGAAAGCTGACGGCAGTCATTCTGCTCTGAGACCTCGCCGGTGTGTATCCCCATGTGACGAATCGATTTTCCTCGCCACATCTCCGAGAAGATCCGACATGCCTCTTCATAGATTTCATTGGTGACGTCTGTAGGCTCTTCCAATTTCTTCTGATGAGACTCTTGCGTAAAATCGTAATACCGCAGGCTGACAGAAATCACTTGGATCTGCACCCGATCGTTCCTGATCCTGCGTCCGATCGTTTCGGTCAGAGAAAGCAAAACTTTTTTGGCAGTCTCGGCGTCCTGCACGTCGAACGACGTCGTCGTACTGTTTCCGTACCCTTTATTTTTCGGAGGATCGGGGATGACGCCGGAAGTATCGATCCCATTTGCAAAACGCCAGATCACTTCTCCCTGCTTCTTCAGATACGATCTCAAAATCTCCGGGTCCATCCGCGCCAGTTCGCCCACGGTATGGATTCCCAGATTCCTCAGCTTCTTTTCCGTAGCAGCACCCACAAAAAACAGATCCCGTACCGGCAGCCCCCACATCTTCTTCTCGATCTCTTCCGGGAAAAGCGTATGAACCAGATCCGGCTTCTTGAAGTCCGAAGCCATCTTTGCCAGCAGCTTGTTGGAAGAGACTCCCACATTCACTGTAAATCCCAGTTCTTCCCGTATCCGGTCTTTGATCCTTGCAGCTGCCTGTACCGGCGGTCCAAACAGAGATTCCATTCCTGTCATATCGATGAACGCCTCATCAATGCTGAATATTTCTACAGACGGTGAATAATCACGCAGGATCTCCATCATGGCGCGGGAATTCTTCTCATACAGAGAATAATTCGGCGGGACAAGGCAGAGATCCGGACATTTTTTCAGCGCATCCGTCACAGGTTCCCCCGTCTGAATGTGGTATTTCTTCGCCGGAATAGATTTTGCCAGAATGATCCCGTGCCTCTTGCTGATATCCCCTCCCACTGCGGACGGGATCGTCCTAAGATCCAGTTTCCCGCCCAGATGCTTCAGACGGTATACCGCTTCCCAGGAAAGGAAAGCGCTGTTTACGTCAATGTGGAATATGACTCTTTTTTCCATTTTCATACCTTCTTTGCGAAATCGAACATATGTTCTCTTTTATCATATTCCATATTGCGGGAGATGTAAAGAGGGAAATTATATCCCGATCTATTCCGTCAGCATGTATTCTCCGGCTATATTCAGATGCTCTTGCGATGTCAGGGCAATCTCCGCAAGCTGTAAGGTTCCGTCGTCTGTGAGAATAAAGGTAATGGCATATTTACCGCCCCGATATACGGCTGTCGATTCATCTGCCCTTTGCAGTTATTATATAAGGCCGGAAAGATAGATTTTGTCTGTACAGAAGAAATTTTCACTGCATTCTCAGTCATCTATATAGCTTTACATTTTACCGCTAAATCATATATTTTTCTCTTTACTTCAGCCCATTCCTTTTTATTTGTATGCCATTTCATCCCTGTTTTATAATTGACAGGATTCCAAACGATATGAAGATGATAATTATCTGTATCCCCATGCATCGCATAGATGCACTGAAATCCCTTCAGAATATCGTCCGTGATTTTATCAGCCAGATCAATAACAGCATACAGATCCACGTTTTTGTCTTCAAACGAGACAACCATATGATACAATCGTCTTCCTGAATTTTTATTGAAATAAATTTGTATCCTTTGCATTTGTATAGCAGCTTTTTTCCAATCACAATAATAAACCCCTGTGCCTCCCACATATTTACAGCGGTCTCCATTTTCTTTATTTTGGGTAATATATTGAATAACGTTGCGTATTGCTCGGAAACTATTGTATTTACCCCTGCACATTTTTATAAGCAACTTTTTATCATTTTCCATATCTTATCAAGTTCCTCCTGAACATTCTCATCCTGATATTTTTCAGCAATCTTTGCAGACAGATCCTGCATGGATATTAGAATATCCATACGGTTATGTTGCTGCTTCCTGGTAATGGAGCCTGGAATTAGTATACTGATAACATAATCTGAAACTTTCATTCCCAACTGCTCTGCATGTCTCTCTATCGTTTTCTTTTCTCTACTTGTACAACGGATGGAAAGTCTTTCCGTTTTATTATTACTTTTCTTTCTCGTTATTTTCATCTCCTTTTACAGGTACCGCAAATTTTAGGGGTCTTTTTAATCTATATACAACAGAAATTGCTGGATTCCCTCCTAAAAAATGTCACCCATTTTTACCTAACTGTTATTGTCAGATATTATTTTACAAAATTGTACACTGTCATATGAAATCATATTCTGCCATAACAGTAAGATAAAAAACGAAAGGAGAAATAAAATGCCTGAAAAAAACTATATGGGAATTGATGAATTATGTGCATATCTTAATATAGGACGCACAACCGCATACAGGTTGATCCGGGAGAAAAAGATACCCGCAAAAAAGATTGCATCCAAATGGCGGGTTCGTAAAAGTGATGCAGACGCATATCTAAACGCCTGATAAGATGAGCTTCTTTTCAGGCGCTTAGATAAACCGACTAAAAAGCCGTCTCCAGATTGTGCATCCCTGTGATTTATGCTATTCTAAAGCTGTATCATAACAACACCAGAACTTTAGAATTCAGGACAGGCCAATGAAAAAGAATGATTTTTAACAGATAATATCAAAGATCTGACCATAGCAGGTATTGCCGCAATAGGCGCAGTCGGGGCAGGCGTAATTGCTATTGGCGGTCTGGCAGCCAAAAAGATTTCCGATCATGTGATACGGGACAGCGGTGGTTTCAGTAAAATGGGATATGACCGAAAAGGGTATGATCGTGAAGGATACAATAAGCATGGATATAACAGTGACGGATATGACCGTAGGGGTTATAACCGGGAAGGTTATAATAGGGCGGGATTTGACAGAGATGGTTACAATAAAGAGGGATACGATATAGACGGATTTGACCGTCAAGGATTCGACGAATATGGCTATGACCGCCATGGATATGACAAAGATGGTTTTAATGCTCAGGGTTTCGATCGTACTAAAAGAAATCGCTCCGGGAAAAAAGCATCTGATATTAAAAGAACGATCAAAAAAGCGGAAAAACATTCTCAAAAAGCAAAAAAAGAACTGGAGAAAAAATCTTTCAGTTATTCACTGGTCGAATGCAGACAGGGTATGGAATTACTTACCAGAGAAATTATTTCACATTATCTTGGAGAATCTTTCCTGTCCTCTGATTTATGCAAAAATATTAATACCTGTGTACATCACAATCTGATCTCGGAAGAAGACGCAGCCAAACTTCATCAGGCCAGAATGCACTGCAATGACGGTGTACATGCAAATGGTGCAAAGACATATAATCAAGTTTATTTTGTAAATAAAATGTTAGAGTGGCTGATAGAAACGACATATTCTATCATAGAAAACGAACCTCAATAAAAACAGTTACCCCGCCGAAAGTCCTCGGCGGGGCATTTTTGACATCCCATCATTCAGTTTTGCAAAGACGTTCGAGAAAATGCTTATATCTTCAACAAATATCTATAAGTCCGAATCTCCTTACTCTCCTGCGCCAAATATCCGGTTCAACTCTTCCATAGCCGCTTCATCTGCGAATGCCAGGATATACTGGCCTGCACGGATCACCGTTTCTCCATGAGGGATGATCAGCTCGTCGTCCTCATAGACCGCGATCAGCAGAGCATGTGCGGGGAGCTTAATCTCGGCGATAGGTTTGTTCGCGTTGGGGGAATGATAATCCACATGCACGCGGACGATGGAATATTTCCCTTTAGACATTCTCATCAACGTCATGATGGACTGATAATTCATTTCATCAGCAATCATATGACCGATGAGGTCTGCCTGATTGATTTTTGCGTCTACCCCCATTCCCGCGTTAAACAGCCATGCGTTTTTAGGATTATTGACTCTGCCGATCACTTTAGGAACATCATACTCGAACTTCGCCATCATAGCCGCAGCCAGGTTCGTCTCGTCATTTCCCGTCACGCAGACCACGGCGTCGCATCTGCGCACTCCGGATTTTTCCAGCAGCAGGGCGTCGGTCCCATCGCCAACCATGATGTTTTCTTTCTTTATACCGTTCTTTTCCAATGCCTGAAGCGCTTTTTCCTTGTTTTCGATGACAACTGCACTATTCCCTTTATCTATCAATAATTTGGCAATGTATCCTCCCACCTGGCCGCCGCCGATAATGATCACTTTCATCGCATACCGCTCCTTTCCGCCTATAACTGCAGCAGATCCCTGGCCTGTTCCAGGTAATCATCACTTACTGACAAATACAAGATATCATTATATTCACAGAACATGTCCATCTGCGGCACAAAGGAGTACCCCTGACGTTCCACAGCCATCAATCTAACTTTTCCATCTACCTCTAATTCCGAATATTTTTTTCCGTCTAAACTGGCAGGCACACGCGCCCTCACAAGCTGGACATCACTGCCAAACTTGCGGACCACGCGCCAGCTCTTGATTCCCTCAAGATATTCCACCACATTCTCCAGACCGAGCCGGGTGATGGATACCGTGTAAATACCCATGGCCTCAAACATGCGCGCCCGGATGGGGTCATACATACGGGCAATTACGATAGGAACATGAAATACATTTTTGGCGATATTGGCCACCACCGCATTCAACGAATCGCTGCTGGTACAGCCGATCACCACATCCGCCGTCGCGATTCCCGCCTGTTCCAGGACCTCCTTGTCATAACCCACGCCGCACAAAGTACGTCCCGTAAATTCCTTGCTTAAAGCAAGAAAAGTTTCGGAATCGTTGTCTACCACCACGACTTCATGATTTCTCCACGCCAGGTATTCTGACACCCGGACGCCAAACTTCCCACAGCCTATAACCAATGCCTTCATTTAGATATCACTCCTTTTTGACCGCTTTTTACGCAGTATTTTCTTTCTTGCTTCTTCAACGCCAAATACGACAAACGGGATGCAGATCAGGTAGAGCCATTCCACCCAGGAAATCGGAGCTGTATTAAATATCCCGTTCAGGAACGGAATGTATATAATCGCCAGTAAGATCAATACCTCAATCACCAGACCGGCATTGATATAGCGGTTAGTGAACAGCCCCCTCTTGAACACCGATTCATAATCCGTCCGGTTATTCATTGCCATACCCATCTGTGAAAAAACTACACCGGCCAGCATCATCGTCGTTGCTTCCGCATATCCGCGCGTTCCTTCCGCTGCAAGAGCAGCATCCGGCCATCCATTCAAAAAACTTGCCAGGAAATATCCTCCCACTGCGAAGACAGTGGCCAAAAGGCCATACCAGAGGAAACCTATCAATATTACATTACGGTTCAGCAGCCGTTCCTTGCTGGACCGAGGCGGTCTTTGCATCACGCTTTCCTCGGCCGTCTCAGCGCCAAGTCCCAGAGCAGGCGTCATATCCGTACCGATATCGATCGTCAGAATCTGCAGGACGGTCAGCGGAACAGGAATCATACCGCCGGAGAGCAGGTACAGGGTAGGAGCCGCAGCTTCCGGAGTATTGCTGTCAAAAATGTATCGAAGAAATTTTCGGATATTATTGTAAACCGTTCGGCCTTCCTCGATGGCCCGCACAATGGTTGCAAAGTTGTCATCGCTAAGGATCATGTCGGCAGCTTCTTTTGCCACATCCGTGCCCGTGATTCCCATAGCGATTCCGATATCTGCCTTTTTGAGTGCGGGAGAATCGTTCACACCGTCGCCGGTCACCGCGACGATATTTCCCATCTCCTGCAATGCGCAGACAATACGATATTTCTGTTCAGGAGCCATCCGGGCAAAAACGACTTCCCCCTGAAGCGCCTGTTTAAGAGAAACGTCGTCCATCCCGGCCAGTTCCGAACCTGAAATCACCTTTGCATCTGGGGATTGGATAATACCTATTTTACGGGCGATACTTTCGGCTGTCAATCCATAGTCGCCGGTGATCATGACGATCTTAATCCCTGCGCTGCGGCACAGACGTACCGCGTCTTTCACTTCACTGCGCGGCGGGTCCTGCATCGCTACAAGTCCCAGGAATGTCAAGTCTCTTTCCACGTTCTCCGGAGCGTATTCACGAATTGATTCCGGGAGCGTTTCATCTCCCCTTCTCAGCGGGCGGTACGCAACCGCCAGCACACGCAGGCCGTCCCTGGCATAGGTGTCATTTGCCTCCATGATACGTTTCCGATCCTCTTCTTTGATCGGACGGGATGAAGTTCCCTCATAGCAATACTGGCACAATTCCATGACCTCTTTGGGTGCGCCTTTTACGAACGCGATCCGGTTTGCCCCTTCAAAACGTTCCCGGAGCTGATGGATCGTTGTCATACGTTTCCTGCGGGAGTCAAAAGGCAGTTCCATCACACGGGGATAGTTCTGATTCAGGATCTCCATATCGATGCCGCCTTTACGGGCAGCCACACCAAGACAAGCCTCTGTAGGATCTCCCAACACCGTATAGCGCTCTTTTCCCTCGTCAGGCGGGATCAGTTTCGCGTTGGAGCATAGAGCCGCCCCGCTTAATAAAAGCCTTAACGCACTGCTGTTTTGCGCGGTTACCACGGTATCACCATCCCGGATCTCTCCATGGGGAGCATATCCTTCACCGCTGACTGTCATCTCCGCCTGTAAATTCCATACATGATTGACCGTCATTTCGTTCTGCGTCAGCGTACCAGTCTTATCGGAACAGATCACATTAGTGCATCCCAGTGTCTCGACGGCAGACAGTTTTTTCACCAAGGCATTCTGCTTTGCCATCTTCTGTACCGCCAGAGCCAATGACAGGGTAACCGCCGGCAAAAGCCCCTCCGGGATAAACGCAACAACCATTCCCAGAGCAAATAAAAAAGACTCCATAACCGGGTCCTGCACCAGAAATACCGCGATCAGGAAAAATATAAGACCAATGCTGAACGCAATCAGCGCGATTTGTTTGGTCAGTATGTTCAATTCCTTTTGTAAAGGAGACAGGCTTTTTTCCGTGCTTTGGGTTAGATTCGCAATTTTGCCAAACTCGCTGTCCATACCGGTTGAAACTACCAGTGCTCGACAGGTTCCGGCCGCTGCGGAAGTTCCCGAAAATACCATGTTTCCGGCTTCCAGATAAGTGCATCCCGGCTGCAATGCATCTCCGTTTTTGCGAATGGGATTACTCTCCCCGGTAAGAGTGGACTGATCCGCCTTAAAATCATTGCTTTGCAGGATACGGGCATCCGTGCTGATGCGGTCGCCCTCTTCCAGAACCATAATATCCCCCGGCACAAGTTCTGTTGCCAATATCTTCCTCTCCTCCCCGTCCCGAACCACCCGGGCGTAGGATGGCAGCATCTTTTGAAGTGCATCTGTGGCTCGTTCCGCTTTAAATTCCTGAAAAAAAGAAAAAAGGCCATTGATCAGGTTCACGCAGAAAATAGCGATTCCCAATTCCAGCGCGCCGGAAAGAATCGCCATAAGGCCGCCTCCCCATAAGAGCAAAGCCATAAGGCTTGTAAAATTTGCCAGCAGCTTTTTCAGCATACTTTCCTTTTTCTTTTGGGCCAGTTCATTTTTTCCGAACTGTTCCAATCGCGCCTCTGCTTCCGCCTGCGAAAGGCCTCGCATATCAGAACCCATCAGACGGCAGGCCTCTGCGGGCCTTGCGGTAAGAATTTTCTCTTTGATATCCGGAACTTTCGTGTACATTTTGCTTTTTACCAAGATTCCTTTCATAAAAAATTAGCTCCGATCATCTATTCAGAGCCTTGCAAATTAAGAAGACATGCATCTTTAAATCTTATGACATGTCTGTCAATCTTAATTTGAAAACAAAAGAATAAGGCTCATCTGTAAAAACCTATCCTTTTTAATGTACGCCAGTATATATTTGTGTACACGCAAAGTCAAGCAAGCTGGTTGAATATTAGCGCCATCTTTATATATCTTTTGACATTTTTAATGCTAATGTAAACATCTATTAGACCTTTTCTCTTCCGAGAACATGCCAAAGCATAATTCTGCATATAATCTCTATCTTTTGATAGTATTAATGCCCCGCCGAAAGTCCTCGGCGGGGCATTATTTATCACAAATCTATCTTTTCATTTGCCTACACACCATCTGAAACTCCTGAATATAACATCTTTTCTTCAGCATCAGGCTGGCATATTCTAAAACTTCCCTTTTGGGGTCGTTCTCGTCCGGCACCGCATACTCGATATTCGCGATAAGAACATGGGAATGTCCAAAGTTTCCGTTCTCGTCCGGATATTCTACAGGAATGCTGGCGTCGCCGTAGGAATTGAAGTGACCTTCCTGACGCATTTTTTCCGCTCTCGTCCGGAACAGTTCATATTCTTCATCTGTCCTTTCCGACTGGACCACTCCGATCTCATCACACCCTACTTCTCTCACCAGATCGCCCGTCCGGAATGGGTATGGAAGATCTACATACGCATCCTCAAACCTTTCCTCATCATCCTCGTCCAGTTCTCCTTCCCACGCCACCTCATCGCTGCTGCAGTTCCACAGGTCACCTTTTTCATCATAATGGAGATTGCTTACGCTGTAATGTCCGCCTTTTTCCATATCTATTTCTTTCTCAAATATTCTGTATTTCGCTATGGAAAAGCATTCGCCGAGCTTCTTACCGGACGCATATGCCAGTTCACCGGATGCAAAGTAACACCAGTCTGCCGGTCTCCAATCGTCCTCATCATACGTCTCCAGCACATACATCATACCTTTTTTATTCTCATAAAACTTTTCTACGCATTTTTTATGATGTGCAATGCGTTCCCGGATCTGCCCCAGCAACTTCTGATCCTGCGTCGTATCCATGATCTCTTTCAGAAGCTCGAGTCGTTCTTCAATACTGAGGCCTGGATAATTATATGCCAGCGTCGCCCTTTCAAAATCAGTCAATTTCTTTCCTTTCTTCTCCATATACTCCCTTACGTCTTTTGATGGTATTAATTCACGCATAGTTATTCCTTTCCTCACTCTCATTTTTCTAATTTCTGAACGTATTTTCATTATATGAACTCAAACGGACAGATTTTGTCCTCATAAGAAAAACCCCAGCGATTCACTCACTGAGGTTCCGCAATGTGACATTCCCCTGGGGAAACGACGACACAGCTACCCTTCTCTCTATTCTTGAAAAATATAACATCAAAACCACTTTTTTCATGACCGGAGGATGGGTGGAGTCTTATCCCGAGGACGTAAAGGCAATCTCAGATGCAGGACATGATCTGGGGAACCACAGTGAAAATCACAAGCAGATGTCTCAGTTGAGCCTGGAGGAATGCCGGGAAGAAATTCAGAAAGTACATGACAAAGTAAAAGAACTGACAGGGAAAGATATGACCCTGTTCCGGCCCCCTTACGGTGACTACAATGATACGCTGATCGAAGCCGCAAACAGTCTGGGATATCACGTGATACAATGGGATGTAGACAGTCTGGACTGGAAGGACTACGGCGCAGACGCCATCGTGTCCAAAGTAATCGGCCACCCCCACCTGGGCAACGGCTCCATTATCCTGATGCATAACGGAGCCACTTACACTAAAGACGCTCTGGAACAGGTCATCACCGGCCTTACCGAAAAGGGATATGAGATCGTCCCCGTCTCGGAATTGATCTACACCGAAAACTATGATATGGATCATGAAGGTCGGCAATTCGTAAACGGGAGCTGATATTTACTGCTCCCGTTCCGGCTTTTCCGTCAGGCTCTGCAATACCATCGGCAGCAAGTAAGGAATGCAGAACATCACCGGCATGATATACCGAACCTGGTAATTAAACGTGGGAGACGCCACGCATACCAGCAGCGCCACCAGAAGAGGAAGCACGGACAACAGATATTTTTTCCGCCCGGAACCAATCCACACCGTCACAGCCAGGATCATCATCCAGGATACAAAACCGGCATTTTCAAACCAGTTGACTACAGGGACCCGGGACAGCAGTTTCGCTGCACGCTCCATTACCTGCCGCACACCGGCAAGTTTTTCCGGCTGTTTTATCTCCCAGCGGATCTCCTGCCCGTCAATCGTAGGCGTCATCAGATAATTGTGGGCATACCCTTCCTGATAAAACCATCCGTAGGCGTTATTCATCGTAGCCTCTACCGCATTTCCCGGATGCTTCAGCAGCTGCCGGAACCATACTCCAAAATAGTCCAGCAATTCTCCGGTGGTTTCTGCATGATAGGTGTATTTTACCGGATCTGAAGTGATCGGGTCATACAGTTCTGCCAGATTCTCATAATCCAGAACCCTGGCTATGATCGCCGCATCTTCTTCGGAGATCTCATCTCCATAATCCCGCACATAACGCGCTGTCTGCTGAAAAGGAATGGACAGGGCCTCCTTCGGCCCGTTATCCTCTACCCCGCAGGCCGGAAGCAGAATCTTCTGGTATCCCGCAAAAAGCAGGATTGGAAGCAAAACCGCCGCCATAATCCGAATGCATTTCGTCCGGTTTCTGGTCCACAAAAGCCGGAACACATACACCGCCATGGCAATGCCGGATACCAGTATTAAATAGAAGCCTTCATTCCGGCTGCAGGCAACTCCCATGCAGACCAGAACCATGCCGGTGACTTTTTTCCAGGAATATTCCCCGCCCGCGCGAATCGTCCTCACCAGTTCGTAGAGCAGCAATACCAGGAAGATCACGCATGCAGTATATGGGACATCTTTCTCCACAATCGTGGACTCCATCGGGAAAAACTGCACAATACAGATAATGGCAAGAGACGCGTACCGGATTGCGTACGGCGTTTTCCATCTTTTCATCAGGACAAATCCATAGGAAAACGCTGACAACAGCAGCGCCAGCTGCAGTACCAGATTTAAAAAGAATCCCAGCGTATACGAATGGATCAGATTGCCCAGCTGCATGATCAGGCTCATGATTACCGTATGCAGAGGAGGATAATAGTTATTGATCTCGTTCCAGTAAAACTGCCGCATCTCCGCCAATGTTTCCGGCATGGCGGCTCCCGGGAACTTTGCCAGGATGTATGGCATCCAAAATAACAGGATCACCAGGAAGGCGCCCCAGAATGCATGTTTTTCAAAGATCCACTCCGTTACTTTCCACGGTCTTGCATTTACACCGCGTTCAGAAGCCATTCTGCAGACCCGGTAAAGGAACTGGCTGTATATGCGGGCAAACAAAAAATAATAGCCGATGATCATCAATACCGATACCATTAGATGAAACGTATCCATAAAAATCAGATCCCAGGAGTTCGTATACCGGAAGCTGTACCCGAACACCAGGAAGAAACCGGTAAGCGCTGCCGGGATCCGGTAGGCCCATCTCGAAATCTGTGCATCCCAGAATTCCCCGGATTTCCGGAAAAAGAAGAAGACGAAAAAAGCCAGCAGCGCGTCCCGGTAATTGAATACCGGAAGCAGATACTCCAGCTTTTTAATATTGCACGCCAACAGGTTCCAGAAACCGCCTGCCGCCGCTTCCGCACTGATCTCGCCAAGATCCGTATTCAGCGAAACCATTAGCGCGAAACAGGCAAAAACTGCAAAGATCCAGTTCTTCTGATCCGCGATACCTTTTCCCAGTTTTTTCCACATATATACGCATCCTCTAGGCAGATAGAATTCTGCCTTTACCTTTCATTTACATTTTCTTAATAATTATGTATAATTATCATATCATCCGCCACTCGAAAATTCCACCCTTTTCCGTCGTGATTTGCTCCGACTCGCAACTTACAAATGACCAGAAAAATACACATTTTATCATTAATATCTATGTCCGCACTCCTTCTCCTTCTATGTCGGTTTTCCAGCCTGCGTGCCGCCGAATCTCTTCCCCCTGCCCCGGTCAGTGAACAACCGCTCTATGATCCATGGCAGGATTCACTTTTTGCCAGTCGTGAATTCTCTACTTTGGTAGTTTCTGTGCGTGCCGACCATGCAGATCTCTATGGAGACGGAACCGGCATCATATCTGACCTGTATCAGATGCGCGGTTTAGAAAGCGAACGCCCCATACAGTTGTTTGTCTATGACCGGAATGGGAACACCCTGATCGCGCAAAAGGCCGGGATCCGAGTCAGTGGTACAGCATCCCGGACTGCCCTCAGGAAGTCCTTCCGCATCATTGCACGGGATGATTATGATAAAGCATTCCCCACTTTTACCTACGACCTCTGGGGCGGCAGGACTACTGTTGACGGCTCTGAAACATCTATCAATGAATATAGTTCCTTTATCCTTCACGCAGTCCGTCTGAATGCAGATTCCACCGGCATACACAACAGTATAGGATATGCGCTGGCACAAAAAGCCGGAATCATCGACTCTTCGCCCACCGTTCCTGCCGCTTTTTATCTTAACGGCGTCTATCAGGGAACCTATTTCCTTATGCCGGCTAAAACAGATAACGCTTTATCAGAATTATACAATATCGAAGACAAAGATCAAATCGAGCTGGTGTCCGTCTTTGAAGAAGAAAAATCCGGCATACAGTCTCATCCGGAAGTATTGGAAAAATATCTTAGTTTTGTCACATTCGTGCAAAATTCAGACGCCAGTGACCCTGAAATTGCTGCGGAAATAGAACGTCAACTGGATGTAGAACAATGTCTTCGATACTATGCCGTCAATCTTTTACTTGCCAACGGGGACTGGTCAGACAATAATCTGATGGTCTGGCGCTGCCAGGATAATGGACTTCCATACCAGGACGGACGCTGGCGTTTCTTTCTCTTTGACCTGGACTGGGTAGGTTCTTCTCCGGACTTCATCGCTGTTACCTTCCGGAATCTGGTACAGACTGACGATAACTACAATCTGTTCCGCAGTCTGATGGAAAATTCCGAATGGCGGCAGCGCTTCAAGGATATCGTCCGTGAGATGGAAAAAAACGCTTTTTACATGGAATCTATAGAGGGAGTATTTGCGAAAGAAGAAGCCAAAATACTGGATGAGATCGCCTATGACTTTCAGTCGGCAGCATTCTCCACCTATCTGCAATATTCCGTCTTCAGTGATCCGGTATCGGAGGCAGATTATATTACTCTTGAAGATCGCGGTCTGATGATTGAAAAATTTAAAAGCAATCTCCTGAAAGCGCCGGAAATGGTAAACGAATGCCTGCGGGTATATCTCCCCGAGGAGAACCCGCAGGCCTTTAAATAATTCCCATCCTCTCCAGCTCCCGGATCACTCCGTCTTCTTCCACAGACTCGCAGACCCGGTCAGCGATCTCTTTTACTTTCTCATCTGCGTTTCCCATGGCGACTCCCACTTCCGCCGCTTCAATCATCTGATAATCATTCATGCTGTCCCCAAACGCTATGGTATCTTTAATATCCGCATTCAGAAGGTCCGCCGTCCGCCGGATTGCAGTTCCTTTATTGTCTTTCAGTGAAATCAATTCACCATTAAAAAAATCTCCGGATTCTGTCTGAAAGAGCGCCATATAAAAATCATTTCTTAGTTCTGCTTCCAGCTGCTCCAGCTTTTTCTTTCCCCACAGCATAAAAGTCACCTTGGGAATAGGCGTCTGCTCCGGTTCCCATTCTTCATAACTTCGTACATTCTTCTTCTGTCGGAAAAACTGCCTCCACCGTGCCATTTCAGGGTTTATATCTTCAGGAGATATCTGGTCCAGCAATAATTTTCTTCCAAAGCCGCATACATACATATGGTCGTATCCTTCCAATACATAAACCGCTCCCATCTTTTCCAGAAGTCCGCAGGCTTTCCGGATCTGTCCCACCTCCAGAGAACCACGGTAGACATTTTGTCCATGGATCCAGATATCGCTCCCGGCGCTGGCGATTACCCCGTCCCATGTCAGATCATCCAGTTCCGCGGGCAATACCGATACAGCCCTTCCTGTGCAGATAAAAATCTGGTGTCCGCGGTTCCGGGTTTTTCTGAGCCCTTCTATGACCTCCCGCCGGACAACCTTTCCCGGAATCAGGATTGTCCCGTCAATATCCAGAAATATCAATTTCCGTTCCATTTTTCTCTCCTTTATCACTGTATATGGGAAAAGATCCGATAATAAAAAGTAAAGAACACTTTTGTGACCAGATAACAGCTAAACGCCATCCCATGTTTCATCATAAAAATGTAGAGTCTGACGGATATTCCTATCCGATCCATTGTGTGGTTGCGAAGCGCTTCCTGTACAGAAGCATCACGGCACATGGCGCGCACATTTGCCAGAACCTTCCCCAACGACTCCTGACGGTTTCTCCAGATTTCATTTTTTACTGCCATAATTGCCAGACTTAAAAAATCATTACGGATCTGGGGGCGGAAATCATATACCCTTTTCTCCTGAGAAATCTGTTCCAGCCGTTCCCGGAGCAGCTTGATCTTCCGGAGATAATCCGGGTCATGCCCTCCGGTCATGGAGTCCACATTATACCAGTAATGATACGGATAAAAATCCGGAACCGCACAGACGCCGCGGGCGTCCAGTACTGCGGCAAAAACCATCTGCAGATCTTCTCCCACTGTCACATTCTCATCCCAAAGATCCAGGTTTTTCATTACCAGCTCTTTTCGGAAAAGCTTTGTTACCCTGGAAGGCTGAAGCGTCCTTCCGATAAAGCTCCCGTCATTTAACAAAACCGGAAAAATTGCTTTCAGGCTTTCCCTGTCATAAAAAGGCTTTTCCATCCGGTTCGTCTCCCGCCGGGGAGGATATCCCGGATCCGCATAGTCAAAGACAAGTCCGGCCATGGCGATGTCCGCATCTTTCTCTTCCAAAGCCTCTGCCAGCCGTTCATACATATCCGGATCTATCCAGTCATCGCTGTCCACGAACCCCAGTAAAGAGCCTTCCGCACGGCGTACTCCTTCTTTCCACGCTGAAGTGAGTCCTCCGTTCTTTTTGTGTATAGTACGGACATTGGTATATTTCCTGCTGTAGTCGTCACAGATCTTCGGGCAGTTATCCGGAGAACCGTCATCCACCAAAATGATTTCTATATTTTCATATGTCTGCGCCAGAATACTTTCCACACAGCGTCCCAGCACTTTTTCCACGCCATATACAGGCACTATTACACTGATCTTTTCTTTCATCCCGGCTCCTGTATCCTGCTCAAAATTTTTCGATAGACTCCCGGCGAGATACGAAATAAACAGTATCCTATCCTTGTCCTCCAGGAAAGTTTACAAATAAATTCCGCTCCTTCTCTCTGATATTTCCGCAGGCGTTTCTTTAAGTCAGCCTGCAGTATCTTTGCGTTTTCCACATCCTCTGTGCAGCGGAAATAAAAAGTAATACACGCGTCGCAAAGTTTTCTGTACGCTGCCGGAAGCAGATTTTCATAACCGTGATCTGTGAAAAATCGGATTCGTTCTTCATGGGCTGTCATCCAGTCCAGCCTTTTCCGGGAAAACACCGCTGTGATGCTCCCGGTATTTCCCGTATAATACCCATACAGCGCACGATCCAGGAAAACCAGCTTTTTCCCCGCATGAAACAGACGATACGTCGTCGCTTCATCCTCATGAACCCTGCCTTCCGGATACCGGATACCGTCGAACAGATCCTTCCGATACAGTTTGTTCCAGGCTACAACAAAACAGGTGGATTCCTCTTCCGGGCCATAGAGTTGTGACATCAGGCTCTCTCCCCGGTAGATTTTCCAGGCCTGGTTTTCCTTTACCTGAAGTTTTTCGCCCTGTACATAGGCAAATCTGCACTGCGCTATCGGACAGCCGGTTTCCTCGATAAGCATGTACAAAGATTCAATAAAATCCTCCGCCACATAGTCATCCGAGTCCACAAACGCCAGATACTCTCCGGCCGCCGCGTCGATTCCTGTATTGCGCGCTCCCGACAGTCCCCGGTTTTCCTGATGAATAACCCGGATTCTTTTATCCTCGGCTGCATATCTCTCGCAAATCTTCGGACAATTGTCCGGCGATCCGTCATCCACCAGAATAATTTCCAGATTTTCATAAGTCTGCGACTGCAGACTGTCCACACATCTTGGCAGAAATTCTTCCACCCGGTAAACGGGCACAATCACACTGATCAAAGGTTTCATCTCTGTCTCCTCCTGCGCATTTCATGTACAAACATCACCACTGCACGGCGAAGCACACATAAAGCATACAAGGTGCACGGCATATCCCTCTTCAGGAAAAACCATAAAATCCGGTAATCCGGCAAAGAGAGTTTTGCTTCCTTTCCTCTCTCCTTTACCCAGGGATCCCTGGCACAGCTGCGGATATATTTTCTTTTCTCCCAAAAACTAAGGCTGCCGTCCAACGGCAGTTTTTCGCATTCATCCAGAACTTCATTCATATATCTGGTAAAGATTCTTCCGTCCGGTTTGGCCATCCATTGTCCTTCATAGAATCGCTCTGTTTCCCTGCATACCATCTTTGCAAGTTCCAGACGGTCCTTCCTCTTTCTGGAAGAAAGGGTCGTTTTTCGCTCTTCCTGTATATAAAAACAAAGAGTGTCCGGAATCACTGTGATCCTCCGGCATTTTTTCAGATATTCCAGATTAAACAGCAAATCTTCACCCAGGCTGAGGCTTATATCGAACTCGCCCAGCCATTTTCTCCGAAAAAGCTTATTCCACGGCATATTCAGATAACTTTTTTCGTACAGATCAAGAAACGGTTCCGCAAAAGATTTCTTCTCCCAGGTTCCGGATATTTCCGGCGCTTTCCTGATATCCGCCCCGTCATACAGATGATGAAAACCGCATAATACCAGGTCGCTGTTCTCCGCCTGCTGCGCGGACGCCATCTTTTCCAGATAAGCGGATTCCACATAATCGTCGCTGTCCGTAAACAGCAGAAACTCTCCCTGCGCGGCATGAATCCCTGTATTTCTTGCCGCAGACACTCCTGCGTTTGTCTGATGTATTACGCGGATTCTGGGATCGCGTGCAGCTAATTCATCGCATCTTTCACCGCTTCCATCCGTGGAGCCGTCGTCTACCAGAATCAGTTCCAAATCACTTCTCGATTGCCCAAGCCAGGAAGCCACACATCTTTCCAGCGTGCCCAGGGCCTGATAGACCGGAATCACCACGCTGAATCTTACATTTTCATTCATTATACCATCGTCACCTGTTTTATCACATACATGAGTGTCAGAATCTGACCTGTCACGGCAGCAGACACGATTCCTCTGTCGATCCTGCGCCTGAGCAGAATACATTTATTTTTGCATGCGGTCAGCAGAATCAGCATAAACGGCAGAAAATATCTTCCCTGAACTCCCTCGATAGACACATAACCCATAGGCGTCCACTGCAGCAGCATTCCCAGAAGGATCAGCCCCGCGCTGCCCGCGCACAGCAGGAACATCCATGCGCGCTGTCCTGCCCGAATCTGTATCTGATTCTCCTCCGTATCGCAGATCGAAAGGAACAGCAGAAACCAGAACAGCAGCACCACCAGCATGGAAGTCTCAATCTCCACCCATCCCAGCTGATATCCGATCAGAGACTCCAGATAAAAGCCAATTTTATCAAAAACAGTGTTCGCAAGCATGTAGACCAGTTCCAGCGGATCATTCAGGAAATATCCCAGCGTATAACCGGTCAGATATTCCGCTCCTCCTCCGGTCTCCACCACGCTGCTCTGCGCTGTCGTCGTCACAATTCCTGTCACTGTACTTAAATTTTTCATCAGGAAGCCCACCAGCGGGATTCCCAGCAGTGCGGTCATGGCCAGAAATCTCTCTTTTCCGCCCCGATAGCGCGCCACAGGGACCAGCAGCGGCAGAAGCGCCAATGGAAAATAACTTCCGCTTTTACAATATATCAAAAACAGGACTGCCAGTTCCATCAGCACCATCTGCTGTCCGCTTATCTTCTCTTCTGTAAATATCGCCTGAATGCACAGACAGCTATAGAAGAATACAATGCCGTGAACCATGGCATCGTGAGAAAACGATGTGCACTGCTGCAGATTAACCGGCAGGATCGCCAGCACAAAAAGAGTCGCCTTGCCAAACGGAAGCCGTTTCATACCGGCCCAGGTCAGAAGGGCGAATACTGCCAGATTCAGATAACGGGCCAGCAGAAGCATGGGAACGGTTCCCCATCCCAGAAGACGGGCCAGCGTCATCCCCGCCACTGCCGGCAGATACAGAAGGATGCTGCCCTCAATATTGCTGTTTATCTCCGCCTCCACCATCGTGTCGTCGGACACGCCGGAAAACAGGCCGTAATAAATGTTCCGGTAATTTCGGAAGGATGGTGAAGAAGTAAATTCCATCTCCGCATCGTCCGCCCGTTTCAGACATGCAGTATCTCCCAGAGACTCGTATCCCAGTACTTCATTGCTGTAACGGTATGCCATGTCGATGTGTTTCTCTTCATCCGGCACCATATATGGAGTCAGCATCACATTATATATAAGGCCAAAGAACAGCACTGTCACCAGAAAAACCGTTTCCAGACGCGCCTTTTTCACAAAAGCCGCATACCAGAAAATGCACAAAAACGCTTCCACTCCCAGGAACATGAAAAAGAAGAACCTTTTGAGGAATATATTAAAATACAGATATGCTTTTACGCAGATTCCCTCGCTGCTGCTCATAATCTGCAGTCCGCTGTCCCAAAGTTCTTCTGAGAATGTCAGATCGATCCGGTACTCATGATCTGCCACTCCGCTTTGTGAGTTCTCAAACAATAATCCCACATATTCTCCTGAAATAAACTGAGACGCCTGAATATCCGTCTCGCACAGAACTTGTCCCAGCGTCAGATCCGTAACGGACGCATGCATGGTTCCCTGGTCCAGAACCACCCCATCTTCCAGATAAAACCGCACGCCAAGACCGGTCAGCTGATCCTCTCCCGGTTTCACCTCCTGGCTCACCGCAGACGTGGCCTCCGTTACCGGGATCAAATCTCCGTCCGCTTCCAGAATCGTCACCTGCTCTGTCGTATTTTGCGCAATTCGGATTCTCGTATCATACAGGTAGTAAAAAAGCAGCGCTCCCAGCAACAGGATGCAGAATAATCCGGCTATCTGCCTCCGGTTCGGTCTGGGAAATCCTTTTCTGTCTTCAGGCAGTTTCCGGAATCTTTCTCTTCGGAATGAAAAACCATTTACCGCATAGATTCCGATCCCCCCCAACAGCAGAAGCGTGCCAACGGCCAGCGGCTGCCAGATACGGTGAATCTGCACGGTATAAGTCAAATTATATACAAGACTTTTTTCCTGCCGGACGCCATCCAAATATGCTTCTCCCGGCGTCACAGTATTCTCATTGAGCCAGAGAGAAGGACCTCTTCCAACCGCGTCCGAACTTATGCGTACCCGCAGTTCTTCCGGCGATGTATCCAGTTTCACCGAAAGAAACTGTACCTCTCCTATCTCCGACAGGAGAAAATCTCTGCCGCCGATGACAGTTTCCCCATCATATGCCATAATACGAAGATATCCATCCGTAAAATCATATCCTCCGGACGAGAAGAAAAAACCGATCTCTTCCGCCGTATCCGCAGGGGGCTCCAGTATAAATTCCAGAACCCTGCCTTCTGTCAGCTCTTCTGTCCTGCTGACCATATTCGCCTGGTTGGCTCCTTCCAGTCCCTGAGATCTGGCGCTGGTCACTGGATATGCAATTCCAGCCGCCGCGATCAGCAGGCAGCAGATCGCCCATATCAGTAAATATTTTTTGCCCATGCAGACTTCCTCACCACAATTTCTTTTTAAGCAAAAGACAGGGCTTTGCCGCCAAAAGCAGCAGAACCCCGCTTTATTCACTCTATTCTTCTTCTGTTCTCACCAGACGCACCGTGATCTCCGGACTGTCCGGGCACGTATAGCCCTCCGGAAGCGTCACTGTCACCGGCAGTGTATAGGTGCCGGATCTGGTACAGTCTTCCAAATCCACAGTGAGCTGAATGCTGTCCTGCGTCAATGCGGACAGATCCGCCGGCAGACCGCTGACCTGAATCGTCACATCCCCGCTGTCTTCCGCATCCAGTTCCAATCCTTCCTGTATATTGGCGAAATGAATCTGCCCCGGAACGAACGTATAGCTTGCTGTCTCAAACGGTACGATCTCCATCCTCACCACGATCTCCCGGTCATTTTCATTTGGAATCTGAATTCCATCAGGCAGGTACTGGCTGATGTCCACGGTCTGTTCTACGCTTCCGGTCCGTCCGTCCGGATTCAATGCCTCAGCCGGAATATTCAGATTCAGGATCGGCCGGATGTCCGACTGTTCTCCCGCGATCGTCACCGTCTGCGGCGTATAGGAAATAGAAGACAATCCATAACCCTCTGGAGCCGCCTGGCTCACATCAAAGCTGATCCCCACTTCCTTTGTATTCAAAGTTGTCACCGTCACCTGGAAAGGCTGATCCTTCTCCGCATATTCCAGATAAGTATCATCCATCTCGTCTCCGTTTCCATCGATCAGCTTCAGCTTGCAGGTGCGCACCGCCGTTCCTGTGATTCCGCCGATGTTGACTTCAGCAACCACCTCACGGATCTCATCCACGGTAGATTTGGGGCCGGTGATCTCCACCACCGTCTGCTCCGGAGTCAATGTGCCGACTTCCAGGCCGTCGCTTGGTTCGTTGGTATATCTGGTCGTCACTTTAAACTGCTCCGTCACGGATTCTTCAATGCTTACCAGCACATTGGAACGGCTCTGATCAATACGCTCGATAGCCCGCTCCGTACGGGCATTACCCCCTACATAACTCACCGTTATACTTACCATACTGTCATACCGCAGATCCTTCTGCACATCTGCGGTAGCCTTGAAATCCGACGCCTGCAGATGTCCTGCCACAGAGGTACGGGCATATACCGTCAGGTCTACGGTATCCGTACCTTCCACAACCCGGTATACCTGCCCCTGATCCGCAAGTATATCCGCATTGACAATATCAACTTTTATGTTCCTGAATGTAGTACTCGTTATGGGGTCGTCAATATTTACCACGATCAGCCACAGAGCCATGGCAGCCACCACGGAAAGCATTTTCAGCAGCAGGTTATTGAGCAGCTTTGTCTTCATGTCCGCCACGTCCTTTCCACAGTTTGAGCACCTTCCTTTTTTTCTCACCCGTCTTCGCCTGAAGCGCATGGAGCTGCTCCTTAAGCTGCTCCTGATTGAGATTTCGAAGCAGACGCCCGCTTTTTGCTACAGAAACGGATCCCGTCTCTTCTGAAACCACAATAGTCAGGGAATCGCTGACTTCACTCACTCCTACTGCCGCCCGGTGCCGCGTCCCCAATTCTTTACTCAGAGTCATATTATCTGACAAGGGCAAATAACAGGTAGCCGAACGGACCCTGTTCCCCGCCAGAATCACCGCACCGTCATGCAGCGGCGTATTTTTCTCGAAAATATTCAGAAGCAGCTGACTGGACACAAGAGAGTCCAGAGCGATCCCTGTCCTGTCGTATTCCTGCAGGCTCACACTTTGTTCTATGACTATGAGCGCCCCGGTTCTTGCCTTTCCCATTTCAAAACAGGCTTTGACCAGCTCCGACACTGTCCGGTCTGTCATCCCTTCTCCTGCCGTCTTGGAACTGTCAAAGGGAACAATCGTTGTAAGGATATTCTTTTCTCCCAGCTGTTCCAGCGCGCGCCGGAGTTCCGGCTGAAACACAATGATCAGCGCTGTAATACCAAGACTGAAAAAGTTCTTTGCGATCCACAGGATCGTATTCATATGGAAAATCGCCGCCACCGCCAGGAGCGCCAGCACTACGGCAAATCCTTTTAACAGCGTCCAGGCCCGCGTCGATTTGATCCAGATCATGATCTGATATATGATAAAAGACAGGATAATAATCTCCGCCACGTCCGTCCAGGTAACGTTCAGAGTATTCCAGTCCATATATTGCTTTATTTGATCCAGACTCATTGTCCCACATCCTTTCTCAGGCAGTCCTTGTGGTACGGCCCTCAGCGTCTGCGCCGGGTATTTCTTCCTCCGGAGCTGATCTTTTTCACTTTCTTCTCCGGTATGGCGATCGACATCTTAGGTATCGCTTTTACATAGTAATAGTACTCGTCGTCTTCAAACTGTGTATATTCTGTCCGGGAATAATCCACACTGAACACAAAGAATTCCACCGCCATCGCAATCACCAAGGATACCAATGTTCCCAGCACCAGCGGAAGGATCTCTATAGAAATCGACATTACCAGAGAGCCTATCAGGAACAGCACCACATTTACCACTGCGCCCGCGCCGATTGCCAGATACCATGCATAGTCCATACTCATCCGGCGAATCGCATAAACGATCATGAGAGTCACCGCAAATACCAGAATCGTCAGCAGAACCGTCTTATTATTCAAAATATTTTCCACCAGGTAAGTAAGACGGGAAGCCATCTCTTCTGACTCCGGATTGGTCAGCATCGTAGTATTATTCTTCATGTAAAAGATTAAATAATAGACAATCGTCCCGCATGCTACCGGCACCGCGCATACCGGGCCTCCCAGAAGTCCCATAACCAACGGAACCACATACGGAATATCCAGGAAAAATGCAAGCGGCGTTATCGCCAGCACATAGCCGTAGCCCGGCGCCACCCGAAAATACAGCGCGTACATAATAAAAAGCAGTCCTGCCGCCATAGCAAACACTTCGATGGATAATGCAAAAGCATGCAGGCAAATGAGCAGCGCTCCAAATACTGCAATCATATTTACAGGCAGGAAAGCGCACAAAAGCGCCAGCAAAAGCGAAACTGCCGGTCCTGCCGCCTTCTCCATAAAGCCAATCTGTCCGTTGATAGTAAAAAACACTGCCATAGCCAGAAGAAATTTCAGAACCGGGATAATATAAGTATCAAATTTGGAATAAAATAGTTTCAAATGCTGTTTTAATTCTAACAAGAATGTCATGTCACGTTTCCTCCGTCATATTTCCCGGAGCCGGGTTTTTTTCTTCCTGCTCGTAGACGTCCAATATTTTCTGGAGCAGGCGCCCATACGTCGATGCGCACTTTTTCGCCTTTTTATAGTGGAAAGAACAAACCCCGTACAAAATACAGGTATATACCGCCACTGCGCAAATATAAATCAGCGCCCAGGTCAGGCCGAAATTTCTCAAATCCATCTTATGGAGATTATCCAGCAAATATTCCATATTGCAGAATGCCCATAATGCCGCACAAAGAGCAAAACTGACCGTAGCAAAAAACCAGCCAGAAAGGAGCTGAAGGCTGATATAATCATGCCGGAAGTATCCGGCTATTTTTAATTCTTTTTTTTTCTCTTTTGTCTCGCACAAAGAGGCTTTTGTCATCAATACTACTTTCTCTTCATTTATCATAATCGGCAGCCCTCATCTCATTTACATCATAGTATAACACAATTAATTGCCTCTTCCAACACAAATGCACAAAAAATATACGGAATCAGCCCCTGCCTTCAGAAGCACCCGGGCCGCCTCGTCCACGGTACTTCCGGTTGTATAAATGTCGTCTATCAATATTACTTTCTTATAAGGAAGATTTCCCTTCCGGACCGAAAAGGCGCCTTTCAGATTGGCGGATCTTTCTTCCCTGCTTAGTTCCTTCTGCACATGGGTCTTCTTCACCCGGCGCAAAAGGCCGGCATCCGAAGGAATACCTGTTCTTTTTGCCAGCTCGTCCGCAAGAAGTTCTGCCTGGTTAAAACCGCGTTTCCTTCTCCGGGAGGGGTGAAGAGGAATCGGCACAAAGGCTTCCGCTTTCCAGAGCAAGGCCTCCCTGCAGCACTTTCTAAGAATTTCTTCTGCATAAAACGCCGCGTATTCCCGGCGGCCTCCATATTTAAACCTGGAAACAGACTGTCGCATGACTTCGTCATACAAAAAGGGCGCCTTTCCCTGCCGGAAAACATGTTTTCCGGCCGCACAGTCCCGGCAGTATTCCTTCTCCTCCGCATACAAGGGCTTTCCGCACTTTCTGCAGGAAGGCTCTCTCACATAGGGCAGCTTCAGTCTGCAGATCTTACATACGCGTTCTCCTCTATCCTCCACCACATCATGGCATACAGGACATCTTCTGGGGAACAGCAATCCGATCAGGTCAGCTTTCAATCTGTTCTACCTCCTGTATTCTCCCCAGCAGGCCGCTGTAACGGGCCTGCTCGCTGCCGTTTGCAATCATCATCTGAAAAGTTTCCTCGCTGCCAACCAGCGTCACACAGGATCTGGCCCGGGTAACTGCTGTGTAGAGAAGATTCCGGTTCATCAACATTCTCGGACCGGTCAGCAGCGGGATCACTACAGCCGGATATTCGCTTCCCTGGGCCTTATGAATTGTAACGGCATATGCCAGTTCCAACTCTTCCAGCTGTGCAAAATTGTATATTACAGTCCGATACTCATCGAACAGCACCTCTATGGTCTCAGACAGCAAATCAATACTGCGGATCACTCCCAGGTCTCCGTTAAAGATCCCCGTACCTTTATCTACCGCAATCCCGTAACGATTTCTCGCCTCCCACTCAATCTGATAGTTATTTTTGATCTGCATCACTTTATCGCCCTCCCGGAATACTCCCCGGGCATACTCTTTCTCCGTCTTCTCCGGGGAAGGCGGATTCAAATAGCGCTGCAGAATCTCGTTCAGATGCTCTACCCCCAGAACGCCCTTTCTCATCGGAGTCAGAACCTGAATATCGTAAGGCTTCGCGTGGACATATGGCGGCAGTTTGTCCTGGACCAGGGCAAGCACCACCCGCAGAATAACATTGGGATCCTGCCGTTTCAGGAAAAAGAAATCCCTGCTCTTGTTGTCAAGGATCACCGGCTCGCCCCGGTTGATCTTGTGGGCATTCACTATGATATCGCTCTGGCTTGCCTGGCGGAATATTTTCCGGAGCATCACCACAGGATATACGTTCGACCGTATCATATCTTTAAGCACACATCCGGGCCCCACACTGGGAAGCTGATTGATATCGCCTACCAGAATCAGCCGTGTTCCCACGCTCACTGCCCGGAGAAGAGAATGCATCAGAAAAATATCCACCATGGACATCTCATCAATGATAATCACATCCGCTTCCAGCGGATTTTCTTCATTCCTCTCAAAAGACGCCTGTCCCTGTTCCTCTCCTGGAGCGCCGGACAATTCCAGAAGCCGGTGAATCGTCACCGCTTCATACCCGGTGGCCTCCGTCATCCTTTTTGCCGCTCTCCCGGTAGGTGCAGCCAGAAGGATCTCCATGCCCTCTGTCTCAAAATAGCGTATAATCGTATTGATTGTGGTAGTCTTTCCCGTACCGGGTCCGCCTGTAAGAATGAGCAGCCCGTGTTTCACCGACTCAAGCACCGCCAGACGCTGCATCTCATCCAGTTCAATTCCCGAAGCATGCTCAACCTGATCCAGCTTTTCTCTGATCCTTTCCTCTTCCATCTGACAGGTAAGATTCAGGTCATGGAGCATCCTGGCTGTATTTAATTCCATGTAGAAATACTGGCTGTAGAACACCATGACAATCCCATCGTCTTCCCTCATCACCAGCTTCCGATCCATGCACAAATTCATCATCTGCACTTCGACAGCCTCTTTCTCCACTCCCAGGAGATCGGAGGCTCTCTGGAGCAGAAGATCCCGCGGAAGACAGGTATGTCCTTCTCCCGCCGCCTGCTGAAGCACATAGAGCAGTCCGCTTCGGATCCGGTAATCCGACGACGTATGTATTCCAATCCTCGATGCGATCTCATCTGCTGTGCGGAAACCAATCCCTGTAATATCGTCTGCCAGCCGGTAAGGATTCTCCTGCACAATCTGATAAGTCTGCGGTCCGTATTCTTTATAAATCTTCACCGCAAGCTGCATGGAGATTCCATACTGCGTCAGAAACATCATGGCCTGGCGGAGCTCTTTTTTCTCTTCCATCTGTTCTGAGATCTCCATCGCTTTCCGCTCGCTGATCCCCTTTACCTCTGCCAGTCTCTCCGGTTCTTCCTCGATAATCCGAAAAGTATCTCCTTTAAACCTCCTGACAATCCTGGCTGCCAGCGCCGCGCCGACTCCTTTGATCGCCCCGCTTCCCAGATAACGTTCCATCGCCGTCTCATCTTCCGGAGCCAGAATGCTGTATTCCTCCACCTGCAGCTGCTCTCCGTACAAGGGATGCTCCTTCATGACTCCTCTGACTTGTACCAGTTCGCCCTCTGATAATACGGAAAATATGCCTACGCAAGTCAATTCTTCTTCCTCTGAAACGAGTTGGAAAACTGTATATCCATTTTCACCATTTCGGAACACTATATGCTCCACATACCCTTTTCGTATCTCCATATCCCTTTAACCAAAAGGACATGGCTTTCCCGCCATGTCCCCACATCATTTTCCTATTTCAATCTTCCCTGCATAATTCCCGAGCCTATCCGGGGCCGGCTGTCACTCTTCGTGATGACTGCCGGACAAGAATTCCACAAACTTGCCGGTTCCGATCGCCACGCACTGCATCGGCTCTTCTGCAGTCATCGTATTGATACCAGTCTTGGACTCCAGAAGTTCTTCCAGACCGCGCAAAAGCGCGCCGCCTCCCGTCAGCACAATGCCGCGGTCGGCAATATCTGCCGTCAATTCCGGCGGAGTACGCTCCAACACGCTGTGAACTGCTTCCACAATCTGAGCCGTCGCTTCTTTCAGCGCTTCCTCTGTCTCCTCGGAAGTAACCGTCACCGTCTTGGGCAGACCGGTCACCAGATTACGTCCGCGCACATCAATGCTGTCTACCTGGGCTCTCGGATAGCAGCTGCCCACTTTAATCTTGATATCTTCAGCAGTTCTTTCTCCGATTAACAGATTATGTTTCTTACGCATATAGCGAACGATGGCCTCGTCAAAATCATCACCGGCAATCTTGATGGACGTGCTGACTACGGTACCGCCCAGAGAGATCACCGCGATATCCGTTGTACCGCCCCCGATATCTACAATCATATTTCCGCATGGGCGAGAGATGTCAATACCCGCTCCGATAGCTGCCGCGATGGGCTCTTCGATAATAAATACTTCCCTCGCGCCAGCCTGATAAGTAGCGTCCTCTACCGCCTTTTTCTCCACCTCTGTTACGCCGCTGGGCACACAGACGGCAATCTTCGGCTTCCTGAACGTCTTTTTACCGATTGCTTTCTGAATAAAGAACTTCAGCATCTTTTCAGTCACCGTATAGTCAGAGATGACCCCCTGCCGAAGCGGGCGCACCGCCACGATATTTCCCGGAGTACGTCCTAACATCAGACGCGCTTCTTCTCCAATCGCTTTGATTTTATTTGTATCTCTGTCAAATGCCACGACAGACGGCTCTTTCAATACGACACCCTTGCCTTTAATATACACAAGAATACTGGCTGTTCCCAGGTCAATTCCAACATCGGTTCCTGCCATGATACGTTCTCCTTTCGTTCTTTCCATCTATTTAAAATTCAGCGTTTTCATTCATTCCAGCATCAAAGTACATTTTCACGTACTCTGACTTGTTACATTATACCCAATATTTCCAGAAAAAGAAAGGGGGTATTTAATTTAATTCTGCGATACGGGAAACGCTCACGTAGATCTCCGAGATCTTATACCAGGTGCGGTAATCAACGATCCCGGTCACCGGAAGCCCGAATACCGCCTGAAAATCTTCCACCGCAGCGCGGGTCGCCGGACCGAAGATTCCATCTGCAGCGATCCTCGGAAGAGCCGGATAAGCTCCCGCAATGGTGTTCAATTGTTCCTGCATCTGCTGGACTTTCGCACCGGTAGCGCCTTCCGTCAAATCATACCCCGGCCAGGACGCCGGAACTCCGGATATCTCCGTAGCGGTATTGATATAAATACTGTCTCCATAATAGTAACGGAGGATCTCTATGGTGCTGTATCCCTGTTCTCCCAGGCTCTGGGATCCCCACTGGCTGAGCCAGTTCGGGCAGGACACCCGTCTGCCGTCACAATATTGTGTCAGAATCGGCTGCTTCACATTCGGCCTGGACAGATAATTTCCAAACATCTCATCGACCACATTGGATATGTTCTGATAAATATTTCTTCCATAGATCCACTTCTGGTCAAAAGCGGTCGATGAAGTAATTGTAAAATCATACCCCTTGTTGCGGTACCATTCCGTATAGACCCGGTTCAGGGTGAAAGACATGATCGCCAGAATATTGGCGCGGACCGCCGCGTCCGTCCACGTGGCATAAATCTCGCTGGACGCCACATTCTTAATATAATCCCGGTATCTCACCCAGTAATTCTGCGCGCTGGAATCTGTGGGGACTCCGTCATGCACAATCACATACTCCGGAATCACGACCCGGCTCAGTACAATCTCCCCGGTCTCGGATACCGGTTTTATCTCCGATTCCGCAATTTTCGGCGGATAGTCTCCGTAAAGGGTATGCGGGCCGATAACAATCCGGTCGAAGACACCGCCTCCTACGGACGCGCGCAGACGGATCTCCTGAATCGCCGTCACTCCAGGCAGGATTTCCGTACCTGCCACTTCCGCGTCTTCATAACCGGACGCTCTTACCTGAACCGTATACTCTGCATAAGGCTGAGGTTCCGAGAATTGTGTGCTGTATTCCAGATTTGGCGCGGGCAGCTCGATCAGCTCTGTCATGCCGGATTCATTCGTCACAAACCGGCTTACACTGCTCTTAGGATCCCCTTCATAAGAAATCATAACCTCGGCTCCCGAAATTGGTCTGCGGGAGCCCTCTTCCACCAGCCGCGCCTGCAGGCGGCCTGTCTGAACCGGCAGCGCCGGCCCGTTTACAAATTCATTTTCAGGCATAAAAAGACCTCATTTCTAAATTATTTCTATAATATATGAATGAGGCCTGTTTTAATTCCTTTTTTAGTCTGTATCTTTTTCCATCAGTTTATTCATGCAGTCCAGCCACAGCCGCGCGGAAGCGTCGCTGGGCATTCGCAGATCGCCTCTGGGCGACACCGCCACAGTTCCCACTTTGGGACCGTCCGGCAAACAAGACCGTTTGAACTGCTGCGCGAAGAAACGTCTGTAGAAGGTATTGAGCCATTTCAGGATCACCTGGTCTTCGTATTCCCCCTGAAACGCCGCGCGTGCCAGATAATAGATTTTGTCCGGCGCAAAACCAAAACGCAGCATATAATACAGGAAAAAGTCGTGCAGCTCATACGGCCCGACCAAATCCTCCGTCTTCTGGGCGATTTTGCCATCTTTGGGCGGAAGCAGCTCCGGGCTGACCGGAGTATCCAGAATATCCAGCAGAATCTCCGAAAGCTTGCTGTCTTTGCAGGTGTCTGCATAGTACCGTACCAGATGGCGGACCAGAGTTTTGGGAACCGACGCATTGACTCCGTACATGGACATATGATCCCCATTATAAGTAGCCCACCCCAGAGCCAGTTCCGACATATCTCCGGTTCCGATCACCATGCCGCCCAGACGGTTTGCCGTATCCATCAGTACCTGAGTACGTTCTCTTGCCTGGGAGTTTTCATAGGTCACGTCGTGCTTTTCCATATCCTGTCCGATATCACGGAAGTGCGTAGTCACTGCTTCCCGGATGTCTACTTCCATGAGATTCGCTCCCAGTCTTTTGGTCAGTTCACACGCATTGGTATAAGTCCGGTCTGTGGTTCCAAAACACGGCATGGTCACCGCCGTAATGCAGTCGCGGGGCAGCCCCAAAAGGTCCACTGCCCGGACAGTCACCAACAGAGCCAGAGTAGAATCCAGTCCTCCTGAGATCCCGATCACTGCGCTCCTGCAATTAGTATGCTCCATGCGTTTTTTCAGACCCATGGACTGGATCGACAGGATCTCTTCGCACCGTTTCTCCCGTTCTGCCCGATTGCCTGGGACAAACGGCGCTTTATCCACAAACCTGTCCAGTTTCCTCTCCTCCGGATAAATGGCGAACGGGGAAACCAGATATTGGTTTTCATCATATACAGTATCAAATGTAGAGACTCTGCGGCGCTCTCCGATCAGACGTTCCACATCGATCTCTCCGTAGATTGTCTCATTGCGGAACCGTTCTGACTCTTTCAAAAGAGACCCATTTTCACAGATCAGATGATGGCCTCCAAATACCAGATCCGTGGAGGATTCCCCTTCTCCCGCGCTGGCATAGATATATCCGCATACCAGGTGCCCCGACTGCATCCGGATCAGATCCCTGCGGTACGCATCCTTGCCGGTGATCTCATCGCTGGCAGACAGATTCACGACCACCGTAGCGCCATGCATGGCATGACGGATGCTGGGCGGACCAGGCGTCCACACATCCTCACAGATCTCGGCAGCCACCTTTAGCGCCGGAAATCCTGTGCAGGCAAAAAGCTGGTCTGTTCCAAAAGGGACTGCTCCCCACTCGGGCAGTTCCAGAATACGGTTCCCCCGCGGCGCTTCTGTAAAGTGGCGTCTTTCATAGAACTCACTGTAATTGGGCACATGAGTCTTTGGTACGAATCCCAGCATTCTCCCGTCCGAGAACACCGCCGCCGTATTGTAAAGCTTTCCTTCCACTTCCAGAGGCATCCCGACGAAAAAAAGGCCGTCCATACCATTGCTGGCTTCCACGATCTCCTGAAGCGCCTGTCTGGCTCCTGTCAGAAGAAGCTCCTGATGAAACAGGTCTCCGCAGGTATATCCGGTGACACATAGCTCCGGAAATACCAGAATCCTGGCTCCGTTCCCGTGTGCTTCTTTCATCAGGCGGATGATCTCTCCCGCATTGTATTCTGTATCTGCCACCTTGATCTTCGGCGCGAGCGCCGCAGCTTTTACAAATCCATACTGCATTTTATTTGCTCCTTTTTATGATTCTCTTCAGATCTTCCACGCTGAACTCATACGCTTTATTGCAGAAATGGCATTTCACTTCCACCGGCTTTCCTTCCTGGATCATCTCTGCAATTTCTTTCTTCCCTATACTGACCACTGCTTTTTCCACCCGTTCTCTGCTGCAGTTACAGTAAAACTGAAGATCTGTTTTCTCCAGAAATTCTAATGTAAGCCCGTCTAATAATTTTTCCAGCAGCTGTTCCGGTGTGTCTCCCTGATCCAGACACGCAGTCACTGATTTGACGCCCGCCAGATTCTTTTCCAGTCTTTCGATCACACTCTCTTCGGCAAACGGCATGAGCTGGATCAGGAATCCTCCTGCACGGCGCACCGTATTATCCCGGTTCATCAATACGCCCAGGCCCACGGAAGAGGGCGTCTGCTCCGAGCTGGCAAAATAATAGGTCAGATCTTCCGCGATCTCCCCGGTCTGCAGCTCTGTCTGGCCCGCATAAGGCTCTTTCATGCCCAGATCGCGGATCACGCTCAGAATTCCATGTCCCAGCGCGCCGCCCACATCCAGCTTCCCATTGACATTGGGCGGCAGCATCACTTCCGGATTATTCACATATCCTTTTACATGGCCATGGGAATCCGCCGTTACCACCAGTCCGCCGATAGGTCCGTCACACTGGATCTGCAGTGTCAGCAGGTCATTTTCCCCTTTCATCATGGCTCCCATCATAGCTCCCGCGCTCAGAAGCCTTCCCAATGCCGCCGTAGCTACCGGACTGGTATCATGTGCTTTCCTGGCCGTCTCCACCGTTTCGGCAGAGGTCACTGCAAACGCGCGGATCTGCCCGTCGGCAGTCGTCGCCCGTACTATATAATCACTCATATCTGTTCTCCTTTATCTGTCTTTTCTCTCTGGCAGATCACATAGATCCGTTCTGAATCCTCTCTTGCCGGTTCCCGGGTAAACGCATCATATATATGCAGCAGCCGGAGACCGGAACGCTCCACCAGGTTTCTCACTGTATCCAGGCTGTACGCTCTTTGATAATGTGTCTCCTCATATTTCCGGTAGAGATCTTTCTCTTCCCTCACAAAAAGCGTCAGCTGATATTCGTTGATCCTTTGAGTTTCGTCGTAATAGTTTTCCCAGATAAAGCTTCCTTCTTCCCTGTTTTCCGCGATCGTCTGCTCGCCCAGAAGCTCCCGGTACTTGTATTCTGTGTTTAAATCAAAAATAAAAAGGCCGTCATAATCCAGATAATTATATGCCGCCGCAGATAATATGTCCAAAATTTCTTCCTCTTCCAGAATATAATTCATAGAATCACAGACACACACGATGGCGCGAACTGTTCCATACAGTTCAAATTCCCTCATATCCTGGCAAAGATATAAAATATCATGGCCGGACGCTTCCTTTTTTTCCAATGCTTCTTCCAGCATTTCTTCCGACTGATCAATACCGATCATATCATATCCCGCTTCGGCAAGCAATTCCGTCATAGTCCCTGTCCCGCATCCCAGATCAAGCACCAGTCCGTCTTCAATTCCATATTCCCGCAGCAGCCCTGTAATATATTTGGCCCACTGTTCATATGGAACGTTATCCATAAACAGATCATACACTTCTGCAAAACCTGTGTACGCCTCCATAGCCTTTTCTCCTTTTCCGGTCATGACATAAAACGAGGGTCCGAAGGCCCTCGTTTATCTATTCATAATTAATTGTCGCTGCTCAGATATTTTTCAATATTTTCGATAGCTGCCTGCTCGTCGCTTCCTTCTGCAGACACGATGATGGACTCACCCGTAGACAGCCCCAGCGACATCATGCCCATAATGCTCTTGGCATTGACTTTTTTGGATCCGTCCTCTACATAGATTTTACTTTCATACTGGCTTGCCACCTGAACCAGCAAAGCCACCGGCCGGGCTTCCAGTCCAGACGCGATCTGAATAGTAATTGGTTTCTTAATCATATGACTCCTCCTTACCCTCTCGCAACTGCTCTGCCATAAGACTCAACTTACGCAGGCGATGGTTTACTCCGGATTTTCCCACCGGCGGGGAGAGCATCTCCCCCAGTTCTTTTAGGCTGGCTTCCGGATGCCCGATCCTGACCCTGGCGATTTCCTCCAGGTTTTCAGGAAGTTTATGCAGTCCTAAGACAGATTCGATATATCGAATATCCTCTACCTGCCGGACCGCTGCGGATACTGTCTTATTCAGGTTGGCAGTCTCACAGTTCACCTTTCGGTTCACTGAATTGCGCATTTCCTTTACAATCCGCACATTTTCCAGCTGCATGAGCGATACATGCGCGCCCATGAGGCCCAGGAGTTCAACGATCTGAGACCCCTCCTTCACATAAACCACATGGTGCTTCTTTCTGAGCACGATCTTCGCATCGATCCCGTACTGCTGCAGAAGTTCCTGCAGCTGCTGGGCTTTCTCAGGGAAAGCGCAGACTATCTCAAAATGATATGACTTTTTCGGGTCGCTGACCGATCCCGCTGCCAGGAATGCTCCCCGTATAAAAGCACGCCTGCAGCAGTTCTGCTTCAGAATTCGATTATGTACCAACGACATGCATTCATGAATGTCTCCGTTCTCATCCAGCAGGCACACTTCCCGAAGCAGTCTGACCGCTTCATGATTTCTGCGTACTACCACAGAATAACTGCGCGCCTCTTTATTTTTCCGAACCGACACTTCAGCTCTAATATTAAATGTTTTTTTCAATAAAGTAAAGTACTTTCTGGCAACGGGAAGATTTTCCGTCTGTATTTTTACGCAATAATGGTTATTTTCCGTAATCAGGACCTTTCCGCAAAGGCTCAGAATCGCGGCCGTCTCTGCCACCCGGCAGTGGCGCCCGCTGGAATTCTGTCTGGACAACTCTTCTTTAATCTCTCCGGAAAACGACATGATCTCCTCCGTCTACTTGCCGATAGCCGCATCTTTACCGATGTCCCGGTGCTCCAGCTTTACGCCGTAATCGCTCTGCTTTTTCAGCCTCTCATACAATTTATTCGCCAATGTCACAGAACGGTGCTTCCCACCTGTACATCCTACGGCAATTACCAGCTGATTCTTTCCTTCCAAAACATAATTTGGTATCAGGAAGCGAATCATGTCTTCCAGCTTGTCCAGGAAAATATGCGCCATATCATAACCCATGACAAAATCCTGGATCTTTTGGTCATTGCCTGTCAGCTTCCGTAAGTCTTCATAATAATAAGGGTTCGGGAGAAAACGCACGTCAAAAACCAGATCCGCATCACTGGGGATTCCATATTTAAATCCAAAAGACAAAACTGTAATCATCAGATTTTTGAACGCACGGTTCTGGACGAAGATCTTATCCAGCTCCTGTTTCAGTTCCCGTGTCAGCAGCTTACTGGTATCGATAATATAATCCGCGTGCTTTTTCAGGAACACCAGACGTTCCCGTTCTCTGGCGATTCCATCTTCAATTCTTCCGGAAGCGGCCAGCGGGTGCATCCTCCTGGTCTCTTTATAGCGTTTTACAAGGACCTCATCGGAAGCGTCCAGGAAAAGGATCTCATAATTCAGTCCATGCAGAGTCATCCGTTCCAGAATCTCTTCCAGTTCACTTAAAGATTTGCCACTGCGGACGTCTACTCCGATGGCAACCTTCGTGATCTCGCTGTTGCCGGAGGCGGTCAGCTCCGCAAATTTTTCGATGAACGGCACCGGAAGGTTATCCACACAAAAATATCCTGCGTCTTCCAACATCTTCAGCGCTGTTGTTCTTCCTGCTCCGGACATACCGGTTACGATCACCAGTCTCATACTCTTCTCCTCGTCTTTGTCTTAAAAGTCTCCTAAAAATTTCACTTCCGGCTCCAGCAGAATTCCGGAATAAGCCAGGACACGCTCCCGGACTTCTTCGATTAGTTCCGCTATCTGGGAAGCCGTGGCATTTCCACGATTAATGATAAATCCGCAATGTTTCTCCGACACCTGGGCGTCGCCGATCCGAAAACCGCGCAGTCCGGCATCCTGGATCAGTTTTCCCGCGAAATAGCCTTCAGGTCTCTTAAACGTGCTCCCTGCGCTTCCGTATTCCAGCGGCTGCTTTTCCATCCGTTTTACCCGCAGATCCTCCATCTGAGCACGGATCTGCTCAGGATCCCCCTGCTCCAGTTCCAGGGTCACTTCCAACACAATGCTGCCTTCCTCCGCAATCCGGCTTCTGCGGTATCCAAACCTAAGTTCCTCTCTGACGTACTCTTCCCTTCTGCCATCAAGAGTCAGCACCCGTGCGCTTTTCACCACATCCCTCATCTCTCCGCCATAGGCGCCGGCGTTCATAACCACTGCTCCGCCCATGGTTCCGGGAATCCCGGAAGCGAATTCCAGTCCGGTCAGCCCTTCTCTCATAGCCGCATGGGAAGCACGCATCAAAAGCGCTCCCGCCTGCAGCGTAATCTCTGTGCCATGTATTTCTATGCCGGACATGTTTTTAAACAGATGCAGAATCACCCCGTCATATCCTTTGTCGCTCACCAACAGATTGCTGCCGTTTCCCACCACATAGCAGGGAACGCCTTCCTCCCGGCATACTTCGATCACACCCCACAAGTCTTCTACCGACTGCGGCTCCACCAGCCAGCGGGCAAGTCCTCCTACGCGGAAGGTTGTATGGTTTTTCATAGGTTCGTTCGCATATACATGCTCCGCACCGGCCAATCTCTGCAGCTTTTCCAGCATTCTTCATTCCTCACTGTCTATGCCCGTCTCCTGGGCGCCGTTTTCCCTTATGATACAACAGTTCCGCCTTTTTGCAAATACTTTTTCACATAATAACCTGTATAGGATGCCTGATTTTCCGCCACTTCCTCCGGCGTTCCCTGGGCAACGACCGTACCGCCGCCGTCTCCGCCTTCCGGTCCCATGTCGATGATATAATCGGCAGTCTTGATCACATCCAGATTGTGTTCAATAACAATCACGGTGTTGCCTCCCTGGGCCAGCCTCTGCAGGATCTCCGTCAGCTTGTGCACATCGGCAAAATGAAGCCCGGTAGTAGGCTCATCCAGAATGTAGACCGTCTTACCGGTACTGCGGCGGCTCAGCTCCGTAGCAAGCTTGATTCTCTGGGCTTCTCCTCCGGACAACGTGGTAGACGGCTGCCCCAGTTTAATATAGGAAAGTCCCACATCGTACAGCGTCTCAATCTTTCTGCGCACAAACGGCACATTCTCAAAAAACGCCAGCGCTTCCTCCACCGTCATATCCAACACATCATAAATACTCTTGCCTTTATATTTTACTTCCAGAGTTTCCCGATTATACCGTTTTCCTTGGCAAACTTCACAAGGAACATATACGTCCGGCAGGAAGTGCATCTCAATCTTCAGGATACCGTCCCCGGCGCAGGCCTCGCACCGGCCGCCTTTCACATTAAAGCTGAAACGGCCCTTCTTATAGCCCCGGGCTTTTGCATCGGCGGTAGACGCAAACAAATCCCGTATCATATCGAACACGCCCGTATAAGTGGCAGGATTGGAGCGAGGCGTCCGTCCGATAGGAGACTGATCGATGCAGATCACTTTGTCCAGCTGCTCCATCCCTTCGATACATTTATGTTTTCCCGGAATCGTTCTGGCCCGGTTCAGCTTTCTTGCCAGACTCTTGTAGAGGATCTCATTGACCAGAGAACTCTTACCGGATCCGGACACCCCGGTTACGCAGGTGAATACTCCCAACGGGAATCTCACATCAATGTTTTTCAGGTTGTTTTCCGCGGCGCCCCGAACCGTCATCCAGCCCGTAGGAGTTCTCCTGGTCTCCGGAACCGGAATGCAGAGTCGGCCGCTTAAATACGCCCCTGTCACCGATGCCGGGTTTTCCATCAGCTCCTGCGCTGTCCCGGTAGCGACCACTTCCCCGCCGTGTTCTCCCGCTCCCGGACCAATGTCCACAATGTAATCCGCTGCGAGCATGGTATCTTCATCATGTTCTACCACAATCACGCTGTTTCCCAGATCTCTCAGATGGCAAAGCGTATTCAGAAGTTTGTCATTGTCTCTCTGATGCAGACCGATGCTGGGTTCGTCCAGAATATAGGCGACTCCCACCAGACCGGATCCGATCTGCGTAGCCAGACGGATTCTCTGCGCTTCGCCGCCGGACAAGGTTCCGGTGGCGCGGGTCAGCGCCAGATAGTCAAGTCCCACATCCATCAGAAACCGAATCCGTGCACGGATCTCTTTTAAGATCTGGCCGCCGATCAGTTCCTGCTGCCTGGTCAATGTCATCTGCGCCAGGAAAGTCTGTAGATCCGCTACAGATTGATTGGTCACTTCATAAATGTTTTTCCCGCATACGGTCACTGCCAGAGAAGTGGGTTTCAGACGCTGCCCTTTGCAGGCGCGGCAGGGTGTAATCCGCATGAAGGTCTCATACTCCTGCTTCATTGTATCAGAACCGGTCTCCCGGTAACGTTTTTCCGAATTTTTAATAAGGCCTTCGAAAGCTACGTCATAGATTCCTTCGCCTCTTTGCCCTTTATAATGAACCTTTACCTGCCGTCCGTCCGTTCCATGTACCAGCATATGGCGTATCTCTTCCGGCAAGTCCTGGTACGGCGTATTCAGATCAAACTTATAAGCCTCTGACAATGCGCGGAGAAGCGCATATGTGAAACTGGACGGGTCCGTGCAGGACTGCCAGCCCAGTACCTGGATCGCGCCCTCCGCAATGCTCAGAGATTTGTCAGGGATCATCAGATCCTCGTCAAACTCCATCTTGTATCCCAGTCCCGAGCACTCCGGACACGCCCCAAAGGGATTGTTGAAAGAAAAACTGCGGGGTTCCACCTCTTCCACACTGATCCCGCAGTCCGGGCAGGCATAGCTGGAACTGAATGTCTGTATCTTTCCGCTGTCCACTTCTTCCACCACCAACAAGCCCTCGGACAGATCGAGCACCGTCTCTATGGAATCTGTCAGACGCTTTTCGATCCCCGGTTTCACTACCAGGCGGTCCACAACCACTTCGATCAGATGTTTGTTGTTTTTCTCCAGCTTGATCTCTTCCGACAGATCATACAGATTTCCGTCGATCTTCACGCGGACGAATCCGCTGCGGCGCATTTTCTCCAGAAGCTTTACATGCTCGCCTTTCCTGCCTTTTACTACCGGGGCAAGCAGCTGAATCCTTGTCCGCTCCGGCATCGCCATGATCTGATCCACCATCTGGTCTACACTCTGTTTTTTGATCTCACGCCCGCACTTCGGACAATGAGGC
>CALWDO010000004.1 GCA_944376715.1 uncultured Lachnoclostridium sp. | reverse complement strand
GCAGAAACTTCTGGATATAAAAGAGTCAAGGGCACTAAAGATATTAAGAGAATTAACTAATTTAGAAGTGCTCAAGAAAGAAGGAAAATTAAAGGGAACTTATTACGTGTTGCAAAATAAGTGGGAATAGAGTAAATGAGTAAATGAGGTAAATGACGTTTCACAATCATACTTCCCGGGCATGCTTCGCCATGTAAACTAAGTATTTGTCTATAGTCTCAACCGGTTATACAATATATACAAATAAAAAAATTGTATAAAAACTGGAGGCGTTACAATGGATACAGAAAAATGAAACAGGACTTAGGCGGCGGAAACGTATTTGAGATTGGCGAGCCGAATACAGCGTTCGCACAGTATTTTATCGGACAGAGTTATCTGAGGATGCTCACGACAGAGAGAGTCGGGATCGGCAATGTTACTTTCGAGCCGGGATGCCGCAACAACTGGCATATCCATCACAAAGGAGGTCAGATCCTGCTGGTGACCGGAGGCCGCGGATACTATCAGGAATGGGGCAAAGAAGCTCAGGAGCTGCATGCCGGCGATGTGGTAAATATCCCGCCGGAAGTAAAACACTGGCATGGGGCTGCAAAGGACAGCTGGTTTCAGCATCTGGCGGTGGAAGTTCCCGCGGAAGGGGCATCCAATGAATGGCTGGAGCCGGTGGATCAGGAGACTTATGATAAATTAAAATAGTAAAAACAGATTTACGGCGTTCTCTTTCTTTTGCGGAGAAAGAGAACGCCGTTTTTTGCCGCTACATTTTGAAAAAACAGGTGGTTTTTTTGAAGCAGTTGTAGTATAGTGTATGAGGATTTTCGGAAAGAAGGCTACACTGTGAAAAAAACGAATGATTTTGGAAAAGATCCTATACCGGTACTGGTCCTGAAAGTATCGGTTCCTTTTATGTTTGCTCAGTTTGTAAACGTGCTCTACAGTATCGTGGACCGTATTTATATAGGAAACATCCCGGTGATCGGCGGCGATTCTCTGGCAGGAGCCGGGGTCTGCGCTCCGATCATTACGCTCTTATCTTCCTTTGGGACCTGGATAGGGATAGGAGGTTCGGTGCTTTTTTCGATTCGTCTGGGCGCGGAAGACCGCAAAGGGGCAGAAAAGATTTTGGCATCCAGTTTTTCCATGCTGATCGGATTGTCTCTGGCTTTGACGGTGATCTTTTTATTATGTAAAGAACGTCTTCTGTGGTGGTTCGGCGCCAGTGATATCACTTTCGGGTATGCAGATACTTATTTGACTATTTATACCATGGGCACTTTTTTTGCGCTCCTCTCTATGGGAATGAATTACTTTATTACTGCGCAGGGATATCCTTTTCTGGGAATGGCAACGACGCTGATCGGAGCAGTGATCAATATCGTATTGGATCCGGTGTTCATTTTTTTATTCCATATGGATATTGCAGGAGCTGCAATTGCCACGGTGATAGCGCAGATGGCGTCCTGCGCATTTGTCGTGTGGACACTGAAAAGTAAAAGGATGCAGATCCCGGTGCGTCTGGCAAAGCCGGAACGCGCTGTTGGAAAGCAGATTCTGTCGATCGGATTTTCTCCGTTTTTGATTCTGGCGACGGATAGCCTGATCATCATAGCGCTTAACGCGGTTTTGCAGTATTATGGCGGAGCGGGTTATGGAGATACGCTGATCACGGCGGCGACGATTGTACAGAGCTATATGCTGTTGATCACATCTCCTATGTTGGGCGTGACCAGCGGCTCCCAGCCCTTAATCAGTTTTAATTATGGGGCAGGTAAGCCGGAGAGGATCCGCCGGACGGTTTTCTGCGTTCTTCTGCTCTGTATCGGATTTACCACCGCGATGTTTTTGGTGTCCAGGATTTTGCCTCAGTATTTTGTGAGAATTTTCACCGGGGTACAGGAATATCAGGAACTTGCCGTGTGGGGAATCGGAGTATTTACGCTGATGATTATTCCGCTGAGCTTCCAGTATGTATTTGTGGACGCTCTTACGGCGCTCGGCATGACCAGAATATCATTGGGACTTTCCCTGCTGCGTAAATCTTTATATCTGGGAGCAACCTGCATCTTACCGTTCTTTTTTGCAGCCCGCGCCGCATTTTACGCGGAACCGACAGCAGATATTTTGTCTTCTCTGGTAACGAGCGCGTTGTTTTTTTGCATATATCGAAAGTATTTGAGTAAGGAAGGGCATTTGTCAGGGATCGGAAAAGGAAGGAGTACAGTATGAACCCGGAAAATGAACGGCTGGAGATATTTGAGAAGATGCTGGATGAGCGAGAAACTTGACTGGCAATCTGCATCTGTGGTACAGTATGTGCATGAGTTTGAACGAAGAAGCAGAAAGGCTGAGGATATGTCTGAAATAGTTGTAGAAAATCTGTGCAAATCCTACCTGTCCAAGGACGGCAAGGTGGAGGCGCTGAAGAATGTGAACCTGTCCATTGAGGCAGGAGATATTTTCGGGATCATCGGTATGTCCGGCGCAGGAAAAAGCACGCTGGTACGCTGTATGAATTTCCTGGAGGTTCCGACCCAGGGACGCGTCCTGATTAAAGGAAAATCTCTGAGTGATTATACAGAGAAAGAACTGAGAAAGCAGAGAGAAGAGATCGGCATGATTTTCCAGCACTTCAATCTGCTGATGCAGAAATCGGTGCTGGAGAATGTGTGTTTCCCGCTTTATATTCAGGGAAAGAAGAAAAAGGAAGCGCATGCGCGGGCTATGGAGCTGCTGGAGATTGTCGGGCTGACGGATAAAGCGGCGGCCTATCCGGCGCAGCTGTCCGGAGGGCAGAAACAGCGTGTGGCTATCGCCCGGGCCCTGGCATCCGATCCCAAGATCCTGCTCTGTGACGAGGCGACCAGCGCGCTGGATCCGCAGACCACCTATTCGATCCTGGAACTTTTAAAAGATATCAACACCCGTTTTGGCATTACGATTGTGATTATCACTCATCAGATGTCTGTAGTACGTGAGATCTGCCGCAGAGTGGCGATCATGAATGAAGGAGAAGTGGTGGAGGAAGGGCTGGTATCCGATATTTTCAGCCATCCAAAGTCAGAGGTGGCGAAGGAACTGATCCGTAAAGATACCGGAGCGGATGTGGAAGACGGGCAGAGAGCGGTACAGCCGGTAATCAAGAGCGGGGAGAAAATCCGTATTGTGTTTACTGCCAATTCAGCCTTTGAGCCGGTGATCGCAAATCTGATCCTGACTTTCCATGAGCCGGTAAATATCTTAAAAGCAGATACGAAGAATGTGGGAGGCGTCGCCAAAGGAGAGATGATCCTGCAATTTATGAAAGACAGTACGCAGGTGGACGCCATGAAAGCGCATCTGAAAGAACGCGGACTGGAGATCGGGGAGGTGGAGTAGCAAATGTGGTCGCAGGAAATTATAGATATGCTGATTAAAGGAATCGGGGAAACTCTTTACATGACCATAGCATCTACTGTTTTGGGATATATATTTGGCCTGCCTATGGGTGTGCTTCTGGCAGTTACGGATAAGGACGGCCTGTCGCCCAATGCGCTGGTTTATAAGGTGCTGGATGTGGTCGCAAATATTGTCCGAAGTATTCCGTTCCTGATCCTTTTGATTTTATTGATTCCATTCACCCGCGCAGTGGTAGGTAAAAGTTACGGATCTACGGCCACGATTGTACCTCTGGTTATTGCGGCAATCCCGTTTATCGCCCGTATGGTAGAATCGTCCGTGAAAGAAGTAGACGCCGGAGTTATCGAGGCGGCCCGTTCTATGGGAGCCAGCAATATAAGGATTATCGTTAAAGTGATGCTGGTGGAAGCCAGGACATCCCTGATCACAGGAGCGACCATCGCTATCGGCACAATCCTTGGCTATTCCGCCATGTCGGGAGCCGTAGGAGGAGGCGGTCTGGGCGATATCGCGGTCCGCTACGGATACCATCGGTATCAGACGGACATCATGTTTGTGACGGTGATTCTGCTGATCATACTGGTTCAGTTGTTCCAAACGATAGGCATGTATATTGCCTCGCGTTTAGATAAAAGAAAATAGAGGAGGAAACGATTATGAAAAAGTTAGTTGCAGTATTGCTGACAGGTACGCTGGCATTCGGCGCTCTGACCGGCTGCGGAAGCAGCAGTACAGAGACTCCGGCGCAGGACAGCGCCACGGAGGAGGCGGCCGAGGGGACCGCGTCAGATGCGGCAGAAGAAACGGGAGATCTTCAGGTGATCACGGTCGCTGCCAGCGCAACACCCCATGCAGAGATTCTGGAGCAGGCAAAACCCCTTCTGGCAGAACAGGGATACGATCTGCAGGTTACTGTATTTGACGACTATGTACAGCCGAACCTGGTGGTAGACAGCGGCGATTTCGACGCGAACTATTTCCAGCATCTGCAGTATCTGGAGGCATTCAACGAAGAGAGGGGCACGGATCTGGTAAATGCAGGCGGTATCCACTATGAGCCGTTTGGCATTTATCCGGGTACAAAAGCGAGCCTGGATGATCTTTCTGAAGGGGATACAATCGCGGTTCCCAACGATACGACCAATGAAGCAAGAGCTCTTCTGCTTCTTCAGGATAACGGCATCATCACACTGAAAGATGGCGTGGGCCTGGAAGCTACGGTGACGGATATTGTAGACAACCCCATGAATGTGGAGATCGTGGAATTGGAAGCTGCTCAGGTGCCGAGAGTCATCGGGGAGACTTCCTTTGTGGTTATGAACGGCAACTATGCGCTTCAGGCAGGATATTCTGTGGCAACGGACTCTCTGGCTTATGAATCCGCAGATTCCGAGGCGTCCCAGACTTATGTGAATGTAATCGCGGTGAAGGCAGGAAATGAAAATTCCGATCCGATCAAGGCTCTGGTAGATGTACTGAAATCTGATGAGATCAAAACTTTTATCAACGATACTTATCAGGGAGCGGTAATCCCGGTAGACTAAATTGCATAAAAAACCGGAGAAACGGCATGAAGTCCGTCTCTCCGGTTTTTTTTGTGATAAATTATTTCTTTTTGCCGCTGTATTTTTTCTGGATTTTGACAACCAGTCCTGATAACGCAAGCAGCGCAAGGGCGTTTGGAATGACCATGAGTCCGTTGAAGAAATCGGCCAGAGACCATACGAGATCTACTTTCAGCGTGGAACCTACAATGATGAACAGTACCACCAGCAGGGAATAGAATTTGGTCGCCTTCGGTCCGAACAGGTACTTTACATTGATCTCCGCGAAGAAATGCCATCCCAGGATGGTGGAAAATGCGAAGAACAGCAGGCAGACGGCGATGAAAATATCTCCGAAACTGCCCAGGACAGTGGTGAACGCGTACTGGGTCAGGGCAGTGCCGTCCTTTCCGCTGGAGAGTACTCCGGTGGTCAGGATGGAGAAGACGGTCAGATTCAGCACAATAAAGGTATCGATGAAGACGCTGATCATGGCAGCCAATCCCTGTTTGTGGGGATTTTCTACAGTAGCGCGGGCATGGGCGTGGGGTGTGGATCCCATACCGGCTTCATTGGAGAAAAGTCCGCGTGCCACTCCGTAACGGATCGCGTGACGGACAGTGATGCCGGCAGCGCCTCCTACGATGGCGGACGGCTGAAAAGCGCCCACAAAGATCATACGGAAAGCTTCCGGAAGCACTGTGATATTACTGATGATAACGATCAGACTGCCGACAATATAGACGCCTGCCATAAGCGGAACCAGTTTTTCCACAACAGCCGCCAGACGGTTTGTGCCGCCAAGAAAGATAAACGCCGCGATGACGGCGAGGACAATGCCTACAGCCACCGGTGGAATATTGATATTTCTGGCAGTAAATACTTCAGAGAAAGCAGTTCCGATGGAATTGGATTGCACCATATTTCCCATGAATCCCAGCGCCAGTATAATGAAAACAGCAAAGACCGCCGCGAGTATTTTTCCGAACCGTCCTTTGAAAGCAGCCTGAATATAGTAGACAGGGCCTCCGGTGACTTCTCCGTGCTCTACGGTGCGGAAGTTCTGGGCCAGCGTGGCTTCGGCATAAATGGTTGCCATACCGAAGAACGCGCTGAGCCACATCCAGAAGATGGCGCCCGGGCCTCCGCCTACCAGCGCCGTGGCGGCTCCAGCCAGATTGCCCGTGCCGACCTGCGCGGCGATGGCGGTCGCCACAGACTGGAAAGAGGTCATCTCTCCTTTTCCTTTTTTCTCTCCTTTTAAGCTGAGATTTCCGAATACCTGTCGAAAACCTTCGCCAAATTTCCTGACCTGGATGAATCTCAACCGGATCGTGTAATAGATACCGGTGCCGCATAAAAGGACGATCAGCACTACGTTCCAGAGTACATCGTTGGCAGAATCCACCATTGTCAAAAGTGTATCCATGTTTCATTCCTCCTATGTATCATAAGTGTCCGTTTGAGCCGGACAGCTGTACTACTATAACATACTATGCCTTAGTTGACAAATACTTTTTGGAGAATTATAATAGTTCAGAAATAAACAGTTTATAAACGAACGGATGGTGAGGGATGCAGTTTATTTTGGATATTTTATTAAAATCCAGGGCAGCCGGAAAACTTTATGAAAAAATGTTTGAAAAAATTCGGATACAGTATGGAATGACACAATTGGAGGTGGACATTCTGGCGTTTTTGAAGAATAATCCCGGAATGGATACAGCCAGTGATATTGTGAATTACCGGATGCTTCCGAAAGCGAACGTGTCTCAGGCGGTAGAATTGTTGATACAGAAGGGCTTTGTCGGAAGAAAGACAGATGAACAGGACAGAAGAAAGATTCATCTGGAACTGCTTCCGGATGCGGAGAAAGCTATGGCTCAGATCCTGGATGCGCAGACACGCTTTTTTGATCTGTTGTTTGAAGGCATGACAGAGGAAGAGAGACAGCAATATCTGAGGCTGACGCTTCAGATTGCGGAAAATATCAGGCGAAAGTGGGAGAGTGAAACACATGGAACAGAATAATGATTTTTTAGGAACAGAACCTATAGGAAAGCTCTTATGGAAACTGGCGCTGCCGGCGATCGTGGCGCAGGTAATTAATCTTCTGTATAATCTGGTAGACAGAATTTATATCGGACATATGGCCGGCGACGGCGCTTTGGCATTGACCGGCGTAGGCGTATGTATGCCGGTGATTGTAATAGTGTCTGCTTTTGCGGCGCTGGTCAGCAACGGAAGCGCGCCCAGGGCTTCTATGGCTATGGGGAAAGGCGATAATGATGCGGCGGAAGAGATTCTGGGCAACAGCTTTGTCGTGCAGATCGTGATTTCATTGATTCTTACGGTAATTCTTCTGCTTTTTAACAGAGATTTCCTTATGCTCTTCGGCGCCAGTGAAAATACGATCGGATATGCTACCGCTTATATGAATATCTATGCGGTAGGGACGATATTTGTGCAGCTGACGCTGGGAATGAATGCATTTATCAGTGCTCAGGGGTTTGCCAAGACGGGAATGCTGAGCGTGCTGATTGGCGCCGTCTGCAATATTATCCTGGATCCGGTGTTCATCTATGGATTTGGTATGGGAGTACAGGGAGCGGCTCTGGCTACGATCTTGTCCCAGGCAGTGTCTACGGTATGGGTGCTGGCCTTCCTGAACGGAAAACGAACGATCCTGAAAATCCGCCGGAAATACATGCGTTTAAAACCGAAGATCATATTTCCGTGTCTGGCGCTGGGGCTGTCTCCTTTTATCATGCAGTCCAGTGAGAGCGTGATTATGGTTTGCTTCAATGCGTCGTTGCTGAAATACGGAGGAGATATTGCGGTAGGCGCTATGACGATCCTGTCCAGTGCCATGCAGTTCTCCATGCTCCCTCTTCAAGGTCTGGGACAGGGAGCGCAGCCTATCTCCAGCTATAATTTTGGCGCGAAAAATGTGGACCGGGTAAAAAAGACTTTTTTCCTTCTGCTGAAGGCAAGTCTGATCTATTCGTTTCTGCTGTGGGGGCTTGTGATGCTTTTCCCGCAGGGATTTGCAAGAATCTTTTCTTCAGACGCGGAACTGGTATCCTATACGGCATGGGCAATCAGGATTTACATGGCTGCCATGTGCATCTTTGGTATCCAGATGGCGTGCCAGATGACTTTTATCTCCATTGGCAATGCGAAAGCCTCTATTTTGGTGGCGGTCATGAGAAAATTTATTCTGCTGCTGCCGTTGATTTTCCTGGTGCCGCATGTGGTGTCTGATCCGGTGACGGGTGTGTATCTGGCAGAACCGATCGCGGATTTCCTGGCTGTTACTTTTACTGCCTGCCTGTTCAGACATCAGTTTGGAAAAGCCCTTGCGGCACTAAAAAAACAGGCATAAAATGACGCCGCCATACAGTGTATTACATGGCTGTATGACGGCGTACTTATATCTTGACGTTTTTACAGATTCAGTTTGGAGAGCAGAGAGCCCAGGTTTGTGGAGATTTTTTCACTCTTGGGCATTTTGTAATCTGTTTTCTCTTCCGCTTCCTCTTCTTTGTGAAGAAGCGCCTTCATGCTCAGGGACAGTTTGCCGTCTTTGATGGCGATGACTTTTACCGTTACAGGATCTCCAACATTCAATACTTTTGCGGGGGTTGGGATTCTCTTGTCCGAGATCTGGGATACGTGTACCAGACCGGACAATCCGTTGGAAAGACGGATAAATGCGCCGTAGTCTTTCAGGGTCTCGACGGTTCCCTCCAGAACATCGCCTACCTGGATCTTGTCAAATTCTTCTTTGCGTTTTGCATCGCGTTCTTCTCTCAGAATCTCTCTTGCAGAAAGCACCAGTTTCTTTTTCTCAGGGTCAGCGGTGATGACACGTACTTTAATCTTCTTTCCAAGCCATTCGTTCAGATCCTCCACATGTTCCAGAGAGAGACGGGACGCGGGGATAAATCCGCGTACGCCTTCTACATATGCTACAACACCGGAATTTACGACTCCGCCGATCTTGACGGTCAGTTCCGTTTTTTCATCCAGATATTGCTTCAGGGTTGCCCAGGTGGGATCCAGATCTTCTGCGCCGTCGGTGCCTGCTTCTTCCGCAGCTTTGTAGGACGCTTCCAGTTCCTCTGAAAGATCGTCCATAGTCAGTTTTTCGTCCATGGTATATATCTCCTTTGAATAAATTACTATGCCCTTATTATAGGGATAAATTTCAAGAAAGGCAAATTATTTTTTATGGATTGCATCTTCCGCAGGGCTCATAGCCTTCCGCAATCAATTCCTCCCGTGTCTGATCTGTGGTTTTGCGGTTCTCGGCTGCGATATCGTCGGCGCTGCTGCAGTCAGGAAGGTGAAATTTCATGGTGTTGGTATTTAATACATATGTCACCCCCTGATTCTGGGAGGGAGGAGCGGCGGTATCCGATCCGGAAGGTTCTCCGGACTGCCAGGTGTCGGACGGTGAACTGCTCCAGGTGATTTCCCGGCCGTCGGATTCCGCGACGATGGTTCCCTGTTCGTCGGTCCGGTATACAGTGATCCCGTTCTGGCGGAGTTTGTTCAGCGTCTCTGCGTGGGGATGTCCGTAGGAGTTGCCTTCACCGCAGCTGATTACCGCATATTCCGGGGACACTGCAGCCAGAAATTCATCGCTGGTGGAAGTGCTGCTGCCGTGATGGCCTACTTTGAGTACGTCTGCCTCCACATCCGCGCCGGAAGCAAGAATATCTGCTTCAGCCTGGCTTTCCGCGTCGCCGGTAAACAGAAAGGAATTATCTCCGTAATCCAGACGGAGAACGATGGAATTGTTATTGTTATCGTCATAGGACTGCACAGGCGCCAGCACGGTGAAAGCGGCGTCTCCAAATTCATAAATATCTCCGGGAGAAGGATGGACGGCAGTTTCCCCTTTGGCGTTCATTGCCTGTATGACATCATCGTAAGTCCGTGTATCGGTCCTGACATCCGGCATCAGAATGGTATCGCAGTCGAACTTGTAGAGGACCACATCCGCGCCGCCGATATGGTCTGAGTCCGGGTGGGTCAGCACTGCATAATCCAGGCTGTCGATTCCCAGGTATTCCAGATAAGACTGGACTGTGGTCCCTTTATCATTCTCGCCCGCATCGATCAGCATAGCGGAGTCTCCCTGGGTCAGTATGGTGCAGTCCCCCTGCCCTACATCCAGGAAATAGACGCGGAGAGGATCTGTACCGCCGGAAGCTGTATCCGTGGACGCTGCCGGAACATCCATACTTGGAGGAGCGGCAGTATCTGAAAAGTTGTCTGCTGAACAGCCCGGAAGAGCGGAAACCGCCAGCATCAGGATCAGCAGAATGGAAATGATTGAGGTTTTTGTTTTCTTCATAAGTCTTGCTCCATGTTGTTTTTTTATATTGTAACAGAGATTCGTTGTTTTTTGCAATCCTTGGACCGTTGTGGTACAATAAAGTCAGCAAAAGTATCATTCAGGGAAAAGGGGGATGTATATGAGCAGACGTATTATCACTATCAGCCGGGAATTTGGGAGCGGCGGAAGGACGATCGCCAAATTGGTGGCCGACAAACTGGGGTATGAGTATTATGACAAGGACCTGATTGAAAAGATCGCGGAGGGGACCGGCTTTTCCAAGGGGTTTATCGAGAGGTACGGAGAGCAGGCGCCCGGAAACAGCCTTTTCTCTTATGCGTTTCTGGGACGAACGGTAAACGGTATGGCCATGCAGGACTATATCTGGATGGAACAGAGAAAGATCATCCTGGATCTGGCGGAGAAAGGAAACTGCGTGATCGTGGGAAGATGCGCGGACTATATTCTCAAAGACCGGGGAGACTGTCTCCATGTATTTGTCCATGCGCCGCTGAAAGACCGGGCGGAGCGGATCGTACGGCTGTACGGTGAAACTTCTGAAAAACCGGAAAAGCGTCTGATGGATAAAGATAAAAAGAGAAGCGTCAATTACCGTTATTATACAGACAGGGAATGGGGACTCTCTCAGAATTACCATCTGTGCCTGGACAGCAGTGAATTCGGTATTGAAGGCTGCGTGGACATCATTGTCGAACTGTCCAAATAGAGCATACAAAAGAAAGGGAAAAGGGATCTGGATATGGCAAAGTACGTGATGGCACTGGATGCGGGGACGACCAGCAGCCGCTGTATTCTGTTTGATAAACAGGGACAGATCTGCAGCATGGCGCAAAAAGAGTTTAATCAGTATTTTCCCAAACCGGGATGGGTGGAGCATGATGCGAATGAGATCTGGTCTACTCAGCTGGGGGTGGCGGTAGAAGCCATGCAGAAGATCGGCGCGTGCGCTGCGGACATCGCGGCAATCGGGATCGCCAATCAGAGAGAGACGGCAGTCGTATGGGATAAGGAGAGCGGTGATCCGATCTATCATGCGATTGTCTGGCAGTGCCGCAGGACCGCCCGTTACTGTGACGAATTAAAAGAAAGAGGACTGGCGGGAAGGATCAGGGAAAAGACCGGCCTGATGGTGGACGCTTATTTCTCAGGCACAAAGGTAAAATGGATTCTGGATCATGTGGAAGGAGCCAGAGAAAGGGCAAAGAGAGGAGAACTCCTTTTCGGCACCGTGGAGACCTGGCTGATCTGGAAGTTAACGAAAGGCGCCGTCCATGTGACCGATTACTCCAATGCGTCACGTACCATGCTGTTCAATATCCAGACTCTGGAGTGGGATCAGGAGATACTGGATGAACTGGGGATTCCCCGTTCCATGCTTCCAAGACCGGTGCCGTCCAGCCAGATTTACGGAATCACAGATCCGGAATATCTGGGAGGATCGATTCCCATTGCAGGTGCTGCCGGAGACCAGCAGGCGGCGTTATTCGGACAGACGTGTTTTTCGGCCGGGGAAGCCAAGAACACTTACGGCACAGGCTGCTTTCTTCTGATGAATACAGGAGAGACGCCTGTCTACTCCGGAAACGGGCTGGTTACAACCATTGCCTGGGGATTGGACGGAAAAGTGAATTATGCGCTGGAAGGCTCCATATTCGTGGCCGGAGCTGCGATACAATGGCTGCGTGATGAATTAAGGCTGATCGATTCCGCGGCAGATTCTGAGTATATGGCCCGGAAGGTAAAAGATACCAACGGATGCTATGTGGTGCCGGCATTTACCGGTCTGGGCGCGCCCTACTGGGATCAGTATGCCAGGGGTACTATTGTCGGGCTGACCAGAGGAGTGAACAAATGCCATATCATACGAGCAACCCTGGAGTCGATTGCCTATCAGGTATCGGATGTGCTGCAGGCAATGGAGGCGGATTCGGGTATCCGTCTGTCGGCGTTAAAAGTGGACGGAGGAGCCAGCGCTAATGATTTTTTGATGCAGACGCAGGCAGATATCATAGGCGCTCCGGTAAACCGTCCCTCCTGTGTGGAGACCACAGCCATGGGAGCCGCCTATCTGGCAGGTCTGGCGGTGAGCTACTGGGAAGATAAAGAAGAAGTACGGCAGAACTGGGCAGTGGACAGGATTTTTAATCCGCAGATGCCGGAGGAGGAAAGAAAAAAGAAATTAAAAGGCTGGAAAAAAGCAGTGACCTATGCTTTTCACTGGGCCAAAGAAGATTAGACTGGATATAGCATAGCAGATATAACAGTGCCGCTGTCGGAAGTTTTCCGGCAGCGGCGTATTGTTCAGGAAAATACATATTGAATAAACCGGTCTCCCCGTTCTTCAAAGTTTTTGAAGATACCGTAGCTGGCGGCGGCAGGAGACAGGATGCAGGCGGAGCCTTTCGGCGTCACTTCTCTGGCGCAGGCGACCGCCTCTTTTAAATCCTGCACAGGATGCAGCCGTTCCGGATGCCGGAAATCCGGATAATCATGCTGGATTTCATCCAGAATACGTTTTCCGGTGGCTTCCATCAGAATGATATGCGGCACCGGGTCTTCCGACAGGAAACGGATCAGATCTCCATAGTCAATTCCCCGGTCCATACCGCCGATCAGGACGCTTCCCACAGATGGGACGCTTTTAAGCGCCTGGATTGTGGTGTCGCAGATGGTGGAGATAGAATCGTCATAGTAACGCACTCCGTCCCGGATACCGGCAAAATGCAGACGGTGGGGGAGCGGTTCATAGCTCTTCAGCCCCTGGTCAAACTCTTTGTCAGGAAGATTCAGCATCTGGCAGACAGCATAGACAAAGGCAATGTCCATATGATTGTGATGTCCTAAAAGGTGGATATCATTTACGGGTATCTGATAGCTGCTCTGTCCAAAATAAATACATGTCCCTGTAAGACATATGTCTGCCTTGGCATCTGCGTCGGAAACGGTATAGATCTGTGACTGGCAGGTACCTTTTGCCGGAAGCACGTCTATCCCGCAGAGCAGCAGATCATCCGGCTTTTGGTGGAGATAAATCTGCTGTTTGGAATGTACATATTTTTCCATGGTGCCATAATGGTCCAGATGTTCTTCATGGATATTCAGAAGGACGGCCATGTGGGGTGATACATGGATATATTCCAGCTGGTGGCAGGACAGTTCGCAGATAATAGAAGTATCCGGTCCGATCTCTTCCAGAATGTCAAAGGCCGGAATGCCGATATTTCCGGCAAGTACGGCGTCCCGTCCGCTTTCTTTCAGAATATGATAGAGCAGAGTAGTGGTAGTACTCTTTCCCTTGGTCCCGGTGATGCCTATGATACGGTCCCGGTAAGCCTGAAAAAAGACCTCCATCTGAGAAGTAATGCGGCATGTATATGACTCTGGCGGTTTTGGAAGCACAATCCCCGGACTCTTGAATACAAGATCATAGCGGTCCAGAATATTCAGATAATCCGGGCCGGATATAACGGAGACGGATCCATCCTCCGGATGAACTTCATTTTGATCTGCCACAGTGACGGAAGCGGCGCCTCCGGCCTGCAGAAGACGGCGCAGCGTGGATTTCCCTTCCCGTCCGTATCCAAGAACCAGGACATTTTTCTGTTCAATCAAAGCGTGCAGTAGTTTCAGCAAGGCAGTGCTCCTCCATAACATTCATCGGATAATATCTTTAAAAACGCAGGCGGCAGCAGATGATTCCTGTCGTAAAAAGAATCATAGTCGTGCCGGTGTGGAAACGCGGATTCAAAAAGCGGCTGCGCGCGGTACCATTTCAACAGGGCAGGCAGCTCCTCGCCGGAAGCCTCCATTTGTTCGAGCGTCAGGCAGATGGCGGCGTTTACCTCATCCCGGCTTCCCACGCATTCAAATGGTTTTTCTTCTGTCAGTCCGGTTAATTTCCGGAAATCTTCCAACATGGAAGTATCCTCCAGCATATCTGTACCGAAAATCTCTGTCAGCCGTCTGTGGCTGAGGAATGGAGAAAGAATCAGAAAGACAAACAGACATTTGGGGCAGTGACCGCACCAGATATCCTGTTTGCTTCCTACGTTGCAGCTGCGGAAAATCTCATGGTACGCAGGATGCCTGGAAAAATATTCGGCGATCTGGAATTCCGACAGAGGACGAAGCATACTGAAATAGTAGATGCCGCTCTGAATGTACTCTTTCTCGTAGTTGTGAAAATCCTGCTCGAATTTAAAACTTTTGGAGTACTGATGATTGACGGTACTTCCGGCCACAGTGCTCTCGTTGGCGCTGGCTTCATTGGACAGGGCAATATATTTTAAATTGTGCAGATATGCCGTAATCAGAGAAGAAAAAGCCACAAGTGCGGAGAAGGGCGTATGTCCGTTCAAATAGCCTTGCTGATTCAGTTCCAGCATCCGTTTGTCCAGGGTGCGACCGGCATGGATGCTGTCATCCATGGGCAGGCCGGAGACGCGGACTGTTTCCAATGTGGCTCCCCTGGGATTAATAATATAGGTTTTTAATTTCAAACCGCTTTTTTTCAGCAGCTCGATCGTGCAGGCGGAATCTTTGCCGCCGCCGATAGGGATCAGACATCCGTCTGCCTCTGAAGCAGGGCGGGGAACTCCGGGAAGATGCCCGGTTTCCGCGTGCAGATCCATAAAAGTATCCGGATCGGCGTGAATTCCATTGGTATAGAAAAATTCACCCAGTCCAAGAAAGTACAGATCTTTCCACCAGCGGATCTGTTCCGGGGTCAGGGGACCGCACAGGACTCTGACTTCCGGCGGGCAGGCGATCTTCCAGTAACTGATCAGTTCTACCATACCAAGAGAAAACAGCATTTTCTGAAGGGTAAGGTTTTCTTCGATCTGAAGGGACACAGTATCCTTTTTCGGGAAACGCCATACAGGGTCAAAGGAGGACAATCCGGGGATTTCAAAATGGTAGGTTACCCGCAGTTCGGAGTTTTCATCCTCCACCGTAAAATTTTTATACAAAAAGACCGGAAATTCATGCCGGCAGGATTCGTAGGTTTTCATAGAAAGGCTCCTTTTTTCTGAACATTGTAATAGTTCACGCGTCCTGAACTGTTACGTTACATTATATCACAGGCCGTTCAAAATAGGAAGGCGGCGGAAAGTATGAGGGAAGGCTTCAGATCAGGCCCTGCGTACGCAAAAACCAGATCCAGCCGGTTAAAGTTATAGAAGAAAACAGAGTGGCAAGGACAATGATGCTGGAAGTCAGCACTTCATCGTTCCCCATATTTTTTGCCATAATATAGCAGGAGACGGTAGTTGGGGAACCCAGCATGATCAGAATCGCTACCAGTTCGCTTCCCCGGAATCCAAAATGAAGGGCTATGGGGAAAAAGACTGCCGGAATTCCGATCAGTTTAATGAAACTGGCCGCCAGTGCGGGCTTCAGTTTGGAAAGGGCTTTGCGTCCCTGGAAACCGGCTCCGATGGTCAGAAGGGCGACAGGAGTCGCGGTGTTCGCCACATAAGAGATGGCTGTGGAGGGGATGGCAGGTATCCGGATATGCAAAAGAGCAAATGGAAGTCCGGCAAGGATGCCCCATATGATGGGATTTTTGGCAACCCCGATACAGGCGGCGCGGATCTGGGATTTTTTGTCCATTCCGATCTGGTCCCTGGAGCCGAAAGTCAGGATCACTACTGACAGGATGTTGTAAAAAGGGACTGCGGATACGATCATAAGCGGAGCCATACCGGGTTCGCCGTAGATATTTTGTACGAATGCGATTCCCAGAATGGCGGCGCTTCCTCGGGCAGCGCCCTGTGCGAAGGCGCCTACCATGGATTTGTCCCGGATCAGCAGAGCGCTTAAGGCCCAGATGGCCAGGAACATGGCAATGGTGGAGAGCATACAGAAAAGAATGAAAGTAAGGTCAAAGACCTCTGTGATATCTGCGGTGGCGATATCTTCAAAGAGCAGTACCGGCAAGGCTACTTTAAAGACATATTTATCCGCGACTTTAACAAAATCTTCGCTGAAGAAATGAATCCGCATGAGGATCCATCCCAGGATCATAACCAGAAAGACGGGCATGGTGGCGTTCAAACTAAATAAAAAAGATTCCATATTGATTATTACTCCTGTGTTATAATATGACATTTTAAAAGAGCGTTAAGACGCCCTCCGACCGGATAAATGCCTGCGGCCGAAGGGCTTCTTTTGTATAGAGTTCCATATATACCGCCTGGCGGCGGGATCAATCAATATATTTTTTTTGCATGTACGACAAAGCGGTTTGCATCGTTGGAAGTGCAGGTGGACAGCGTAATAACGGAATCGCCAGTTCCAACATCTACTCCGGTGTCATACAAAGAGGATGCCTTGATCTCATTTAAGAAAGATGCATAAACGTCATCTGCCGCGTACCCGATCGTATAGGAAATATCGGTGACCGGGGCTTCATGGCAGGAAAAAATCTGGTAGCAGTGAGAGCCGTCTTCTAAATCCACATAGATATAAGGATGGTTTTCAAAATAGCTTTCATTCCTGTAGTTTTTCAATCCCGCGAACATGGAACCGTTTTTCATGTTGTGTCCATAGATGATCGTATGCAGATCCGAGAAATCCGGACTGTTGGCATGTTCTATGAAGATACTGCCGCTCCGGCTTTCTTCCTTCCGGAAGGTATGAGTCAGATAATATACATTGTCCGTGGTATGTACCAGAGGATAGCTGATCACAGTGCCCGGAATCTCAATCCATCCTACCGCGTCGGAGTTGATCTGCTGTAAAGAGGCCAGATCGATGCGTTCCATGGGAACTGTAATCTGTTCCGTGGTCTCTCCGTCTTCTGTCTCTACACTTTCGGTTTCTGCCTCATCGGGAGATACCGGTTCTTCCAGAACATATTGGCGAAGGTCCTCGTATTCTTTATCTGCCGCGCTGTATCCGGTAAAGATACTTACCAGTTTCCAGACGCTGAAGATTAACAGGCAGGCTGCCAGCCCCAGCCCCAATCCCAGGAGCAGATAACGGATCCGCTGCCTGCGGGCGACCTCCCGTCTGCGCTGCTTTTGCGCCGCTGTGGGCCTGCGTCCCGTCCTCGACGAAGAGACGCGCCCGGCGCGTGGCTGCTGGACTGCCTTTTTATGATTTGTTTTTTTGTTCGTCTTTCGTTCCATAACATCACCGCTTTCATTCTACCAGATACGAGGAGAAAAAGCCAGTGAAAAAACAGATAGTTGCATTAAGATAATCTTAAGATGACTGTTATAATGATTCCGAGAAGAACCAGCAGAAGTATCAGACCGCTTCCCCAGTAAATCAGAATATTCATACGGTTGGAAAATGCTTTTTTCTCCCTGAGCCAGCGCAGCAATCTGGAAAAGAAAAGCAGCAGCAGAAAGAAGAAAAGAAGCCAGATCACAAATCCAATGACTGCGTAAGAAAAATACTCCGAAGAAGAGATCGATCCTAATGTCCAGGCAATATAGATGCAAGCGATTGCCAAAATCCCCGCGGTCCAGCAGGTATTTTTCAGGCGGATCATTCTCCAGTTGGCAGAGGGCAGCGTTCCGGCTGCAGACAGAGAGATGTCCGCCCGGCGCTTCCAGATCAGGAAACTTCCGATGGTGTAGCCGGATGCTCCAAGCAGCAGCAATAAGCAGAGCCCATTGACATTAAAAACAGATCTATTCTGGTAACAGGCGAACAGGTTCAGGAGAGCGATCAGGCCAAAGAGGAGAGCTATCATTTTGCTGTTGCTGTTTTCGGCCTGGATAATATGCTGGAAACGCACCTCGGGATCTGTTTCCACATCGGGCACATCAGGATCTTCCGTGCGGAAAATGTGAAAATATCCGCTGTAACCAACATAATCCCAACCGGCCTCTTCACAGAATTCCCGGTATCCTTTCTGCCCGGGAGTCTGATTGGATGCGTAGACGCTGGGGCGCTCCATGATCTCCACACAGTAACGGACGGGATGCGGAGGACAGGATGTGAAATGCAGGAATACATTTCCCATTTTTTCCAGCTTCCAGCCCTGCAGGGCCATGTCTTCCAGATAGTTTTTCAAAGCGTCTGATTCATGTGCCAGGAAATTGATCATTACATATTTCTTACTCATTTGATACTCCCTCCTTTTCTGCCAGATAAGGCGCGCCGTCCCGGATCAGCGTCTGCAGGCGCTGATATTCTGTCTTAAGCATCTGCCTGCCTTTTTCTGTGATGATGTAGTAACGTTTCCGGCCTTCACAGGCAGTTTGGCGGATCATCTGCTGCTCTTCAAACCGGGCGAGAAGTGTATAAAGGGTACCCGGACCGATCCGTATGCGTCCTCCGGACAGTTCGATGACCTGCCTGGAAATGTCTGCTCCGCACTGTTCTTCCCAGAGGGAAAGCAGAATATAATACATCTGTTCGCTGAGACTCTGGAATTGTTCTCTTGCCATGCGAATCTCCTTCTTTAATAATATCGATATTCGATAATGACAGTATAATATCGAATATCGATATTGTCAATACCATTTTGAAATCATAATTGTTCAGGAGGCACATTTTCTTGCCCGCAGATGCGGCATATGTTAAGATGATATCTAAAACATGGTACGACAGGAAAGGACAGAACACGGATGATTAATTTGGACAGACATATATATGAGGGAAGGCCAGCGGATACCAGCGGGCGGCTGGAAAAAGAAATCCGTACCTATGACCTGCTGGATGAACTGGGGATCCGTTACCAGAGGGTGGACCACGAGGCAGCCATGACGGTGGATGACTGCAGGGGCGTAGACGAACTGCTTGGGATCGACATCTGTAAGAACCTGTTTCTGACTAACAGTCAGAAGACAAAATTTTATCTGCTGCTGATGCCGGGAAAGAAACGCTTTGTTACCCGGGAGTTCTGCGCGCAGATCCATTCTCCGAGGCTTTCTTTCGGGAGTCCGGAACTGTTGGAACAGATTCTGGATCTGACGCCGGGATCGGTAAGTATCTTAGGACTGATGAATGACAGAGAAAAACAGGTGCAGCTGGCGATTGACAGAGAGGTCTATGAGGAACCATATTTCGGGTGTCATCCCTGCATCAATACCAGCAGTTTGAAAATAAAATCGCAGGAAATCTGGGACAAATTTTTGCCGGCAGTAGGACACGAGCCGATTTTCGTGGATTTGAAAGGATAATATAAGTAAGCGGCGGAGGATAGAATGCATAAAAAACAACATTTTGGAGCGGCAGCGCTTGCGGCGGTTCTCATTGCTGCATGGTTTCTGATACAGTGGGTGGGAAGCGTGGGACGCATAGACAATGGTTTTAAAATCACAGCGCTGCCGGTGGGAAAGGCGGACGCCCTTATTCTGCAGGAAGGAGACACAGCGGTTCTGATTGATACAGGCTATGAGGATAATGGCGCATATCTGGTAAGCGAGCTGCTAAAGAGGGGAATTGACAGTCTGGATCTTCTGATGATCACGCATTTTGATAAAGATCATGTGGGAAGCGCATCCCATATTATGGAGCAGATGGAAGTGGAGGCTGTATGGATGCCGGACTATGAGGGAGACCGGGAAGAATATACAAAATTTCTGGCGTGCCTGGAAGGTCATCCGGATGTGCTTCGGCTGACAGAACCGATACGGGAACAGTTTGGGGAATTGTTTTTCACTGTATATCCGGCGGAGGATCCGATAGAAATTCAGGACAAAGATGATGAATATGATAATGACATGTCCCTGGTGGCAAGTGTGACATATGGCGAGTGCAGCTTCCTTTTTACTGGGGATATCGAGAAGACCCGGATCGGTCAGATGCTGGATACAGAGGTGGACTGGACACATGACTGGATCAAGATGCCTCACCATGGAAGATATCAGAAGGCATTGAAGGATCTGATCGAAGCTGTACAGCCTTCCTGGGCGGTGATCTGCTGCTCAGAGGACGAACCTGCGGAGGATAAGACACTGGACCTGTTGGCAGAAGAAGGCGTATCTGTCTGGGACACAGCTGTCCAGACGGTAGTGACGGGATGCGACGGGAGCAGGATCAGTGTGTGGACGGAGTAAGAGGCAAAAAATCGTTGCAAAATCTTCTGCGCTGCATTATACTAATTACAGTAGTTCAATATTGCGACGGGGAGCTGGCTGAAGCCGGCTGAGAGGAGACTGGCTGGTCTCGACCCGGAACCTGATTTGGATAATGCCAACGTAGGGAGAGATACCGGAAAATGACTGGGGACGCCGTTGGCGTCCCTGTTTTTTATGGGCGTTTGTCCAACAGGAGGAGAAAGGAGAATGGAATATGAGAACAAACGATGCAACGAAAAGGATTGCCCTGGCGGGAGTACTGACCGCGATTGCGGTGGTGGGGAGCATGCTCAGCTTCCCGGTGGCAGGCAGTAAATGTGCGCCGGTTCAGCATATGGTCAATATCCTGGCGGCAGTAACACTGGGACCCTGGTGGGGCGTAGGTATTGCTTTTGTGGCAAGTCTCCTGCGCAATATCCTGGGTCTGGGAAGTCTGATGGCATTTCCCGGCAGCATGGTAGGGGCGCTTTGCTGCGGACTGATGTATATGGGTACGAAGAAACTTGCTCCTACCTGTGTGGCGGAAGCGCTGGGTACGGGAATCCTGGGAGGAATTGCGGCTTATCCGGTGGCAAAATTTTTAATGGGAACAGAACCGGTGGGATTATTTGTATATGTAGTGCCGTTTCTGGTATCTACAGTGGCGGGAAGTATTCTTGCCTTTGCGTTGATTACGGTTCTGGAGAAAGGCGGAGCGTTCCGGCAGATGATGGGAACACAGAGATAAGATGGAGAGAAAAGAGATACTTGTGAAACTTCATCTTGTGAAACCGCGGATTCATTGCCTGACGAATCCAGTCACCATGCAGGATGTGGCGAACATCCTGCTGGCGTGCGGAGGAAGCGCGATCATGGCACAGGATCCGGAGGAAGCCGAAGAGATCACGGCAGAGTGCCATGGAACACTGCTTAATACGGGAGTTCCGAACAGAGAAAAGTTCCTGGCATGTGCGAGAGCAGGACGAAAGGCCAATGAACTGGGGCATCCGGTGGTTCTGGATCCGGTGGGGGTTGGCGCAAGCCGTTTCCGCCGGGATGGAATGATGGAGCTGCTGAAACAGGTAAAGCCGTCCCTGATCCGCTGCAACCAGGGAGAAGCGTGTACGCTTCTGCATCTTCAGCGCGGGGTGGCGGACGGAGTAGAAAGCGGGATAACCCTGGATCTGGACGGCCAGAAAAAGGTTGCCGAAGAACTGGCCCGGGCATACAACTGCACAGTGCTGGTCAGCGGAAATCAGGATGCGGTGTCGGATGGTGTAAAGACAGAGAGCTTAAGCGGCGGCGACGGGAGGATTGCCAGGATTACAGGAGGCGGATGTATGCTGTCTGCGCTCTGCGCCATGTTTATTTCTGCGGATATACCTGCATATGAAGCGGCGCTGGAAGCGGGCCGGATCTGGAAGGAAAGCTCCGAGGAAGCGGGAAAAGATACGGACGCGGCAAAAGAAGGGATGGGAAGTTTTCACCGGTACCTGTTTGATGAAGCGGACCGGATCTGCCGGGGAGAGGAGATATCGACAAAATGAAGATAGAAGCAGAGAAACTTCGGCTGTACGCGGTGACAGACCGAAGCTGGCTGAAAGAAGGAGAGACCCTTGCAGGAATCCTGGAGGAGATGCTGGATGCAGGAGTAACCTGTGTGCAGCTTCGGGAGAAAAAATTGGACGACACAACTTTTTTAGAAGAAGCAAAAATAATTGGGGCGCTGTGCAGAAGATACGGCGTGCCGTTTATTGTCAATGATCGTCCGGATATTGCGAAGGAGTCAGGAGCCGACGGCGTCCATGTGGGCTTGTCGGACATGGGGATCGAGAAAGCGAGAGCGTATCTGGGAGATGGATTCATCATTGGAGGAAGCGCTCACAATGTACAGGAAGCGCTGGCTGCTCAGGCGGCGGGCGCGGATTATATTGGCTGCGGAGCCGTATTTGGCAGCAGTACGAAAACAGACGCGACAAATCTTTCTTTAGAGGAGCTGCAGGCTATCTGCAGCGCTGTAAAGATTCCTGCTGTGGCAATCGGAGGCATCCGGCTGGACAATGTACAGAGACTGAAGGGAAGCGGAATTGCCGGCGTGGCTGTGATCAGCGGACTATTTGCAGCAGAAGATAAAAAGCAGGCAGTTCGGGACTTTTTAAAAGGAGGATTTATATGAAAACAGCATTGACAATCGCCGGAAGTGATTCCAGCGGAGGCGCCGGAATTCAGGCAGATATCAAGACGATGACCGTTCACGGTGTATACGCCATGAGTGCGGTGACCGCCCTGACTGCCCAGAATACGACCGGCGTATATGGAATCATGGAGGCGGATCCAGAGTTTCTGGCGAATCAGCTGGATTGTGTTTTTACAGATATTCGCCCGGATGCGGTAAAAATCGGGATGTTGTCTTCCGGGGAGATTATGAAGGTGGTGGCGGAGAAGCTTCGCCAGTATGAGGCGGAGCACGTGGTTCTGGATCCGGTCATGGTATCCACCAGCGGTTCCCGCCTGATGCAGGAAGAAGCGGTCCAGGTCATGAGAGAACAGCTGTTTCCTCTGGCGGAGATCATTACGCCCAATATTCCCGAGACGGAAGTGCTCACCGGGATGGAAATCCGGAACGCGGAAGATATGGAAAAAGCGGCAGCGAAGCTTCAGAATGCCTGCGGCTGTGCGGTTCTTTGCAAAGGCGGTCATCGGGTAAACGACGCCAACGACTTGCTTTGCATGAATGGAGGGATGCATTGGCTTCCCGGGAAAAGGGTGGACAACCCTAACACCCATGGAACAGGATGTACTCTGTCCAGCGCCATTGCCAGTAACCTGGCGCTTGGTTACAGCCTGGAAGAAGCCGTAAGGAAGGCGAAGACGTATCTCACCGGGGCTTTGGAAGCGGGATTGAATCTGGGAAAAGGATCCGGTCCGGTCAACCATATATATGGTCTGAGATGGGAATCGGCTATGTAAATATAATTTTTACCGAAAAGGAGAATGGAAATGGAACAGTATACAACACAGATGGATGCGGCAAGGAAAGGGATCGCCACAAAAGAAATGAAGATTGTGGCGGAAAAAGAAAAGATGCCGTTGGAGCAGCTGATGAAGCTGGTGGCAGAGGGGAAAGTGGTAATCTGCGCCAACAAACGTCATACTTGTCTGGACCCGGAAGGAGTCGGCAGTATGCTCCGTACTAAAATCAACGTAAATCTGGGCGTATCCCGGGACTGTAAAGATTATAATATTGAAATGGAAAAAGTAATGAGTGCGGTAAAACTGGGAGCAGAAGCGATCATGGATCTGTCCAGTCATGGCAATACGCAGCCGTTCCGCCAGAAACTGACCCATGAATGTCCGGTTATGATCGGTACGGTACCGGTGTATGACAGTGTGATTCATTATCAGCGCGATCTCGCCACATTGACAGCAAAAGATTTTATAGATGTAGTCCGTCTTCATGCGGAAGACGGAGTAGATTTCGTTACGCTTCACTGCGGGATCACCAGAAAAACGATCGAGCAGATCCGGAAACATAAGAGAAAAATGAATATTGTCAGCCGTGGAGGCAGTCTGGTATTTGCCTGGATGAGCATGACGGGGCAGGAAAATCCATTTTATGAATATTTTGATGAAATCCTGGATATCTGTGAGCAGTATGATGTGACGATTTCTTTGGGAGACGCATGCCGTCCCGGATGCCTTGCCGATGCCACGGACGTGTGCCAGATTGAAGAACTGGTGCGTCTTGGTGAGCTGACCAAACGTGCATGGGACCACAATGTTCAGGTGATGGTGGAAGGACCGGGCCACGTGCCGCTGAATCAGGTGGCTGCCAATATGGAAGTACAGAAGAGTATCTGCATGGGAGCGCCATTTTATGTATTGGGGCCGCTGGTGACGGATATCGCGCCCGGGTACGACCATATTACCGGAGCCATCGGAGGAGCGGTGGCTGCTATGAACGGCGCGGCGTTCCTGTGTTATGTGACGCCGGCAGAGCATCTTGCGCTGCCGAATGTGGAAGATGTGAAACAGGGTATCATTGCCTCTAAGATCGCTGCGCATGCGGCAGATATTGCCAAAGGTGTTCCGGGAGCCAGAGACATCGACGACCGCATGGCAGACGCCCGCCGCAAACTGGACTGGGACGAACAATTTGCCTGCGCGCTGGACCCGGAGACGGCAAAGATGATCCGCGACAGCCGGAAACCGGAGGACGATCACAGCGATACATGCAGTATGTGCGGAAAGTTCTGCGCGGTACGCAGTATGAATAAGGCGCTGGCCGGAGAATATATTGACATTCTGTAAATATGCTGTTATGGCTCCTGCAAAATGTATGTTGCAGGAGCTGTTTTCTGAAATCAGAACCCGCCTGACTGAAGCGGGATCCCGGATGCTTCTGACAGACGGGCCAGACCTTCCGAGGCGATGGAGACAATACTCTCCACATGAATGAAGTCCACACAGTTTCGCTGAAAGAGAATATTGGACTGAGCCGGAAACTCGTCGTCTCCGTCCCAGAACAAAAACTGTACCGGAATGCATTGAAATGCATCCAGTTCATAGCCCATATCGGAGATGTTTAATTTCCGCCCTCCCAGTAACCGGCATGCCTGTTCTAATTCTTTCATATGTCCTGAAAAAGTTTCTGAAAATACATGGATGACGGAACGCTGAAAAGCCGGACCAAAAGGGGAAGCGTCTTTCAGGTCACGGAAAGGAATCCAGTCGTTTGAAGCCGAGACTTCGTCTTTGCAGTACCAGAATAATGTATAAATGTTCAATCTGGTGAACAGAGAGACAGGACTATCGCTGTCCAGACAGCATATGCTTCCATCCTGAAGGCTGACCGCATATCTGCGGTGAAAATGCGAGATTATAAGCCGGGAGCCGTCAGAATGGATCTCGGGTAGTTTTTTTGTCAGAGAATTAATATCTAATTGTAGAAATCGTTTCTGCCAGTCGGCGCATAGTGTTTCATAGTTGTCTTTTGAAATACTTTTTTCCATAGCTAAAACCTCCTCGGATTTTCTATTTTATTGTATCAGGACAGTGAGGAGAAGACCAGAACAAATGTCGAATTTTGAAGTAAAAAAAGCCCTCGGGAACCGCAGTATCCGACAGAGATTTTAAGGCCTCCTGCCTATAATGGGGATTACCATATGAGAGAGGGTGGCAAGTGTACTACGAAGTATATGCAGATGTGCTGTTCGTAAAAAACTTCTGGATGGATTTTCTGCTGCTGATGGTTACTGCCTGGGCAGCACGGATTCCGATCCGGCTTCGAAGGATCCTGATGGCGGCTGTTCTGGGAGGCGCCGGTTCCTGTGTGTTAACCATAGTGTCGGCGAAGCTGAATGGTGCGGGGTATTTTCTGGGGACCCTGATATTGGCTGCGGGGATGACATGGGCTGCGTATCCGGGCTGGAGGTATCTGGGAGAACGTATATTATCTGTGTATCTGGAAGGGCTGCTGTTTGGCGGCATGGTGCAATATTTGGAACAATTCCACGGGTTGGCAGGTATCTGGTTCCTGGGCCTTGGCACTGTGGCGGCGCTGCTGGTATTAGCGGGAGAAGCGTATCGGAAATACCGGCACCGTAAGGCCGTTTTGACATGCAAGGTCACGATAAAGCATGGTCAGAGCCGGGTACAGCTTGAGGCTTTGTATGATACCGGGAACAGCCTGAGAGATCCGGTTTCCGGAAGGCCGGTGAGCATTTTGGATAAAAATCTGCTGCGGATGATCCTGCAGCAGTCCGGCCTTGAGAATCTGCCAAGAGTCATTCCCTACCGGACTATTTCTCAGGAGGGCCTTCTGCAGGCGTATACCCTGGAGGAGATGGAGGTGGAATGTCCGGACGGTATCCGAATATTAAAAAAGCCGTTGGTGGCATGTACGCCGGTCGAGACAGGGCAGCACCAGATGATACTTCACCGTGACCTGCTATCCTCATAGAGGAGGCATTATGATTATCAAGGTGACGATTCCACATCAGATTCAGCTGAAAGTTGCTCCGCGGTTCAAGAGCATGTTTTTTTCCGGAAAAGGAGAAATACATTATATCGGAGGAGCGGAGATCCTTCCGCCGCCGCTTAACGCAGAGGAAGAGACAAAAGCGATTCTGGGACTGGAGACGGAACAGGAACAGCAGGCGAAAGCGACGCTGATCGAGCACAATCTGCGTCTGGTTGTATACATAGCCAAAAAATTCGACAACACAGGGGTAGGTGTGGAAGATCTGATTTCCATTGGGACGATCGGACTGATCAAAGCCATTAACACTTTTAAAAGAAATAAGAACATAAAACTGGCCACGTACGCATCCCGATGTATTGAAAATGAAATATTGATGTATTTGCGGAGAAACAGCAAGCTGCGGATGGAAGTATCCATCGACGAACCGCTGAATGTGGACTGGGACGGCAACGAACTGCTCCTTTCGGACATCCTGGGGACAGATGAAGACATTATATACAGAGACCTGGAGAATGAAGTGGAAAGGAAACTTCTGAAAAAAGCTCTGTCCAAGCTCTCCAAGAGAGAAAAGACGATCATAGAGCTGCGTTTTGGATTAAACCACCCGGCGGGCAAAGAGATGACACAGAAAGAAGTGGCTGACCTGCTGGGGATTTCCCAGTCGTATATTTCCAGGCTGGAAAAGAAAATTATCGGACGGCTGAAAAAAGAAATCGTTAAATACGAATAGAAAACATAAGGACTGCCCTGAGAGAGATATTTCAGGACAGTCCTATTTTATTTAAGGTAACTGCGCATGGTTTTCAGCGCATTTTTTTCCAGGCGGCTGACCTGTGCCTGGGATATGTGGATCTCTTCGGCCACTTCCATTTGTGTTTTTCCTTCAAAGAATCGAAGATTGATGATATGGTTTTCTCTTGGGGTCAGACGTTTCATGGCTTCGGAAAGAGACAGATTTTCTACCCAGTTTTCTTCCTTGTTTTTTCGGTCGCTGATCTGGTCCATCACATAGAGAGTATCTCCGCCTTCGGTATAGACAGGATCATACAGGCTTACGGGGCTCTGGATCGCGTCCAGCGCATAGACGATTTCTTCCTTCGGGATGCCGACGGCATCGGAAATTTCCTGGATCGTGGGTTCCCGTGAATTTTCCTTTAAAAGTTTTTCTTTGGCATAGATGGCTTTATATGCGGTATCTCTCAGGGACCGGCTGACGCGGATGCTGTTGTTGTCCCGCAGATAACGGCGTATCTCGCCCACGATCATGGGCACTGCGTAAGTACTGAACTTTACGTCCAGGGTGCAGTCAAAATTGTCGATGGCTTTCATGAGCCCGATGCAGCCGATCTGGAACAGATCATCCGCATTTTCACTGCTGGAGGAAAAACGCTTGATCACACTGAGCACCAGCCGCAGGTTTCCTTTGATGTACAGTTCTCTGGCTTCCATGTCCCCTTTTTGTATCCGTTCAAATAGCATTTCTTTCTCCTCATTTGTAAGAAGCGGGAGTTTCGATGTGTTGACTCCGCAGATTTCCACCTTGTTCAAAATCATTGCTTCCCTCCTGCCGCGTCACATTTAATAAAAGCATTTCCCAAAAAAAATTGGTTATGCAAAAGGAAAGCAAATATTCAATTCCAGATTTTTCTTTGACAGAGAACTTCTTCCACACAGACTTCCACCAGGATAATGTCGGGGCCTATCTGGCAGATCTTGTTCCAAGGGATAACATATTCCCGGTCCGGTCCCAGAAAACCCCATAGACGGAATGGCCCGGGAATGACGATAGCGCAGATACGTCCGCTGCATTCGTCAAAAATGAAGTCGCAGATCCGCCCCAGCCTTTTGCAGTCGCATCGGTTGATGACGTCTTTTTGTTTCAGTTCACAGAAACGGAGTTGGTTTTTCATGATTTCCCTTTTTTCATAATTGTATGCGGGAGCTTCCCGGGTTCATGTGAAAAACAACGCATGATTGACAGGAAAAATGTTCCTGTTATATACTGAAACAAATAAGGAGGATTCTAATGAGGTGTCCATTTTGCGGGAAAGATAATACCAGGGTGATTGACTCCAGGCCGGCGGAGGACGGAAACGCGATCCGGCGCAGGAGAGAGTGCGATGTGTGCAGGCAGCGTTTCACGACCTATGAAAAGGTTGAGATGATTCCCCTGATCGTGATTAAAAAAGACAACAACAGGGAGACTTATGACCGCTCCAAGATTGAAGGCGGCGTATTCCGCGCCTGCCATAAAAGGCCTATTTCTGCGGATCAAGTGAAATCTATGATCGATGAAGTGGAGGCAAGCATCTTTAAAAAAGAGGCGAGAGAGATCTCCAGCCGTGAGATCGGAGAGATGGTGATGGAGAAACTGAAAGATCTGGATTCGGTCGCATATGTGCGGTTCGCGTCTGTTTATCGGGAATTTAAAGATGTAAACACATTTATGGATGAATTGAAAAAGATGTTAGGTTAGAGGACAGGTATGGACAATCTGATTTTAATTGGTTTTATGGGCGCGGGAAAAACGACGGTCGGGAAGCTGCTGGCTCAGGAAAAAGGCCTGCATTTTGTGGATACAGACGACCGGATTGCCGCCGAGCAAAAGCAGAGTATTCCGGATATTTTTTCCGAATACGGAGAGCCCTATTTTCGGGATCTGGAGACAGATCTTCTCAGGAGAATGCAGGAAGATACCAGACATTCCGTGATCTCCGTGGGAGGAGGCATGCCGGTCCGGGAGGAAAATCAAAGATTGCTCCGGGCCCTGGGCTGCGTGATTTATCTGACGGCGGAGAAAGAGACGATTCTGGGAAGGGTCAAGAGCGACGGAAGCCGTCCCATGCTGAACGGGGAAGATCTGGAGCAGAGAGTGGAACGGCTGATGAGAGAAAGGGAGAACAGTTATCGAAGGACAGCTCATCTCTGCATCCGGACAGATGGAAGAAATATATATCAGGTAGCGCAGATTATCCGGCAGGAGACGCGCCGGATTCGGGGTATCTGAAAAAATAGTTGAAATAATAGTCATTCTATTATAAAATAGTATAAACTGTGAGGATTATGCGTTCCTCACACAACGTAAGGAGGAAAACAGAATGATTTCAGCAGGAGATTTTAGGAACGGCATTACCTTGGAGATTGAAGGAAATGTTTATCAGATTTTGGAGTTTCAGCATGTAAAACCGGGAAAAGGTGCGGCTTTTGTCAGAACGAAACTGAAAAATATCATCAATGGCGGTGTGGTTGAGAAAACCTTCCGTCCCACGGAGAAATTTCCGGCAGCGCGTATTGACCGTGTTGAGATGCAGTATCTGTACAGCGATGGAGACCTGTTCCATTTTATGAATACAGAAACATTTGACCAGATTGCCCTGAATAAAGACGATATCGGTGACGCTCTGAAATTTGTTAAAGAGAACGAGATGGTGAAGGTCTGCTCTTACAATGGCAATGTATTCGCGGTGGAGCCGCCTCTGTTTGTAGAGCTGGAGATTACGGATACAGAGCCGGGATTCAAAGGAGATACGGCTACCGGAGCGACCAAACCGGCTACCGTTGAGACTGGTGCAGTAGTAAGCGTTCCGCTGTTCGTAGAGCAGGGAGACAAGATCAAGATTGACACGAGGACCGGAGAGTATCTGTCCCGCGTTTAATACGGTGATATGTCAGGCGGTTTGTCCTCCGGGGCTGAGCCGCCTGATTTTTTTACGAATTCAGGCTTGCAATCTGTGCGGGAATCCGCTACACTATATTCCAGATATAGACATTCTTGTGCTTTCGCATACTGATTCCACAGATATAATTTCATATTGGGGCGGCAGAGAAGAGAAAAGGGGTAATTATGACATACGCGCAATTCCTGGATATACTGGAACAGGAGATTTGTCTGCTGGCGGAAGAGGAGGAGCATATTCAAAGAGTACGGGTACTGAAGAACAATAGTGTGAAACTGGATGGCTTTTCCTGCTGTATCAGAGGCAGAAAAGAACAGCCGACGGTTTATGTAAATCATTACTATTATGCAGGTATCTGCGAAAATGAGATCCGGAAACTGGCACAGCAGATTCTGAAAGTGCAGAGAGAAAGTCTGCTGGAGAAAGGAAATGACCTTCTGCAGGTGTTGGAGTACGGGAGAATGAAAGGACGGATTTATTACCGCCTGATTTCCCGGGAAAAAAATGAAGAGCTGCTCAGGGATGTGCCGCATTTGTTTTGGCTGGATCTGGCGATCGTATTTTACTTGAAGATTCCCGAAGAGATTATCAGCAATGCGACTGCATTGATTCATAACAGCCATATGAAACAGTGGGGGATTGATCTGAAGGAATTGTATCATGCGGCGGCGGAGAACATGGCGGAGATACCTGTGATGCTGGAGCCCATGGAGCAGCTCCTGGAAGGCTATGGCCTGAAAGGCAGGAGCAGCGGCATGTATGTGTTGGGAATTCGGGGAAGAGAGTATGGCGCTGCTGTAATATTGGATCCTAAAGTGCTGAAAAAATGTTTCAGAAGAATCGGAGAAGAGTTTTATGTGCTTCCCAGCAGTATCCATGAAGTGATCCTTCTTCCAGTCAGCTGCTCAGACGATCCGTCGGAATTAGAACGTCTGGTGAAAGAAGTAAATGAGACCTGTGTGACTCCGGAGGATTATCTGAGCGGGCATGTATATCGCTATTTTTCGGATACAGGGGAACTGAAAATATAAAAAATTTATAAATATTACGGATTTATTACAAAAAACATTTGCTTATTTCCTCAACTTAGTGTATTATAGTTGAGGTAATAAGCCATGCACCTGTAGCTCAGCTGGATAGAGCACGGGCCTCCGACGCCCGGTGTCGCAAGTTCGAATCTTGTCAGGTGCATTTTTCATATGCAAAAATAGCCGGCTGCAGTCGGATAGAAGCATACAATGATTATTTTGACAGGAGGTTTGATATGGAACAGATAAAGTGGAAAGAGTTACTTATGAAATATAAAGTCCAAATCGGAGTTGTCGTAGCGGTAATCCTTGTAGTGGCTGTGGCGGCGCTGGCAGGAGGCGGAAGCGCCGCAAACCAGGAAAGTACGGCGGAGGAAGAAACGCAGGACGGCACCGCAGAGACGGCGGAGGAAGAAACGCAGGACGGCACCGCAGAGACGGCGGACGATACGGCTGAAACTGTGGAAGAAGAGCCGAATGAACTGGAGGAAAACACGCATTCTTCCATTCAGCGCCTGATTGAGAAATATTGTGAATGTATGGCCAATGGAGATGTAGACGCTCTGGAAACAATCGTAGACGTGCTGACAGACGAGGACAAGGCGAGTATCCAGAGCCGTTCAGCGTTTATAGAAGCTTATGAGAATGTAACCTGTTATACGAAAAACGGTCCGGTAGACGATTCCTATATCGTATTTGTCTGCTATGATATGAAACTGATCAATATTGAGACCAGCGCTCCGGACATTATCTGTCTGTATGTAGGACCGAAAGATGAGAACGGGAACCGCCTGATCCATTATGGAGATATTGATGAAAGCATGCAGGCGTATGTGGCAGAACTGGAGCAGGATCCGGATGTGCAGGCGCTGTATGATGACGTCCGCACCAGATATCAGCAGGCTCAGGAGCAGGATCCTACGCTGGCAGAATTTATCCAGAGAATCAGCGGTGAAGTGGCAGCAGAACCTGCAGAAGAGAGTCAGGAGACAGCAGAGACTGAGGAGCCGGCTGACGAGACTGCGGAAACCGGTGAGACCGAGGAAACAGCGGAGCCTGCAGAAACGACCGGGGAAACCGGCGAAGGAACGGTCCTGAACCGTCAAACACGTGCCGCGGAAAGCGTCAATATGCGCGCGGAGGCTTCGACAGATTCTGAGCGTCTGGCGCTGATTTACCAGGGAGAGACGGTAACCCAGATCCAGGCTTATGACAATGGCTGGAGCCAGATTGAATATAACGGTGTGACCGGATACGTTATGACTGAGTATCTGGAAGGCGGATCTGCCCCGGCAGATACTTCCAGTGAAAGCTCCGAGAGTACAGGCGCTTCTACCGGAAACCGTCAGACGCGGGTGACGGAGAGCGTTAATATGCGCGCGGAGGCCTCGACAGATTCTGAGCGTCTGGCGCTGATTTACCAGGGAGAGACGGTAACCCAGATTCAGGCTTATGACAATGGCTGGAGTCAGATCGAGTATAACGGAACAACCGGATATATTTTGACTGAATATCTGGAATAGAAAAATAAAAAGCTCCATACCCTAGTAGCATCTACCAGGGAAAGGAGCTTTTTTATGTTTTCAGAAGCAGACAGAGCGGTTTTGGATGAGAGTTTTCGGAATGCGCAGATGGGCCGGGAAGCGATTAATGTGGTGATTGGGAAGGTGGAAGATGATGATCTGGCGCTGGACCTGAATCGCCAGGCTTGCAAGTTCGTACAGTTAGAGGAAAAATTACAGAAAGAATATCAAAAAGCGAAAGAGACACCCCCGGAGGAGAAACTGATGGAACGTACTATGCTTTGGGGAGGTATCCAGATGAATACGCTGCTGAACGCCAGTACGGAGCATCTGGCAGATCTCATGATCCAGGGAAATACCAGAGGAATCACGGAACTGATGAAAGTAGTAAAGGCAAACAAAGGCGTTCAGAAAGAATATTACGAGCTTGCGCAGGAATTAATGGATTTTGAAGAAAAAAATATTGAAAAATTGAAAGCTTATTTAAAATAAGGCGCATTTTCCATTGATTGTGCCTGTCGGGAACTGTCCGGCCGGCACGGCAATGGATTGTTTACTTCTCCCGGCAAATTTGGTAAGATGATGAGGGAGGAAAAAAGGATGATTCGTTTAAATAAATATATGAGTGAGGCAGGCGTCTGTTCCCGGAGGGAAGCGGACAGGCTGATTATGCAGGGACGCGTTCTTGTGGACGGAAAGCCGGCCCAGACCGGTATGCAGATCCGGGAAGGTCAGAAGGTGGAGCTGGACGGCAGACCGGTTGTGAGGGAAGAGAAAGAGCGGTTCACGTTAATTGCGGTAAATAAGCCGCGGGGAATTGTATGTTCAGAGGTCAGTCAGGGCGGAGATCAGAACATCATAGAATTTCTAGGTTATCCCAAAAGAATTACATATGCGGGAAGATTGGACAAGGATTCGGAAGGACTGCTTCTGATGACAGACAATGGAGATCTGATCAACCAGATGATGCGGGGCGCGAATCTTCATGAAAAAGAGTATGAAGTGACGGTAGACCGTCCTTTTAATGACCGTTTTCTGCGCGATCTGGAAGCGGGGGTATATTTGAGGGAATTAGATGTAACTACCCGCCCGTGCAGAGCGGAGAGGATTGGAAAACGTAAATTCCGGATCATTTTGACTCAAGGGTTGAACCGGCAGATTCGCCGGATGTGCAAAGAACTGGGATACCATGTACAGGAACTGAAGAGAGTCCGGATCATGAACATCTGTCTGGGCCATTTACAGACCGGTGGATGGAGAAATGTAACGGAGCAGGAAGTGAAAGAGCTGCTGGAACTGCTGCAGGCAGATAATACAGAGATGGAGGACAGGCAGAATGGATAAACTGGCACGCATAAGGGAGCTGACTGCCCTGCTGGGAAAAGCGTCCAAGGCATATTACCAGGAAGACAGGGAGATCATGAGCAACTATGACTATGATCGCCTTTATGATGAACTGGCGGCCTTGGAAAAGAAGACAGGAGTGGTGCTGGCCGGGAGTCCTACAATGGAAGTGGGATATGAGGCGGTGGACGAGCTTCCGAAGGAGCGCCATGAGAGCCCGATGCTTTCCCTGGATAAGACCAAGGATGTGGCTGCGTTGGCGGATTTTGCCGGTGACCATGAAGTGCTGATGTCGTGGAAACTGGACGGCCTGACCGTGGTGCTGACCTATAACCGGGGAGAACTACAGAAAGCCGTTACCCGGGGAAATGGAGAAATTGGCGAGGTAATCACCAATAATGCCAAAGTATTTCGCAATGTGCCGCTTGCTATTCCCTGTACTTCGGAAGTGGTGCTGAGAGGCGAAGCGGTGATCCGGTACTCTGATTTTGAGAAGATGAATGCGGAAATTCCGGAGGAAGAGGCCAGATATAAAAATCCCAGAAATCTGTGCAGCGGATCAGTGCGCCAGCTGAACAATGAGATCACGGCGCGGAGAAATGTATATTTTTATGCTTTTTCTTTGGTGCGCGCCGACGGCGTGGATTTTGAAAATTCCAGAGAACGCCAGTTTCAGTGGATGAAATCCCAGGGATTTGACGTGGTAGAGTATAAAAAAGTGACGGGAGCAGGCGTTCCTCAGGCGGTGCAGGAATTCGCGGACGCGATTCCGCAGAATGATCTGCCGTCGGACGGGCTGGTCTGTATTTATGAAGACATTGCCTACGGGCAGTCATTGGGCAGGACGGCAAAATTTCCAAGAGATTCTATCGCGTTCAAATGGAGAGATGAAATCCGGGAGACGACGCTTACCAGAATGGAGTGGAGTACGTCCAGAACCGGTCTGATCAATCCTATTGCTGTTTTTGAACCGGTAGAATTGGAAGGCACGACTGTCAGCCGCGCTTCCGTTCACAATCTGAGTATTATGAAAGCGCTGAAACTGGGGATCGGTGACCGGATCACAGTATATAAAGCGAATATGATTATTCCGCAGATCGCGGAAGATTTAACGGGAAGCGGAAATGTCGAGATTCCGTCAGTCTGTCCGGTTTGTGGAGGGACAACCCGTATTCAGAAAGCCAATGATGTGGAGTCCCTGTACTGTACCAATCCCGAATGCCAGGCAAAAAAGATTAAGGCATTTACGCTGTTCGTCAGCCGGGACGCCATGAATATTGACGGCCTCTCAGAGATGACACTGGAAAAATTTATAGGAAACGGCTTTGTCAAGGAATATGCGGATTTATATCATCTGGACCGGTATCGGGACGAAATCGTTCAGATGGAAGGATTTGGAGAAAAATCTTTTCAGAATCTGATGAACAGCCTGGAAAGATCCCGGCACACCACTTTGCCGCGGGTGGTGTACAGTCTGGGGATCCCTAATATTGGTCTGGCTAACGCGAAAGTGCTTTGCCGGGAATACGGATATGACCTTGACCGTCTGCGGAGCGCGGGAGCGGAAGAACTGAGCAGTATCCCCGGGATCGGAGAAGTGATCGGCGCCGGAGTAGAGGCGTATTTTGCAGATAAGGAACACAACCGCTGGCTGGATGATCTTTTGAAAGAACTGGATATCCAGAAAGAAGAAGAGGGGGGACAACCTCAGACTCTGGAAGGAATGACGGTCGTCATTACCGGGTCTCTGGAGCATTTTGAAAACAGGAACGCTTTAAAAGCGGCAATCGAAGCCAGAGGAGGAAAAGTGACCGGAAGCGTTACTTCCAAGACGAATTGCCTGGTCAACAATGATCTGGCATCCAATTCTTCGAAGAATAAAAAAGCAAAAGAATTGGGTGTTGAGATCTTGTCAGAGCAGGATTTTATGGATCGGTTTTTGAAATAATATACAGGAGGACAGACTATGGATGAACTGACAAAACTGGAACAGCTTCTTCCGAAAATTCTGGAAGTCGGCGGTTCCCTGATCTGGGCGCTGGCGGTACTCTTTATCGGACTAAAGCTTCTGGGGCTGCTGCGCAGAGTACTCCGCAGAGCGCTGGACAGATCCAGCGTAGATACCGGAGTGGTCCAATTTTTGGATGCTTTGGTAAAAATTGTGTCTTATGTGGTGCTGGCGCTGATCCTGATGTCACATTTTGGTATTCAGACAGCTTCCTTTATTACACTTCTGGGTACAGCAGGAGTGGCGGTCGGTCTGTCTTTGAAAGAGAGCTTGTCCAATATTGCCGGTGGAATTGTGATTCTGCTTACAAAGCCTTTTTCGGTGGGAAATTATATTGAAGCTAACGGATATGAAGGAACTGTAGTGGTGATCAGCCTTTTTGCAACGATCCTTCATACGGCTGACAACCGGAATGTGGTTCTCCCAAACGGAGCGCTTGCCAACAGCAATATCGTGAATTTTTCTGCTAATGATACACGACGGGTGGATATGAGCGTGGGAGTGGCGTATGGTACGGATTTGAAAAAGGCCAGGGCGATTATAGAAGGCATCCTGGATGCCGATGAGAAAGTCCTGAAGGATCCGTCTTACATAGTGGCTGTAGACAGTCTGGACGACAGTGCGATTACTATCCTGGTACGTCCCTGGGTGAAAGCAGAAGATTATTGGGATGTAAAATGGAGAACTATGGAGCTTTTGAACAACCGTCTGACAGAAGCTGGCATTGAGATTCCTTTCCCGCAGATGTCAGTCCATATTCAGAAGGATTAATACTGTAATCTTAAACAATTGTTCATGAAAAGTTTATGGAAAATCTACACAGAAAAAGGTATACTAGAAAGCGTATGCAGGGGTGAGAGGAATGGATGTAAGTGAGATCCTGGAGAATGTAAGATCCGGACAGATGGAGATAGAGGAAGCGGAAGAACTTTTGAAAAAACTTCCATACGAAGATCTGGGATATGCCAAGATCGATCAGCATCGAAAACTGCGCCAGGGATTCGAAGAAGTTATTTACTGTCAGGGCAAAGAACTGGGACATCTGATCGGTATCTGCCGCCGGATGGCGGACGAAAAGATTAATGTGCTGGGAACCAGAGCGTCTGCAGAGCAGGCAGAAGCGGTTCTGAAAGAATTGCCGGACTTTCAGTATGATCCTGCGTCCCGGATCCTGAAAGCCATCTATCATGAGGTGCCGCAGATCGGCAAAGTTGTGGTCTGTACGGGGGGAACTGCAGATATTCCGGTGGCGGAAGAGGCAGCCAGTGTGGCAGAGTTTTTCGGGACTAAGGTAACGCGCCTTTTTGATGTGGGCGTGGCAGGTATTCATCGTCTGCTGAATAATATGGATGTATTTGAACATGCCAACTGTGTTATCGCGGTTGCCGGCATGGAAGGCGCTCTTCCGGGCGTGGTGGCCGGGCTGGTGGATGTGCCGGTGATCGCTGTGCCCACCAGCGTAGGGTACGGGGCGAATTTTAACGGCCTGTCCGCGCTGCTGACGATGATCAACTCCTGCTCGAATGGAATTACCGTGGTTAATATAGATAACGGCTATGGCGCCGGCTATGTGGCGACACAAATCAACCGACTGGCGGTGAATGGACATGAGAAGAATCGGTAAACTGCTGAAAAGCCGTCTGGTCCTGGTAGGGATCGCTTTGATCCTGCAGATGGTCTGGATCTTTTTCTTTATGGAACGGCTGATCAGCTATTCCATATATGTCAATGCGTTTTTCCGTATTGTAAGTATATTGATTTTACTTTATCTGATCCGTAAGGATGAAAGTTCGGCCTATAAGATTGCGTGGATTATCCTGGTAATGGGTCTGCCTTTGTTCGGGGGCATTCTGTATCTGCTGATCGGAAATAAAAAGCCCAGTAAAAATCTGGCTGTCCGTATGGCGGAAGTGAAGGGCGAGATGGGAGAAGAACTTTCCCAGAACAAGGAAATTTTGAGAGAGATAGAAGAGAATGCTCCTGATGTGGCGGGAAATATCCGTTATGTAGGAGAATACGGACCATATCCGGTTTGGAAAAATACACAGGTGAAATATTACCCGGTGGGTGAAGCTATGTTTGCGGACATGCTGGAGGACCTGGAAAAAGCGGAACACTATATTTTTCTGGAATACTTTATCATAGAAGAAGGCCGCATGTGGAACTCGATTCTGGAAATCCTTGAGCGGAAGGTAAAGGAAGGCGTGGATGTCCGTCTGATCTATGACGATGTGGGCTGTGTATCCAAACTGCCGTACCATTATGCCCGGCAGATGGAGGTAAGAGGGATTAAGTGCATGGCATTTAACCGGTTTGTTCCGTTCCTGTCGCTGGTAATGAATAATCGGGATCACCGCAAGATTCTGGTGATTGACGGACATACAGCATATAACGGAGGCATTAACCTGGCTGACGAGTATATCAATGAAAAGGTCAGATTCGGACATTGGAAAGATACAGGAATACGTATTTTTGGAGATGCTGTCTACAGCTTTACGCTGATGTTCCTTGAAGTCTGGAATGCATTCCGGACGCCGGATCTGGACTACAGTATTTTCCAGCCGCATAAATGGCATGAGAAACCTTTTGAAAGCGATGGATATGTGGTGCCCTATGCGGATACGCCGCTGGATAATGAAGAATTGGGAGAGAATGTGTATATCAACATTCTGAATCAGGCGAAAGACTATGTCTATATCGCCACTCCATATCTGCTGATCAGTGATGAAATGGAGAACGCTCTTTGTCTGGCGGCCAAGAGAGGTGTTGACGTGCGCATTCTGATGCCGGGTATTCCGGATAAACCCATGGTATTTTTTATGTCAAAGTCTTATTATCCTCCGCTTTTAAATGCGGGCGTGCAGATCTATGAATATACGCCAGGGTTTGTCCATGCGAAGTCTTACGTGTGCGATGACAGGATCGCTACCGTAGGGACAATCAATATGGATTTCCGAAGCCTGTATCTGCACTTTGAGTGCGGTACCTTCCTTTATGGATGCAAGGCCGTGATGGATGTGAAAAAAGATATGGAAGAATGTTTCCCTAAATGTCATCAGGTGACGTTAGGGGACTGCCGCCAGGGACTTCTGGGAAATATGTTTACTTCGGTGCTGAGGGTGTTGGCGCCGTTGATGTAAAGGGCGGCCTGTACACAGGCTGCCGGGAAAAAGGGGATAACTATGAATGTGTTGTTTTTTTTGACGCCGAAAAGTGAAGTCGCTCATTTGCATGAAGAATGGACGCTTCGCCAGGCTATTGAAAAACTGGAACGCAGCGGGTATTCGGCGATTCCGCTGATTGACCGGCAAGGGCGTTACATAGGTACTGTGACAGAGGGAGACATTCTCTGGACACTGAAAAAAAGATATAATATGAACCTGAAAGACGCTGAAAATGTATCGATTTTGGCTGTAGACCGGAGAATGGACGTACGTCCGGTATCTATCGACGCGACCATGGAAGATCTGGTGCAGACAGCTATGAATCAGAATTTTGTTCCGGTGACCGACGACAAGAAAATCTTTATTGGAATCGTCACCAGAAAAGATATTATCAGGTTCTGTTATGATGCATATGTCAAAAATCAGAAGGAGGAATTGTGTTATGAAACTGGAAGAATTGCAGAAAGCAATGATTGAGGCCATGAAGGCAAAGGACAAAGCAAGAAAGGAGTCCATCTCCGTACTAGTTTCCGCGGTAAAAAAAGCAGGCATTGACGCGGGATGCAGGGACGATATCCCGGAAGAGATGGTAAACCAGGCTGTTTTAAAGGAAATAAAGACGGTAAAAGAACAGATCGATACCTGCCCGGCTTCCAGAACAGATCTGTTGGAAGAATATCAGGCGAGATATGCGGTCATGAACGAGTTTGCGCCCAAACTTTTAAGCGCGGAAGAAGTAAAGGAGATCCTGACTTCAAAATTTGCAGATGTGCTCGCCACGAAGAATAAAGGCATGATTATGAAGACGGTGATGGCAGAGCTGAAAGGTAAGGCCGACGGCAAGGTGATCAATCAGGTGGTCGCGGAGCTGACAAAGTAGGAGCCGGTAATTTCTGTGAAAAAGCAGTTGACAAATTGACCGATCCGGCATAGAATATAGAACAGAAAGAAGAGAAACCGTTGAGAAAGAAGAGTAAGCTTTCCGATGAAATCACAGAGAGCCGCAGGTGGTGGGATTGCGGTATGGAATGGATTGCTGAATGGACTTTCGAGGGCAGCCCGAAATGAAAAGAGTAGGAACTGCCGGGAACCAAACCCGTTATCAATGAGGAGCGTATGATAGTACGCGTAGAGAGGACGAACGTCAATTTGAGTGGTACCGCGATTATAGTAGATATTATAACCGTCTCAAGCATCAGCTTGAGACGGTTTTTTTGTATAAAGATCGCATAGCGCTCTATAACCAGGTTTCTTCATTTCGAAAATTATAATATCATTGGAGGAATGAAAAATGAAAAAGAAAGCAGTGAGCATCTTATTAACCATGGCAATGACGGCAGCGGCACTTTCCGGCTGCGGAAGTACGGGAGCAAGCGCAGATTCCGCGCAGAGTACGGAAAATGCGGAAGAAACTTCCACAGGAGATACAGCATCGGATGAATCGGAAGGAGGCGCCTATAAGGTAGCAGTGGTAAAACAGATGGACCATGCTTCCCTGGATGAAATTGCGAACGCTGTGTGTGAAGAACTGGACCAGCTGGCGCAGGAGAACGGAGTGACGATTGAATATGAGGTATATTCAGGTCAGGGAGATCAGTCCGTACTGAATCAGATCGGAACCCAGGTGATCGCGGATGGCGTGGATGTGGTGATCCCGATAGCAACCCTTGCTGCGCAGGTAATGGCTGTATGTGCGGAAGACACTCAGACGCCGGTGGTATACGCGGCGATCTCTGATCCCGAGAGTGCAAAGATGACAGGGATTGATTATGTGACAGGCACATCTGATGCGCTGAATACGGAATTTATCCTGGATATGATGCTGGCTCAGAATCCGGATGTACAGAATGTGGGACTGTTGTATTCTCTGTCAGAGGCAAATTCTGAGAAACCCATCGCGGAGGCGAAGGCATATCTGGATGAAAAAGGAATTGCGTATGAAGAAATGACCGGCAATACCAACGATGAAGTTATTGCGGCAGCCAGCGCGCTGATCGCGGATGGAGTGGACGCGGTCTTTACGCCAACCGATAATGTGATTATGGCAGCGGAGCTGGCGATCTATGAAGATCTGGCAGAAGCAGGTATTCCGCATTATACTGGAGCAGATTCTTTTGTCCGCAACGGAGCGTTTGCCACCTGCGGCGTAAATTATACGGATCTGGGACATGAGACAGCAGATCTGGCATATGAAGCCATGACTTCCGGTATGGACGGTATGGAAGATTATTATTTGATGGACGGCGGAATCATTACTGTGAATACGGAGACCGCCGAAACTCTGGGAGCGGACTATTCCGTATTTTATGATATGGGAGAGGTCGTAGAAGTCACGACGACCGAAGAATAGTTTCCCGGAGTCAGAAAGGATGAGAGGATAGTATGCTTTATGTAGTTCAGACAGCCCTGGAGCTGGGATTCATGTATGCGCTGGTGGCTTTGGCACTGTTTTTAAGTTACCGCATTCTGGATATTGCGGATTTGACCACAGACGGAACGTTTGTACTTGGCGCGGCTGTTTCTGTGACGGTTACGACAGCCGGGCATCCGGTCCTTGCAATATTTGCCGCATTGGCAGCGGGTGCGTGTGCCGGATTTGTGACTGCGTTTTTGCAGACGAGGCTGGGGGTTCCGTCGATTTTGGCAGGAATTGTTACCAATACAGGACTATACACGGTTAACCTGATGGCGATGGGATGGAGCTCCAATGCGAGCCTTCTAAGACAGGACACACTGTTTTCCCTGCTGAAAGATACAGGTATTGGCGGCGATTGGTATGAGATTCTGCTGGCAGGAGGCATTACGCTTCTGATTTGTGTGCTCCTGGTGGCTTTTCTCAAAACCAGAATTGGTCTGAGTATCCGTGCCACCGGTGACAACAAAGAGATGGTGAGAGCCTCTTCTGTAAATCCTGCTCTGATGATCACGATTGGACTCTGCATGGCTAATGCGATGACGGCTCTGTCCGGCGCGGTGGTGGCGCAGTATCAGAAATCCGCGGATATTAACAGCGGAACCGGTATCGTGGTCATCGGGCTGGCATGCCTGATCATCGGAGAGACTTTGACAGGGCGGAAATCCGTGGCACGCGGAGTAGTTGCCGCAGTGATCGGAAGTATTATTTATCGGTTTATCTATGCGATCATCCTGACGACCAAGATTGTTCCTATTGACTGCCTGAAACTGGTGGTTGCTGTCATCGTGGGTCTTGCGATCGCCATGCCTACTCTGAAAGAGGGCGCGGCATTCCAGAGACGGAAGATGGCTGCTTCCCGGAAAGGAGGCCGCTGATATGCTCAGACTGGAAAATATCAAGAAAACGTTTAATCCGGGAACTGTCAATGAAAAATGCGCGGTCAACGGACTCTCACTTCACCTGAAACCGGGGGATTTTGCCACGATCGTGGGTTCCAACGGGGCAGGAAAATCGACATTGCTTGGAGCAGTGGCGGGGAGTTTTTATGTAGATGAGGGATCCATTATACTGGATGGAAAAGATATCACATTTATGCCGGAGCATCGCCGGAGTAAGGTGATTGGCCGTTTATTTCAGGATCCTTTGAAGGGTACGGCGCCCCATATGACAATTGAAGAGAATCTTGCACTGGCATATCTGCGCTCTTCTGAAGGGAAGGCTCCGTTCAGCCGGATCTCCAGAAAAGACAAAGAGTTTTTTCGGGAACAGCTTTCTCTGCTGGGAATGGGACTGGAAGACCGTATGAAGCAGCCGGTAGGGCTTTTATCCGGAGGTCAGCGCCAGGCTTTGACGCTTTTGATGGCTACGATGGTACCGCCGCAGCTTCTGATGCTGGATGAACATACGGCGGCGCTGGATCCGGGTACGGCAGAAAAAGTGCTGGAATTAACACAGGATATTGTGGAACGGAATCATACTACTTGTCTGATGGTAACTCATAATATGCATCAGGCTTTAACCATGGGAAACCGTACGTTGATGATGGACGATGGACGTATTGTCCTGGATATTCAAGGCGAAGAACGTAAAAATATGACTGTGGCAGGACTTCTGGAAAAATTCCGGGCAGGCGCGGGAAAAGATCTGGACAACGACCGGATCCTTCTGTCTGCTGAAAAAGAGATGTGACCATACAGCCCCCTTTTCCATTTTTTTGAAAAAGGGGGTTGATTTTTTCGCCGAATACGGTATAGTAAACACAGAACATTCATGAAGTTCAAAAATTCAGGGGCGTTCGCCCGTGAGATTCCAATTTATTAATAGTATAACGATAGGGCCGGTTAGTATGGACATATATTCTGTATGGAGGTTTTTGCGCTGTCTGATCCTTATGTGCGGACTTGTAATGATCGCAAAGACTGATTTGAAAGAGCGGATCATTCCAAACCGGATGCTTGTGGCGATGTTGACGCTGAGAAGCATATTGCTGCTGCAGGAGTGCGTTTCGTCATCGGATACGTGGACCCATATATTGCTTTCGTCCGTGTGGGGCGCACTTTCCGGAGGGGGATTTTTTCTGATCTGCTGTATGATTTCAAAGGGAGGAGTAGGAGTCGGAGATGTAAAATTGTTCGCGACAATCGGATATTATCTGGGCGGCCGAGTCTGGGATTCGATTTTATTCAGTCTTTCTCTGGCATCCGTGTGGAGTCTGTATCTGCTTTTGCATGGAAAAGGAAAATGGGAAAAGGGGATTCCTCTGGCGCCGTTCGCGCTGGCCGGCACGACCTTAGCGATGTTGCTGGAAACAGGAGGGAAAGATGAGATATTTTATTTCCTGTTACACCGATGAAGGCAGGAGAAAGAAAGGAAACCAGGATTCGATACTGGTACAAAGAGCGGGGAACGGCAGGGAACAGGCAGTTCTGGCAGTACTGTGCGACGGAATGGGCGGCCTGGACAGGGGAGAGACGGCGAGCGCATCTGTAGTGACGGCTTTTTCCGGATGGCTGGAGAAAGAACTGCGGCGTTTCCGTTGGAGGAGAAAAGGCAGGATTTTTCATTCCATGGACCTGATCCTGAACGAAGCAGACTGCAGACTGCGCGCATACAGCCGCAGATACGGCATCCGAATGGGTACGACGGCTACAGTTTTATTGCTGTTTCGGGGAAGGTACTATATTGCGCATGTGGGTGACAGCCGGGTCTATGAGCTGGGGAGGGAAGCTTTGCAGATCACTTCCGATCAGACGCTGGTAGCGGAAGAAGTAAAAAAGGGGCTTTTGACGGAAGAGCAGGCAAGTAAGGATCCAAGACGGAGTATATTGCTGCAGTGCGTGGGAGGAGGGGACGGCTGTGTTCCGGAGCATATCTGCGGCCCGGTGAAAGAAGGAGCGGTGTATCTGGTCTGCAGTGACGGGTTCTGTCATGAGGTCAGCGCTGAAGAGATGCATCATACATTTTGTCAGGAGCAGATGTCGGATGAGAAAGCGCTGGAGGAACAGTGCAGGATATTGGCAGACAGGAATCTGGAACGGGGTGAACGGGATAATATCTCCGTGATTGCCATAAGGACGGAAAGGGAGAAACGGAATGTTGGAGATCGGTTCAGTCATTGAGGGAAAGTATAAAATATTGAATGTGATCGGAGAAGGAGGAATGAGCACTGTCTATCTTGCCTTGAATGAAAGAGCCAATAAACCCTGGGCGGTCAAGGAGGTGCGGGAAAAAGGCCATGACGGTTTTCAGGTGGACAAAAAAGAGATTCAGATGATGAAAAAACTGAGACATCCTCATCTTCCAAGCATTACCGATGTGATAGAAGGCGATGGAACACTTCTGATCGTTATGGATTATATAGAAGGCCGGTCTCTGGAAGATATTCTGGCAGAGTATGGCCGCCAGCCCCAGGAGACGGTGATCGGATGGGCAAAACAGCTGTGCGAGGTATTGTCGTATCTGCATTCCAGAAAACCGGCGGTCATTTACCGGGATATGAAGCCGGCCAATGTAATGCTGAAACCGGATGGGAATGTGGTGTTGATCGACTTTGGCGCCGCGAGAGAGTATTGTCCGGGCAGTCACGGGGATACTGTTTCTCTGGGAACAAGGGGGTACGCAGCGCCGGAACAATATACGGAGACAGAACAGAGCGATGCCAGAACAGACATTTACGGACTGGGAGTAATGCTTTTTCAGCTCCTGACAGGGGAAAGCCCGTATCGGCTGCGTCCGATCCGGGAATATGTTCCAGAGCTTTCAGCCGGCCTGGAGGCTATAATTCAACGATGTACAAAGCCCAGGAAAGAGGAGCGTTACCAGTCCTGCGAAGAACTGCTCTATGCTTTGGAACATTACTGGGAAATGGATTCCAGATATTGGGTTATCCAGAAAAAGAAACTGATCTGTTTTCTTCTTTCAGTATGCCTGACGGCCGCTTCTGCGATGGGCGCAGGTATATTCACGGTGCTGGAAAGCCATGCCAGAGGCAGCAGTTATGAGGCGTTTTTGCTGGCAGCGCAGAATTCCGCCTCCAAGGAAGAAGAGCTGGAAAATTACCGGAAGGCGATTAATCTGAATCCTGTCAAAGAGACTGCGTATCTGAGTCTTCTGAAGGACGGGTTCCTGGATGACGGCATTCTGACGGCAGAGGAGAGTGAAATTATGCGCGGCATCTTGATCTCATATGGGGACAGAAAACAGACCAATGAACAGATATTTCGTGAAAACAGAAAGGGATATGACACATTTTCCTATGAAGCGGGAATCGCGTATTTCTATAAATTTGAAGAAGAAAGCAATAAAAAGAATGCCCGGGGATATTTTAAGACCGCATCGGAGTCGCGGAACCTTGAACAGAATCAGGTGGAAAGAGCAAAGCGTCTGTATAAGATTTCTGATTATTATGCGCGGATAGGGATTGTGGACGAAGCGGGGGACGCATCGATTACCTATCGGGAATACTGGGAAGATCTGATGTCGCTTTCCGCAGGAAATCTGGTAGCGATGGATAATGAGAGAACTGCGCTCGTGATGTACGAAGAACTGATCAGCCAGATCATATCCAGAACGCCGGAATTTATAGATTCCGGAGTAGAGAGAAAAGAAATGCTGGAGCAGCTGGAGAGTATCGAAGGCCACCTGAAATCAGACTTTTCTAAAGTTTCGGAGAATGGCGGCGGAGAAAAAGAGATTTCAGGTCTGCAGGAGGATATAGAAACAGCGAAACGGATGGTCCGGTCTGCTTATGGACAGGAGGAAGAGTATGACTGAGATGACAGATTACGTGGAGCTTTATCATATGATTTCGCAGATCTGTCTGATAAATTCGGTTCTTTGTTTAGTCGCCGCTGCGTTTCTGTATATCAGGATGGATATGGGAAAGGTGTTGAATTTTTTTCATATGAGTCTGGGAAAGAAGAAACCGTCTTACTGTGTGGACAAAGAAATATTGATCATACACACAGATGAAGTCGTATAAGGGGGAAAAGAGAATGTTTGTGAAAGGGTTGATGGCAGCGGTTTTGATTGCCGGGATATGGTACTGCAAAGAACTCCCGGCTGCAGCGGAGGAGAGACATGTCCTGGAGAGAGAAACTGTACCGGATACGGAAATAAGAATGCCAATGGTAAAGGAGATAGAGATTTCTCCGAATCCAAATGAAGATGGATGGGTCCGGGAGGATATTCAGTTTACAGTCGCCATAGAAAGCGAAGAAATGCCATATCTGGAGTACAGAAAAGGGGATGAGACAGAATGGATCCGGAAAGAAGATGCGGAGATCTCGGACGATGGCTGCTGGATGTTTTCTGTTATGGAAGAGGATACAGGGTATGAAGGAGAGTATTATTTCCGGGCAGGAGACGCGTCAGGAAATGTGTCGGAGGAAGCCGCCTGTTCTGTAAAGAAAGATAAGATTGTTCCGCAGGTGGACAGTATCCTGGCGGAGTACAGCGTTTATGAGGATGAGGGGGATCCTGTATGCTACCCGAGAAGTCTGCTGACGGATACGGCAGGACTTTCAAATTACATATTTGGAAAGGAAAAGATCCAGGTAACGCTGTATCTTCTGGATGAATTTTCCGGAGTAAAGACAGTCAGATACGAGTACGGAGGAAGCGAGGGAACGGCGGAATGTAGTTTTACAGAAGAATACGATGAAAAATACTACTCTGTGGTTACCTTCCCGATCGAGGCGGAAACCGCAGATACTCTTAAGATTCTTTCTGTTACGGATTATGCGGGAAATAAGGCAGAATATGAAGACGGCGCGGCTGTGGCAGAAGGAACGGTCATGCTGGTGATAGACCGGACAACTCCTGCGGTGCAGGCGGAATATCCCCAGTGGGATGGAAATAATAACGGAAAAGGTTATTGCAGACCGAAAGATGGAGAAGCATTTGAAACTGTCAGGCTGACATTTACAGAGACGTATTTTCCGGTGCAGGAAGACATGCTTGTCTATCCGAAGATCTCGGTGTATCAGAATGGGGAACTGATGAGTCCGGAAAATCTTGTGAGATGGGAAGAATTATCAGAGGAGGAGATTAAGGCGACGATTACTTTGCCGTATCTGGAAGGACAGGAGGCAGATTATCAGATTGAGGCGGTTTGTGAGGACTGTTCCGGGAACAGGCTGGAATGGGAAGGGGAACTTACGCTGGATGACAGAGCTCCGAGACTGACGGCTTTTTCCATCACGGGAGAGTCTGACCGGCGGATGGAGGATGGAGCTTTGGTATATCAACATGGAAATGTAAAAATCCTGTTTTCGCTGAATGAAAGGGAAGCAGACTGGAGCCCGGACAGAGTCGTGCTGAGAGTCAATCATCATGCCTCGGGGATTCCGGCAGTGTCTGTGAGCGGAGATATGCTGGAGTGGAGCACAGAAGGCCAGATTCATCAGGCAGAATATGTGTTTGAAGGGAAAGAGGAATGGGAACCTTCCAGATACAATGTTGAGTTGTCTTATTTGGATCCTGCGGGGGCGGCTATGAGCTTATCGGAAGAGAATCTGGAAGAGTTGAGAAAGACGGGAGATCTCAATGAATCCGGAACCTATATCAGCAAGGATTTTATTCTGGACGAAAAAGAGCCCCTGCTGAAGGTTATGTACGCCAAGGCGAAACGTCTGGTCCGGGATGGAAATACAGGGAGGGAATACGACATACAGGAACAGGAGCCACAGGAAGGCTATACGGCTTATTATGACGGAAATATAACCGTATCTTTCACGTTGGAAGAAGACTATGCTCTGCCTGTGACGAATGAAGACGAAATGACTGAGCTGGAAGATTTTGAATTGTCGGTTCTGGAAGAGAGCGGCGCGGTCTGCAGGCCGGATGTAAAGTGGAACCGGAAAGGAAACTGTTATGAGGGGAGGTTTACTTTGGCGGAAGAAGGCAGCTATGTCATCTTTATGGAATACCGGGATGCTGCGGACAATCATACGGCATATGAAAGTCCTGTTCTGGTGCTGGACCGTACGCCGCCCCGCGTTTATCTGTCATATGCGGATTTGTCCATGGAAGAGGTGGCTTCAAAAGAAGGATTTTTTTCCAGACCTGTCTATTTGAAAATACAAGTGGAAGACAAACATGTGCGCGGTCAGGAGCTGCTGGATACTCTGAAAGAAGCACAGGCGTCGGACAGCCAGGGCAGGGAGATACAGGAGCATGCTCTTGGTGATTTTTTGGAAAATGCAGATTCTGTCAGGACAGAGGAAGACGGGATCATATGGTATCTTCCCCTTTTGACGGAAGCAAACTATGAGATACCTGTAGGATGCGAGGATCTGGCGGGAAACCGATCGGAATATATTTCTGTGAAAGGTACCGTGGATTTTACAGAGCCGAAGATCAGTCTGGATTGGAGTACGGAGCCGGCCGGATTCCTGGATGCGGTAAATTACCGGGATCTGGGATATCTGTTTGCGGACAAAAAGATGACTCTGACTGTGACGGCGGAAGATATGATATCGGGGATTGAAAGGATCCGTTTTCTTATCACGGACGAAAAAGGAAAGGTGACGGAAAAAGAATACCTCAGCAGTCCTTCCTTTCAAGAGATACGTGAAGCGGCGGTTCCTGTAGACGGTCAGGATTTCAGAGGAACTGTCCGGGTAGAGGTGTACGACTGGTCCGGAAATACAGTTTTACGGGAACATGGGCATGTGGTGGAGAGTGAAGAAAGACATGGAAAAAGCGGAGAGATAGGACTGGAGACACTCACTGAACCAGGCAGGATAGTGGATGGAATCGCCTATTATAATACGGATGTGGATCTGCGTCTGCGGCTTCGGGATGAGTGGTCAGGGATCAGAAGCTACGCATACCTGGGCGGGCATACTCTGTCAGGAACGGCCAATTACGCGAAAGAAGCGGGAAATGATCTGAAAGAAGAGCCGCGGAGAGAAGCTGTGTGGGAATATTCGGAGAAAATGACTCTGTCCGCAGCGGATAATAATGAAAATAATATTCAGGTATATGCAGAATATACGGACAATACAGGACACGTGGAGCAGATCGTTCAATACTATAACATCGATGTAACGGTGCCGGAGATTACCGTGGAGTATGACCGGAATGAACCGGCGGACGGCCGTTTTTATAACCGGACCCGGACCGCGACAGTCACAGTAAAGGAGAGAAATTTTCTGCCGGAAGATGTGGAATTCCACATTACCAGTACAGATGGAGTTATGCCGGAAATCAGCGGCTGGGATTCATCCGGGGACGGGGACAATACGTTACATGTGTGTACAGTTACTTTTTTTGCGGATGGGGACTATACTTTTACAGTTGAGTTTCAGGATCTGGCGGGAAACAAGGCGGATTACGGCAGAACGGATGAGTTCACAATCGATCAGTCGGTGCCAGTTTTGACGGTAACTTATGATAATAATGAAAGCAGCAACGAATATTACTATTCGGAAAGCCGGAGAGCGATGCTGGAGGTTCAGGAACATAATTTTGTCCCGGAACAGTTTCAAGTGAATGTTACAGCTGATGGGACTCCCGTATCGGGAATATCTGCCTGGAACAGCGAGGGCGACCGTCATACGGCAACAGTGGTATTTGAGAATGATGCGGAATACACGTTGGAAATTTCCGGGACAGATCAGGCGGGAAATCCTGTGGAAGCTTATGGGGCTGACCGTTTTATCATAGACCGGACGCTGCCTGCCCTGGAAATCAGCCGGGTATCCCATCATTCAGCCAATCGGGGAGAAGTTATGCCGTTTATTCAGGTAAAGGACCAGCATCTTGATTTTGAACATTTTGACGTTTCTCTGGAAGGATACAGGAGTCTGGCTCAGGAAATCAAAGGAGACAGCGGAAAAAACGCGGATGGAATGTGGATACAGATGGAAGATTTCTCGTATACGCCCGAAACAGATGATCTGTATACGCTGCGGGCCACGGCTTCCGATCTGGCCGGGAACCAGAGCGAGACAAGCGTCACTTTTTCTGTGAACCGCTTCGGGTCTGTCTATACGCTTGATGAATGGACGGACACCTACTATATCAGTGAGGCAAAGGATATCCGGATTACAGAAACAAATGTGGATACGCTGGAATTCAGAAAAATCACCTGCAACTGGAATGGAAATCTGGAAACGCTGGAAGAAGGAAAAGATTATACAGTCCGGGAGAACGGCTCGGAGGATACCTGGAAACAATATGAATATGTTATAAGCCGCGACAATTTTAAACAGGAGGGGATTTATGCGGTAACGGTCTATTCTGAAGACCGGGCAAAAAATGTTTCCGATAATCAATCCAAAGGTATGACATTGGCTTTTGCGGTAGACCGGACAAGCCCCAGTGTCCTGATATCGGGCGTGAAAGACCGCGGAAAGTATCGGGAGAGCAGCCGTGAAATCACAATAGATATACAGGACAATATTTGCCTGGCGGAGGCTGTCGTAATTCTGGACGGGGAGAAAAGGGTATTTTCGGCGGCGGAGGCGGACCGCCAAAATGGGATTATTACCATTACGGCGCCGGCTCAAAACGGCTGGCAGACTTTACAGGTGACGGCGTGTGATGAGGCGGGGAATGAGTATATATCGGAAGAAGTCCGGTTTCTGGTTACGCCTGATATTCTGATACAGTTTTTTATGAATAAACCGCTGTTTTTCGGGACGGCAGGAGGAATCCTGGTATTGACTGCCTGTATATGGCTTGTCCTGATAAAAAGAAATGGGGGAAGTATGTGAGAGTAGAATTTTACAGCTGGATCATACTGGCTTTAGCCGCCGTAGTGGCGGCTGGGATTCTGGGCGCGGTGATTGCGACAAGTTTGATCACCCGGAAGAAGAAAAAATTTTATGCTCCCACAGGGTTTCATGCCGGAGGTCAAATGGGGCCTGTGTATGCCAAACCTCCGGAAACAGTACAGAATGGGCGTACCAGCGTGCTGGATGAAAATCATGAGGAAACCGGCTATCTGGATAAAGGCTTCGCCCGCCCCTGCGCTATGCTGATCCGAAGAAAGACAGGAGAACGGACAGAGGTGAAACGGCCGTTGTTCCTGATCGGTAAGGAGAAGCTGCGGGCAGATTTTCAGATTACGGATAATGAAGCGGTGAGCAGAATTCATGCGGGGATAGTCTGCAGAGGAGAAGAATATTATCTGATAGACCGGAATTCTACAAACGGGACTTATCTGAATGAGAGAAGGATAGAATCCGGGCAGGAAGTATTGTTAAAACCGGGAGACCGGATAAAAGTGGCGGATGAAGAACTGGATTTTTGGTTATGAGAGTTGGGGGAAGCAGTGTGCCTGGAAATATGCTTATCGTATACGGATCAAAAGAATGTCAGGAATTTATGCTGCCGGGTCCGGAGATGATGGACCATAAGGTTCAATTAAAGAGGGAGGTGCTGGGGACTGACCGGAGTTTAACTGTCTTGTTAAAATCAGATGGTTTCCGATGGTCTTTGGCGAAAGGGCGGGAGTATGCATTCATCCGTCAGGAAGGAGGTGAAGAAGCAGAAGTATTGCTGGAAGACAGGTTATTGCTGCGGCTGAAAAGCACGGAAGGGGGACAGGCATTTCTTTTGTCTGTTGTCTGTAAAGAGATATACCCTGCATTAAAGAAATATTCGCTTTCAGACATAAACAGAATACAGATCGGCGCGGATGAAGGATGCGTGATAAACTACCATTTTGAAGATTATATCTCAGGAAAACATGCGCAGATATACAGAAGGCAGGATCAGTGGAAGATCTGCGACAGCAGCAGAAACGGCAGCTGGCTGAACGGAACAAAAATAATGGAAGAGAAGTCTTTAAAGTTTGGAGATCAGATTACCATATTTGGACTTCAGATTATCTGGCTGGGAAAATGTTTTGCCCTTGGTGTCCGGTTTGGAGAGTGCAGGACGGAGGAAAAAGTGCTGCGGCCGCTTCTTTGTGAACGTACTGCGGAAAAACAGCATGGAGAGGCAAGCCTGGAAAACGGGCCGGAAAAAATGTATTTAAAACGTGCGCCAAGAAGGGCGGCTGCGCTTTATACCGATCAGATAGAGATAGAGGTGATGCAGCCTGCGGTTCAAATCCCAAAAAGGCCGGCATATTTGACGGTGGGGCCAAGTCTGACCATGATCCTTCCGCTGCTGTTAGGATATTTCCTGACCGCCGCCGGATCCGGTTATCGGTTTTATCAGGCTGCCGGCATCCTGACTGCGGCTGCTTCGGCGCTGACCGGCGCTTTATGGGCGGCCGTCGGGGTGAAGTATGCCGGGAAGCAGGAAAGGGAGGAAAGGAGGATACTAGAGCGAAAATATGAGTCATATTTGAGGGAGACGGAAAATTTCCTCAGGCAGAAGCAGGACTACAACAGAGAAGCTCTCTTTCAAAACTACCCGTCTGGAAACGAATGCTGCCGGATGGACGGACATGACCGGAGACTTTGGAACCGCAGCGCAGAAAGCATGGATTTCCTGAAGGTCCGGGTAGGCACAGGAACGATTCCTTTTCAGGCTGAGATCCGTGTTTCCGGAGCGGTATCTGCCTGGGAGAAGGACGAAATGACAGAAAAGCCGTTTCTGCTTCGGGAGAAATATAAAATGCTGCATCGTGTTCCCGTTAATATAAGCATTTATGAAAAAGGCATGATGGGGATTATAGGGGGAGAGGAGAAAAGGGGCTGTTACGGAATTGTCCGCAATATGATAGCTCAGATTGCGGTAAGCAGCTGCTATACCGATGTGAAAATGGTGTTTATTCATGGAGACGGACCGGAGGACTGCAGACGCTGGTCGTCTGTCAGATGGCTTCCGCATGTGTGGGATGAGTCCGGCCAGATTCGTCTGAAAGCGGAGAATAAAAGCCAGATGGGAGAAATCAGCTGTGAACTGTCTCGCATTTTCCGTATTCGCGCAGAAACAGGAGGGAAAAATGAAAAATATCCTTTGCCCCATTATATCCTGTTCATAGACCGTCCGGAACTGCTGGAAGGCGAACTTCTGGAACATTTCGTGATGCACCCGAAACCGGAATATGGGATTACATCTGTCTTGTTGGCAGAACGGTATGAGGATCTGCCGAATGGCTGCGAATATGTGATACAGAATGACGGCAGGACAGCGGAGATTTTCGCTGTCTGCGGAGAAGAAAAGAATAACAGCCTGGTTTTTGAGACAGTAAAAGTAGAGGAACTGGACCGGCTGGCCAGACGTCTCAGCGGGATCCGGGTGGATGACGGTGCGGTTGGAAATAAAATTCCGGATGCGGCAGGCTTCCTGGAAATGTACGGCGCCTGCAATTTAAAACAGCTTCAGATTACCCGGCGGTGGAAAACGAGCCGGAGCGCGGAAAGCCTGCGAATACCTGTTGGAATCGGAAAAGGAGGCAGATTATGTTTCCTGGATCCTCATGAAAAATACCATGGCCCTCACGGCCTGGTGGCAGGCATGACCGGATCCGGAAAAAGCGAACTGCTTCAGACTTTGATTTTGTCCATGGCGATGAATTTCAGTCCCGAAGACGTAACTTTTCTGATTATTGACTTTAAGGGAGGAGGGATGGCAAATCTGTTCCGTGAGCTTCCGCATATGGCAGGGGAGATTACCAATCTGTCCGGCAATCAGATCCAGAGAGCCTTGATGTCCGTGAAAAGCGAGAATTTGCGAAGACAGCGTATCCTGGCAGAAAACAGGGTAAATCATATTGATCAGTATATGAGAATGTATAAAATGCGCCAGGTTGAAACGCCGCTTCCGCACCTTTTTATAATAGTCGATGAGTTTGCGGAGTTGAAAAAGGAAGAGCCGGAATTCATGGCAGAACTGGTCAGTGTGGCGCAGGTGGGCAGAAGTCTGGGAGTACATCTGATTCTGGCGACTCAGAAACCGTCCGGTACAGTGGATGAACGCATCTGGAGTAATTCCAGGTTCCGGATCTGTCTCAGAGTCCAGGACAAACAGGACAGCAGGGATATGCTGCATAAGCCGGACGCATCTTATATTACACGGGCAGGAAGGGCTTATCTGCAGGTTGGAAATGACGAGGTGTTTGAGGAGTTTCAGTCAGGATACAGCGGAGCAGAATATATACCTGGAAAGGATAGAGAAAGCCGCAGCGTGTTCCTGATAGGAAAAGATGGAAGAGAGATACAGATATCGGGAGAATCAGGACAAAGGAAACAGAAGTCGGAAACGGAAACGCAGCTTCAGGCATTGATAAGAGAAATTGCCGGACAGGCAAAGAAAGAACATATCCCTAAATCCCGGATTCTCTGGCAGCCGGTACTGCCGGCGCATCTGATTCTGGCAGATCTGGAGAGCGGACAAACGGAGACGGATATAAAATTTCATATAAGAACGGCAATAATGGGATTGTATGATGACCCGGCCAGACAGGAGCAGGGAATTTTAAAGCTTGTATTTCCGGATGCAGGACATACAGCTGTATACGGCATGGCCGGAACCGGGAAAAGCACTTTTTTGCAGACAATGCTCTGTTCCCTGGTTCAGAACTGCAGTCCCCGGCAGCTGCAGTTCTATGTGCTGGACTACAGTGACGGTAAGCTGGAGGCATTTAGTGGCGCGCCGCACTGCGGAGGCGTTGTAAATGAGGCAGATATAGAAAAAGCAGACAGGTTTTTTCATATGCTGGAGCAGATTATAGAGGAAAGAAGACAGATGAGGAAAAAGGAAAGGGGAGGCCGCAAAAGAGATATGACCGTCATTCTGGTGATTCTGGATAATTATTTGGGATTTCAGGAGAAAACAGAAGGAAAATATGAAGATAAACTCGTGCGTCTGTCACGGGAAGGCGCCGCGTACAGTGTTTTCTTGATACTTTCTGCTTCGGGAACCGGAAACGGAGGAATTCCTTTTCTGATTGGAGAAAATATACATACGGCTATATGCCTGGAAATGAATGACAAGTTTAAATATGCAGAAATGCTGCATGTATCCAGGGTTCCGGTGCTGCCGGAACCGGGAATAAGAGGGAGGGGAATCACATGTGTGGATGGCAGAATCCTGGAATTCCAGACTGCAATGACAGACGATGACGGGAACAGGGAAAAGATAGAAGAACATTGCGCCAAAGTAGACGCGGAATGGAAGGAAGAACGGGCCAGACAGATTCCTTCCATTCCGGATAATCCGGTGCTTGCCGATTTGAAGGGCACGGAAGAATATCAGGTACAAAAAGCGGACAGAAGATTTCTGCCGTTAGGGTATCTGGCAAAAGATGCTTCGGTTTTTTCTCTGGATCTTTGGAATATTTATTGCTGGATAATTCAGGGAAGAGAGGGGAGCGGAAAGAGGAATATCCTAAAATTACTGATGCATCAGGCGGCGGAGAAAAAAGACGCCAGGCTTTGTATGATCGATTTGAAAAACAGCGGGCTTTCCGGCGAAGCAAAAGGATTGGGCGCAGAATGCCTGGAGGATGAGAAACATTTGTATCTTTTCTTTAAAGATACCGTAGAAGAGATTCGGGAAAGAGGCCGAAAGAAGCAGGCACTGATCGCTGATGGAGCCGGATCGGAGGAAATCGCAGGGGAGATGAACCGTGAGTCTCAGATTTTTTTCTTCCTGCCGGATCTGGTCTCGTTTATAGAGGCCGCCGGCCGCCTGCTGGAAGGAAAGGGGAGCATTCAGGCATATCTGGAAAATATAACGGGGAAGGGAAAATGTCTTGGAATTTATTTCTTCGCGGCTTTCAAACCGGAAGAGTATTCCCGGCTTGCCGGCAATAGAATTTTCCAGAATATGTGTTCATATGGCACAGGCATACATATGGGCGGAAATGTGGGTGGACAAAGATTGTTTTCATTCCCTGACATCCCATATCAGGAGCAGGGCAAATTTCAAAATCCAGGGGTGGGGCTGCTCCCCTCCGCAGATGGAGAAACAAAGAAAATTATTATTCCGCGGATGAAGGAATGATATATTGCACAGAAAGGAGAGCGGATATGATACTGACAGAAATAGAAGTGCCGGCTACGGGGAGCAGGTATGACGCGCGGCTGGATGAGAATGCGCCGGTTGCTCAGATCCTTGAAGAATTAGGCGCTTTGCTGATCCCAGGAAAAGAAAAGCAGGATCTATGGCTGTGCAGCTATGACTTTGAAAGGGTTCTTCCTTTTGGGAGAACGCTTTGGCAGACGGGGATTGAAGACGGAGCCAGGCTGTTGCTGGTATAAAATGAAAGAGAGCGGGATAAGTATTGGAGAAAATTTGGATAGAAGTTGATGTGACGGGATTGGAAGACGTGATCAGGGACTTCAGAGAGTATACGGAGCATGTCTGGAACTGCCTGACGGCTTTGTCGGAGCTTTTGGACGGAATAGATAACATGTGGAAGGGAAAGGCAGGTCAGACATTTCAGGCCAGAATACGAAACCAAAAATCGGATATGGAAAAGTGTCTGAAGGAGATGCGCCGGTTTGCTGCCTGTATGGAGTACGCAAAGGATGAATACATCCGGTGCGAGCAGGATAATAAGGAAAGTCTGGAAGGAATTTAAAATATTGGAAAGGCGGAATATGGGATATCAGAAGGAAATCTATGCTCCACTGAATGTGCATCCGGAAAAACTTCTTCAAGGCGTCTCTGAAGCAAGACAAATCATAAGGAATATGCAGAGCCTGTTAAGCGGGATGGAGCAGGCTGCAGAAAGATCAGAAAGATATTGGAAGGGAGAGGCCGGCGATGAGCACCGTGCTTATTTTTCCAGGCTGAGACAAGTTGGGGAGAAAGTTCTTTCTGATTTGGGAAATTCTGTCACTGACCTGGAACGGATAACGGCTGTATACATGCAGACAGAACAGACGGCGGAAGGATGGGCGGAGGCTTTGCCGGGAGATGTGATTCAATAGAAGGGGGAGATATATATGAAATCAGCTTCAGAGATCCGGTTAGATTTTAAAAGGGCGGCACGTTATGCGGATAAGATTGAAAGACTTGCAGAAAGCTTAAGAAAAGAGTCCGGATATTATGAAACGGCGTCTTTTTGGGAGGGGGAAGCCGCATCAGTCTGGTTCGGGAAAGCTGCGTCTCTGGGAAAAGGGATAGAAACCAGCGCGGAGGAACTGGAATATGCGGCAGAATCGCTCCGGCGGGCCGCAAAACGCATCTATGATGCGGAAATGCGGGCGTACAATCTGGCAAAAGAACGAAAATATTATGAGTAGCAGGAGGAAAAAGAAATGGCGTTAATCAGAGTGACAGCATCACAATTACGGGCGAAAGCAGAGGAATTATCCGGATTGAACCGGCAGTTTGACAATCAGGCGGGAGAACTGGAGGTTTGTGAACAGAAACTGGCCGGTATGTGGGATGGACAGGCAAAAGATGCCTTTCATCAGGCATTTGCGAGAGACCGGATTCAGATGGCGAATTTTTCATCTTTGATAGAGAAATATATCAGCACTTTGCTGGCTATCGCGGCAAAATACGAGCGTGCCGAGAATGCCAATACACAGACGGCTTCGGCAAGAAATTATCAGTAAGAGGAGGAGATAAAGATGGAAGGTATTTTGAGAGTGACGCCGGAACAATTGGAAGCGGCTTCAGGAGAGTTTGCCGCAAAAGGAACGTTGATTGGCAATCTGACTGCCCAGATGGTACAGACGGTAGAAAGCCTTGGAGGTGTATGGGAAGGAGAAGCCGCGCTGGCCTACGCAAACCGTTTCCGCCGTCTGGATGAGGATATCCGGAAGATGGTCTGCATGGTTCAGGAACACGCGGCAGATTTGAATGAGATGGCAAGAGTTTACCGGGAAGCGGAAAATGTAAATCAAGAAGAGATCGCCGGGCTGTCCGGTGATGTAATCGTATGAGTACATTCAGAATAGATACGAAGGGCGTGCCAGAGAGGGCGGATTCTCTGGCACGGCTGAGTAGAAAACTGATAGAAGACGCAGGTCTGTTAGATCAGTATGCTTCTGAATTCCGATCGGAGGGGCTGTCCGGGATACGGTCTGCATTGAGGAAATTAAGCAATAAGCTTCAGATGGAAGCTGAAGATGCAAAACGTTTGCAGGCAGGACTGGAAGAAGCGTCAAGGCAGTATATTATTTTGGAAAACAGGCTGAAGATCCCGAAGCCGGCAGAGGAAAACCCTGCATTTGATGAAGAAGGAAGCTGCGGAGGCAGCCAGATCACTCCGCTGGCTTTTTACCGGGGAGAGGATGGCGAGATCCGGCAGGGGATTCAAAGTATTGTCAGATCCTATTATCCGGGGCTTGATGAAAAAGGCACAGAGGATCTGCTGGCGGATCTGGAACTGGAAGGCTGCGGATATGTGGCGCTTGCAAATACATTGTTTGGACAGTATGTAGGAAGAGAAGACCAGTTCCGGAAAATATTTGGATTTCCCATGTATGCAGGCACCGGAGAACTGAATTTTGAGCTTCTGGTGACGGACCTGTACTGTTCAAAGGACAAGCGCTGGAAAACAGGGACTACCAGAGAAGAACGGGAAGAAATCTGGGAGGAGTATCTGGAAGAGAAAGGCATCCCGGTGGATGTGCGGACGGTGGAAGTGACAGCGGAAAATTACGAGGAATTATCCTGGGAAGGAGAACTGATCGTGGGCATCAGCCCGTGTATTTTATTTGATTCAGACGGAAAGAAAGTAGTGGAAGCGGAAGGGGGACATGCCATGACAATAACCGGAATGACTGACGACGGAAGGTATAAAGTATCCTCCTGGGGAATGGAATATTATATCGTACCAAATGATCCGGCGTATGAAAGAATGCAGTTTCAGCAGGTATGCTATTAGTCGTTGCTTTTTCCCCTTTTTCCGTATTATAATAGGTGCAGTATAAAAAGACAGAAAAAGGAGACCGCTTATTTTATGAATATAATGTTTGTGTCCCTTGGCTGCGATAAGAATCTGGTGGATTCTGAGATGATGCTGGGACTTCTGGCGAAGAAAGGCTATGATTTTACAGATAATGAGGAAGAGGCCGACGTTATCGTAGTCAACACCTGCTGCTTTATCGGCGATGCCAAAGAGGAGAGTGTCAATACACTCCTGGAGATGGCAGAATACCGGAAAAACGGACGATGCCGCGCATTGATTGTGACAGGATGTCTGGCGGAACGCTACAGACAGGAAGTTCTGGATGAAATTCCGGAAGTGGATGCGGTGCTGGGGACTGCTTCTTATGACAGTATAGTGGAAGCTGTGGATCAGGCGTTGAGTGGACAGCATATGCTCCGGTGCGAAGATACCAGCCGTTTGGTACTGCCGGCGGCAAAGAGGATACTGACGACGGGAGGGCATTACGCATACTTGAAAATTGCAGAAGGATGCGATAAACACTGTACATATTGCATCATCCCTCATTTAAGGGGACCATATCGGAGCGTTCCCATGGAGAGGCTGGTGAAAGAAGCTGAAGAACTGGCTGAGCAGGGAGTGAAAGAACTGATTCTGGTGGCTCAGGAAACGACACTTTATGGAGTGGATCTGTATGGGGAGAAGAGCCTTCACAAGCTGCTGCAGAAATTATGTCAGATTCATGGGATCCGATGGATACGGATTCAGTACTGTTATCCGGAAGAAATATATCCGGAGCTGGTGGAGACAATAAAGGAAGAACCGAAGGTTTGTCATTATCTGGATCTGCCTATCCAGCACGCTTCGAACCGGATCCTGAAAAGGATGGGGCGCAGAACGACCAAAGAGGATCTGAAGGAGATAATTCAATGGCTGCGCCGGGAAATTCCGGATATTTGTCTGAGAACGACATTGATCAGTGGTTTCCCGGGGGAAACCCAGGAAGATCATGAAGAACTGATGGATTTTGTGGATGAGATGGAATTTGACAGGCTGGGGGTTTTTGCCTATTCGGCGGAAGAGGATACTCCGGCTGCTTCTATGGAGAATCAGATTCCGGAGGATCTCAAGCAGGAACGCAGGAATGAGATTATGGAGCTCCAGCAGGAGATTGCGTTCGAAAAAGCGGAGGAGATGGTAGGCAAAGAACTCTGGTGTATGGTAGAGGGCAAGATTGCCGATGAGTACGCTTATGTGGCGCGTACGTACCGGGATGCTCCTGGTGTGGACGGATATTTATTCATCCAGACAATGGAAGAACTGATGTCGGGAGATTTTGTAAAAGTGCATGTGACCGGTGCGGAAGAATATGATCTGATAGGGGAGATTGCAGATGAATTTGCCGAATAAACTGACTGTGTTGCGAGTATTGATGATTCCTTTCTTTGTGCTGTTTGCGCTGGTTGATCTGGTGCCGGGTTACAGCCATTACATTGCGGTGGCGATTTTTATTATTGCCAGCCTGACAGACCTGCTGGATGGAAAGATTGCCAGAAAGTATAATCTGGTTACAGATTTTGGAAAATTTATGGATCCGCTGGCAGATAAACTGTTGGTCTGTTCTGCCTTGATCTGTCTGGTATCCATGGAGAAACTTCCGGCATGGATGGTTATCGTTATTATCAGCCGGGAATTTATTATCAGCGGTTTTCGGCTTGTGGCCTCTGACAATGGAGTCGTCATAGCTGCCAGCTACTGGGGAAAATTTAAGACTACTTTCCAGATGTTGATGATTATTGTCCTGTTCCTGGATTTGGGAGGCGTCTTTGATCTGATCGGACAGATCCTGACCTGGGCGGCGCTGGTCCTGACGGTAGTATCTCTGGTAGATTATCTGGTAAAAAACAAGAATGTGATACTGGAAGGGGATATCTGATATGGAGAAAGAGTTGCAGGAAGTATCCGGGCGTGTAATCCGGCTGCTGAAGGAAAAAGGCATGACAGTTACGACAGTAGAGTCATGTACCGGAGGAATGGTCAGTTCTTTCTTGACAGATATCCCGGGAGCTTCTGAAGTATTCAAGGGGAGTTTCGTCACCTATTCTGATGAGACTAAACATCAGTTTGTGGGAGTAAAAGAGGATACGCTGAAGAGATATACGGCAGTCAGTGAGGAGACGGCCCGTGAGATGGTACAGGGGGGCACCAGGGTCGTTGGATCGGATCTTGGGGTTAGCGTTACCGGTTATGCAGGTCCGGATGGAGGAGAGAATGGCGAACCTGCAGGGCTTGTATATATCGGATGCGGTTCCGAAAAGCGGACAGAAGTCAGAAAATTCTGCTTTCAGGGAAACCGCGGGCAGGTACGGCGCCAGGCTGCACTAGAAGCCCTGCGGTCTTTGGAAGAAAAACTTCTGGAATGGGAAAATGATTCCGGGGAGGAACCGGATGAAAATGTACCCTCAGAGACGATTCGTATTAAGTATTTTACTGACCGGATCGAGAAATTGTGCCGTATCACAGAAAAGTCGGACTGGATTGATTTGAGGGCGGCGGAAGATGTGGAGCTGAAAGCGGGAGAGTTTCGTTTGATTCCTCTTGGTGTGGCGATGGAACTGCCTGCCGGGTATGAAGCTCATGTGATACCAAGAAGCAGCACGTTCAAGAATTTCGGCATTTTGCAGGTTAACAGTATGGGACTGATTGACGAAAGCTATTGCGGAGATCAGGATCAATGGTATTTTCCGGCTCTGGCAGTGAGAGATACATTGATTCGTACCAATGACCGTATCTGCCAGTTCCGTATTGTAAAACATCAGCCGCAGATATACTTTGAAGAGACAAGCCAGCTGTCACAGTCGAACCGGGGAGGTTTTGGCAGCACAGGAAAACAGTAAAACGGAGGAAAAAGTCATGGCATGTACGATGTTCGGAGCGATCGATGTGGGAAGCTATGAGATCAATTTGAAGATTTACGAGCTTTCTGCCCGTAAGGGGATGCGGGAAATCAATCATGTAAAGCATCGGATCGAGCTGGGAAAAGACACCTATGCTACGGGCAGGATCGGATCGGAGATGGTAGACGAGCTTTGTCTGGTTCTGCAGGATTTTCAGCGTATTATGAAAGAGTTTGGAGTGGATCAGTACCGGGCATGTGCGACCAGTGCCATTCGGGAGACCCAAAACATGCTGATCTTACTGGATCGGATCTATCTGCGTACAGGGATTCGTCTGGAAGTGCTCAGCAATTCGGAGCAGCGTTTCCTGGGATATAAATCAATTGCATATAATTCCGAGCGCTTTCAACAGATCATAGAAAAAGGAACTGCTATTGTAGATGTGGGCGGCGGCAGTATCCAGATTTCTTTATTTGACAAAGATAATCTGGTGACGACGCAGAATATCCGGCTGGGCACTTTGCGCCTGAGAGAGCGCCTGAGCGATGTGGCGCAGAGGACGATCCGATATTCCGGAGTTCTTGAAGAGATTATGAACAATGAACTGCGGACATACCGCAGGCTGTACCTGAAAGACAGGAATATACGTTATCTGATGCTGGTCGGCGATTATATCGACGGTATTAACCGTTATATTCATCGGGATACAAAAGGTGACCAGATATCCAGAGAGGAGTTTATCACATTCTATGATACATTTATGCAAAAAGATCCGGCGGCAATGATGGATGAATTGGGAATTCCTCAGGAGAACAGCTCTTTACTGATACCGACGCTGGTGATTTACAAGAGACTTCTGGAGGAAACCGGGGCAGAGAAAGTGGTCACTGTGGGAATGGATCTGGGAGATGGGCTTGCCTATGATTTTGCAGAACAGAAAAAAATATTAAAATCTTCCCACAATTTTGAAAATGATATTATCGAAGCGGCCAGGAATATTGCGAAACGCTATCATACCAACCGCAGCCATACGCAAGTGATGGAGAAGATTTCGCTGGCTATTTATGATAAGATGAAACAGGTTCACGGGCTGGGAAAACGGGAACGCCTGCTCCTTCAGATCGCCGTACTGCTTCATGACTGCGGGAAATATATCAATATGGCATTGTCTTCTGAGTGCTCTTATAACATCATTATGGCGACGGAGATCATCGGACTGTCCCACCGGGAACGGGAAATCGTAGCCAATGTGGTGCGTTTTAACAGTGGTGCGGTGCTGGAATTTGAAGAACTGGCATCCGGATCTATGCTGGAACAGACGGATTATATGACGATTATAAAACTGACAGCGATTCTGCGTGTGGCAAATGCGCTGGACCGCAGCCACAAACAGAAGATTAAGGAAGTCCGCGTATCCTGGAAAGACTCCCATACGATGCAGATCCTTGTGGATACGCTGGAAGATTTAACGCTGGAACAGGCGTTGTTCCATGAAAAAGCAGAATTTTTTGAATCCGTTTTCAGTATTCGACCGGTGCTGAAAGCCAAAAGAGTATAGCGGGAGGACAATATGGCGGGAAAAGAATATAAAAAACCAGAATATTTTGAAAACAGAGAATTGAGTTGGCTTGGATTTGATGAGCGGATCCTGGGCGAAGCCCGGGATAAAGGCAATCCTTTATTTGAACGCTTAAAATTTTTAAGTATTACAGCTTCTAATCTGGATGAATTTTTCATGGTACGCGTGGCTTCCCTGAAAGATATGGTAAATGCAGGATATACGAAGAAAGATATCGCCGGGATGACGCCGCAGCAGCAGTTAGACGCAATTCATGACAGAGTCCATACTTTTGTGAATACTCAATACTCTACCTGGAAAAGATCTTTGCTGCCGGGGCTGCTTCAGTGCGGCCTCCATGTGGTTGAAAACCATGAAGAACTAAGCCCTGAGCAGGGAAGACTTGTGGATCATTATTTTATGGAGAATGTGTATCCGGTGCTGACTCCCATGGCAGTGGATTCTTCCAGACCTTTCCCGCTGATTGTAAATAAAACATTAAATCTGGGCGCTTTGCTGAAAAAGAAAGAAGAGAAAGAAGAAGTGCTGGAATTTGCTACGGTTCAGGTACCTTCCGTGCTTCCCAGAATTGTGGAAATTCCCTCTGTTGAAAAAGGAGCAAGATCCGTAATTCTTCTGGAAGAAATCATTGAGCGGAATATGGCGAAGTTGTTCCTGAGCTATGATGTTATCTGTGTCCATCCGTACCGTATCATGCGCAATGCAGACCTGACCATAGATGAAGACGACGCTTCGGATCTCCTGAAAGAAATCCAGAAACAGCTGAAGAAACGCCGCTGGGGAGAAGTGATCCGGCTGGAAGTGGAAGAAAAGATGGACAAACGTCTTCTGAAGATCTTAAGGAAAGAATTTGAAATCAAAGAAGACGGCATTTACCGGATCAATGGTCCGCTGGATCTTACTTTCCTGATGAAGATGTACGGTTTAGAAGGATTCGATGATTATAAAACGCCCAAATATATTCCGCAGCCGGTTCCGGAGCTGACCGGAAAGCCGGATATTTTCGAGGAAATACGCAAAGGGGACGTTCTGCTTCACCATCCGTATCAGACCTTTGATCCGGTAGTGGATTTTGTGAGAAAAGCGTCCAAAGATCCCCAGACACTGGCAATTAAGCAGACTTTGTACCGTGTCAGCGGCAATTCTCCGATCATTGCGGCGCTGGCCCAGGCTGCGGAAAACGGGAAACAGGTTTCTGTTCTGGTGGAATTGAAAGCTCGTTTTGATGAAGAGAATAATATTGCCTGGGCCAAGATGCTGGAGAGGGCGGGATGTCATGTGATCTATGGCCTGGTAGGGCTTAAGACGCACAGCAAGATCACGCTGGTAGTGCGCCGGGAAGAGGACGGTATCCGCAGATACGTCCACCTGGGAACTGGTAATTATAATGATTCCACGGCAAAACAGTATACAGATATGGGGCTTCTGACCTGTTCCGAACCTATCGGAGAGGACGCTACGGCCGTGTTCAATATGCTGTCGGGATATTCAGAACCGGCCAGCTGGAATAAACTTTGCCTGGCGCCGATCTGGCTGCGAGACCGTTTTCTGGATATGATACGCAGAGAAACAGCATATGCGAGAAAAGGGGAACCGGCGCATATTATAGCCAAGATGAATTCTCTGTGCGACGAAGAACTGATCGAGGCATTGTATGAGGCAAGCGCTGCAGGAGTGAAGATTGAACTGATCGTGAGAGGAATCTGCTGCCTGAAGGTGGGAATTCCCGGAGTCAGTGAAAATATCAGCGTCCGTTCCATTGTGGGCACCTTCCTAGAGCACAGCAGAATCTATTATTTTCTGAACGGCGGACAGGAAGAGATCTATCTTTCCAGCGCAGACTGGATGCCCAGAAATCTGGACCGTCGGGTAGAGATCCTGTTCCCTGTGGAGAATGAACGGTTGAAAAAAGAAGTATTTCATGTGCTGGAAATCCAGCTGCAGGATACGATGAAAGCTCAGGTCAAGCAGCCGGACGGCTCCTATGAGCATATTGACCGCAGAGGAAAACCGGCGCTCTGCGCGCAGGAATATTTTATGGAATATGCAAAGAAGCTGAATAAGCCCCAGAATGAAGCGGTCCATGACCGGGTGTTTGTGCCTGCGGAACCCATGGAGGAATAAGGATGACAGATAAAAAAGTACTTTTTCTGGATATGGACGGGACAACCCTGAACGATCAGCATGAGATTCCGGAGGAAAACCTGTACGCCATAAAAGCAGCGTCTGAAGCCGGACATGATGTGGTCATCACAACCGGAAGGCCGGAAGCAAGCGCCAGAAAACTGATGGAAAAATACCGCCTAGATCGGGCGGGATGCAGGTATATCATCGCAAATAACGGCGGGACGATACTGGATTATCTGACGGGAGAGATCCTTTTTTCTACCGGACTGCCGCTTCCATGGGTGCAGAAGCTGATCGAGGAGGCACGCAGGCAGGATGTTTTTATCCAGACTTACGCCGGCGATAAAGTAGTAGCGGAAAAGGAGAACGAAGGTCTGGATTATTATGCGAAGAAAAACGGCATGGAACGTCTGGTGGTGCCTGATATTATGGCTGTGCTGGAACGGGAACCGGGAAAGGTCCTGCTGATTGACATGCATGACCGCAGCCGTCTGGGAAAATACAAAGACAGTATGGCAGAGTGGGGCCGCGACAGGGTGGAAATGTATTTCAGCAGCAAGGAGTTCCTGGAAGTGGTTCCCAAAGGCATCAATAAAGGCAACGCAGTCCGGGCCTATTGTGATATGTTTCACATACCGATAGCCAATACAGTGGCAGCGGGAGACGAGCAGAATGATCTGTCCATGATCCTGGCGGCGGGCGTGGGATGCGCGGCCGCCAATGCGGTTGACGAAGTCAGGGCGGAAGCAGATTATATTACGGAAAACGACAATAATCATTCGGCAGTGGCAGAGATTATAAAGAAATTTATGCTTTCATAGCCGCACACGGAAAAGTGTGCGTTTCAGATCTTTCCAGCAAAACGGAATCAACGGGTAGAGATAACTGCGTCCTGAGAACGTACGGCACTTAAGCAAACTGATGAAAAGAACGAGCAGACCGCCCAGGAAACCGGGAAGGCCTAAAGCAGCGGTCAGTACCAGAAGCAGGATACGCATGAATTTAATCGCATAACTCAGTTCATAATTAGACTGTGAATAATTGGCGATGGTAACGAAGGCCATATAGAGCATGACTTCGGAATTGAACCAGCCGGAGTTGACGGCGAATTCCCCGATTACCAGACCGGCGATGACCGACAGCGGTGTGCTGAGCATATCCGGCGTGTGGATGGCAGCCAGTTTCAGTCCGTCTATTGCCAGTTCCAGCAGCAAAAACTGCAGAAGCAGCGGCACATATATGGTATCGCGCACCAGAATAAATGAAAGCCATCCGGGCACCAGTTCCGGGTGAGTCATTAAGAGCAGAAAAAGCGGCGTCAGGATCAGGGACAGAAAGGTAATCAATCCTCTGGACAGACGCAGATATGTGCCTGTGACAGGCGGAAAATAGTAGTCATTTGCTTCGTCCGTGATAGTGAACAGGCTGACCGGAAATATCATAGCGGAGGGAGAATTGTCCACCAGAACGACGATACTTCCTTCCAGTATCGAAGCGGCCGCGGCATCCGGCCGCTCTGTAAAACGAAATCTTGGAAATGGATTATACCAGGGGCCTGGCAGAAGAAGTTCTGCCAGGCTTTCCTGGTTCATAGTCAGGGCATCCGTCTGGATGCCCTGAATCCGTTTTCGGAGCAGATTCAGGCAGTCTTCATTATTCTTTCCTTCCATGTAACAGAGGACGATGTCGGTGCGGGAGCTGTTTCCTGCATTCAACATTTCCATATGGAGTTTAGGAGAACGAATACGTCTGCGGATCAGCGCCGTATTAAAAACAACGGTTTCCACGAAGCCATCCCTGGAACCCCGCAGGGTTCTGTCTTTCAGGGGCTCTTCCACTCCCCGGGCAGGATAGGTACGGCAGTCGATGGCCAGGCATCCTTCCATGCCGGAAAGAAACAGGCAGGCCACGCCGGACAGCAGATTTTGAACCACACGGTCCATATCTTCCAGAACCTCTGTCTCTACATAAGGCAGGAATCCGGCCTGAAAAGTCTCCGGAGAGGCTGGAAGATCTTCCGGTTTCAGGCTGTAGAAGTATTCTATGATTTTTTCCAGAATCTCATCTTTTACAAATCCGTCGATGAAGAAAAGACTGGCGCGCTGACCGCCGATGATCAGTCTCTTCTCCAGAATGTCAAAATTGTCGTCGATGCGGAGCAGGCGGCGGAGATTTGTGACGTTAGTTGTGTAGTCGTTTGATAATTTTTCCATAAATGCACCTCGGAGGGTAGTATGGCCGGGAAGGCGGGAAATTATGTATTTTGGTGCATTTATTAATAGCGGTGCATCCCCGATAAAAAGCAGATCACAGTTTTTACAGTACTTTTAAAAGCTCTTCGTCATCTGTCTCCGGATGCGATTCGATTACCTGGATGATATGCCGGATCTTATCCTCCGGCTGTTCCAGCGCATCTGCAATTTCGGTACAAGTGCGCTGTTTGTCCAAGTTTTTGCGGACCATTTCTAAAAGCAAAAGATCTCCGCCTTCAACGCGTCCTTCTTTTTGGCCTTCTTCTCGAGCCTCCTTCCTGTCATAATAACGTTCTTCCCAGGCCTGCATATATTTCACCCCCATTTTTTCACTTTGTTTTACGTCCTGAACTCTGCGGTGGATCCGCCGTATGCGTTCGCTGTCTGAACTGTCTGCCGCTGCGTCTGTGGTGTTCTCCAGATAATGAAGGAAACTGACCAGTTCCGGAGAGACCTCGTTATCATTCGTTCCTCTGGTATTGAGAAAGATCCGGAAAGCCCCATCCTGAAGGACACAGTCAGGTTCCTCCCGGCAGGCCGCCTGAAAAGTGTAGATATAACGGCCGTATCCGAACAGATCGAATAGTTTTCTCTTCGTCCATGGAAAATACATCCATGCGGATGGAGCGGACGGAAGGCGAAACCCGCAATTCCTTTTCTGTCTCGGCACGGCTGAGCAGAGGTATCTCCCGTCCAAATATGATGGAAAGAAAATCCTGCTGTGTCTGCGCATCTTCCATAACCTCGTCAAAAAGAAAGCGGTCCGTAAGGTTCAGGTCTTTTAATGGTACTATGCGTTTGAATTCGTGTTTTATTTACATACACTTATTGTATCATAAAAACACAAAAATGAATAGTGAAATATAATGATTCTCCGGAAAGCGTCTTTCGGCTGTATAAAATTTTAAAACTGGATTTTTTGGCGATCTGCCGTTGATTTATTTTTTTCAGACTATTTTAGTATAACATATAGTGTATGGAATAACAACGCTGCTTTGATTATATTTTTGATTGCTGATTATATGTTTCAGAAGTTGTGACCGGCATACTTTTGTGCTATGATTTACTCTGATAAACCAAGCGGAGGCATATCATGGAATATAAGACTTTGACGGGAACTCCAAAACGTATTTTCTTTGTGGAAGACGATTTGAGTCTGATTAACGGCCTGTCTTTTGCGATGAAAAAGCAGGGATATGAGACCTGGATTGCCCGGACCTGTCTGGAGGCGGAAAGACTTTGGCAGGACGGGAAATATGATCTGGTCATTCTGGATGTATCGCTCCCGGATGGTTCCGGATATGATCTGTGCAGAAGGATCAGAGAGACTTCCAGAGTGCCGGTTATGTTTCTTACTGCGGCAGATGAGGAAACGGATATCATTATGGGATTGGATATAGGCGGAGACGATTATATTACAAAACCTTTTAAACTGGCTGTGTTCCTGTCCAGAGTCAATGCGCTTCTGCGCAGAAGCGGCGATTTTTTGCAGAAAGATACGGAGTTGAACTCCAACGGGATAAGGATAGAGCTGTTGAAGGGCGAGGTCAGCAAAAATGGAACAAAGGTTGATCTGACAGCCGGTGAATACAAATTGTTGTGTTTGTTCATGGAAAATCCGGACATAGTTTTGTCATCGGAACAGATTCTAAGCAGACTTTGGGACCGCGATGAAAATTATATAGATAACAGTACTCTGACCGTCTATATCCGCAGGCTGCGTACCAAGATCGAAGATGATCCCGCGGATCCGCAGAACATAGTGACAGTCAGACGTATGGGGTATAAATGGAATACCCGGCATCGGAGTCTATTATGAAAATATTGGCGAACCGTAAAATTAAACGTTTATTTTGCCGGGTACTTTTTTCTTTTGCGGCAGGTATTCTGGCAGCTGCGGTCGGAACCGGCCTGGATCCGGAAAATGCCGCATGGTATCTGCTTTTCTCATTCGCGGGTGTTGGGGCTGCTGTTTTATGCGCCATGTACCTGTATTTTCGAGATCAGAGCAGAATCATGGAGCGCTCCATATCCCAGATCCGCGCATATATTGCGGGAGATTCGGACGCACGGATCGAATGTGATGAAGAAGGCGATCTGTACAGATTGTTTCAGGAAGTGAATTCTCTGGTAACCATTCTGAACGCCCATGCCGAAAATGAAGGCAGGGCCAAAAAGTTTATGAAAGACACTATATCCGACATTTCACACCAGCTGAAGACTCCTCTGGCGGCGTTGAATATTTATAATGGAATCACGCGGGAAGAAGCGGAAGATGCGGCTGCGGTCAGGGAATTTTCGGCTCTTTCCGAACAGGAACTTGACAGGATCGAGACACTGGTTCAGAACCTGCTGAAGATTGCCAGACTGGATGCCGGAACGATCGTGTTTGAAAAATCGGAAGAGAATCTTTCTGACATGATGGAACAGATAGGAAAACAGTTTGCCTACCAGGCCGAGAGGGAAGGAAAGAAACTGCTCTTCTCAGGAGATGATTCTGTTTGCCTCTCCTGTGACCGGATCTGGCTTGCGGAAGCGGTCAGCAACATTGTAAAAAACGCATTCGACCATACGGAAAAAGGAGATACGATCCGCATAGAATGGCGGAAATTTGCTTCCGTCATCCAGATTGTTGTAAGCGACAGCGGCAGCGGCATCCATCCGGAGGATCTGCCTCATATTTTTAAGAGATTTTATCGAAGCCGATTCTCCAAGGACACTCAGGGGATCGGACTGGGACTTCCTCTGGCAAAGGCGATTGTGGAAGCCCACAGCGGAACCATACAGGCAGACAGTGAACTGAAAGCCGGTACCGTCTTTACTATAGACTTTTTGGTTCCTTAATTTCATCTACTTTCACATTGTCTTTTCCCGCGAACCGTAGTACAATAAATCCTGAAAAGAACAGCCGGCATGGGAGAGAAGCGCATGTCCAGACAGTTTCCGATTTTTCTGGATATTTCCAACAAGAAAATATATGTCTATGGGGCAGGAAAGATTGCGTCCAGGAGAGTGATGACTCTGCTGGATTTTTCTCCGTGTCTGACGGTTGTGGCGCCGCAGGCGTCGCCGAAGATCCGGGAAGCCTCGGAAGCAGGCATGCTCAGATGGGTCTGTGAAAAATATGAGACGGGGACGGTCCCGAAGGATGCTTTTATGGTGCTGGCGGCCACGGACGACAGTGCCGTCAATGAGGCGGTCTGGCGGGAATGTAAGGATAAGGGGATACCGGTCAACGTGTGCAGCGACCGCAGCCTGTGCGATTTTCAGTTTCCGGGAATCGCCTTAAAAGGCGACCTGGTGGTCGGGATCAACGCCGGAGGCGCGGATCACCGGCTGGCGAGAGAGTGGACAGACAGAATACGAAAAGAGGTAGAAAGAGATGGATATGACGATCAGGCCGAGAAGGCTCAGAACGACAGCAAAGCTCAGGAAAATGGTTCGGGAGACCAGGATGGATAAGAGCTCCCTGGTATATCCCATATTTGTAAGAGAAGGGGAGAACATTAAGGAAGAGATTCCTACGATGCCGGGACAGTACCGGTGGAGCCTGGATCGTCTGCCGGAGATCCTGACGGAGACAGCAGATGCGGGGGTAGGCAGCGTGATGCTGTTCGGCATCCCGGATCACAAGGATGAAGTGGGCAGTCAGGCCTATGCCTGCGACGGCATTATCCAGAAGGCCATGGCGAAAGCAAAGAAGGAAGTGCCGGATCTGTACTATATCGGCGACGTGTGCATGTGTGAATATACCAGCCACGGACACTGCGGGATCCTGAAGGGCGATTATGTGGACAACGACCTGACACTGGAGAAACTGGCGCAGATCGCCGTGTCACAGGTACAGGCAGGAGCCGATATGGTGGCGCCGTCAGATATGATGGACGGACATATTCAGGCCATCCGGGAAGCGTTGGATAAGAATGGATTCGTGACCACACCCATCATGTCTTATGCGGTAAAATATGCGTCTGCATTCTACGGACCATTCCGCGACGCGGCGGGATCCGCGCCTGCATTCGGCGACCGCAAGAGCTACCAGATGGATTATCATAACCGTCGGGAAGGCATGAAAGAGGCTCTGCTTGATATCGAAGAAGGGGCAGACCTGATCATGGTGAAACCGGCCATGTCTTATCTGGATATGGTGCGTGAGATCAAAGACGCGACAGACGTTCCCATGGCTGCCTACAGCGTCAGCGGAGAGTACGCGATGGTGAAGGCAGGGGCGAAGCTCGGTTATATTGATGAGGATTCGATTGTGTGTGAGATGGCGGCATGCGCTTATCGTGCCGGTGTGGATATTTATATGACCTATTTCGCAAGAGAACTGGCGCATTTTATGGATGAGGGGAGGATCGGCTGATGGGCAGATCAGAAGAGCTGTTTGAAGAGGCGGTAAACCTGATACCGGGAGGCGTGAATTCTCCGGTCCGCGCATTCGGATCTGTCGGCATGACGCCCCGGTTCATCGCTTCGGCAGAAGGATCCCACATGACAGATGTGGACGGAAAACGCTATCTGGATTATGTGGGATCCTGGGGCCCCATGATTCTGGGGCATGCCAATCCCATGGTACTGGAGAAGGTGATGGAAGCCTGCCGCAAAGGCTTAAGCTTTGGAGCGGCCACGGAAGCGGAAGTAGATATGGCCAGACTGATCTGCAGCATGGTTCCGTCGGTGGAGATGGTCCGCATGGTAAACTCCGGTACGGAAGCAGTCATGAGCGCGGTGCGCGCGGCAAGAGGATATACCGGCAGGAACAAGATCATTAAATTTGAAGGCTGTTATCACGGACACAGCGACGCCATGCTGGTGAAAGCCGGGTCGGGAGTCATGACGTCCGGAGTGCCGGACAGTTCCGGAGTGCCGGCAGGATGTACGGAAGACACTCTTTTAGCTATTTATAACGATCTGGACAGCGTGAAAGCTCTGTTTGACGCCTGGAACGGTCAGATCGCGGCGTTGATTGTGGAGCCGGTAGGCGCCAATATGGGCGTGGTTCCTCCCGCGCCGGGATTCCTGGAAGGTCTGAGAAAGCTGTGTACAGAGCACGGCGCGGTGCTGATCTTTGATGAGGTGATCACCGGATTCCGTCTGGCCCGCGGCGGAGCACAGGAGTATTACGGGATCCAGGCAGATCTGACCACTTATGGCAAGATTATCGGCGGCGGCATGCCGGTGGGCGCTTACGGCGGACGCCGTGAGATCATGGAAGTGGTTTCTCCGGTGGGAAAAGTCTATCAGGCAGGGACGCTGAGCGGCAATCCGGTAGCCATGGCGGCCGGGCTGGCACAGCTGACCTATCTGAATGAGCATCCGGAGGTCTATAAGGAACTGGCAAGAAAGGGAGAATTGCTGTACGGCGGTATGGAGAAGCTCTGCCGTGAGCATGGTCTGCCTTATCAGGTGAATCACGTGTCTTCTCTGGGATGCCTGTTCTTCTCTCCGGAGCCGGTAACAGATTACACAAGCGCGAAAAAGTCGGATACGAAAGCGTTTGCAGAGTATTTCCGGAAGATGCTGGAGAGCGGCATCTATATCGCGCCGTCCCAGTTCGAGGCCATGTTCCTGTCGGCGGCGCATACAGACGAAGAACTGGAATTTACACTGGAAAAAATGACTCAAATACTATTAACAAAATAGCAAAAATATGTTAAACTTTTTATAGCTATGGGCGGACAAACAAAGCAGCCGCCATATGGGAGGAACAGCCGGACATGGATCAGAAAAAATATGTGGCATACGTAGGGACCTATACGCATGGGAACAGCAAAGGCATCTATATCTATGACCTGGATGTGGAGAACGGCCGTGCCCGTGAGAGAAAGGTCGTACCGATCAACAATCCGTCTTATATCAAAAAGTCTCATAATGGCAAATATCTTTATTCCATCGCGGATGAAGGCGTCAGATCCTTTAAGATTCTTCCGGACGGGGATCTGGAACCGATGAACAGCGCGTCGATCTTTGGCATGAGAGGCTGTTACCTTTCCACGGACAAGGAGGATAAGTTCCTGTTTGTGGCAGGCTGGCATGACGGAAAGGTGACCGTGATGCGGCTGAATGAAGACGGCACCATCGGAGAGATGACCGACGAAGTTTTCCACAAAGGATTGGGCAGCGTGGCGGAGCGGAATTTCCGTCCCCATGTAAACTGCGTGAATATCACGCCGGATCAGAACTATCTGTGCGCGGTAGACTTGGGCGTGGACCAGGTGAAGATATACAAGTTCAATCATGATACAGGCAAGATCAAACTGGTGGACATGCTCCGCTGCGAGCAGGAGAGTGCTCCCCGGATTATCAAGTTCAGTCCGGACGGGAGATTCGCGTATCTGATCTGTGAACTGAAGAATTATATCAGCGTATATTCCTATACCGCAGGGCCGAGAGGCCCCATATTTGAGCTGGTGCAGACTATTTCCACTCTGAACAGCTATCATTCTGCGAACAGCGCCGCCTGTGTGCTGCGGTTTTCCAGAGACTGGAAATACGTTCTCTGTTCCAATGCCGGAGACAACAGCGTGGGGGTTTTCAGCGTGGACAATCAGACCGGAAAACTGGAGAAAATCTGTATCCTGCCTATCAGCGGGGACTATCCGAAAGCTGCGGATTTCTTCCCGGATAACCGCCATATCATGGCCCTGAACCATGAGTCCAATACCATGACGATCTTCAGGGTCAATTACGAGGAAGGCTATTTCAGCCTGTGGGGCAAACCGCTGAAGGTGGAGACCCCCAACTGTATCCTGGTTTCAGAGACCGGGGAAGTATAAAAGTCAGTAAAGCTGCCCGGCAGCGTTACCACAATATACATTTATAAAAGGAGAATGAATATTATGAAATTCATTGTTGAAACATCTGCTCGTCACGTACATGTAACTCAGGAGGATCTGGAGACTCTGTTCGGAAAGGGCTATGAGCTGACCAAGAAAAAAGATCTGTCTCAGCCGGGCCAGTTCGCCAGCAACGAGAAAGTAAAGATCGTAGGAAGTAAGAAGGAACTTACCGCATCCATTCTTGGACCGGTACGTCCGGAAACCCAGATTGAACTGTCCCTGACCGACGCGCGTTCCATCGGCGTAGTCGCTCCGATCCGTGAGTCCGGAGATGTGGCTGGTTCCGGCGCATGTAAGCTGGTAGGACCTGCAGGAGAGGTAGAAGTGAAGGAAGGCGTGATCGCTGCAAAACGTCATATTCATGCAACTCCGGAAGACGCGGAGAAACTGGGCGTGAAGGACAAAGATATCGTATCCGTGAAGATCGATACCGACGGCAGAAGCCTTGTATTTGGCGATGTAGTAGTACGCGTAAGCCCCAAATATGCTCTGGCTATGCACATCGATACTGATGAGGCAAACGCCGCAGCATGCTCTGGAGAAGTATACGGCGAAATCGTAAAATAGACGCGAAGGCAATGAGCAGTGCCTCCCGGTCAGAGGGAGGCCCGGATGCAAGCTTGCTTGCATCTGTGACCGGACGCTGAGCGGGAGATAGGGCGAAAGCCCGCGCGCCGCAGATTGTGTCTGCGGCCGGTACTGCGGAACAGTGCCTCACGGTCAGCGGCCGGTACTGCTAAAAAGGCGTCGCTCGGCGCCGCATAAAGAATATAGACAGGGAGATACATAGAAATGAAGATTTTAGTGATTAACTGCGGAAGCTCTTCTCTGAAATATCAGCTGATCGACATGGACAATGAGTCCGTTGTTGCAAAAGGGCTTTGCGAGAGAATTGGAATCGAAGGTTCCAAGCTGACCCACAAAGCAACTGGCAAAGAAGATTATGTGGTAGAGAAAGAGATGCCGACTCATGTAACGGCGATCGAGATGGTAATGGAGGCTCTGCAGGATCCGACTTACGGTGTGATCAAGGACACCAGCGAGATCGCAGCAGTAGGACACCGCGTTCTGCACGGCGGTACCACTTACAGCGACTCCATTATTGTGGACGAAGATGTAAAGCGCGTGATCAGAGAGTGCTTCGACTTAGGACCGCTGCACAATCCTGCAAACCTGATGGGTATCGAAGCATGCGAGAAGGCTATGCCGGGTACTCCGAATGTGGCGGTATGGGATACCGGTTTCGGTATGAAGATGCCGGAGAAGGCATATATGTATGCGATCCCGCATGAATATTATGAAAAATACGGCATCCGCCGTTACGGCTTCCATGGAACGAGCCATCTGTATGTATCTGGTGAAGCGATTAAATTCGGCAATCTGGATCCGGAGAATGCAAAAGTGATCGTATGTCATCTGGGCAACGGCGCCAGTGTATCTGCCTCCATCGGCGGAAAATGCGTGGATACTTCCATGGGTCTGACTCCTCTGGAAGGTCTGATCATGGGAACCAGAAGCGGCGACATTGATCCGGCAGTTGTGCAGTTCATCTGCAATAAAGAGGGCAAGGATGTAAATGAAGTTCTGAATATCCTGAATAAAAAATCCGGCGTGCTTGGCATGAGCGGCGGCATTTCCAGCGACTTCCGCGATATCGAAAAAGCAGCGGGCGAAGGAAACCATCTGGCAGAAGTGGCACTGGAAGCGTTTGTTTACAGAGTTGCTAAATATATCGGCGCTTATACCGCAGCCATGAATGGCGTAGACGCTATCGCATTTACCGCGGGCGTAGGTGAGAACGACAAGAATACAAGAAAGAATGTCTGCAATTATCTTGCATATCTTGGCGTGAAGATTGACGATGAGGCAAACAATGTACGCGGTGAGAGAAGAGTCATCTCCGCTCCGGACTCTAAAGTGAAGGTTATGCTGATTCCGACCAACGAGGAGCTTGCGATTGCAAGGGAGACCCTGGCACTGATCAAATAAAAAGAAAGTGCTTGACATCCCCTCATGCGATGTGTATAATGTAACAAGTGTGAATTTTGAGAAAAGCATAGAGGAGGTGTAACCTGTGTCTATTTGTCCAAAAAATAAATCTTCCAAAGGAAGAAGAGATAAGAGAAGAGCGAACTGGAAAATGAGCGCTCCGAATTTAGTAAAATGCAGCAAATGCGGTGCTCTTATGATGTCTCACAGAGTCTGCAAGGCCTGTGGTTCTTACAATAAGAAAGAGATCGTTGCAGTTGACTAAGAGTAAAAAGACGGGAGTCTGCGAAAGCAGGCTCCCGATTTTTGTTTACAGTTGTGGTTTGCCCATGCAGTAAGTCTGGCGGACATTGTAGTCTTTTTCCAGGACCACCAGATCTGCATCCATACCGACTCCGATCGTACCTTTCCGGTCGGCGATACCGATACACCGCGCAGGGTTGACCGTACAGGAATTGATGGCATAGTTGAACGGTACCATGGCTTCTTCCACCAGGATGCGAAGCCCCTGGTTCAGACGCAGCGTGGAACCTGCCAGTTTGCCGGAGTCCACAAGATGCGCGCTTCCATCCGGGTAGATTTCGATCTCGTTGCCGCCGAAGAGATAATGGCTGCCTACAGGCGTACCTTTTGCCATCAGAGCGTCGGAAACCATGATAGCATAGTCCGGTCCTTTGCACATAAAATAATTGTTCAGGGCGGCCGGAGTGGAATGACAGCCGTCGCAGATGATTTCACCATACATGGTGCGTATGCGGTAAGCGGCGCCCACCAGTCCGTTGGCGCGGTGGTTGAACGGGGACATGCCATTATAGACATGAGTCATGGAACGGGCACCGTTGGCATAGGCCATGACTGCCTGCTCATAGGTGGCCGCAGAATGGCCGATGCTGACTGTGACGCCATGCTCCGTAAGATAATGGGTCAGGGCAAAGTCCTCGTCTGTCTCGGTGGCCATGGTGATATAGCGGATATGGCCTTTTGCCGCTTCCTGATAATGGCAGAACTGTTCAATGGTGGGTTTGACAATGTACTGTTCCGGCTGAGCGCCTTTATATTTCATATCCAGATAGGGCCCTTCAAAATGGATGCCGAGAATCTCCGCGCCGTCATATTTGCCTTCCATAACTTTTGCCACGTTGGCGACGGCGGCAGTCAGGACTTCTTCACTCTGTGTAATGGTGGTGGCAAGAAATCCGGTTACCCCTTCTGAAACGATATTTTTTGCCCAGCGGCGCAGGCCTTCTTCGTTAGCGTCGTTGGTGTCAAATTCATAAGCGCCGTGGCAGTGGATATCCAGAAATCCGGGAACAATGCGCAGGTTTCCATAATCCATATCTGCAGGCTTGCTTCCATAAGGAAAGATGCCGGTGATTTTTCCCTCCTGAATCTCGATAACGGCTTCGGTGAACTGGTCTGCAATCCACACCTTTTTACTTTGAATCCGCATAGTAAATCCTCCTTGTCATACATACCCCTATGATACCAGAAAAAAGGCGGAAAGGATATGCCGTTTGAAAATATTTTGAATGAAAAACTATTGACTTCACGAAATGGTTTTCGTATTATGATATAGATAACAAGGAGGAATAAGGATGCAGGAGCTGGTCAGAGTAGCAGTGGACGCCATGGGTGGAGACTATGCGCCGCTGGAGATCGTGAAAGGCGCGGTAGACGCCGTAAACAGCAGGGATGACATTAAAGTATTTCTGGTGGGCCAGGAGGAAGCAGTACGTTCAGAGCTGCAGAAATATCAGTACGACGCTTCAAGGATCGAGGTGGTGAACGCCACTGAAGTCATCGAGATGGCGGAGCCGCCGGTGCAGGCGATTCGTACGAAGAAGGATTCATCCATTGTGGTGGCTATGAAGATGGTAAAAAACGGTGAGGCAGATGCCTTCGTGGGCGCGGGAAGCACAGGAGCCGTGCTGGTAGGCGGACAGCTCATCGTTGGAAGAATCAAGGGCGTGGAACGCCCGCCTCTGGCGCCGCTTCTGCCGACGGAAAAGGGAGCTTCTCTTCTGATTGACTGTGGAGCCAACGTGGACGCAAGACCGTCTCATCTGGTGCAGTTTGCCAAGATGGGATCCATTTATATGGAACATGTGGTAGGCATCCCCAATCCGCGCGTGGCGATTGTCAACATCGGAGCGGAAGAAGAAAAGGGTAATGCCCTGGTAAAAGAGACATTTCCTCTGCTAAAGGCGTGCGATGATATTAATTTTATAGGAAGCATCGAGGCACGTGATATCCCGTCCGGGTATGCGGATGTGATTGTCTGCGAAGCCTTCGCAGGCAATATCATTCTGAAACTGTATGAGGGCGTGGGCGCCACGCTGATTTCCATGGTGAAGAAGGGCATGATGAGCAGCCTTAGGAGCAAGATCGGCGCGCTTCTGGTGAAGCCGGCTCTGAAAAAGACTTTAAAACAGTTCGATACCAGCGAGCACGGCGGAGCGCCGCTGCTGGGTCTGAAGGGACTGGTAGTTAAGACCCATGGGAATTCCAAAGCGCTGGAGATCCGCAATTCCATCATTCAGTGCGTGACTTTCAAACATCAGCAGATTAACGAAAAGATTAAAGCCGGGATCGGGGAAAAAGAAAGTTAGGAAGGAATGAAGGCATGGAATTTGAAAAATTAAAAGAGATCATCGCGGAAGTGTTGAATGTAGACGCGGATGAGATCACGATGGACACCACGTTTGTGGACGATCTGGGAGCAGATTCCCTGGATATTTTTCAGATTATTATGGGCATCGAAGAAGAGTTTGACATCGAGATTTCCAATGAAGATGCGGAGAAGATCGTATCGGTCGGGGATGCGGTAGAGCAGATTAAAAATGCAATAAACTAGATGGATACCCGCAGCTTGCTGCGGGTACTTTCATATTACAGAAGGAGAGTCCAATGAAAGAGAATACACTTCTAAAAGAACTGGAAGAGAAGATCGGATATCAGTTCCGGAATCCGGCTCTTCTTACACAGGCCATGAGTCACAGCTCTTATGTGAATGAGAGACATATGGGAAAACTTCTGTCCAATGAACGGCTGGAATTCCTGGGGGACGCGGTACTGGAGCTGGTGACCAGCGAATTTTTATATATTAAGTATCCTGAGATGCCGGAAGGGGACGCGACAAAGACGCGTGCCAGCCTGGTGTGCGAGCAGAGTCTGGCGATCTGCGCGAAAGAGATCGGCCTGGGTAAATATATTTTTCTGGGAAAGGGAGAGGAAGCCGGAGGAGGAAGAGAACGTCCGTCTATCACTTCGGACGCGTGTGAAGCGCTGATCGGCGCTATTTATCTGGACGGTGGTTTTACTAGCGCAAAAGAATTTATTCTGAAATTCATACTGAATGATCTGGAAAATAAAAAACTCTTTTATGATAGTAAGACCATTCTCCAGGAGCGGATCCAGGCATGTCACGCGGAGCGGCTCCATTATGAGCTGATCCGTGAAGAAGGGCCGGATCACCGGAAACTGTTCGTAGTACAGGCCCTGCTGGGCGATCAGGTAATCGGCGAGGGCAGCGGGCGGACCAAAAAAGCGGCGGAGCAGGCGGCAGCCTATAACGCGCTGACAGAAAACGGCAGATAGAACAGGAATAGGTGCATGTATTTAAAAAGTATTGAAGTGCAGGGATTCAAGTCCTTTGCCAACAAGATAGTATTTGAGTTCCATAACGGAATCACAGGCATTGTGGGGCCAAATGGTTCAGGAAAAAGCAATGTGGCCGACGCGGTGAGATGGGTGCTGGGAGAGCAGCGTGTAAAGCAGCTGCGCGGAGGTACCATGCAGGACGTTATATTTTCCGGTACAGAGAACCGGAAGCCGCTGAGCTATGCTTTTGTATCGATCACGCTGGATAATGCGGATCACCAGCTTTCGGTGGCATATGAAGAAGTAACCGTCGCCAGAAGGTTATATCGGTCAGGGGAAAGTGAATATCTTTTAAATGGGTCTGTATGCAGACTGAAGGACGTACAGGAGCTCTTTTATGATACGGGTATAGGGAAAGAAGGCTATTCCCTGATCGGACAGGGCCAGATCGACCGGATCCTGAGTACTAAGCCGGAGGAGTCCAGAGAACTGTTTGACGAGGCGACCGGCATTGTTAAATTCAAAAAAAGAAAAAAAACAGCGGAGAAAAAGCTGGAGGATGAGCACCAGAATCTGCTGCGGGTCAGCGACATCTTAAGCGAACTGGAAAAGCAGCTGGGCCCGCTGGAACGGCAGGCGGAGAAAGCCAAAGAATACCTGAAGAAAAGAGATACCCTGAAGGAATACGAAGTCCAGGCTTTCCTGATGGAGATGGAGAATATCAGGGCGCAGATGCAGAAGCTGGAAGCGGCAAAGACGGCTGCCGGGGATGATCTGGCAGAGACCACGCAGGCATTTGAAAATACCCGGATGGAGTACGACAGGATCGAAAAAGAGCTGGAGGGGGTCGAGCGGAGGATCGACTCCGCCAAAGAAGAGGCTTCCTCTGCCCGCTTGGAAAGACAGCAGTTAAAAGGTCAGATTGCGGTGCTGAAAGAACAGATGAAATCTGCCCAGTCCAGCGGGAAGCATTTTCGGGAGCGGATGAAAGGGATCGAGGCCGATCTTGCCGGACGCCGGGAGGAAAAAGAACGGACCCTTTCAGAAAAGAAAGATCTGGATCTGCAGCTTTCACAGGCTCAGAAGGTACAGAAAGAAGCAGAAGACACGCTGGAAGCCATCCAACAGCGGCTGTCCGACTGTCAGACCAATATAGAGAACAGTAAAAACGAGATTATTTCAGTGCTGAACCAGCGTTCTTCCATCAAAGGAAAGATTCAGCGTTACGATGCCATGGCGGAACAGATCCAGATCCGCAAGGCAGAAGTGGATCAGAAGCTGATTAAGATGAAGAGCGAAGAGATAGGACAGGAAGAACTGCTGTCGGAAGAGAGGGAGAAGCTCCGTGTCATTCAGCAGGAACTGAAAGAAAAGAGTGAAGAACGTGCCGGTATCGAAGGTCAGATCGCAGAATTGCAGCAGCAGATCACGATCTGCCGGAAACGGGTGGAAGACGGTCAGACAGTCTACCACCGGGAGGCGTCCAGACTGGAATCTCTGCAGAATCTGGCAGAGAGATATGACGGTTACGGCGGCAGTATCCGCCGGGTCATGGAACAGAGAGATAAGGTGCCGGGGATCTGCGGCGTGGTGGCGGACCTGATCCAGACCGATCAGAAGTATGAGACGGCTGTGGAGACGGCCCTGGGCGGAAGTATCCAGAATGTGGTTACCGAAGACGAAGAGACGGCTAAGCAGCTGATCCGGTTCCTGAAGCAGAACCGGTACGGACGGGTGACATTCCTGCCGCTGACAGCGGTCAAGCATCCGCCTGCTTTTGGCCAGCCGCAGGCACTGAAGGAAGATGGCGTCGTCGGCCTGGCACATACGCTGGTCAGATCAGAGGAACGTTACCAGAATATTCTGGCGCAGCTTCTGGGAAGAACCGTAGTGGTGGATCACATCGACCATGCTGTGGCTTTGCAGCGGAAGTACCGTTACAGCCTGCGTATTGTGACGCTGGAGGGAGAATCCCTGAATCCCGGAGGTTCCATGACCGGAGGATCCTTCCGCAGCAACAGCAGCCTTTTAAGCCGGAACCGCGAGATCGAAGAGCTGAAAGGGAAGGCGGAACGCCTGAAAAGAGAACTGGAAGACGCCAGGAAAAAGCTGGTGGAACTTCAGAACGAGAGAAGCAAATGTTATTCCATCCTGGATCAGGGAGCGGCACAGCTGCAGGAAATCCGGGTGAAAGAAAATACTGCCAGGATGAATATGGAGCAGTTGGAAGAACAGAAACGCTCATCCGGAGCAGGGATGGAGCAGCTCCAGAAGGAAAGCCTGGAACTGGAACGCCAGAGCAGAGAGATCCGTGAACTGAAAGAAACAAACCGCAAAGAGCTGAAAGATTCTGAAGACATGGAGAAAGCTCATACTTTCGCAGTGGAGACCTATCAGAAACGCCTGGAAGAGGAACAGGCAAAGGAAGACGAGGCGTCGAAGCTGGTAGAGACTTATCACCTGGATACGGCGTCCCTGCTTCAGAAAGCGGAGTTCAACAGGGCCGGTCTGGAGCGTATCGAAGGAGAACTGGAGAAGCTCCTGCATGAGAAAGAGGAGCTGACCAGGAATGTACAGCAGGCGGAAGAAGATAGGAAGAGCAGAGAAGAAGGCGCGGCGGCTCTCCAGGAACGGATGAATGAGATCGATGAGCGCATCAGCGCCCTGGAAGAAAAGACCGCAGAGCTCCAGAAAGAAAAAGAAGAGCAGACGGCTTCTCACAAATCCTTTTTCAGTAAAAGAGAGGAACTGTCCGGCCGCATGAACGATCTGGACAAGGAACTGTTCCGGATAAGCAGCCAGAAAGAAAAACTGGATGAAAATTCCGAGACGCTCATGAACCATATGTGGGAAGAATATGAGTTGACCTATAACGCGGCGCTGCCCCTTCGCGATGCCAGATATACCAGTCTTTCCGAATTGAAGAAAAACTGCGGTACCGTAAAAGAAGAGATCAAAGAGCTGGGCAATGTGAACGTCAACGCCATCGACGACTATAAGGAAGTGTCGGAACGCTTCACATTCATGAACGGTCAGAAGAACGATCTGCAGGAGGCGGAAGCGGCGCTGAAAAATGTGATCCAGGAACTGGACGGAGGCATGAAGAAACAATTCCGGGAGCAGTTCCAGCTGATCCAGAAAGAATTTGACAAGGCGTTCAAGGAACTGTTCGGAGGCGGACGGGGCACGTTGGAGCTGATCGATGAAGAAGACGTGCTGGAGTCAGGGATCCGTATTATCTCTCAGCCGCCCGGAAAGAAACTGCAGAATATGATGCAGCTCTCCGGAGGAGAAAAGGCGCTTACCGCCATCGCCCTTCTGTTTGCGATCCAGAATCTGAAGCCGTCGCCTTTCTGTCTCCTGGATGAGATAGAAGCGGCGCTGGACGATTCCAATGTGGTGCGCTTCGCGAAATACTTACATAAACTGACCGAGCATACACAGTTTATTGTGATCACGCACCGGCGTGGCACGATGAATGCGGCTGACCGTCTGTATGGAATCACCATGCAGGAAAAAGGAGTATCCACTCTGGTGTCCGTCAGCCTGATAGAAAATGACCTGGACAAATAGGAGGTGCCTTTATGGCTGAAGAAAAGAAAGGGTTTTTCAGACGTCTGGCAGACGGCCTGACGAAAACGAGAAATAACATCGTATCCGGTATGGACGCGATTTTCAATGGATTTTCGGATATCGACGACGATTTTTATGATGAGATCGAAGAGATCCTGGTTATGGCGGATATCGGGATCAACGCTACCACGGCGATCATCGAGAATTTGAAGAAAAAGGTAAAAGAACAGCATATTAAGAAGCCGGAAGAGTGCAAGCAGCTGCTGATCAACAGCATCAAAGAACAGATGCAGGTGGGAGATACGGCGTATGAATTTGAACACAGGACTTCCGTGGTGCTGGTCATCGGCGTCAACGGCGTAGGCAAGACCACTTCTGTAGGGAAACTGGCCGGAAAGCTGAAGGACCAGGGCAGGAAAGTGATCGTGGGAGCGGCGGACACCTTCCGCGCGGCGGCAGGAGAGCAGCTGGCCGAGTGGGCGAACCGTGCCGGCGTGGAACTGATCCGCGGAAGCGAGGGCGCGGATCCTGCTTCTGTGGTCTACGATGCCATCTGCGCGGCGAAAGCCAGAAAGGCGGATGTACTTCTGATCGATACGGCAGGACGCCTTCATAATAAGAAAAATCTGATGGAAGAGCTGAAAAAGATCAACCGCATCATTGAGCGGGAGTATCCGGGGGCCTACAGAGAAACGCTGGTAGTACTGGACGGAACCACAGGGCAGAATGCTCTGGAACAGGCGCGGCAGTTCGGCGAAGCGGCGGATCTGACCGGCATCATACTTACAAAGCTGGACGGAACCGCCAAAGGCGGCATCGCCGTGGCGATCCAGTCGGAACTGAATGTTCCGGTGAAATATATCGGGGTCGGAGAACATATCGACGATCTGCAGAAATTTGACGCAGACGCATTTGTGAACGCTCTGTTTCTGTCTGACGACGTGTAGGGAAGTATACGCCCATGGCGGAAACGGTTCAACATAAGAAGGGCGGTTCCGCAAACCCGCCCGTACAGCAAGGGAGAACAAACATGATGACTTTGGAAAAATTTGAACAGGCCTGCGAAGTGGTGGGCCAGGTAACGACAGAAACCCATCTGATGTACAGTCAGTATTTCAGCGACCAGTCCGGCTGCAAAGTGTATCTGAAGCCGGAAAACATGCAGAAAACGGGTGCATTCAAGATCCGCGGCGCTTACTATAAGATCAGCACTCTGACGGATGAAGAGCGCAAAAAGGGCCTGATTACGGCTTCGGCAGGCAACCATGCCCAGGGCGTGGCCTATGCAGCGAAACAGTACGGCTGCAAAGCGGTCATCGTCATGCCGACGGTTACGCCGCTGCTTAAGGTAAACCATACCAAGGAATACGGGGCTGAAGTAGTGCTCTATGGAAACGACTATGACGAGGCGTGCGCGCATGCTTATGAACTGGCGAAAGAGCACGGATATACCATGATTCATCCTTTCGACGATCTGGATGTGGCTACCGGCCAGGGAACGATCTCCATGGAGATCTTCAAAGAGCTTCCTCTGGTAGATTATATTCTGGTACCGATCGGAGGCGGCGGACTGGCAGCCGGTGTGGCGACCCTGGCTAAGATGCTGAATCCCAAGATTAAAGTGATCGGTGTGGAGCCTGCGGGCGCCAACTGTATGGAGCAGTCTCTGGCAAAAGGAGAAGTGGTCTGCCTGCCCCACAGCAATACCATCGCAGACGGTACCGCGGTGAGAGAGCCCGGAAAGACGATTTTCCCCTACATCCAGAAAAATATTGACAGGGTAATCTCCGTAGAAGATGATGAGCTGGTCGTGGCATTCCTGGATATGGTGGAAAATCATAAAATGATCGTAGAGAATTCAGGCCTTCTCAGCGTGGCGGCGCTGAAGCATCTGAATGCCAAAAATAAAAAAGTAGTCTGCATCTTAAGCGGAGGCAATATGGACATCATTACCATGTCTTCGGTGGTACAGCTGGGCCTGATCCAGAGAGACCGGATCTTCACTGTATCGGTGCGCCTTCCGGATAAGCCCGGCGAGCTGGTGAAGGTGGCTTCCATCATCGCCCAGGAGCAGGGCAATGTAATCCGGCTGGATCACAACCAGTTTGTGAGCACCAACCGTCTGGCGGCAGTAGAGCTGAAGGTGACGATCGAGGCCTTCGGAACCGAACACAAAGATCGGATCATCAGCGCGTTAGAAAAAGCAGGATATAATCCGAAACAGGTAAGGACGGTTCTGTAAACAGAAACTTAGGAGGAAGATACGTTTGGAAAAGAAGAATGGGATGCGGATCAGAGCGGCTCTCTTGGGGCTGGGAACGGTAGGCGGCGGTGTCTACAAGCTGATCCGGAAGAGAAAAGAGGAACTTCCGCAGAGGATTCATCAGGCAGATCTGGATATCAAAAAAATACTGGTAAAAAACCTGGCTAAAAAGAGAGAAGGAGTTCCTCAGGAAATCCTGACCGACGACTGGGAGAGTATCGTGAACGATCCGGAGATTGATATCGTGATCGAACTGATGGGAGGCATAGAACCTGCCCGTACTTATATCCGTCAGGCTCTGGAAGCAGGCAAACATGTGGTGACTGCCAATAAGGACCTGATGGCGGAATACGGCGGAGAGCTTCTGGATCTGGCGGAGCTGCATCACTGTGATCTGATGTTTGAGGCGGCGGTGGGAGGCGGCATCCCGATTATCCGTCCTCTGAAAGAATGCCTGGAAGGAAACGAGATCACAGAGGTCATGGGAATCGTCAACGGGACGACCAACTATATCCTGACGAAGATGACCCGGGAAGGGATGGACTTCGCGGACGCGCTGAAAAAGGCGCAGGAACTGGGATATGCGGAGGCAGATCCCACTTCTGATGTGGAAGGTTTGGACGCGGGCCGGAAAATGGCGATCCTGGCTTCCATCGCATTCCACTCCCGCGTAAAATTTGACGACGTGGAAGTGAAGGGGATCACAAAGATTACCGCAAAGGATATCCAGTATGCGAAAGAATTCGGATATACATTGAAACTTCTCGGCGTGGCGAGAAATACAGGCGGCGGAATCGAGGTGGGCGTATTCCCTATGATGATTCCGGCCAGCCATCCGCTGGCCAATGTAAACGATTCGTTTAACGCTGTATTTGTCCATGGAGACGCAGTGGACGACGTGATGTTCCAGGGCAGAGGCGCAGGAGAATTTCCTACCGCCAGCGCAGTGCTGGGCGATGTGATTGCGGTGGCGCGCAATCTGGTATACGGATGCTGCGGAAGACTGGGATGCGGCTGTTACCGGAATCTGCCGATCCGTGATTCCGGGGAGTCCAAACACAAATATTTCCTGAGACTGGTGGTGGAAGACCGTACAGGTATCCTGGCAGGTGTGGCCGGCGTGCTGGGAAACAACGGAGTCAGTATCCATCAGGTACTTCAGAAGCCTGCGGTAAACGGCGTGGCGGAGCTGGTGGTGGTAACCGATCAGGTAGAGAACCGTCATTTAAACGACGCGCTTGTGATTTTTGAACAGATGTCCATGATCCGGGAAGTTGCGTCGGTGATCCGCGTATATACAGTAAAAACACAGGAAAACTGAACGGATGCCGCGGTGGCGGATATTCCCTGCGTATTTCCGGCAGAATCGGGCATGCTTTTTGTGTGTGGTTCAGAAAGGAGAATGCCAATGGAAATCCCAAAGATTACCGGAGACCATTTTCAGACTGAAGTGACAGGCGCGGGGCGTCCGGTCCTGCTGGAATTTTATCAGGAAGGATGTCAGGCCTGTGAAGCACAACTCCCGATTCTGGAGCAGGCGGCGGAAGAAGCCTGCGACGTAAAATTCTGCCGGGTAGATGCCGGGGAAGAACCGGAACTGGCAGACAAATACGGTGTGACGGAATTCCCCGCCATACTGATCCTGAACGGGGAGAAAATTTTCCGGAAAATTACAGGGCGGCAGACGCTGGAAGCCGTGCTGGAATATCTGGAAATGTAAAATACGAAGCGTGAAATAAGGCTGCTGCGGAACCGCGGCGGCCTTATTTCGGCTGCATGTCTGCCTGACGGGCAGGATAATGGAGTGTAATATGACAGAACAGAAACTATTAAGCCTGGTGCGCCAGGCCGTAGAAAGATACCGGATGATCCAGACTGGCGATAAAATCGCGGTGGGCGTATCCGGAGGCAAAGACAGTCTGACGCTTTTATACGCGTTGTCAAGGCTGGCCTCTTTTTATCCCGAGCCTTTCTCTGTCTGTGCAGTCTGCGTGGATTTGGGAATGGAAGGGGCGAATTTTGAGGGCATAAAAGAATTTGCCGGGAAACTGGGCGTGGAGTTTAAGATTGTCTCCACTCAGATCGGACAGATCGTGCTTAAGGAGCGTAAAGAGAGCAATCCCTGTTCCCTGTGCGCCAAGATGAGAAAAGGGGCGCTGGTAAAAGAAGCGCTGAATATGGGATGCAATAAGATCGCCTATGCGCATCACAAAGATGATTTCGTGGAAACCATGCTTATGTCTCTGATCTTTCAGGGGCGGTTTTACGCATTTCCTCCGGTTACCTGGTTTGAGGATACCGGCCTTCAGATCCTGCGCCCGCTGATGCTGACGGAGGAAAGACAGGTACGTGCTTTTTGCAGAAAATATGAGATTCCTGTTATGAAAAGTCCCTGCCCGGTGGACGGGACCACCAGCAGGGCATATGCCAAAGAACTGCTGGCCCGGATCTGCGCGGAGCATCCGGGTGCGAAAGACCGGATGTTCCATGCGCTGACAGAAGGAAAGATCGAAGACTGGCCCACAGCGTTTCCCGGGAATCAACGGGGAAGGAAAGAGCGCAGTTCTTCGTAAATCTCCGGCGTAGCGGCCAGAATACAGGAATTGGCAAGGCAGGAAACCGGACGGGCATTCCAGTCCGTGATCCTGCCCCCGGCTTCCTCGATAATCAGGGAAGCTGCCGCGTAATCCCAGGCTTTCAGATTATATTCCAGAAAACCGTCCAGCCGTCCGGCTGCCACGTAGCAAAGATCCAGAGCGGCGGAGGCGCTTCGCCGGAAATCCGCCGTATGGATAAAAATGTCATGGAATATGGGAAAGAGCATGTCCGCTTTATCTTTTTCATAAGGACTGGATCCGAAAGAGATGATACAAGTGTCAAAGGCATCCCGGTGGGAGACTTTGATTGATGTGCCGTCCAGCCATGCCCCCTGTCCGCGGACAGCGTGAAAGGTTTCTTCGGTAAAGGGATTGTAGACGACTGCCTGTACCATATGCCTGTTCTCATAGAGCCCCAGGGACACGGCGCTCATCTGATAGTCATGGATCAGATTGGTGGTGCCGTCGATAGGATCCAGTATCCAGTAGGAGCCGTCGGGCGTAAGATCCCGGTTTTCCTGCTCTTCGGACAGAAGCCGCACCTCCGGGGATATCCGCGCCAGTTCCCCGCGAAGGTATTCCTGTACGGCAAAATCTACTTTTGTCACATAATCCGCGGCGCCTTTTACAGTGACCGTGTGCGCCATATCTTTATCCATGATAATGTCTTTGGTGCTGTGCACCAGATCGATCAATTCTTTATGGTTCATGAGAATTTCCTCCTAAATATCGTATTTTTTTCCCAGCTGCCAAAAAGCGACGGCGCTGGCGGCTGCCACGTTCAGAGAATCGACTCCGTGAGCCATGGGGATACAGATCGTATAGTCGCATCCTTCGATGGTGGCGTCTTTAAGTCCGTCGCCTTCGGTGCCAAGGATAACGGCAAGTTTCTCCTCTTTCATAAGGCGCGGATCATCGATACGGACAGTCTCGGAACGCAGCGCCATAGCGGCGGTCCGGAAGTCCAGATCTTTCAGTAGACGGATGCCTTTCTCCGGCCAGGCAGGAGAGCGATCCAGGAAAGTCCAGGGGATCTGGAAGACCGTCCCCATGCTCACGCGGACGGCTCTGCGGTACAGCGGATCACTGCTGTCGGGAGTGAGAAGGACCGCATCCATATGCAGAGCGGCAGCAGACCGGAAAATGGCGCCCACGTTCGTGGGGTTCATCACATGCTCCAGAACCGCGATCCTTCTGGCGTTTCTGCAGACATCCTCTACTGACGGCAGGGGCATACGGCGCATGGCGCACAGCATTCCTCTGGTCAGGGGAAATCCGGTGAGCTGCTTCAATACTTCAAACGGTGCGGTATAGATAGGAGCCGTATCAAGACGGGAAAGAATCTCCATGGTCTGGGGATCGGAAGCGTTTTCCTCCATCAATGCTGATACGGGAACATATCCGGCGTCCAGGGCCCGTCCGATAACCCGGGGACTTTCCGCGATGAAGAGGCCTTCAGCCGTTCCTTCCAGGTTTAAAAGCTGCCGTTCCGATAAACGGGCGTAGATGTCCAGCTCCGGGGCGGCAAAGTCTGTGATTTTGATCTCATTTAACATATGCGTTTCCTTATTTTAAAATTTCAATCTCTATAATCTCATCCAGCGGAATCCGGAAACCGTTCGCCATGATTACTGTATTTTCAAAGGGCAGAATCTTCTTCACCCGACCGGAAAGAGTCCTGTAGGAACCGCCTTCTTTACGGATATCCGGAACGAACCAGGTAAAAGCGGCAGCCGGTTCTTCGTCCAGCCGTTCCTGCAGGAGCATGATCTTTTCATTGAGAAGATCCGCTTCCGTTTCATCCAGTTCCACGCGCTGGTCCGTGAGTCTGGCAGTTTCGCGGATGGCCGCGCTGTGTCCGTTCAGCGCCGAGAACGGAGCGAACTGCGCGGCCCGGTCCCGCATGGACATATGCGGATGAACCGAAGATACATGGTGGGGAAGATGAATGATGTCGTCATACAGATGGGAATCGTTTGACCTTTGCTGCATAGAATACTCCTTTCTAAAGACCTGAGTTATGCCTTGTGACCGCCGATCTGCTGGTTGCGCTCCACGGCGGTTGCGCCTTCTTCCAGATTGATGCCCTTTAAAATGGCGTTTTTGCCGAACTTTTTCTGGATCTCCAGCACTGCTTTCTGCATCTTCTGTTCCCGTTCCAGTATGCGTTCTTTTTCTTCCCTTTCTTTTTGCAGGGCTTCATAATCCGTGAAAAGGTCCATCTGTTCATAGGTTTCTCCCACAGACACAGAGGAAGCGGATACGATGCGGTTGGCGGAAAGGCTGAGCCTGCGGACCAGCAGTTTCCGGTTTACGATGCGGTCAAAAAGGGCTGTGGCCGCGTCGGTCATCAATATCGAAGAGGAAGTATGGCAGTCCAGATTGGCAGTCCCGTGGGCGTGCTTGGGGATCCGGCGTCCGTAACGGTCTACGGTCACTTCTCCCTGATACTGGTTCCGGATATTCGGATCCGACAGGTTTTCGATGTCGTAACCGATCGTCAGGACCAGCTGGTCGGTGACAAGTCCTTTGTCCACCAGATTCAAAGCCAGAGAGTCTACCATCTCCCGGAGGACCAGACGGGCTTTATCAAAGGAGTAAGGACACTGAAGCACCTGTCCGGAGACGATGCTGTTTGTATCCGGTTTATAGGCTTTGATATCGGCCAGGGTACAGGGTTCCCAGCCCCAGGCATGGTCGATCAGCAGTTCCGCATTTACACCGAAAAGCCGGTAGAGCAGTTCTTCATTATAATAGTCGGCATCAGAACCCAGGGAACACCGGGCGATATCCCCCATGGTATAGAGACCGCATCCTTCCAGTTTTCGGGCATATCCCCTGCCTACCCTCCAGAAGTCAGTCAGAGGACGGTGTGACCACAGCATGCGCCGGTAACTCATCTCGTCCAGCTCCGCGATGCGTACGCCGTACCGGTCAGGCGCGATATGTTTTGCCACGATGTCCATGGCGATCTTGCAGAGATACAGATTGGTGCCGATCCCGGCGGTGGCGGTGATCCCTGTGGTCTCTAAAACATCCCGGATTATTTTGACCGCCAGTTCCCTGGCGGTGAGTCCGTAAGTTTTCAGATACTGGGTGGCATCGATCATCACCTCGTCGATGGAGTATACATGCATGTCTTCCGGGGCGATATATTTTAGATAGACGTTATAGATCCGGGTGCTGTACTCGATATAATATGCCATGCGCGGAGGCGCTGTGATATAGGATACTGCCAGGGAAGGGTCGGACTTCAGTGCGGTGTCGTCAAAGGATTCGCCCAGGAACCGTCTTCCGGGCGCCTGCCCTCTGCGTCTGGCATTGACTTCCTTCACTTTCTGTACCACTTCAAAAAGCCGGGCCCGGCCGGAGATGCCGTAAGCTTTCAGGGACGGGGACACTGCCAGACAGATCGTCTTCTCGGTCCGGCTTTCGTCCGCCACGACCAGGTTGGTCGTAAGAGGATTGAGCCCGCGCTCCATACATTCCACAGAAGCATAGAAAGACTTCAGGTCAATGGCGATATAAACATGTTCTGACGGCACGGCGCATTCCTCCTTTCTGTATACGGTACTTATTATAATAATGTGCGGGGAAAGTTTCAAGGGAACTTATCCGGGAACAGGGCTGAAAAATGCTTGTAACATCTCTGAGAGCGTAGTATAATATACGAAAAGTATCAGTTCTGGGAGGAGTGCGGTACGCCGTATCGCCAGTGTCTAGGTTCACACACAGAGATTATCCCGTAGAACACTTGGCGGCTGGTACTCTTAAAAATACGGGGATATAGCTCAGTTGGGAGAGCGCTTGAATGGCATTCAAGAGGTCACGAGTTCGAGTCTCGCTATCTCCATTAGTGCAAAAGATACAAAAACACCGGCCGTTTAAAAACAGCCGGTGTTTTTGTATACGTCATTTCATCATCAGAAAATTCAGCGATCCCGCCGGGTTTTCCGTCCCTTTTTCCAACAGAGAGATCAGTCCGAGGATGGTCTCTTCTATTTCCCCGGGATCAGATGGAACCAGTGAATTGTCTAATTTAACAGTCAGTACGATCAGTACGATCTCGGCCAGCGCGGCGGGATAGTCGAAATGGATTTCTCCCTGCTCAATACCCTGACGGATGATCTCGGTCAGTACAGGTTTCATTTCTGAGATCAGATGTTTCATATATTTCTGGCGGATAAATGCGTCTTCCTTTGCGTCCGATGTCTTGGTCTCGTCCTGGGCACGAAACTCAGTTGAGGAGTTTCTGCATGCCTGGAAGATCATGGCCATTCGTGTGAAAGGCGAAATGCTGGTTTGTTTTGCAAGATTTTTTGCTGTTTCCAGCGGCTTTTCATAATTCCGTTCTACCAACGCGTCTACGATGGAATCTTTGGAGGGAAAATAGTAATAAATGCTTCCTTTCCCGATTCCGGCCGTCTGAGCGATTTCACTGACGGAAATATTCTGTATGTTTTTATCCCCCAGAAGAGTCTGGAGGGCATCCAGAATCTGGTCCTGTTTTGTTTGGTTTTGCAAGTCGTTCACCTCTTCTGTAAGTCTCCGCCGCATTACTGCGATATCCCTAAGTATAACATGGCACAATGAGGTGCACAACTGGGAAAACTGCCGGAAAAATCGGGAAAACAAACGATAATTTATATGCCGAACAAATTGACCGGCGGTCGAAAAAGTGGTAATGTATCAGTGCGAATAAATCGACTGATGGTCGAAAAAAAGAAAAAGGAAGAGAAAGATGAAATACGCGGATTTTTTTGCAGACATTAAGAGCAGATTTATGGAGGCGGATGTGAGCGACATCCACGAACATTTGGCATACCAGTTTAACATTACAGGGGAAGCCGCAGGGATTTTTTATGTGGAAGTAAAGGACGGAAAACTTTATGTGGAACCGTACGAGTATTATGACCGAGATGCCATGTTTACCGGAAGCGCTGAAACTTTTATGAAGATAGCGGAAGGAAAACTGGATCCGGTTGCGGCAGTAGGGCTGATGAAACTGAAGGTGGAAGGGAATATTGACAAAGCTCTGCGTTTCAAGGAACTGATTGACAGTAAAAGAAAATAAAGAAAGAAGGCAGGGAAGATGAGGAAGACACTGATAAGAAGTATTACAGCGCTGCTGGGGCTTCTGACAGTCGCTGAAGCCGGAGGATCCGCATATTTTTATCGAAGAACCATGAGACGTAACCGGTTAAGTGTGGATCGGACAATCAAAATGTCCGGAACAGACTGGAGTAAGTATGCAGGCCTGATGCAGGAACGTAAAGAGTATATGATGGAGCAGCCCCATGAAGAGGTATGGTCCAGATCGAGGGATGGTCTCCGTCTTCACGCTACTTATTTTCCAAATGGAGACAGTAAAAAGATCGTGGTATGCCTGCATGGATATACCAGTCAGGGAATGAGCGATTATATCGGACTGTCAGATTATTATCTGAAGCGTGGATACGGTATGTTTTTGCCGGATGCCAGGGCTCATGGACAAAGCGAGGGAGAGTACGTGGGATTCGGATGCCTGGACCGGTATGATCTGATGGGCTGGCTTCAATGGATTATCCGCAAATGCGGGGAAAATGTGGAGCTTTTGCTTCATGGTACTTCTATGGGGGGAGCCACGGTGCTGATGGCAAGCGGCCTGGAACTGCCGTCTCAGGTGAAAGGAATTGTTTCTGACTGTGGATTTACTTCTCCTAAGGAAGTGTTTACGCATGTGCTTCACTCGATGTATCATCTTCCGGCTTTTCCGATGATCCAGATCGCCAGCTTTGTAAACCGCAGAAAAGCCGGATATGGATTGGATGACTGTAACGCGGCCAGAGAGGTGCGCAAAGCGAAAGTGCCGATTCTTTTCATCCATGGCAGCGAGGATGGTTTCGTGCCGTGCAGCATGTGTGATGAAATATATGAAAACTGTGCTTCGCCTAAAAAGAAACTGATTGTAGAGGGTGCGTCCCATGCAGAAAGTTACTATAAAGCTCCGGAGACATATGAACATGCTCTGGACGAATTTATCGGAGGTATCATAAAATGATGAAAAAAAGAAAAGGATATCCGGTATATCCTCTGACTGCCGCACAGAAATTTCACTTTTTCTATCAGAATTTCTGCCCGAAAAAAGAGGTGCTGAATATTGGAACCAGCCTGACTATTGGCGTAGATCTGGATTTTGGGGAACTTAAACAGGCGATTTACAAGGCCTATGAGCGCTGCGATTCCATGAGACTTCGTTTTGCCCACGACAAAGAAGGAACGTATTATCAGTACGTAGTGGATAAAGAAGAGAGGGACATTGAATATGTAGATTTTACGGGGAAGACTATGGAAGAAGCAGAGGAGACGATGAAGGCGTGGACCAGAGTGCCTTTCAAACGTGATGATTCTCCGATGAACCGTGTCGTGATGATCAAGACGCCGGACGGTTACCAGGGGGTATACCTGCTGGTGGATCATATGACCATGGATGCTCAGTCTTTGATCTGCTTTTTGAAAGATATTATCGAGCTTTATTGCAACGCAAAATATGAAGGCGTACCTTATCCGAAGGATATGGCATCTTACATAGAGCAGGTGGAGAAAGATCTGGCGTATGAGGCGGGCAGTAAAGCCCAGGCGAGAGACGCGGCATATTTCCAGAGACTGATAGAGTCTTCTGAACCGATTTATAACGGTATCGACGGGCCGGAGCTTCTGGAGGCCGAGAGAAAAAGAAGCGGGAATCCGGATGCCCGTGCAGCCATCAATGTATCTGACTCTGTGGATTCTGCTCTGGATATTTTTCATCTGGAGGCAGAGCCTACAAAACGGCTGATGGATTTCTGTGAGAAGTATCATGTGTCATTGGCCACGCTGCTGCTCATGGGTCTGCGTACTTATTTCCAGAAGATGAACGGCAATGATGATGTGTCCATCAATACAGCCATTGCCAGAAGAGCGACGGTCAAGGAGAAAAAGTCCGGAGGAACCAGGATTCATTCCTTCCCGTTCCGCACGATTATATCTCCGGATCATACTTTTCTGGATGGAATCTATGAAATCCGTGATCTGCAGAACGAATATTTTCGTCATGCAAACTATGATCCGGTGGCATATTTTGCGTATCGCAGCAGGCTGTATCCCAATCCTCAGGGACAGACCTATGAACCCATGTCTCTGACCTACCAGCCTTTGACGCTGAAAGAAAAAGGGCTGGATCAGCTGGGGGATATTCAGTATAAAACGAAATGGTATCCCAACGGCGCCACGACTCAGGCCATGTATCTGACTGTGATGCACCGTCCGGAAGACAACGGTCTGGATTTTAATTTTGAACATCAGGTGAAAGCCGTTTCCAGAGAGAAACTGGAATATCTTTATTATTATCTGTGCAGGATCATGTTCAAGGGCGTAGAAAACCCGGATCTGAGCATCGGAGAGATTATTAAACTGGTATAGGGAGGAAGAAAAAATGTTTGATCAGTTGGTGAATATAATCTGCAATTATGTGGAGGTGGAACCTGAGAATGTCCGTCCGGATTCCCGTTTTATGGAAGATCTGGGATTTACTTCCTTTGATTTTATGAGCATGCTTGGAGAACTGGAAGACGAATTTGATGTGGAAATCGATGAACATGAGGCTGCGGATATCCGTACGGTGCAGGAAGCGGCGGATTATCTGGAAAAATTAAAAGCAGAGGAGTAAAGGAGAGAGCGCATGCTTTGTTCAACGATTCGGGAGATTCTTGTAAATACAGAGAAAGTCTATGGGCCGGAAGACGCGATCCGGTATAAGATAAAGAAAAATATCATTGAGACAAAAACCTACAGTCAGCTGAAGCAGGACAGCGAAAGTTTTTCCTGCGCGCTGGAGGCGCTGGGAGAAAGAGGCAGCCATATAGCGGTGACAGGAGCGACTTCTTATCCGTGGCTCGTCACCTATTTTGGAACGGTAAACAGCGGAAGCGTGGCGGTGCCGCTGGATGTATCTCTTCCTGCTGAAGATCTCTGTGAACTGATAGACCGGGCGGATGCCACGGTACTGGTAGCGGATGAACTGCGAAAGGATCTGATGGAGATTGTAAAAAGCCGGTGCCCGAAACTGCGGTATTTAATCTCCATGCAGAAAGAAGAAAGCGATGAGGAAACTTTGTCTTTCCGGCAGCTTCTGCGGGAACATGAAGGGGTTTTCGGGTACGAACCGGAGCCGGACAGTCTCTGTACCATCATGTTTACATCGGGAACCACGGGAAAGAGTAAGGGGGTCATGCTTACACAGCGGAATCTTGCAGAAAATGCCACCTGTCTGGATATGAAGATCCCGCCGAGGACGGTGATCCTTTCGGTTCTTCCCATTCATCATGCCTATTGCCTGAGCATGGATATTCTGAAGGGAATTTCTCTGGGATCGGTAATCTGTATTAACGATTCTCTGCTTCGCGTGGTGAAGAATATCAAGCTGTTTCAGCCTAATATGATCCTGATGGTGCCATTGATGATCGAGACCATGGCGAAGAAGCTGGAAGAAGTATCAGGACTGCCGCCAAAGCTGGTAAAGTGGCAGGTGTTCGGCAAACAGTTTCATACTATCTGCAGCGGCGGAGCCTATCTGCCGCCGGCCATGATTGATTTGTTTGACCGGTATGGAATCACGATCCTTCAGGGGTACGGTATGACAGAATGCTCCCCTGTGATCAGCACTACCGTAAGCTGGAACATTCGTAAAGAATCTGTAGGTCAGCTGCTTCCCAACTGTGAGGCAAAAACGGTGGACGAAGAGCTCTGGGTGCGCGGCAGCAGCGTCATGATGGGATATTATAAAATGCCGGAGGAGACAGCCCAGACCCTGGAAGATGGCTGGCTCAAGACCGGAGATCTGGGGTATGCGGATGAGGATGGATTTGTCTATCTTACCGGCCGTAAGAAAAATCTGATCATTACCAAAAACGGAGAAAATGTGTCGCCTGAGGAACTGGAAAACAAAATTGGCGAACACCGCCTGGTACAGGAAATTCTGGTACGTGAAAAAGACGGCGTAATTGAAGCAGAAATCTATCCGGATTATGATTACATAAAAAAGAAACGCATCAAAGATGTGTCCGCCGCCCTGCAGCAGGTGATTGATGAGTACAATCAGGGCGCACCGGCGTACAAGAAAGTATACAGCCTGAAGGTGAGGGAGACAGAGTTCGAAAAAACCACGTCAAGGAAAATCAAAAGATTTTAAAGGATCTTCTGTTCTGCGGGCAGGATCACGGATACCTGAAAATGATCGGAAAGCGTCTGGAATCGGATTTGTCCGTCCAGACGCTTTACTACTGCCCGGACGGATTCTGTACCGATGCCTGTTCCATCGTGCTTTCCGGACAGGTATTTCCCATTGACTGTATGGATTTTGTTGGAAAAAGTATTTTCCACACGCAGGTAAAATTTCTGATGTTCATATGCGGTCTTCAGATGTATGGACGGAGCCGCAGAATCAGAAGAGAGACAGGCTTCATATGCATTTTCCACCAGATTGCCGAATAAAATAGTCAGATCGGTGTCGGAAAAAGGAAGTTCCGGGGGGAGTTCAGCCTGAACTGTAAAATGAATATGATTTTGCTCACAGAGCTTTTTATAATACTGCAGGATGGCGTCTACCATCAGACAGCGGCATAAAACCGTGCGTTCTTTAAAATGCAGCCGGGACTGATATTCTGACAGATACTTTTGCGCCTGAGAAAGCCTGCCCTCCTCCAGAAGTGTGGATATGACAGTCAGGTGATGACGCTGATCGTGCCGGATACGGACCGTCTCTTCAATCTGGCTGGTCAGCTCCTGATAATGAACTTTCTGAATGGCAAGCTGCCGGGAAAGCTGACGGTACGATTCGGCAAAGGACTGGTGAAAAGAGTAGGCCCGAAGAATATCCGCCGCCAGCGCACAGAAGATGAATACAACCAGAATCTGTATTCCCAGTTCAGGAAACCATCCCCCGTAAACAGGCTCGTAGACAGGCAGCAGACGATCCCATAGGAAAAAGGCGCTGTATGCGGTGTTCCCATACAGAAGGATCCGGCTCTCCGGATGCCGTTGAAAAATTCCCCAGAAAGAAGCAGCTAAGAGATAGGCTGTCGCCAGGAGTTTAACTGCCGCCGAAAACCAGGAAAATGTCTGCATGACAGAGACAGTCAAAACGGGTGAAAGCATGCCGTATGCAAGCGCAAGGAGACTGAATGCAAGAGAAACTGTCTGGCTGACACAGATACAGACGCGGGGCGGCATACAGATACGGTTTTGGATCGTTACGGCAAGAAATATCAGCAAATAGCCGCAGAAAATTTCCAGCCCGTACCAGGGAAATATGGACAGTTTAAAAAGATGAATCAGCGGATAGGAGGTATATCCCGCCGCGGCAAGACATAAAGCCGCGAAAAGCAACGCGTTTGTATGATGCATTCGAAACGCCGCGCCAAGCATCAGACCAAAAAGAATCAGGATGAAAATATCCCAGGAAGCTGCGGACAGGGATTGCATGATCCGGTAATGAAAGACAGCCTGTAATGTGCCGAATGCCGGAGGGTATACCATGCCGCTGTAAAAATGAGTATAATTGCTGACAGCCAGGATCAGACGCACATGTCCGGAATCATTCAAATGAACAGTACGGATCTGGGTCTTGGGCGTGTAGGTTTCGGGATCAGGATCGCCGGTCTGCAGAACCAGACGGTCATTGACGTAAAACCGGTACGCGCTGAAGATTTCAGGAAGCTCCAGGGCGTAGTCTCCAGTTTCCGGAAGCCAGAGATCCAGCACCCAGGTACCGCATCCAAAAGGGGTTTCCCGGGTGCCCATACGGTCAAAACGGGTAAAATCTCCGATGCTGGTATAAACCATATATTCTTCCGGCGCGCCGTCGTTAAAATCTTCCGGTCCCAACAGCGTATCCGGATAGAATGCCCATCCATCGCGCAGAAAACGCAGAGGATATGTTTCCTCCGTTTCCTGCGTCAGATCCAGATATCCGTTTTCCGCCTGCGGGGCCGGGTCTGTATATTTATTGTTGAGGAAATACAGCGTAATACAGACTGCCGATGACAGCAGGAAGCTCAGAATAACCCCAAAAACGAGACGGATTCCTCTATGTACCATCATGACTTCCTCCCCTTCCTGTATTTCAGCAGACGCAGACAGATACTTCCGGTCAGAAGCAGCGCGGAAGCAGAGACTGCCAGGAATATATCCGTTGGAAATGATATGTCCGCAGACTCCTGAGAAAGTCCGGATGAATCCGTGCCGGTTGACTTTGTTACTGTTTCAGGAGGCAAAGCTGCAGACTGTTCCTGAATTGTGAAAGTCCCGGTTTCTCTGATCTGGAAAGTCCATATGCCGGTTTCGGGATCGCAGACGCCTTTTGAGACTGTTTCGCCGGATTCATTGAGCAGATCCGCGGATGATTCCGCTGCTGATGGCTGATAAGGCACCATCAGAGTGACGGCAGGAATGTGATCGATGGAACTGCCGTTAATCAGAAGCTGTAAATCAAAAGAAGTGTCGCTGATCCACTGCAGCCTGACATTCAGCAGATCAGAGTCTTCCAGTGACAATTCGGACAGAATATTGTCCGGGAAAATGACCAGAAGTCCATCTTCGGAAATACGCAGACTGCCGGAACCGCTTTCCAGCAGTCTCTGAATCTGAGATACTGTAAAACCTTCCCCGTTATCGGAGTCCGCATCGCCGTCTGCTTTTTCGGAAGAACCGGCGCCGACTGCGGAATGGATGTCGGATTCGGAGTAAGATACGGAGTCCGGGCTGCCGCCGGGAGTTTCGGAGGATCCGTTATTGCCATTGCTGACGGCATTGTCATGATCGCCGGATCCAGATCCCTTTCCGCTGTTCTTTCCCGGATCAGTATCAGGCTCGGAGGCGGAAGATTCGGTGGATCCAGAAGGTTCGGAAGGTTCTTCGGACGGATCCGAAGGAGGCAGTTCTTCCTCCGGAGGGTTCGAAGGACGGTTGCCGTCTGTGTCTCCGCCGTCCCGGTCCCCGCCTGTATAGGCGTAAGAAACGGAAGTGCCATCGTTGATCACATGGACAATAACAGAATGCTGAATGCCGTCGTACAGACAAAAGTAATAGTTGCGATTTAATACCAATGTTTCCCGGGATATAAAAAACAATCCGTTGGACGTGAAAACAGCTCCCTCATCCGGATACGGCTGAAAAGCGGAGAAGGAAAGGTCGTCTTCCGAGAGAGCTTCATCGCTTTCCAGATAGTAAACCTGTACCTGGGGATAATAATCTGCCAGATAGGAAAACTGTACAGAATCCGGGAAAATACTTCGAATCGCAAGCTCAAAATCTGCGGGACGGCTGACTTTAACACGAATTTTCAATGTCTGCAGATCTTCCGACAAAATAACAGGAAAAGGATTTGATTCCGATGCTTTCAATTCTGCGGTGATGATGTAGTCGCCGGGTACAGATAAATCAAGGGCGCTGGTATCAAAGGAGACCAGTTCCAGGCGGGCTTCGGTCCCGTTCGAATCATATCCGCAGAGACGGCTGCTTAAATATTGCTTTAAAATATTGAAGCTGTCTTCCCATTCTGCCGCTCCGTCTGTGGGAACCAAATATTGTCTGTCAACTATCTGCTGATTAAGAAGAGAGGTAATTATGACCGGCTGGGAAACGTCGTTGATCTGAACCGGAATCGTAAATTCCCGCAGAACACCTTCTGCGAAACAGTAGTTTTCAGGAGCCAGGATTGTAACAGTAACCGTATAGTTTCCAGCCACTGAAAAATCTGCGCCATGGCTGTCCAGAGAAATATCAAGAGGTATTTTGGTGTCCGTATGATCTACATACCCTCTTACTATAGTAGACAATACGCTGGACAGATTATCCAGAATCAAATCAGCCTGAGTTGTATCATAGTTTTCCTCGCGCCAGGACTGAAGCGCTGTTTCGTTGAGAATACCGGTTATGTAATGCTCCGCGGTACAGGATGCTGTGTCCGGATCTTCTGCCGCTGTTTCCGCAGCAAGTGCCTGTGCAGAATCTGATGCCCATAAAACTGAAAATATCAGAAGGATAATCAAAAACAATTTTTTCTCAGCCTTCATTTTGCACATCCTTTTCTATGACAAATGATCAAATTGATAGTCCATATAGGTATCGTTGACAGATGCATAAAGTCTTCGGCTGACAGGAAGCCGATCTCCGTTCTGCATCAAAAAAGAATCTTTCAGCAGTTCTTTCACATGATGAAGATTTACTACGATTCCCCGCCCGCAGGTCAGAAAACGGGAATCTGTGAGCAGCGGAGCTACGGTCCGCGAAAAGGTGTGTCTTGCGGAAAGACTCAGGATCTCATTTTCCAGATGAAGTTCTACAGATTTTCCTGCAGACATGACATAGAGGATTTTCCCGTAAGGAATTTCCAGATTTTTTTTGTTGATGGAAACAGTCAGCCTTTTCCTGATCCGGTCAGTCTGCTCCGTGCACAGTTTTAATATCTGCTGTACCACCTCTTCTTTGACGGGTTTAAGCAGATACCGGAAAGCGTTGACTTCATAGCCTTCATAGACATAGTCCGGGCTGTTAGTGAGAAATACGACAAAGCAGTCTTTGTCTGTTTCACGAAGAAGACGTACTGCTTCCATGCCGCTTGTTCCGCTCATAAAAATATCCATGAAACAAAGATCAAAAAGTTCAGGTTCAAAACTTTTTAAAAATGTGTCTGCGCTGCTGTATTCATTTATACTGATTAAAAGATCAGATTTTCTGGCAGCCTGCTCTAACAGACCGCGGAGAAAAAAACGTTCCTCCAGATTGTCGTCAATGACCGCAATATTCATAGATGCCTCCTTGACGGGGCGCATTTTCCGCCTCATCTTCTTTGATATCATACATTAATTAGCGGATTCAATCAAGTGGCGGATCATTTTGCTGCCGGGAGCTGCGGCGCATGAAAATTGAAACTCCGGAGGATTTCGTATATAATACTAACGGAAAAATATGCGTGGACGAAAGTAAAAATTGGAAGGCGGTGGTGGAATGGAAGAATATATATCCATCCGGGAAGCAGCAGAAAAGTGGAATGTATCGGAACGAAGAGTGAATCAATATTGTTCTGATGGACGTATATTGGGCGCGCAGCGGATCGGAAGATCCTGGGCTATTCCCGCAGGAGCGGAAAAACCGGGAGATCCACGGAAAGTACGGCTTCAGACAGAGACAGGAACTATTGATCCTTCCGGCGGACTGTGGAATGATGTTAATCTTATGCCATTGATGAACACGGCGTTTGTTCCGGGATGCTGCCGGCAAACTGTGGAGAGAATGGACCCGGGCCCCCGGAGGGACATTGCGCTGGCAGAATACCATTACTTCAGCGGACAAGCGAAAGAAGCAGCGGAAGAGGCAAAAGCTTACCTTACCAGTCAGGATATGGGAGCACGGCTGTCTGCCTGCCTCATCTGCGCTTATGCGAATCTTTCTTTAGGGCAGATCCGGCAGGCGCAGCTTGCGCTGGAAGAATTAAATACATCTCTTGTCGCTGCGGGAAGAAAGGCGCCTCAGTTTCGCGCGGCTGCAGCCTTTGTTACGGCTGCCGGAGCGGTGCTGCTTCATCTGCCTCTGCCTGAGGAACTGCCGGAGATAGAGCGTTTTCTTCCTGCGCTGCCTTACGGCCTCAGGGCATTTGCGCTGTATGTGCAGGCGCATTATCTCTATCTGAAAGAGGAATACAGCCACAGCGCCGGAATCGTAGAGGCCGCTCTTGCCATGGGGGCGGCAGACTATCCGATTCCCTGCATTTATCTGCATTTGGTGGCGGTGATGGATTATATGAGCCTGAAACAGATGGAAAGGGCGAAAGCGCATCTGCTCTCCGCATGGGAGCTGGCCCGTCCCGATGATCTTATCGAGGGGTTCGGAGAGCATCACGGCCTTTTGGGAGCAATGCTGGAGGCGGTTATCAAACCGGAATGGCCGGAAGATTTTAAAAGGATTATTGATATTACCTACCGTTTCTCTTCCGGATGGCGTAGAGTTCATAATCCTCTTACGGGACATGATGTCGCTGATGACCTGACTACCACGGAATTTGCCATAGCGATGCTGGCAGCCCGGAACTGGACCAATCAAGAAATTGCCGAACATCTGAATATTTCAGTGAATACGGTGAAAAGTCATATCTCTGAGGCGATGAAAAAACTAAATGTGGAGAAACGGAAAGAACTGAAAAAATATATGCTGCAATAGTGGCGATGCCTGCGGGGACTCCGCAGGCATCATCCATTTTGGAGGGCGAAACGGGTAATAGTATTTCTTTATGCTTTTCGATATAATATTGACACGATATTACATGCAGCGGCAGGATGACGGAGGAGTATACCGGCAGAAAGCAGAGATAATGAGAATCAGAGATGGTTTGGCAGTTTACTTTACCATTTGGGAAACATTGTGAGCCGCTTGGGCAACATCGCTTGTCTTGAAATTCCCGAACTGATATTCTGTAAACAGTTTAAATTCACGACAGCAGGGGAGCGGGGGACATGGCAGGAGAGATGCGGGAAGAGATACATATTGAAAATCGCAGGCTGATGGAACAACTGGACCGTGACCTGAAAAGGTATGATATTATCTATCTGCAGGCGCCGTCCGGATGGGGAAAGTACACGTTCCTGCAGGATTATCGTGCACATGTAAAGGATTACCAGGTTTACTGGCTGGAAGAAGAGAAAGATGAAGAACTTTGCCGGTCTTCGCGAAATACATGCAGAAGGGGAAGACTGATTATTATTCCGCGGCTGGAAGAGTTCCGGCGGCGGAGCATAAATGCGGACATATGGAAATTATTGGAGGAGAGGAATACAGAGGATCGTTTCCTTTTTTCTTCCGAGCTTCCGGTTCCGGAGGACATGCTGATTCACGTGGCCTCCCGCAGTCTGATTACCTATGGGGTCCGGGAATTGAGGCCGTCCAGGGGGGAAGTAGGCGAATATTTCCGGAAGAAAGGACTTCCGCTGGACGAGGAGACGCTTTTAAAGATAGAAAAAGATTTGGACAATAGACCATTATGTATTTATATGCTTGAAAATCCGCTGCGCAATTCCCACAGAGGTTATACCAGAGCGGTTCTGGAACAGTGTCTGGAAGATACATTTAGCTATCTGGATGTAACCCGTTTCCGGGCTTTCCCTCTGGGAGTTCAGGAAGGACTTTTGGAATTGTCCTGTTTTGAAGTGCTGACGCCGGAACTGCTGGAATATATGCTGAAGATTACACATTCTGAAGCTGAGCAGCTGCTCCAGTATCTGCTGGAATGCGGAAGCGTGATAGAACCCTGCGGAAAGGACTGCTATCGTTTTTCTCCTTTGTTTGGAACCTTTTTGAATCGGATTATTACGAAATATCTGGATTTGGAGGAGCATCTGGATCTCTATCGGAGAGCTATGACTTATTTTAAAGAAAAGAAGGATGAACTGGCCGCGCTCAGATTTGCTTCTTTGTTAAAGGATGAAGAACAGATGGCAGATCTCCTGAATCGCTTTCTGGAACACCATGCTTCTTATACAGATTTTGTTCTGTTGGAAGATTATTTTCTGAAAATTTCTCCGGCCTATATCCGGCAATATCCCAGGCTGATCTGTGCAGGAGCCATGTTGGAGGCAATATTGGATAATCTGGATGCGGCGGAGAAATACGAACAGTATCTGACGGATCAGATGGGAGAGTACGAGGATGGCAGGTATTTAAAAGAACTTCAAAAATGCTGGATTTATCTGAAGATATGCCGTCCGGGGCCGGTAGACAGCGACAGTTTTTTCCTAAATATGAAAAAGGTGCGGGAATACTGGATGGAGGCGGGATGCTCCTGGATAGAGGATTTTATGCCCAATCAGGTATCCATTCTGCACGGGGACAAGGATTACTGTGAATTACTTGCTACAGGCCGGGTATTGTTTCAGGAAAAAGAGGAAGAACCCAAAAAAGAACTGGAAAAACTGTTTGGAAAACGGGCGAACGGACTGATCGGCTATCTTTTGGCAGAGCTATACTATGAATATAACCAGCTTGACCGTTCGCTGAATGAACTATCCAAAAGCATGTCGGAGTCCCGGATGGGAGGAAATGAGCGTCTGATGCATATGTGCGGCGTACTGCTGGCAGATCTTCTGACTGCCAGAAATCAGGCAGAGAGCGCCGATGTATTCCTTCTCCGGCAGATGGATGAAGAGAAAGAAGACGGCTTATACTATGAAAATTTTCTGGCGCACCGGGTCTACTATGATCTGCTGCGGGGCGACAGGGAACGGGTAGACCACTGGATGAAAGAACATGCTCCGGATGAAAGCGGCCGTTTTTATACTTTTTACTATAATCTACTTTTAATTCATCTAGGAAGTCATCTACTTCTTCTACTCTATAACCATTCATC